>NZ_CP036175.1:5491804-6183608 GCF_003261575.2 Klebsiella huaxiensis | reverse complement strand
GGCGGACTCCACTCGAACAAAAATCGATATAAAAGAGAAACTGAAACAATCGTGATTGTTGGCACACGTCGACAAGACCCTGCATTAGCCGAAAAGCCCCTGCACAAAAGGGGTGACGTGCGAACCGCTATCTGCGGTTATTACCCGATGTGGATCATTGGATCACGATCGGGACCGCGGATCATAGCCTAAAGTGAGAAAGAGATCTTGTGTTTCTCAACAGATTCTTCCCGATTTATCCACAGGAAGGATCGAAGCCGGGTAAGTGTAAACGATCCCGGGGAGAGTGAAGCACGATTTCAGCCGCATATTGGAAAAATTAATGAGCTATGCTGGTTTTGGGCTTAATCGATCTAACAAAGATCCTTTGCGATCCTTGCGCTTTATCCACCAGGTCGTATAATCCCCCACCCGGCGCGTAATGCCCGTTTTCCGCATCGTGCCATCGCTTATTTTTTGTGCGGCAAGGTGCGAGAAATAAGGAAAGAGAATTGACTCCGGAGTGTACAATTATTACAATCCGGCCTCTTTAATCACCCACGCTGAGGCGTAGGCCGTTCGAAATTCGTTCGGGTATACGCGAAAGTCAGTGAAATTATTCAAGTTTAGGTAGAAACCGCCATGAAACGCACTTTTCAACCGTCTGTACTGAAGCGCAACCGTTCTCACGGCTTCCGTGCTCGTATGGCTACTAAAAATGGTCGTCAGGTTCTGGCACGTCGTCGTGCTAAAAGCCGTTCTCGTCTGACCGTTTCCAAGTAATAAAGCTAACCCTGAGTGGTTAAGCTCGCATTTCCCAGGGAGTTACGTTTGTTAACTCCCAGTCATTTCACTTTCGTCTTCCAGCAGCCATTACGGGCTGGCACGCCGCAAATCACCATCCTCGGCCGCCAAAATTCGCTGGGGCATCCCCGCATCGGTCTTACTGTCGCCAAGAAAAACGTTAAACGCGCACATGAACGCAATCGGATTAAACGTCTGACGCGTGAAAGCTTCCGTTTACGTCAACATGAACTCCCGCCAATGGATTTCGTGGTGGTGGCGAAGAAGGGGGTTGCCGACCTCGATAACCGTGCTCTCTCGGAAGCGTTGGAAAAATTATGGCGCCGCCACTGTCGCCTGGCTCGCGGGTCCTGATAGGCCTGATTCGGGTCTATCAACGCCTGATTAGTCCGCTACTCGGGCCGCACTGTCGTTTCACACCAACCTGCTCTCAATACGGAATTGAGGCATTGCGCAGGTTTGGACTGATAAAAGGCAGTTGGTTGACGGTGAAACGCGTATTAAAATGCCACCCTTTACACCCTGGTGGTGACGATCCCGTCCCGCCTGGACCATTTGATACCAGAGAACACTAACGATGGATTCGCAACGCAATCTTCTTATCATCGCTTTGTTGTTCGTGTCTTTCATGATCTGGCAAGCGTGGGAGCAGGATAACAATCCTCAGCCCCAGCAGCAGACCACGCAGACAACGACCACAGCAACGGGTAGCGCCGCCGACCAGGGCGTACCGGCCAGTGGCCAGGGGAAACTGATTACGGTAAAAACCGATGTGCTTGACCTGACCATCAACACCAGCGGTGGTGATGTTGAGCAAGCGCTGCTTCTGGACTATCCAAAAGAGCTGAAATCGACAGAACCGTTCCAGTTACTGGAAACCACTCCGCAGTTTACCTATCAGGCGCAGAGCGGTTTAACCGGTCGTGATGGCCCGGATAACCCGGCTAACGGACCGCGTCCGCTGTATAACGTCGATAAAGATGCGTTTGTGCTGGCTGATGGCCAGAACGAAATCGTCATTCCACTGGCGTACACCGATAAAGCAGGCAACGTTTTCACCAAAACTTTCACCCTGAAGCGCGGTGAATATGCGGTCAACGTCGCCTATAGCGTACAAAACGCCAGCGAAAAACCGCTAGAAGTGTCGACCTTTGGTCAGCTGAAGCAGTCTGCCAATCTGCCGACGCATCGCGATACCCAGACGGGTGGTCTGACGACAATGCACACTTTCCGTGGTGCAGCGTATTCAACATCTGAAACGAAGTACGAAAAGTATAAATTCGACACTATCGTTGATAACGAAAACCTGAACGTCAGCACCAAAAACGGTTGGGTTGCCATGCTGCAGCAGTACTTTACTACCGCATGGGTTCCGCAGAACAATGGCACTAACAACTTCTACACCGCGAATCTCGGTAACGGTATTGTGGCTATCGGCTACAAATCTCAGCCGGTTCTGGTGCAGCCTGGTCAAACCGATAAGCTGGAAAGCACCCTGTGGGTCGGCCCGGCAATTCAGGACAAAATGGCTGCCGTTGCGCCGCATCTTGACCTGACCGTTGACTACGGTTGGCTGTGGTTCATCTCTCAGCCGTTGTTCAAACTGCTGAAATGGATCCATAGCTTCCTGGGTAACTGGGGCTTCTCCATCATCGTTATCACCTTTATCGTTCGTGGCATCATGTACCCGCTGACTAAAGCGCAGTACACCTCCATGGCGAAGATGCGTATGCTGCAGCCGAAGATTCAGGCAATGCGTGAGCGTCTGGGTGATGACAAACAGCGTCAAAGCCAGGAAATGATGGCTCTGTATAAAGCTGAGAAGGTTAACCCGCTGGGTGGCTGCTTCCCGCTGATAATTCAGATGCCAATCTTCCTTGCGCTGTATTACATGCTGAGCGCTTCGGTTGAACTGCGTCATGCGCCGTTTATCCTGTGGATCCACGACCTGTCAGCACAAGACCCGTACTACATCCTGCCGATCATCATGGGCGCAACGATGTTCTTCATTCAGAAGATGTCGCCGACCACGGTAACCGACCCGATGCAGCAGAAGATCATGACCTTTATGCCGGTCATCTTCACGGTGTTCTTCCTGTGGTTCCCATCTGGTCTGGTGGTTTACTATATCGTCAGCAACCTGGTCACCATTATCCAGCAGCAGCTGATTTACCGTGGTCTGGAGAAGCGTGGCCTGCATAGCCGCGAGAAGAAAAAATCCTGATTCTCTTCATTCTTCAAGCTGCAGATGCGTTGGCTTCGTTAGTTCGCCCCAGTCACTTACTTCAGTAAGCTCCTGGGGCCTCTCTAACTTGCCGCCTTCCTGCAACTTGAACTATTTCGAGAATCTACGGTAAAGTTAATGCCAGAGAAGGCGGTCAATAGACCGCCTTTTTTACATTTACATAGAGAGTAATCATGAGCCATAACGACACTATCGTCGCACAGGCAACCCCACCGGGACGCGGTGGTGTGGGCATTCTGCGTATCTCTGGCCTGAAGGCGCGCGACGTCGCACAGGCGGTGCTCGGCAAGCTGCCAAAGCCGCGCTATGCCGACTACCTGCCGTTTAAAGACAGCGACGGCAGCGCGCTGGATCAGGGGATTGCGCTGTGGTTCCCTGGCCCGAATTCCTTCACAGGTGAAGACGTACTAGAACTTCAGGGCCACGGCGGCCCGGTTATCCTCGACCTGCTGCTCAAACGTATTCTGATGCTACCAGGCCTGCGTATCGCCAGGCCCGGTGAGTTCTCCGAGCGCGCGTTTCTCAATGACAAGCTCGATCTGGCTCAGGCCGAGGCAATTGCCGACCTGATCGATGCCAGCTCAGAGCAAGCCGCGCGTTCCGCGCTGAACTCTTTACAAGGTGCATTCTCCACACGCGTTAATCACCTTGTGGAAGCACTTACTCACCTGCGAATCTACGTGGAAGCGGCCATCGACTTCCCGGACGAGGAGATCGACTTCCTCTCCGATGGCAAAATCGAAGCCCAGCTTAACGAGGTGATTGCCGACCTCGACGCCGTACGCACCGAAGCGCGCCAGGGCAGCCTGCTGCGCGAAGGGATGAAAGTGGTGATTGCCGGACGTCCGAACGCCGGTAAATCGAGCCTGCTGAACGCTCTGGCGGGTCGTGAAGCGGCTATCGTCACCGATATTGCCGGTACTACCCGCGACGTGCTACGCGAACATATCCATATCGACGGTATGCCGCTGCACATCATCGACACTGCAGGCCTACGCGATGCGAACGATGAGGTCGAGCGCATCGGCATCGAGCGTGCCTGGCAGGAGATTGAACAAGCCGACCGCGTGCTGTTTATGGTCGATGGCACCACCACTGATGCGACCGATCCGGCGGATATCTGGCCGGACTTTATCGCCCGTCTGCCGAAAAACTTGCCGATTACCGTGGTGCGCAATAAAGCGGATATCACCGGCGAGACGCTGGGGCTGAGCGAAGTAAATGGCCACTCACTTGTCCGCCTCTCCGCTCGTACCGGTGAAGGCGTCGACGTGCTGCGCAACCATCTCAAACAGAGCATGGGCTTTGAAACCAATATGGAAGGCGGCTTCCTCGCACGCCGTCGCCATCTGCAGGCGCTGTCCGAGGCCGCAGAGCATCTGCAGCAGGGGAAAGCGCAGCTGCTGGGCGCGTGGGCAGGCGAACTGCTGGCGGAAGAGCTGCGCTTGGCGCAGCAGAACCTGAGCGAAATTACTGGCGAATTTACCTCTGACGACCTGCTGGGACGGATTTTCTCCAGTTTCTGTATTGGCAAATAGGCTCAGTTTGTGAGCATTGACTAACCCGCTTTAACTGTCTGTTAAAGCGGGATTTTTATTATTTCCCTTCCTCATTTTAACGATGCTCTCCCATCTGCACGGAATGTTCAGGAGTGAACAAAAGTACCGGCGTGTTATCGCCTTCTGTCACAACGCGAACCCCACGAAAGTCAGGGATAGCAAGCATTGCACCGTAAGGCAGTAAATCATCGCCGCCGATCCCTACGCAATACGCTCCTGCGGCAACGGCGGAAGTGACTCCGCTGCGGGAATCCTCAAAAACAACCGTCTGATTCGCCGGGATCCCTAGCCGCGCCGCCGCCAGCAGATAGGGGTCGGGATGAGGCTTACCTCTGGCGACATCATCACGCTCGACGATGACCGAAATGCAGGACTGAATATGAAGCATTTCAATCACCCGCTCGATTTTCTCACGCCAGCCGCTGGTAACAATACCGACGGTGATCCCCGCGTCCTTAAGGGAAGTAATAAGCTCCGCCACACCAAGGATAGCCTCATAACTGGCGGTGTTTTCGACATAAATAATATGTTCCTGGACTTTCTGCCGATCGGCAAGAGGCAGGTCATTAAACAGCGCGCGAATCGTGTGCGGTCCCGGCTGACCATGAATATGTTTAATAATATCTTCGTCGCTAATTTCACGGCCGTACATTTTCGCGGCTTCACACCATGCACGCTCGATAACAGCATTAGAATCAATTAATACACCATCCATATCGAAAAGAACGGCTAACTTTATCGACTTATTTTGACACATCAATATCGTCCTTATTTATAATGAAAGACCTCTTGGCAAGTATGCTCTGACTTATGATAGAGTATATAATTCCATTTTTTCAGAGTTCGATAAATGTCAGGAATGGATATAAGACTCATACGCGCATTTGTTACAGTTGCAGAACAAGGTAGCTACCACAAGGCCGCTATGGCCCTGCACCTCACGCAGCCAGCCTTATCCAAACAAATCCAGGCATTAGAGCAGCAGGTCGGTGGGGCGCTTTTCCAGCGCGGACGCCACGGTGCGATACTCACTGAGCTTGGGCAGCAGCTGTTTTCGAAAGCTCAAGATCTGGTAAAACAACACCATCGTTTTTTAAGTTATACGCGAGAAATACAGAAAAAGAATAGCGGTAGTTTATTAATTGGGTTTGGGATTTCATCATTCAATACCGTTCCCGCGTGGATCAACATATTTCAAAATATGCATACAGGAATAGAGTTATCCGTGAGTCATATTCCATCAAGCGTGCAATGTAAACTATTAATGGATGGATCTCTGCATGTCGGTTTTGTTCGCCTTCCGATGACCGAACCACTAAGTTCAATATTCATTAAACATGAAAAACTTATTCTGGCGGTGCCATCAGCAAAAACCTGGCAGCAAAAAAGCGAGCGGGATATTTTAATGTCGAACACAATATTGCAAATTAATCCGGATCAAAGCCCCTGCCAGGCGGAACAAACAAGGCAATATCTTCTGCAAAGCGACATCACAGCTGAACCCGCGTCCGTTACGGATGATATACATACTTTATTGGCCCTGATCGCCGGGGGAAACGGCGTCGCGTTGCTACCAGAAAGCGTGCGTAACTTCCTCCCTGCCGGAGTGAGTCTGCACAATCTTGAAGGAAACCAGGCTGGCTGGGATATTGGCCTCGTCTGGAATTCGCAGATAAGTAATCATTTACGCGATCAATTTATCGAGACAGTAAAAAACAATATAAAATCAAACCATTAACCTATAATCGTTTATCTCCGAAGCGTTTTTCCTCCCAGGAAATCATTGTTGTCCAAATGGCAACTCGTACTGCCGCGCGATCGTCTCTATTCTGTACGACATTCTTATCGCGAGGGGTTCTATGGCACGCTTTCTTATCTGTAGTTTTGCGCTGGTTTTGCTTTATCCATCCGGCATCGATATGTATCTGGTCGGCCTGCCGCGCATCGCACAGGACCTGGGGGCCAGCGAAGCGCAACTGCACATTGCCTTCTCGGTTTATCTCGCGGGAATGGCCGCCGCGATGCTGTTTGCTGGCCGTATAGCGGATAAATCAGGACGTAAGCCGGTCGCCATATTCGGAGCTATAGTCTTTGTTCTGGCGTCCCTGCTCTGTTCTCAAGCGCAGGTCAGTACCCACTTCCTGATTGGGCGTTTTATTCAGGGGATTGGCGCGGGTAGCTGCTACGTCGTCGCCTTTGCCGTTCTGCGCGATACCCTCGACGATCGCCGCCGTGCCAAAGTCCTGTCGTTGCTAAACGGCATCACCTGCATTATTCCGGTACTGGCTCCGGTGCTGGGCCATCTGATTATGCTGAAATACCCCTGGCAGAGCCTGTTCTATACCATGACCGGCATGGGCGTTCTGGTGGGCCTGCTTTCGATTTTTGCGTTGCGGGAAACGCGCCCAACCTCCATACCGCACACGGAAACACAGCAAAATATCGCCCCCGAGTCGCTACTTAACCGCTTTTTCCTCAGCCGAATTGTCATTACCACCCTGAGCGTGACGACTATCCTGACCTACGTTAACGTCTCCCCGGTGCTGATGATGGAAGAGATGGGCTTCGATCGCGGGACCTATTCCATGGCAATGGCGATGATGGCGCTGGTCAGTATGGTAGTTTCATTTTCGACGCCGTTTGCCCTGACGCTATTTAAGCCGCGCACGCTGATGCTGACCTCACAGGTTCTGTTCTTTATCGCTGGGGTGCTGCTTAGTCTCTCCACCAGCCAGGCCATGACAATGCTGGGACTGGGGCTTATTTGCGCCGGATTCTCCGTCGGCTTTGGCGTGGCGATGAGTCAGGCTTTAGGGCCATTTACCCTGCGCGCGGGCGTCGCAAGCTCAGTTTTGGGGATTGCTCAGGTCTGCGGCTCTTCGCTGTGGATTTGGCTGGCGGCGATCGTCGGACTCAGCGCAATGAATATGCTGATCGGGATACTCATTGCCTGTAGCATAGTAAGCATTGTTCTGATTATGGTCGCTTCCCCTTCGCGGGCCGCGCAGCGCTATGAAGAAACCCCTGTCGAGTCTCGATCTTAACTTACTCTTGTGCCTGCAACTTTTAACGCAGGAGCTCAGCGTCACCCGCACGGCGAAACGAATGAACGTCTCGCCGTCGGCAGTGAGTAAGTCGCTGGCCAAGCTGCGCGCCTGGTTTGACGATCCTTTGTTTGTTAAAACCCCTCAGGGACTGTCGCCCACGCCGCTGATGAGCAGCATGGAGCAGGATTTAGCGGACTGGATGCAGATGGGCAATCAGATCCTCGATAAGCCTCATCACACGATGCCAAGCGGTCTGAAGTTTGAGCTGGCAGCGGAGTCGCCGCTGCTGATGATCCTGCTGAATTCGCTTTCTCAGCGGATCTACCAGCACTATCCTCAGGCGCTGATCCGCCTGCGTAATTGGGATTACGATTCACTGGATGCCATTATTCGTGGCGAAGTCGATATCGGTTTTTGCGGGCGTGAAACCCATCCGCGCTCCCGGGAACAGCTAAGTATGCTGCCCTGGTATATCGATTTTGAGGTTCTGTTTACCGACCTGCCGCAGGTGTGGCTACGCGCCGATCACCCCGCACTCAGCGAGGAATGGAGTCTTGAGACTTTTTTACGCTATCCGCACATCAATATATGCTGGGAACAGAGCGATACCTGGGCGCTGGATGACGTGCTGCACGATCTGGGGCATAAACGCACCGTGGCGTTGACCGTGCCAGGTTTTGAGCAGTCGCTGTTTATGGCCGCACAGCCAAATCATACGATGCTGGCGACTGCGCCACGCTATTGTCAGCGTTATAATCAGCAGCACCATCTACCGCTGGTCTCGCTTCCACTACCGCTGGAACCATCGCTTCTGGAGAAAGTGCGCGTCCCCTTCACGCTGCTGTGGCATAAGCGCAATAGCTACAACCCGAAGATCGTCTGGCTGCGAGAAACCCTAAGGCAGCTCTATATCGACCCGTTGTAGCCCTGGTTTGCCTCGTTCGCGCAATAAATTGTAAAATTCACACAATTTCCCTTTTCAAGAGGGAATTTCCGCATTAAAACCTGACTATTCTGAGCGATAATATTATTCGCAGTTTTTATCATTGACCATTAATCACGGAGCGACGAATGGCAACGCATTTTGCAAGAGGGATACTCAACACCAGAGAACCACAATCAACACGCCTGTCGGCGGCCTGTCATCAATCGGCAAGACGCCTGCCCGAGTACCGACAAAGCCGCTATCGTGCATCACGATCGCTACTCGCAGAACTTCTCTTCATGTTGTATGGCATCAGTGAACTTCCCGAAATAATTGACGAAGAGAATGGTAAACCGACTTTTCGCGACGAGCATCTCCCACGCTTCTCCATCTCTTATGCCGGAAATATCGTCGGCGTAGCACTAACCACCGAAGGGGATTGCGGCCTGGATATGGAGCTACGGCACACCACCCAGGGTTTACATTCATTACATGATGCTGACCGCTACGCTTTTAATAGCAATGAGCGTTTATGGATTAGCAATCAGCACGACCCCGATGAAGCACGCGCTCAACTGGCTGCACTACGTAAAAGCATCCTGAAACTGACTGGGGAATCCCCAGTTCACCTACAGCTCCTCCCAGGATCGGGCAGATTACGAACGGGCAGAATGCAGCCAATAGAAGCCGTCTGTGACGCCGAAACAGTGCTGGTCTGGTCCATCGCCGCAAGCCCGGATATTGGCCAACTAAAAATCTGGGAATATGGCGGCAAAGCGGGGTGGCACAGCCTGCCTGACGTGCAAATTCGTGCAAAAGAGTTATCCACCCGACTCATGCGCTTTACCAGCTTACCAACCGAAAAAGCCTTCTCCCTCAACTGACCGGCCCGTCCGGCCATCATGATGCAAAGGAGCAATCATGTCTGATACGTTGAAAGTTGTTACGTTACTCGGAAGCCTGCGCAAGGGCTCTTTTAATGCCATGGTAGCGCGCACCCTGCCCGGCATTGCGCCTGCGGGAATGGAAATCTCCGCGTTACCATCCATTGGCGCGATTCCGCTGTACGATGCTGACGCCCAACAGGAAGAGGGATTCCCGCAAAGCGTGCAGGATATTGCTCAGAAAATTCGCGAAGCGGATGGTGTGGTTATCGTGACTCCAGAATATAACTACTCGGTTCCCGGAGGCCTGAAAAATGCCATCGACTGGCTGTCTCGCCTGCCAGAACAACCCCTATCCGGCAAACCGGTATTGATTCAAACCAGCTCAATGGGCGCTATTGGCGGCGCGCGCTGCCAGTATCATCTGCGTCAGATTCTGGTCTTCCTCGATGCGATGGTGATGAACAAGCCAGAGTTTATGGGCGGCGTGATTCAGAACAAGGTCGATCCGCAGGAGGGGAAAGTGGTCGATCAGAGTACGCTCGATCATCTCAGCGGGCAGCTAAGCGCCTTTGCCGAGTATATTCAGCGGGTTAAAGCGTAGTATTGTTCCCTCACACTCGCCAGCATGCCGAGTGTGAGGGGAACGCGCATTAATGAGCGTCGATAAACACAATCTTCAGCACGAACAGCAGTGAAACCACAATCACGCATGGGCTGAGGTCACGCAGACGGCCGGTACCAATCTTCATCACGCAGTAAGAGATAAAGCCTAAGGCAATACCTTCGGTAATAGAGAAGCTAAACGGCATCATCACGGCGGTAATAAACGCAGGAACCGATTCGGTCAGGTCATCCCACTTCACTCGCGCCAGGCTGGACGTCATCAGAACGCCAACGTAAATCAGCGCACCGGCTGCGGCATAGGCAGGAACCATGCCTGCCAGCGGCGACAGGAAGATAACCAGCAGGAACAGAAGACCAACCACTACAGCGGTTAAGCCGGTGCGGCCGCCAACGGAAACCCCTGAAGACGATTCGATATAGGCAGTTACGGAAGAGGTGCCAATAAAAGAACCCGCAACGGACGAAACGCTATCGACAAACAGCGCCTGCTTCATGCGCGGGAACTTACCCTTCTCATCGGCCAGACCGGCTTTATCAGTCACGCCGATCAGGGTACCGGAGGAGTCAAACAGGTTCACCAGCATAAACGAGAAGATCACGCCTGCCAGACCGAGGTTCAGCGAGCCCGCCAGATCCACATGACCAATCACCGTGGTCACGCTCGGCGGCGCAGAAACGATGCCGGTATAGTGAACATCACCCAATATCCAGCCCAGCAGCGTGGTGACCACGATAGAAACCAGTACCGCCGCGTGAATATTGCGGGAAGCCAGAATCGCGATAATAAAGAAGCCAAGAATACCCAGCAATACGCTGTGGGACGTCAGGTTGCCAATACTCACCAGGGTGTCTTTGTTTGCGACAATCACACCCGCGTTTTTCAGGCCCATCATGCCGATAAACAGACCGATACCGCTGGTGATACCGACGCGCAGGCTAACCGGGATATTAGCAATCATCCAGTAGCGTACGCGGAAAATCGTCAGCAGCAGCAGGCCTACAGCGCCCCAGAAAATCGCGCCCATTCCGACCTGCCACGGCAGTCCCATCGCCTGGACCACGACAAACGCAAAGAAGGCATTAAGGCCCATTGCTGGTGCCAGTGCCACCGGCAGGTTAGCAAACAGCCCCATCATGATGCTGCCGAATGCGGCGATCAGACAGGTGGTGACGAAAACAGCGCTGGTATCCATACCCGCCACGCCGAGAATCTGTGGGTTAACGAAAACGATGTACACCATCGTCAGGAAGGTGGTGAAACCTGCAATCGCTTCGGTACGTGCCGTCGTGCCGTGTTCGCGGAGTTTGAACACGCGCTCCAGCAGACCCTGGCCAGAAGACTGGCTGGTTTGTTGTTGACTCATTATCGGTTTCCGAACAAAGGAGGGAAAATTCGTCGCTATCCTATACCAAAATGCGACAATAAGGGCAGTTGTGAGATACTTTTTTTCATTGATTTTGCTTATACGGCAACGATTGCGTCTCACGAATCAGCATGACGAAAACGTTAACTTACTAAAATGGAAACGACATGACCCAACCAGAATCAGTATTTTTCGACTGTGACGGCACGCTGGTCGACAGCGAGGTGATCTGCTCCCGCGCCTACGTCCATATGTTCAGGGAATTTGGCATTACGCTGGATTTAGAAGAAATTTTTAAGCGCTTCAAGGGCGTAAAACTTTACGAGATTATCGACACCATTAACGCGGAGTACGGCGTTGACCTGCAAAAAGCGACTCTTGAGCCGGTTTACCGCGATGAAGTTGCGCGTCTCTTTGATACTGAACTGGAAGTCATCCCTGGCGCACAGGCGCTGCTGGATTCGGTCAAGGTGCCGATGTGCGTGGTCTCCAACGGCCCGGTGAGCAAAATGCAGCACTCTCTCGGCAAAACCGGAATGCTGCACCATTTTCCTGAGCGTCTCTACAGCGGGTACGACATCCAGCGCTGGAAGCCCGATCCGGCCCTGATGCTCCATGCCGCAAAAGCGATGAACGTGAACGTCGAGAACTGCATTCTGGTCGATGATTCCAGCGCAGGCGCGCAGTCAGGGATCGCTGCCGGAATGGAGGTATTCTACTTCTGCGCCGATCCGCATAACAAACCGATCGTGCATCCGAAAGTGACGACGTTTACCCACCTGGACGAATTACCGGACCTGTGGAAAGCGCGCGGCTGGGATATTACTCGATAAATGCGGAGCGTAGCGCAATCCAGCGTTATCCCGGATTGCGCTACGCTTAGAGCCTAATGGAATAGGCTCCTGGTGAAGCTACGGCTTGCTCAACTCTGCAACAGCCGCCTTATCAGCAATAATCACCAGTGAAGGATGCAGTTTCAGTACGGAAGCTGGAACCTGCTCGCTCACCTCTCCTTCAATAACCTGTTTCAGCGCCTGAGCTTTTGCCGCACCGCTGGCGATAAGCAGCAGATTTTTCGCCGCCATCACGCTTTTCGGCCCCATGGTAACGTAGCTATCCGGTACCACTGAGAAATCCCCGCCCATTTCGCCATGTGCAACAAGGCCTACCATCTCCCCGGCAATCGGAACTTCAACCGTCGCATCGTGGAAACGCGTGGTATTTGGCAGGTTACCGCAAAAATGGCCGTCAGCACCCAGCCCCATAACGATCAGGTCAAGGCCACCATCTTCCTGTAACTGACGGTCATGGTGCATAAAGTTTTCATGGCTGAGCTTGTGGATATTCTGTTCCTGAATCTGCGCGGGAGTGAAAAACAGATTACGCAGATTACTGATGGTGATGCCCTCACGATCCTGGCCGCGGAAAGGAATCTCATCAAAATTGTAATAATGAACCTGAGAATAAAAGGGTTTCCCTTTGATGGCAGCAGTCAAATGCTCATACATTTTCTTCGGCGTGCTGCCTGCCGTCACCGCCAAATTCATCCTCCGCGGTGCGGTGATGTAGCCCAGGACATGATGGCTGGCGACCAGGCTCATCTCTTCATAATCTTCCGTCACGATTAATTTCATTTTATCTCCCTGTAAATATTGAAGATAAGGGGCCAGAATCCTGGCCCCTTATCTTTTACTTAAATAGCTTCTGCACAAACTCGGCGTAGGCCGGACGCCAGACGTCCATTTCATGGTTTAGACCGGGATATTCATGGTAATCAAACTTGATTTTCTGCTTTTCCAGCTCAGTTTTCAGACCCGCAATATCCTTCCCGGTGACAACATCTTTCTCACCGACGACCACCGTAAAGTTACGCAGTTGCTTATTGATCGCCTGCGGCTGGTTTAATTGCGCTTCCACGCCTGCATCCGGCACCGTTGTTGTCGTTACGCCGCTGAAAGTTGCCAGCCAGCCGAAACTTTCAAGATGGTTCATCCCAGAGACCAGCGCCTGGTAGCCGCCCTGCGACAGCCCGGCGAGCGCCCGGCCATCCGCGTCTTTACGCACATTGAAGCGTTCATCAATCAGCGGAATGATGTCGTTCATTAACTCTTTATCGGCCGCTTTGGCATTTAGCGGATAGAAGGTTTTGCGCCTCTCCTGCGGCGGGAAGTTCTCCGCGATCGCTTCAGGAACATCGGTCTCAGTATCCGGTACCACCACTAACATCGGCTTGATTTTGCCTTCCGCCAGCAGATTATCCATGATCTGCGGGATGCGTCCCTGATCGATAGCCGATAAACCACTGTCGCCAAAGCCGTGATAGAAATAGAGTACCGGCAGCGGCTCACCCGTACCGGTATAACCCGGCGGCGTCCAGACGTAGGCACGACGCTCAGAATTCAGCGCCTTTGAGTGATAGGTCAACGTCCGTAACTCACCGTGAGCGACCGCCCGATCGTCAAGAATGCTGCCCGGCACCAGAATCAGGCTGGTATTCACCTGGCGCTGCGGCTTCTGATAGCGGCTGCCGGTATCAACAGATCGGAATCCATCAACATCAAAATAGTATTCGTAGAGGTTAGGGGCCAGAGCTTCGCCTTTCCACGTCCAGATCCCCTGCTCGTCTTTAGTCATATCGTGAGAAACAAAGGTATCTGGCGTTGCGCCCGTCACCACAGAAACGCGTTTTGCGTCCGGCGCAAACAGGCGGAAGGTTATGCTCTTATCAGCGTTAACCTGCGTAATATACTGGCTGACTGGGATCGACCCGTTTGGCGTTGCCGGAAACGGCGCGGCATGGACGAAAAACGCTGCACCCGCCAGCGCCAGAGCGAAATAAATAGCATGTCGTTTCATCGTTATTCCTCTTGAAAATTTTGTCCTGACCGTTGCCAGCTTTACCACCAGATTTCAGCCTGGGCGCCAACGGCAAATTGATCGTTTTTACCATCTTCAAAAATGCTGCGGGTATTGCTGTCAACTTTCTTATCCAGATCGATGTCCTTCGCTTTAATATACGTCGCATAGAAGCGGATTTCCGGGCGCGAAGTCAGCATACTGGTATTTACTTTAAAGGTATGGAACAACGTGGTTTTATAGCCGGACTCGTTATATTTCTTACCTGCGATATCTTTATTCTGCTGTTTGAAATAGCCCAACTCTACGCCGGTCTGGTTATATTTATCCCAGATATAAGCCGGACGAACAACGGCGCGAATGGATTCGAAATCAGAGTGTGCTCCGGTCTCGTAGCTATAGATATCGTTACCAAAAGAGTAAACGATCGCATTAGCCATAATGATATCATCACGCAAATAGGTTTCACCCTGAGAGGTCAGGCGAACGGCGGTACCGTTAGTATGATCGCCATAATATTTACCATTAAACGTGGTATATGGACTGGACCCAGCGTAACGCGAGAAGCTGCTGGCAATAGAGTTATTCGCCAGCAGGAATGAAAATTCGTTAAATCCGCCGTTATCAAATTTCTGCGTTAATGACGTCCCCGCCATCCAGGTATCTTTCCACTCATAATATCCATTATTCCCTTCATTATATTTCTCTGATGAGCTTTGGTTAGCCGCCACATAGCGCCCGGTAACCATCAGAGAAGCTTTATCCCAGAGAGGAATCTCTTTATAACGAATATCAATGGTATTGGTGTTAATTTGCTGGCTTTTGGTCAACGAGCGGTTGTAATCATCAACATCTTCGCGTACCAGTGCGATATCAAATTTACCCGCACCCACCTGCCAGTTCTCAAGACCAATACCGGCCGCGGCATCCGTTCTCTGGGTTTTCCAGTCCAGCATCTGGATTTCGATTTTCGGCGCACCATGCTTACCGACCCAGAAGTCCGCGTCCGGCGCAAACGGCAGGAAGCCTTTGGTATTCACGTACATATCAGAGAACTGCATATAGTTCTCACCGCCAGCATTATCGCCGAACCAACCAGCGGAGTACTGCTGACCAACGTTACCGTCGAACATCACGATCGCATCAACGCGCTTATTGCCTTCCTGGTATACCCGCTGTTTAAGCTGTAAATCAAACCAACCGGAGTATTCGTTACCAAAGCGGCCAAGCGAACCAATAGCCCAGGACTTTGGCGATCCATGAGATGCGGTTCCCCAGCCAGAGCGGTAGTAACCGTTGTAGCTAAAGCCAATCTCATCCTTCACAAACTTACTGAAATCTTTCATCGTTATAGAGCTATAAATAGATTCTCCATTAGCCGTGGTTTGATCATTTCTTACCAGTACGGCGGCTGGTTTTTGCGCACTGCCCGCAGGTGCCGGAGCGCTCACCACCTGTTGAGCAGCGCTTCCTTTATTACCGTCAGGCTGAGTATTTGAGACCCATATCTGAGTCCTGGTCTTTTCTTCGTCTTTGTATTTTTTAAGCTCTTTCTGCGTATCCTTAAGCGCTTGTTCCAGAAGCTCAAGACGTTGCTCAACCGTCAGTGATTCCGCCATGGCATTAGCGGTATAAGCAAGCGGAGCCATAAGAATAATTGCAGATGCAATCAGATTTCTTTTAAACATAATATCCCTTTATCTAATTATTGGCATAAAACGGAATACCGTTAACAAATAAATACGCCAGATAACACTCCGGCTCTGACGCTATATAAAAACGCTATCATTCAAACGCAAAGATTAAAGATGTCTCCTTTAAACTCATGGTTACAGAAAAGGAAATCTGTCATTTATACTTATTTAATGATCGACAGAAGCTCACTCCCGGAAAGAACCTGTTCCTTCCCTAAAACCAGAACATCCATATAATCATCACTATTGATTATTAGTATTGGCGTCACGAGATTAAAACCAGCAGCAGATATCGCGGGGAGGTCAAAAGACAATAAGAGATCACCCACAGAAATTTTATCACCGACATCAATATGAGAAGTAAAATGCTGTCCTTTCAATTTAACGGTATCAAGGCCAACATGAATAAGGATCTCCGCGCCATCATCAGACTTAATACCAATGGCGTGTAATGACTCAAATAAAGAGATAACCTCGCCCGAAACGGGCGAATAGACCGTGCCGCTATTAGGTAAAATCGCGATGCCTTTGCCTAATAAACCGCTGGCGAAAGTGTTATCAGGTACCAGTTCGAGAGGAACGATAGTTCCGTTCATGGGAGAGACGATCGTTTCAAATTTCTGCAACGGTTGATTGTTCAGTTCAACGGTGGATTCTTCTGGTTGCGGTTGGCTATTTTTCTTGCCAAAAATGCCGAACAACAGGGTACCAAGGAAAGCTAATCCCATTGCCAGGACGCTACCGATAATGCAGGCCCAAACCGTGTAATCAACCCCCGTCGATGGAATGGTTTGCATAAAGGTAAAAATGCTCGGAACACCAAAAGAGTAAACTTTCGTCTGCGCGAAACCCACTAGTGCAGCGCCAATACCACCACTCACGCAGGCCACAATAAACGGATAACGACGCGGTAAGTTAACACCATAAACAGCAGGTTCAGTGATACCAAAAAGTCCGGTTAACGAAGCGGACCCCGCCACCACTTTTTTCTGTGCATCGCGTTCGCTGATAAAAATAGCCAGCGCGGCGCCCACCTGAGCCAGAATGGCTGGCGTCATTAGCGGCAGCATCGTGTCATAACCGAGCACGGTGAAATTATTGATACATAACGGCACCAAACCCCAATGCAGGCCAAACATTACGAACACCTGCCACAATCCGCCCATCACTGCACCAGCTAACCAGGGCGCTGTTTGATAGAGAAACTGATAGGCCAGCGCCAGCATTTCACTCAGCCATGTAGACACCGGACCTACCGCTAAAAAGGTGAGCGGCGTAATAACGACCAGGCAAATCAGAGGAGAAAAGAAGTTTTTGATGGCTGAAGGCAGCCATCGATTCAATCTTTTCTCCAACACGCTACAGAGCCAGGCAGAAAAAATAATCGGGATCACGGAAGATGTATAATTGATAAAGGTAATCGGCATACCCAGAAAATGCAGGATCGGGTTATCCGGATTTTGCGCTTTTTCAAATGCCTGCAAAATCAATGGGTGAGTTAGCGCCCCACCAATCACCATCGTAGTAAACGGGTTACAACCAAATCGTTGCCCCGCCGTGTAGCCCAGAATAATGGGGAAGAAATAAAACAGGGAATCACTAACGCTAAACATCAGTAAATAAGTACCGCTCTGCTCGGTTGTCCATCCGCAAACGAGCGATAATGCCAGAACACCTTTTAAAATACCGGTAGCTGCCATCAACCCTATAAAAGGCGTAAATATCCCGGAGATAATATAGATAAGCTTATTGAATATATTATCCTTATCCTCTTCTTTTTTTACACTATCAGCGTTGTTTATTACCCCAATCAACCCATTAATAGTATTGAACATATCAGCAACGTGATTGCCAATAACAACCTGAAACTGGCCACCGCTTTCGACAACCATAATAATGCCGGTGGTATTTTTAAGTCTCTCAGCCTGAGCTTTACTCCGATCGTGAAGCTTAAAGCGTAAACGTGTCGCACAGTGCATCAGACTAATGATGTTCTCTCGCCCGCCGACGCCAGCGATTATTTTTTCGGCTAATGCCTTCATGGTTTACCCTCAAACATCCTTGCCTGGAATCAAAAAAAAACCTGAAGCAAATCACCTGTATAAAACAGCGTAATTTGCTTCAGGTTTTGCCCGCATCGCGGTAACAACCCCAGTATCTTGCTGATAGTGGATTCTTTGGCAAAAAAAAACCTGACATCACCATGTGAATGGCGACATCAGGTTTTGCCTGCTTACGCAGTAACAATCCAGAGTTTTTAATTCGAGCCTTGTAATGACAAGTTACCCGATTAATGGTCCGTATTGTTGCGCTATAAAAATCAAATAACAATTAATGAAATTATTATTTGTGACGAAAATCTCACCAATCTTACTTAATTAAAACAAGACAATCACAAATCATCACCAACCCTGATAATTCCATTTATCAGGATTGACACTAATGATTTATCACTCTTTGGGGTCTTTTCCCGCCAGCAGTTTATCCAGCTCGTCGCCGCCAACATGACGAAAATCCTGACCTTTAACGAAGTAGAAAATATATTCACAGATATTCTGGCAACGGTCGCCGATACGCTCAATCGAACGAGCGCAGAACAACGCGGTCAACACGCTTGGAATAGTGCGCGGGTCTTCCATCATATAGGTCATTAGCTGACGCACAATGCCTTCATATTCCTGGTCGACTTTCTTGTCTTCACGGTAGATACGCACTGCTTCGTCCAGATCCATACGCGCGAAGGCATCCAGCACATCGTGCAGCATCTGCACAGTATGCCGCCCCAGCGATTCCAGGCTCACCAGCAGTGGTTGGTGCTGATGAGAGAATTTCTCCAGCGCAGTGCTACAGATTTTATCCGCCACGTCGCCGATACGCTCCAGCTCTGCGATGGTTTTGATGATCGCCATCACCAGACGCAGGTCGCTGGCAGTCGGCTGACGTTTAGCAATGATGCGCACGCAGGCTTCATCGATCGCCACTTCCATCATATTGACCTGTTTATCGCCATCGATAACGCGCTTCGCCAGTTCGCTATCCTGGTTATGCATCGCGGTGATCGCATCAGAAAGCTGCTGCTCCACCAGCCCACCCATGGTCATGACCTGAGTGCGGATGTACTCCAGCTCGGCGTTGAACTGGCCGGAAATATGTTTGTTAAGGTTTAAATTGTCCATGAATTCTCCTGATGCCCAAAATATTTCAAGCGAGAACAAGGCGGCAACTGCGCGAATCCTCGGGAGCGTAGCCTACTACGTGACCGAGGTGAGCAAAGGCAGCCAACGCGGTTATCGGTTGAAAGATGAAGGACATATCAACCGTAGCGGCCAGTAATATAATCTTCAGTCTGCTTCTTAGCGGGCTTGGTAAACAGGTCGTCCGTGTTGCTGAATTCAATCAGCTCGCCAAGATACATAAATGCCGTATGGTCGGAGCAACGCGCAGCCTGCTGCATGTTGTGGGTCACGATAACGACGGTGTAATCCTGTTTCAGTTCGGTGATCAGCTCTTCAATGCGCCCGGTAGAGATCGGGTCCAGCGCTGAGCAAGGCTCATCCAGCAGCAGGACTTCCGGACGAATCGCGATACCGCGCGCGATACACAGACGCTGCTGCTGACCACCGGAGAGAGAATATCCGCTCTGATGCAATTTATCTTTGGTTTCATTCCACAATGCGGCTTTGGTCAAAGCCCACTGCACGCGCTCGTCCATATCCGCACGGGAAAGTTTCTCAAACAGACGCACGCCAAAAGCGATGTTGTCATAGATAGACATCGGGAACGGCGTCGGCTTCTGGAATACCATGCCCACTTTCGCACGCAGCAGAGCGATATCCTGGGTGTTGGTCAGAATATTATCGCCATCCAGCAGAATTTCGCCTTCCGCGCGCTGTTCCGGGTACAGCTCAAACATCTTGTTGAACGTACGCAACAGCGTGGATTTACCGCAGCCTGACGGACCGATAAACGCCGTAACCTGGTTTTTGGTGATATCCAGGTTGATGTTTTTCAGGGCATGGAATTTTCCGTAGTAGAAGTTCAGGTTACGAACTGAAAGCTTACCCGGGGTTGCATTCACCATACTCATCTCGTTCTCTTCCTCATTCGACGCCGCATTTCGCCGCGCCGCAAAAATTAACCGTGTTTATTCTTCGCGAAAATAACGCGCGCCAGAATGTTCAGCAGCAATACGCACAGGGTGATAATCAATACCCCGGCCCATGCCAGTTGCTGCCACTCCGCAAACGGACTCATGGCAAATTTGAAAATGGTCACCGGCAGGTTAGCAATCGGCTGCATCATATCGGTGCTCCAGAACTGGTTGGAGAGCGCGGTAAACAGCAGCGGTGCCGTTTCCCCGGCGATACGAGCGATAGCCAGCAAGATACCGGTCATGATGCCGGATACCGATGCTTTCAGGGTGATAGCAGAAATCATGCGCCACTTCGGCGTCCCCAGCGCATAAGCCGCTTCTCGCAGGCTGTCTGGCACCAGTTTCAGCATGTTTTCCGTGGTACGAATAACGATAGGCACCTGCAGCAGCGCCAGCGCAATCACGCCTGCCCAGCCGGAGAAGTGTTGCATTTGCGCCACCACGATGGTGTAGACAAACAGGCCGACAACAATCGAAGGTGCAGAAAGCAGGATATCGTTAATAAAGCGGATAACTTCGGCCAGCCAGGATTTACGGCCATATTCCGCCAGATAAATCCCTGCCATAATGCCCAGAGGTGTGCCGATAACCGTCGACCACAGGATCAACAGGCCGCTACCCGCCAGGGCGTTAGCCAGACCGCCCCCCGCCGTATTCGGCGGCGGCGTCATTTCGGTAAACAGCGCCAGGCTCATACCATCAATACCGCGGGTGACGGTAGACATCAGGATCCAGATAAGCCAGAACAGACCAAACGCCATGGTCGCCATCGATAGCGTCAGGGCAAGGCGGTTTTTCATGCGGCGTTTTGCCTGCATTTTACGGCGAGATTCGGCCAGCTCAGCGGTAGTTTGTAGTTCAATCGTCGCCATTAGCGTGCCCCTTCGTTCTTAGCCAGACGCATAATCATAAACTTCGACGCGGCCAGAACAATAAAGGTGATAACGAACAGAATCAGCCCCAGTTCCATCAATGCGGCAACGTGCAGACCGGTTTCCGCCTCGGCAAATTCATTCGCCAGCGCGGAGGTGATACTGTTGCCCGGCATAAACAACGAGGCGCTATCAAGCTGGTAGGTGTTGCCGATAATAAAGGTCACCGCCATGGTTTCCCCCAGCGCACGTCCCAGACCGAGCATCACCCCGCCGATAACGCCGTTTTTGGTAAAAGGCAGAACGATACGCCAGATAACTTCCCACGTCGTACAACCGATACCGTAAGCGGACTCTTTCATCATCACCGGCGTCTGTTCGAAAACATCACGCATAACGGCAGCGATGTAAGGAATGATCATGATAGCCAGAATGACGCCAGCCGCCAGAATACCGATACCAAACGCCGGACCCGCAAAGAGCGCGCCTACGAACGGAATGGTCGACAGGACGTTGCCAACCGGCTCCTGGAAGTAGGTCGCAAATAGTGGGGCAAAAATAAACAAGCCCCACATGCCGTAAACGATACTGGGGATCGCTGCCAGAAGTTCAATGGCAATACCCAGCGGGCGCTTCAGCCAGGCTGGCGACAGTTCCGTCAGAAACAGTGCGATACCGAAACTCACCGGTACGGCGATCAGCAGCGCGATAAATGAAGTAACCAGCGTCCCGTAAATAGGTACGAGGGCACCGAAAATCTGGTTCGGCGCATCCCACTCTTTGGTCCATAAGAAGGCAAAGCCGAATTTTTCAATGCTTGGCCAGGAAGAGATAATGAGGGAGACGATGATGCCGCCCAGCATCAATAGCACAATCAGCGCCGCCAGTTTTACCAGCACGCTGAAAATTATGTCACCCTTTTTCCCCGGAGGGTTGAATGCCGGCTTGGTTGCAGCCATAGGTTACTCTTTACGTATTAATGCTTATTCGAATAAATGCCCGGTGGCGAATCGCTCCCGAGCCTACAGTTTCAACCGTAGGGCGGGTAACGTGAACGCACCCGCCATCTTCGTCAAAAATATCGTGTTAGTACAGCGCTTTACCGCTGCTGTCTTTCACGTTGGTCTTCCATGCTGCGCGAATCTGCTCAACAACGCTTTCCGGCAGGGTTGCGTAGTCCAGTGCGTTAGCTTCTTTGCCGCCGTTTTTATACGCCCAGTCGAAGAACTTCAGCACTTCAGCGGTCTGCTCAGGCTTAGTAGAAGCCTTGTGAACCAGGATGAAGGTGGTTGAAGTAATCGGCCATGCATTATCGCCTTTCTGGTTAGTCAAATCCTGTGCAAAGGATTTGCTCCAGTCGATTTCTTTCGCGGCGTTAGCGAAGTTATCTTCAGTCGGGCTAACCGGCTTGCCGTCAGCGGACAGCAGCTTGGTGTAAGCCAGGTTATTCTGTTTAGCGTAGGCATACTCAACGTAGCCGATAGAGCCAGGCAGACGCTGAACGAAAGCGGCGATGCCGTCGTTGCCCTTGCCACCCAGACCGGTCGGCCAGTTTACGGTAGAGCCGGCACCAATTTTAGATTTCCACTCTTCGTTCACTTTCGCCAGGTAGCTGGTGAAAACGAAGGAAGTACCGGAACCATCAGCACGACGAACCACCGCGATGTTCTGAGAAGGCAGCTTCATACCAGGGTTGAGCTTAGCAATCGCGGCGTCATCCCATTTTTTGATTTTACCCAGGTAGATATCACCCAGCGTTTTACCGTCGAGCACCAGCTCACCGGATTTCACTCCCGGCAGGTTAATCGCCAGCACCACGCCGCCGATAACGGTCGGGAACTGGAACAGGCCTTCCTGAGCCAGTTTGTCATCAGCCAGAGGAGCATCAGAAGCACCGAAATCTACGGTGTTGGCAGTGATTTGTTTTACGCCGCCAGAGGAGCCGATACCCTGGTAGTTGACTTTGTTACCAGTTTCTTTCTGATAGGTATCTGCCCATTTGGCATACACCGGCGCGGGGAAAGTTGCACCTGCGCCAGTCAGGCTTGCTGCTGCAAAAACAGAGAAAGCGCTCATCGATAAGGTCGCGGCGACAACTGTTGCGACGGTGGTACGCATAACTTTCATAATGTCTCCTGCTGGATTCGTAAATCATTGTTTCGAAGCTATGGTGAGCAAAATAGGACAAACAGGTGACAGTAAAATGTACGAATTATTACAGTTTTATGACACACAAAAAGGCAGGATTTTACGACAAATAAAAACAATATAAATCATATTGTTAGTAATGATAATAACGAACGATTTACCGGAAAATTTTATTTTTATGACAGCAAAAATCGGAGTTAAAGATGACAGTCTGTCATAAAACAGGTGCGATACATTCTTTAGCCAGCAGATCAAAAAACGATCTCCAGATAAGAAAAGGGCCGCCGGATGGCAGCCCTGTCAGTGATGTAAAAATCGTTATTCCACGGTAACTGATTTCGCCAGGTTACGCGGCTGGTCGACGTCAGTCCCTTTGATCAGTGCGACGTGATACGCCAGTAGCTGCAGCGGTACGGTGTAGAAGATAGGCGCAATCACCTCTTCGACATGCGGCATCTCAATGATGTGCATATTGTCGCTACTGTTAAAACCCGCATCGCCGTCTGCGAAGACATATAGCTGGCCGCCTCGGGCACGAACCTCTTCAATATTGGATTTTAGCTTCTCCAGCAGCTCGTTGTTCGGTGCCACCACCACTACCGGCATTTCAGCGTCAATCAACGCCAGCGGGCCGTGCTTCAGCTCTCCAGCGGCGTAGGCTTCAGCGTGAATGTAGGAGATCTCTTTCAGCTTCAGTGCCCCTTCCAGGGCAATCGGATACTGATCTCCACGACCAAGGAACAGCGCGTGATGCTTGTCAGAGAAATTCTCGGCCAGAGCTTCAATGCGTTTATCCTGCGAGAGCACCTGCTCAATGCGGCTCGGCAGAGTCTGTAAGCCATGAACGATATCGTGTTCGATAGCGGCATCCTGACCTTTCAGGCGAGCCAGTTTCGCCACCAGCATCAGCAGAACGGTCAATTGCGTAGTAAACGCTTTAGTCGAGGCAACGCCAATTTCCGTTCCGGCATTGGTCATCATCGCCAGATCGGATTCGCGTACCAGAGAAGAACCAGGAACGTTACAAATCGCCAGAGACCCTAGATAACCCAGCTCTTTCGACAGGCGCAGGCCAGCCAGCGTATCCGCCGTCTCGCCGGACTGGGAGAGGGTGATCATCAAGCTGTTACGACGTACGGCAGATTTGCGATAGCGGAACTCAGAGGCGATTTCGACGTCGCACGGAACCCCTGCCAGTGATTCAAACCAGTAGCGGGATACCATCCCTGAGTTATAGGAGGTTCCGCAGGCGATAATCTGAATATGCTCAACCTGAGACAGCAGTTCGTTGGCCTGCGGACCCAGCTCGCTCAAATCAACCTCGCCGTGGCTGATACGCCCGGAAAGTGTGTTTTTGATAGCATTCGGCTGCTCGTAGATCTCTTTCTGCATGTAGTGGCGATAGATACCTTTATCACCCGCGTCATATTGCAGATTGGATTCAATATCCGGGCGCTGCACTTCTGCACCCGATTTATCAAAAATAGAAACCGAGCGGCGGGTCACTTCCGCGATATCCCCCTCTTCAAGGAAGATAAAACGGCGGGTAACTGGCAGCAGCGCCAGCTGATCGGAGGCAATGAAGTTTTCACCCATCCCCAGACCGATAACCAGCGGGCTTCCTGAACGAGCAGCCAGCAGCGTACCCGGATCGCGGGTATCCATAATAACGGTGCCGTAAGCGCCACGCAGTTGAGGAATGGTACGCAGCACGGCATCACGTAGGGTGCCGCCCTGCTTCAGTTCCCAGTGCACCAGGTGCGCAATAACTTCGGTGTCCGTCTCGGAGACAAAGACGTAGCCCCGGGACTGCAACAGCTCGCGCAGCGGCTCATGGTTTTCGATGATCCCGTTATGCACTACCACAATATGGTCAGAAACATGCGGATGCGCGTTACCTTCAGATGGCTCACCGTGCGTCGCCCAGCGGGTATGGGCAATGCCGGTACCGCCGTGTAAAGGATGTTCTTCTACCGCCTGAGCCAGTATCTGTACTTTCCCGAGGCGACGAACGCGGTTCATATGACCTTCGTTATCGACGACTGCCAGACCTGCGGAGTCATAACCGCGGTATTCCAGACGACGTAAACCTTCAAGAAGGATTTCAGCAATATCACGCTGCGCGACTGCGCCAACAATTCCACACATAGTTTTTAATTCCGATTTTGGCTGTATGCCATGCGTTGTCGGTCAACCTGTTTGCCCGTATTTCGGGCGCCCCGAGCCTTGTAGAGAGTGGGGTTATTTTTATGGGTACTGCCGTGGGGGGAGGATTATATTATCCCCTCACCCCGCTCCTTTTTCCCAATAAGGGCGAAAGAGAAATAGCGTTACTTTTTCTTCACCGGACGCTGCCAGCCCTGTTTATGGACCTGCGGCACGCGGCTTATAACGAGTTCGTTATCGGCAACATTACGCGTTACCGTTGTTCCTGCGGCAATGGTCACACCTTTACCTACGGTTATCGGAGCGACCAGTTGGCTATCAGAGCCAACGAACACGTCATCGCCAATCACCGTTTTGTGCTTATTTGCGCCATCATAGTTACAGGTGATGGTGCCCGCGCCGATATTAACGTTATCGCCAATCTCAGCATCGCCAAGGTAGGACAGATGACCGGCCTTAGAGCCTTTACCCAGACGCGCCTTTTTAATTTCGACAAAGTTGCCGACATGCGCTCCTTCCAGCAACTCTGCGCCCGGACGCAGACGTGCGAACGGCCCGATAGTACAGGCGGCTTTCAGATAAGCATCCTCCACCACCGTATAGGGACTGATCTCGCAATCATCGCCAATGGTGCTGTTTTTAATGACACATCCGGATCCAATCTTCACCCGATCGCCCAGCACCACGTTGCCCTCGAGGATAACGTTAGTATCAATTTCGACATCGCGCCCGTGTTTCAGCGTGCCGCGTAAGTCAAAACGCGCCGGATCAAGCAGCATGACGCCCGCCAGCAGCAGTTTTTCTGCCTGTTCAGACTGAAAAACGCGTTCAAGGCGGGATAATTGTAGACGGTTATTCACGCCTTCCACTTCACTTAACCGCTGAGGATGAACAGCCGCAATTTCACGACCTTCTTCGTAGGCCATGGCGATAATATCGGTGATGTAGTATTCACCCTGGACGTTGTTATTGGTCAGCTTAGCCAGCCAGCGTTTCAGATCCGCACCGTTAGCGACCAGGATCCCGGTATTAATTTCCTTAATCTGTCGCTGCTCTTCGCTGGCATCTTTGTGCTCAACAATCCCCGTCACCGTGCCGTTATCACGCGTAATGCGGCCATAGCCGGTCGGATCGTCAAGTTTTACCGTCAACAGACCGATACCGCCCTGCGGTTTCGCTTCCCGCAACCGTTTTAATGTTTCAACGGAAATCAACGGCACGTCACCGTACAGCATCAGGATATCTTCATCGTCGCTGAAGAACGGCGCCGCCTGCTGCATGGCATGACCGGTACCAAGCTGTTCGGCCTGTAAGACCCAGTTAAGATTATCTTCATGCAGCGTCTGGCGGAGCAGATCGCCGCCGTGCCCATAAACCAGATGCACGGCAGATGCTCCTAATTCTTTAGCTGCATCAATGACATGCTGCACCATTGGCTTTCCAGCCAGCGAATGCAACACTTTGGGAAGATCGGAATACATGCGGGTACCTTTGCCTGCGGCAAGAATAACCACGCTCATCGGACTGTTTGACATACGCATCCTGACTGCTGTTGGAACGAAAAGTAAAAGCCTTTCACGTTGAAATATCTACATATTTTTCATCATGAAACGAGACGAAGATAAAACGCACAGGCTTTACGCTATACACCATTTTAGGGCGCTATTTTTAGCCAGCGCAAACCCATTTAGTGCAAAAAAATCATTTTAGCTAGCCGTTACACCGGCTATCTCTCTGCTTTTACTGTTTTTTTGACACCTGAATAAAGAAAACCAACAAAATAAAACACGGTTTTAATATTCATTAATTGTGACGTAATAAATAGAAACAGCATTTCATTTTCCTGATAATGCCGCTTAATAATCACCCAGGAGAAAAGAATGAATAACAAAATACCTTTGGCATTAACCCTTTGCAGTTCGATGATCGCGCTACCGCTACAGGCCAACGAAGGCCATCAGTGGCGGGCAATCGCCTTTGGGCAATCTACAGACAGCAACTTTTCCTCTAACGTTCTGCCGGAAAAGATTGGCGTCAATGATGTCACCATCGCCGGTAAAAAGCTGACGCCGCAAGACGCCGCCGATCTTAGCCAGCCAATTACTATCGAGAGCCGCGGCGGTAAAATTGCTAACTCCCATGACGGGTTGACCTTCTTTTATACCGAACTACCGACTAACCAGAATTTTATCCTGCAGGCAACGGTGACCGTCAATCAGTTTGGCCCGGAAAATGGTGCTCGTCCGGCAGCGCAGGAAGGCGCAGGGCTGCAGGTCCGCGATGTGATAGGCAATGCGCGTCAACAGCCGCTCAAGGTCGGCTACGAAGAGTTTCCTGCGGCATCCAATATGCTGATGAACGCCATTATGACGCAGGATAAAAAAGATCACTCGCATATCAAGCTGCAGGCTATCAGCCGGGAAGGGATTACCCAGCCATGGGGTAACGCGGGCGCATCGATACAGCGCCAGAGCTATAAAGAGAAAATCGATTTACAGCAAACCCCAACTTTTCAGCTCAAGCTGGAGCGCACCAACGACGGATTTATTACCTCATGGGCAGCAACAGACAGCAATGATTGGGTTAGTCAGCAGGTTCCTCACGCTGACCTGATCGCTCAGCAGGATAAGGAACATTACTACATTGGTTTCTTCGCCTCCCGTAACGCAAAAATCACCATCAGCCATGCTTCACTCACTACCTCAGCAGCAAATACAATCCCCTCAGCGCCGTACGTCGCCAAAAGCTGGCCTCCTGTGATGCAAATTAACTCAAGCGCAAAGAGCCAGAGCAAAGAGTACGTACTGCAAGCGCGCACCAATAGCGACGGGCGCATAACCGTTCGTCAGGATGAAGTGGTGATCGGGCAGGATAAAGAAGTAAAAGCCGGAGAGATGTTTACCCAGCCTGCTGTTCTGAAAGATAAAAGCACTTTTGAAATCACCTTTACCCCATCCACCAGCGCAAAAGTGCTGACTCAAACGCTGACGGTAGAACAGAGTCACAACGTGACTGGCAGCACACTCTACGCAGCGCCTGAAGGGCAAGCGCAGGCCAAAGGCACGGCAGAGTCGCCGTTGGATTTAGCCTCCGCCGTCGAGCTCGTACCTGCTGGCGGGGAAATTATATTAGCCGCCGGAGACTACCCGCAAACCGTCATCCCTCTGAGCGCCAGCGGCCTGAAAGACAAAACCAAGACCCTGAAAGCCGCCGGTAAAGCGGTAATACACGGGTTACTGCTGGATGCCAGCTACTGGCATATCGATGGAGTAGAGATTACGGATAAGAGCCTGCGCATACAGGGTAGCCATAATCTGATTGAGAACGTTACCGCTTATAGTAACGATGATACCGGCATTCAAATTTCCTCCCCGGCGGATGTTGGACGCCCGCTGTGGGCCAGCTATAACCGGGTGGTGAATTCAGAATCCTACAGTAATGAAGATCCAGGCAAAATTAACGCCGATGGCTTCGCGGTGAAAATGCGCGTAGGGGAGGGTAACCGTCTGGAAGGCTGCTACTCGCACGATAATATCGATGACGGATTCGACCTGTTCAATAAGATTGAAGATGGCGCTAACGGCGTAGTGGTGATCGAGAATTCAATTGCCCGCAATAATATCAGCAACGGTTTCAAGCTTGGTGGAGAAGGGCAGCCGGTAGCCCATGAGGTGCGTAACAGTATCGCCATCGGTAACCACCTGGATGGTTTCACCGATAACTTCAACCCCGGAAAGCTGCTGGTGGTAAACAACGTCGCAGTGGATAACCAGCGCTTCAACTATATCTTCCGTCCAAGCCCGTACGGCGCACCGGAAACACAAGGTTCTTTCAGCGATAACCTTTCGCTACGCAGCCAGCCGGGGAAATATGACGATGCCGTTGTCGGGAATATTGATGATAGCAACTACTTTATCCACGGCGGTAGAAGCATCAACGCTCAGGGGAAAAGCATTAACAGCGCCGACTACCAGAGTCTGGCTCTGCCGGACCCGCTGATGCGTAATGCCGATGGGAGCTTTGATACCGGTAATTTTCTCAGACGCAACTAGAAAACACAAAGGTCGCCACAGGGCGACCTTTTTACTTTCTTTCCTGCCTCACACCGCATGTGTTGTCGTTTTAGTTAGCGGTACAGCGCAAAAGCAGTCTGAAGAGTTTGATTCTTAGTTATTGAACGTACCGAAGGTAACGTTCATAGCACTGAAGAAAGCGACGATTTTATTAAGCAGTTTCATGATGATTTCCTGGATAGCGATTACGTTTTTGATGAATTATTTTTGTGATTCACATCACAAAAACAAGTCTACGCTTCATTTTTTAATCGATCAACAAAAATGAGATGTTCATCACAAAATTTTTGAACTGCCTTTTTAGTTTTGATATTTCTGAAACGAAACCATAAAAAAAGCCAGCCTGGAAACCAGACTGGCTTTTTAACTTTCAAGCCGGTGTTACATCGCTTTTTTGGTCAACTCGATAACGCGCAGTTTAGCGATCGCTTTGGCCAGTTCCGCAGACGCCTGAGCGTAATCCACGTCACCGTGAGAGCTCTTAATGTGCTCTTCAGCCTTACGTTTCGCTTCCAGAGCTCGCGCTTCGTCGAGATCCTGGCCACGAATTGCCGTATCAGCCAGAACGGTCGTACTGCCCGGCTGCACTTCGAGAATGCCGCCTGACAGGTAGATAAACTCTTCGTGACCGTGCTGCTTAACGATGCGAATCATACCAGGCTTAATGGCGGTGAGCAGCGGCGCGTGCCCCGGGTAAATACCCAGTTCACCTTCACTACCCGTTACCTGGATTTTCTCGACCAGACCAGAGAACATTTGTTTCTCTGCGCTGACGACGTCCAGGTGGTAAGTCATTGCCATATCACCCTCCGATTAAGGCGTTAAAGTTTTTTGGCTTTTTCCACGGCTTCGTCGATAGAACCGACCATGTAGAACGCCTGCTCCGGCAGGTGATCGTATTCGCCTTCCATGATGCCTTTAAAGCCACGGATGGTGTCTTTCAGGGAGACGTATTTGCCCGGAGAACCGGTAAATACTTCTGCCACGAAGAACGGCTGGGACAGGAAGCGCTGAATCTTACGTGCGCGAGCTACCACCAGTTTATCTTCTTCAGACAGTTCATCCATACCCAGGATGGCGATGATGTCTTTCAGTTCCTGATAACGCTGCAGGATGGACTGAACGCCACGAGCGGTGTCGTAGTGCTCCTGACCAACAACCAGCGGATCCAGCTGACGGCTGGTAGAGTCCAGCGGGTCAACTGCCGGGTAGATACCCAGAGATGCGATCTGACGACTCAGTACCACGGTTGCATCTAAGTGAGCAAAGGTGGTTGCTGGAGACGGGTCAGTCAAGTCATCCGCAGGTACGTATACTGCCTGTACGGAAGTGATAGAGCCGGTTTTGGTGGAAGTGATACGTTCCTGCAGAACGCCCATCTCTTCCGCCAGAGTCGGCTGGTAACCTACCGCTGAAGGCATACGGCCCAGCAGTGCGGATACTTCAGTACCGGCCAGGGTGTAACGATAGATGTTGTCAACGAACAGCAGTACGTCACGACCTTCGTCACGGAACTTCTCAGCCATGGTCAGACCGGTCAGCGCAACGCGCAGACGGTTTCCCGGCGGCTCGTTCATCTGGCCATACACCAGGGATACTTTGTCGATAACGTTGGAGTCGGTCATTTCGTGGTAGAAGTCGTTACCCTCACGAGTACGTTCACCTACGCCCGCAAACACGGAGTAACCGGAGTGCTCGATCGCGATGTTACGAATAAGCTCCATCATGTTTACGGTTTTACCTACACCCGCACCACCGAACAGACCCACTTTACCGCCCTTAGCAAACGGACACATCAGGTCGATAACTTTGATGCCGGTTTCCAGCAGTTCCTGAGAGTTTGATAACTCTTCGTAGGAAGGTGCTGCGCGGTGGATAGCCCAACGCTCTTCTTCGCCGATGTCGCCTTTCATGTCTACCGGTTGGCCCAGTACGTTCATGATACGACCCAGCGTTGCTTTACCTACCGGGACTTCGATCGGGTGCTCAAGGTCTTTGACTTCCAGACCACGACGCAGACCGTCGGAAGAACCCATGGCGATGGTACGAACGATACCACCACCGAGCTGCTGCTGAACTTCCAGCACCAGATTCTCACTACCATTTTGTACCTCAAGAGCCTCGTACACGCGCGGTACGGCATCCTGAGGGAATTCGACGTCGACCACGGCGCCGATTACCTGGACAATTTTTCCAGTAGCCATCTTGAATCCTCTACGAATTAACCTGGTTATACCGCGGATGCTCCACCGACGATCTCGGTGAGTTCCTGAGTAATGCTGGCCTGACGAGCTTTGTTGTATACCAACTGCAGCTCTTTAATCAGGCTGCCGCCATTGTCGGTCGCGGCTTTCATCGCCACCATACGTGCGGCCTGCTCGCTGGCCAGGTTTTCTACCACGCCCTGATAAACCTGAGATTCCACATAACGACGCAGCAGGGTATCCAGCAGCGCTTTCGGATCGGGTTCATACAGGTAATCCCAGGATTTACGCTTCAAGTCATCATCTTCTGATGCCGGTAGCGGCAGCAGCTGAGTGATGGTTGGAACCTGAGACATGGTGTTAATAAATTTGTTGCTGACAATATACAGCTTGTCCAGACGGCCTTCATCGTAGGCCTGCAACATCACTTTTACCGGACCGATCAGTTCGGACAGGGATGGGTTATCACCCATACCGGTCACCTGGGCGACAACATTGCCGCTAACGGAATTAAAGAACGACACGCCCTTAGAGCCGATCATTGCGAGTTCGCACTGAACACCTTTATCGGACCATGTTTTCATTTCCGCCAGCAGCTTTTTGAACAGGTTAATGTTCAAGCCACCACACAGACCACGGTCGGTAGACACCACCAGGTAGCCCACGCGCTTAACGTCGCGTTCTTCCAGGTAAGGGTGCTTATATTCCAGATTACCGTTCGCAAGGTGACCAATCACTTTGCGCATGGTATCTGCATAAGGACGGCTGGCCGCCATGCGCTCCTGCGATTTACGCATTTTGGAAGCGGCGACCATTTCCATCGCTTTAGTGATCTTTTGCGTGTTCTGGACGCTTGCGATCTTACTACGTATCTCTTTTGCGCCGGCCATGAGCTTCTCCTCAATGCCTTGCGGCCTGCCCTAAAGCAAGCCGCCAGACTTTACCAGGATTGGGTTGCTTTGAAGGAATCGAGGATGCCTTTCAGCTTGCCTTCGATTTCGTCGTTATAGCCACCGGACTGGTTGATCTCTTGCATCAACGGAGCGTGATCACGGTCGACATAAGCCAGCAGAGCAGCTTCGAAGCTACCGATTTTCGCCAGCTCTACATCCGCCAGATAACCACGTTCTGCCGCGAACAGAACCAGAGACTGCTGCGCAACGGACATCGGCGCATACTGTTTCTGTTTCAGCAGTTCAGTCACTTTCTGACCGTGGTCCAGCTGCTTACGGGTTGCATCGTCAAGGTCAGAGGCAAACTGGGAGAACGCCGCCAGTTCGCGATACTGCGCCAGCGCGGTACGAATACCACCGGACAGTTTCTTCATGATCTTGGTCTGGGCTGCGCCACCAACACGGGATACGGAAATACCTGGGTTAACCGCAGGACGAATACCGGAGTTAAACAGGTTGGTTTCCAGGAAGATCTGACCATCGGTAATGGAAATTACGTTGGTCGGAACGAACGCAGAAACGTCACCCGCCTGGGTTTCGATAATCGGCAGCGCAGTCAGAGAACCGGTTTGACCTTTCACTTCACCTTTGGTGAAAGCTTCAACGTATTCAACGTTAACACGTGCAGCACGCTCCAGCAGACGAGAGTGGAGGTAGAATACGTCGCCCGGGAATGCTTCACGTCCTGGCGGACGGCGGAGCAGCAGGGAGATCTGGCGGTAAGCAACGGCCTGTTTAGACAGGTCATCATAAATGATCAGCGCGTCTTCACCGCGATCGCGGAAGTATTCGCCCATTGCGCAACCGGCATACGGTGCCAGGTATTGCAGTGCAGCGGATTCAGATGCGGTTGCAACCACAACGATGGTGTTGGCCAGCGCGCCGTGCTCTTCCAGTTTACGTACCACGTTAGAAATGGTGGACGCTTTCTGGCCGATTGCCACATAGACGCACTTAATGCCGGAATCACGCTGGTTGATGATGGCGTCGATTGCCAGAGCGGTTTTACCGGTCTGACGATCGCCGATGATCAGTTCACGCTGACCACGACCGATTGGGATCATGGCATCGACGGATTTATAACCGGTCTGTACCGGCTGATCGACGGACTGACGTTCGATTACGCCCGGAGCGATAGCTTCAACGGCGGAGAAGCCGTCATGCTCCAGCGGGCCTTTACCATCAATCGGTGCACCCAGGGTGTTAACCACACGGCCCAGCAGGCCACGGCCAACCGGAACTTCAAGGATACGGCCAGTACATTTAACCTTCATGCCTTCGGCGAGGTCAGCGTACGGACCCATCACAACAGCACCTACGGAGTCGCGCTCCAGGTTCAGTGCGATAGCGTAACGGTTACCCGGCAGTGCGATCATCTCACCCTGCATACAGTCGGCAAGACCGTGAATGCGGATAACACCGTCACTAACAGAAACGATAGTACCTTCGTTATGAGCCTCGCTCACAACATTGAACTGAGCAATGCGCTGCTTGATCAGTTCGCTGATTTCGGTGGAATTCAGTTGCATGCTCCAGTCCCCTTAAGACTGCAAGACGTCTGCAAGGCGCTCAAGACGGCCGCGTACGCTGCCATCAATGACCATATCACCCGAACGGATGATTACGCCTGCCATTACAGACTTATCGATTTTGCAATTCAGCTTAACTTTGCGTGACAGACGTTTTTCCATCGCGCTGGCGATTTTCGCAAGCTGTTCTTCACTCATTTTGTTGGCAGAAATAACTTCTACCTCTGCGGTTGCCTCACTGGCAGCACGCAGGTGAATGAACTGCTCAAGAACATCAGGGAGCGCTTTCAGACGACCATTTTCAGCCATTACCCGAATCAGGTTTTGACCATTTTCGTCCAGTTGCTCACCGCAAACCGCGATAAACGCATCAGAGAGCGTTTCCGGTGCCAGTGCACCAGAGAGTAGCTCTGCCATTTGTTCGTTTTTAGTCACTTCAGCGACAAACGCCAGCATATCCTGCCAGCGTTCAACACTGTTGTGTTCGACGGCAAAGTCAAAAGCTGCTTTGGCGTAGGGGCGAGCTACCGTTACAAATTCAGACATCAGCCCCTCCCTCCTTACAGTTCAGCGACAAGTTTATCCACGATGTCGCTGTTAGCAGCTTCATCCACGGAACGTTCGATGATCTTCTCGGCGCCAGCAACAGCCAGGATAGCGACCTGCTTACGCAGCTCCTCACGAGCACGTTTACGTTCGGCATCGATTTCAGCCTGCGCCTGTGCGACGATTTTGGTGCGTTCCTGTTCTGCTTCAGCTTTGGCTTCGTCCAGAATCTGAGAGCGACGCTTGTTCGCCTGCTCGATGATTACCTGGGCTTCCGCTTTCGCTTTTTTCAGCTGGTCGGTCGCGTTGGCCTGTGCAAGGTCCAAATCTTTCTTAGCGCGTTCTGCAGAAGCTAAACCGTCAGAAATTTCTTTCTGGCGCTTTTCGATGGCAGCCATTAACGGCGGCCATACATACTTCATGCAGAACCATACGAAGATAACAAACGCGATGGCCTGGCCGAGGATTGTTGCGTTCATGTTCACAGCACAATACCTCTTAAAAAATAACTCTGTGGCTTAGGTTTCTTTCGAACAACTTACTACGCGACGGCGAACATCACGTACAGACCCAGACCTACAGCGATCATCGGGATAGCATCCACCAGACCCATAACGATAAAGAACTGAGTACGCAGCAGAGGAATCAGATCCGGTTGACGCGCTGCGCCTTCCAGGAATTTACCCCCGAGGATGCCGATACCGATCGCAGCACCGATTGCCGCCAGACCCATCATCACAGCGGCAGCCATGTACAGCAGATCCATATTCAGGTTTTCCATGACAGTCTCCAGTTTGTTTCAGTTAAAACGTAGTATGTTGGTAAAAATCAATGCTCTTCAGATGCCATCGACAGATAGACGATCGTCAGAACCATGAAGATGAAGGCTTGCAGCGTAATAATCAGGATGTGGAAAATGGCCCACGGCACATTCAGAATCCACTGTGACCACCACGGCAACAGACCAGCAATCAGAATGAAAATCAGCTCACCGGCATACATGTTGCCGAACAGTCGCAGACCCAGAGATACTGGTTTAGACAGCAGGCTTACCCCTTCAAGGATTAAGTTGACAGGAATGAACGCCCAGTGATTGAACGGCTGCAGGGTCAGCTCTTTAACGAACCCACCTACGCCTTTCATTTTGATGCTGTAGAAAAGAATCAGGATAAACACGCCAAGCGCCATCGACAGGGTGATGTTCACGTCAGCAGACGGAACCACGCGCAGTGCAGGCAGGCCGAAAATGTGTTCACCGATGTATGGCAACAGGTCGATTGGCAGCAGGTCCATCAGGTTCATCAGGAATACCCAAACGAACACGGTGAGGGCCAGCGGAGCAATAACCTTGCTCTTGCCATGGTACATATCTTTAACGCTGCCATGGACGAAGCCGATGATCATCTCGATAAAGGTCTGGAATTTCCCTGGTACGCCGCTGGTGGCCTTTTTGGCTACGCTGCGGAACATCAACAGGAACAACAGACCGAGCACCACCGAGAAGAACATGGAGTCAATGTTGAGCGTCCAGAAGGTGGCCGGGGGGTTATGCGGATCCACCAGCGAGAAAGTACGCAGGTCCAACTGAAGGTTATTCAGATGGTGTCCTATGTATTCCTGCGGCGTCATATTTTCTGAAGCCATGATGCCTTTTACCCTTTGTTGTTAATTACAGCTGGCGCCAGAATTTGTACCACCAGCACCAAAACCCACGTCACTATCAGCGGCAAAAACACCACTTTGAAAACCGCCAGCGCCACCGCCAGAAGGGCGAAGGTCAGCAACACCTTAAAAGCTTCACCGAAGGCGAAGGTCCAGGCCACTCGGCCTTTAGCTGGTGTATGCGCCTGATGACGCCAGGCAAAAATCATAAATATCATGTTTGGCAAAATAACCGCCAAACCCCCGCTAACGGCGGAGATGCCCCAGAAAGGGTCTTTGAGGCTGAACAGCAGTCCACTTGCTATTACTGCCAGTAACTGAATAAACAGAAGCTTACGAGCAACGTTTCGACTCAAGAGCGACACTGACATCACGTTTTTACTCCTGCTCCCTTCGAGGTATGTCGCGTGTCGTATAAAACGTCCTTTAAGACGAAGAGTCAAGCATCAAAAAGCGGACAAATTATACGGTGACGCCCCGTGATTTCAAACAATAAGTAGCAAAATAGTGAATAAATGTTTAATTATTTTCCGACAGACAACTTTTCATGCATTTCACCGATCTGTGAGCAGTCATGCAAAACTGCAAATAACGCGAAAACACGGCAATTAAAGCGTGCATCAGATCACATAATAGACATTTTTAGTGAAATCGAATTAATTCTGTACATAAAACTTAAAAATTTATCCGTTTGATATTCAACATAAAAAGTGGGTATTATTTCTAAAACAACCCCACATACAATAAAAACCTTTTATTGACATTCATAATAAATATTTAACATCAGTATGAAGCGTAAGCAGCACGATTTTTAGCGTCCTGATATTTTCAATGTTGACTATTCAGCCCGTAAAGTAACAAGACAAAGTTAACAGAAAGAAAAACCATGGTGAAACCATGGTTAAAGATAGTCCGGTAATAACCTGCCGTGACTTTTATTTTTGTAACATGCACGGCCCATCTTTTTTTCACATTTTTTGATAAAAATTAAATCATTTTTGGCTGAATCACCACCAGGTGACGCTCCCCTTCCAACTGAGGAACATGCAGTTCAAAAACGTCATTAATGACGTACCCTTCCGGTAGATTTGCCATTTCCTCTTCCTGCGCTAAACCTTTGAGCGCATAGAAGTGTCCGTTCTCTGCGGGTAAATGATGGCACCAGCTCACCATGTCATTCAGAGACGCAAATGCGCGGCTAATCACGCCGTCAAACGGCGGCTCTGCCGGAAACTCCTCCACACGGCTTTGTACCGGGGTGATGTTTTCCAGTTTTAGCTCATGCTGGACCTGTCGGAGGAAGCGCACGCGTTTGCCAAGGCTGTCCAGTAAGGTGAAATGGGATTCAGGACGTACGATAGCCAGCGGGATCCCCGGCAGCCCAGGACCGGTGCCCACATCAATAAAACGAGTTCCTTTAAGGTGCGGCGCAACAATGATGCTATCGAGAATGTGGCGAACCAGCATCTCGTTCGGATCGCGAACGGAGGTCAGGTTATAAGCCTTATTCCACTTATCCAGCATGCCCACATAGGCTACCAGCTGATTTTTCTGGTGATCGGTAAGCGAAATACCTGCTTCAGCCAGCAGACGAGAAAGTTTGTTAAGCACGGTCAATACCTATCTAAAAACAATGAGCCCAGAGGCGATAACGCTTACCGGGCTGATGAATTAAAAGGGCGGATACGAATGCGCTATCCGCCAAATATCTCTATCAGGGAAAGATCAGGCGCTACGACGCAGCATTCCCTGTTTTTTCAGCCACACCAGTAGAATAGAGATTGCCGCTGGCGTAATACCAGAAATACGCGATGCCTGTCCTATTGAGGACGGTTTGTGATCGTTGAGCTTAGCAATCACCTCGTTCGACAATCCGTTCACCAGCCGGTAATCAAGTGTTGCAGGAAGCAAGGTATTTTCATTGCGCTGCTGCTTTTCGATCTCATCCTGCTGACGAGCGATGTAGCCTTCATACTTAACCTGAATCTCCACCTGCTCAGCTGCTTGCTTATCTGCAAGACCTGGTGAGAATGGTGACATTTGCACCAGCTGTTCATAGGTCATTTCAGGACGACGAAGTAAGTCTTCCCCGCTTGCTTCACGAGAAAGTGGCGCAGTCAGGTGAGCGTTCACTTCCGCAGCGCTTTCTGCCAGCGGATTAACCCAGCTGGATTTTAGACGCTGACGTTCACGCTCAATGCTTTCAAGTTTCTCGTTGAAACGCGCCCAGCGTTCGTCATCCACCAGACCCAACTCACGACCCTGTTCGGTCAGACGCAGGTCAGCATTGTCTTCACGCAGCATCAGACGATATTCCGCCCGCGAGGTAAACATACGGTACGGTTCTTTGGTCCCAAGAGTGCACAGGTCGTCCACCAGCACGCCGAGATAGGCCTGAGAGCGGCCCGGCGCCCAGCCCTCTTTCTCAGCAGAGAAACGCGCTGCATTCAGCCCTGCAAGCAGGCCCTGTGCGGCAGCTTCTTCGTAACCGGTAGTGCCGTTAATCTGGCCTGCGAAGAATAAACCATGAATAAATTTGCTTTCCAGCGTCGGTTTCAGGTCACGCGGGTCAAAGAAATCGTACTCAATAGCGTAGCCAGGGCGAACGATTTTTGCATTTTCCATCCCCTGCATTGAGCGGACGATTTGCATCTGGACATCAAACGGCAGGCTGGTAGAAATGCCGTTTGGATAAATTTCATTGGATGTCAGACCTTCCGGCTCCAGAAAAATCTGGTGCTGGTTACGATCGGCAAAGCGCATCACCTTGTCTTCGATCGACGGGCAATAACGCGGGCCGATCCCTTCAATCACCCCAGCATACATAGGGCTGCGATCGAGGTTATTGCGGATCACGTCATGGGTTTTCTCGTTGGTATGAGTGACATAGCACGGTACCTGCCGCGGATGCTGGGAAGCATCGCCCATAAACGAGAAGACCGGCATCGGATTATCGCCGTGCTGCTGAGCCAGAACGCTGAAGTCGATAGTTCTCGCATCAATGCGTGGCGGAGTACCGGTTTTCAGGCGGCTGACGCGTAGCGGCAATTCACGCAAACGCCGGGACAAGGGGATCGATGGAGGATCGCCGGCACGGCCACCGCTGTAGTTATCCAGACCGATATGAATCTTGCCATCCAGGAATGTACCAACGGTCAGAACAACCGCCTTCGCGCGGAATTTGAGGCCCATTTGGGTCACGGCACCGACGACACGATCGTTCTCAACAATCAGATCCTCAACAGCCTGTTGGAAGATCATCAGGTTCGGCTGGTTTTCCAGCGCGGTGCGTACAGCCTGGCGATAGAGCACACGGTCTGCCTGAGCGCGGGTAGCCCGAACTGCCGGGCCTTTGCTCGCGTTTAGTATCCTAAACTGGATACCAGCATGGTCAATTGCCTTCGCCATCAGGCCGCCAAGCGCATCCACTTCTTTTACCAGGTGTCCTTTCCCAATGCCGCCAATCGCCGGGTTGCAGCTCATCTGCCCCAGGGTGTCGATATTGTGTGTCAAAAGCAGAGTCTGTTGACCCATTCGCGCTGCGGCCATCGCGGCCTCAGTGCCTGCATGACCCCCGCCAATGATGATGACGTCAAAAGGATCCTGATAAAACATGGTGGTATGCCTCGCATAAAGCGGTTTGAAAATGGATTGAAGCCCGGGCCGTGGATTCTACTCAACTTTCGGCTTTCGAGAAAGCGTCCGGGATCCTGAGTATTAAAAAGAAGATCTTTTATTTAGAGATCTGTTTTATTGTGATCTCTTATTAGGATCGACGATATCTGTGGATAAGTCAGATCCACGATTTAAGATCAAAAGCTTAAGAAGGATCACTCTCTGTGAATGATCGGTGATCTTGGTCCGTATAAGCTGGGATCAAAATGAAGGGTTATGCACAGCACAAAAATCAGTCAAGGGTTATACTTTGGATAACTACCGGTTGATCCAAGCTTTTAAGCATAGTTATCCACAGAAGAAACGAGGATCTTTACAATTCTCATAGCAAATTTTTCCAGGATCCAAGCCAAATCTCTGCTGGATCTTCAGGAATCTCATGTTCGAGGACATTAATCTTCAGCGTTTCGCCGATCTGTTTTGCCCCACATGCTATGAGCGCCGCCTCGATTTTATCAATAGCTCCACAGAAGGTGTCATATTCACGACTACCGATGCCGATCGCGCCAAAGTGGACCGCAGAAAGATCGACTTGCTTCTCCTGAAGCGCTTCATAGAAAGGCAGTAAGTTATCGGGAATATCGCCAGCACCATGAGTAGAAGAGATAACCAGCCAGATTCCTTCGGCTTGCAGATCCTCAATCAACGGACCGTGCTGGATAGTGGTGCCGTGACCAGCCTCTTCCAGCTTTTCCGCCAGATGTTCTGATACATATTCTGCGCTACCCAAAGTACTGCCGCTGATAAGAGTTATGTCTGCCATGATCGCCCGCTCCACTATTCAGAGTGGCGTATTGTACGCTGTGAGCGAGCTGGGATCTACCTGTGGAAAAATGTGGGATTAAAAAGTCCGATCATGGGCGAATGGTACGCATAATCGGGTTCTGCAGAACGATCAATGTTTCAGTGGACTGAATTTCATCGATTGTTTGGATCTTGTTGATAAGTACATGTTGAAGGGCATCAATCGATCGGCACATCACTTTTATAAAGATGCTGTAGTGGCCGGTGGTGTAATACGCTTCGGTAACTTCATCCAGACTGTTTAATCTGGCCAGTGCGGAAGGGTAATCCTTCGCGCTCTTCAGAATGATGCCGATAAAACAGCCCACATCGTAACCCAGCTGTTTTGGACTGACGTCAATGCGTGCGCCGGTAATAATTCCCGCTTGCTTCATTTTCTCGACGCGAACGTGAATTGTCCCGGGACTGACGCCAAACTGTTTCGCCAGTTCGGCATAGGCGGTACGCGCATTGGCCATTAAAGCTTCGAGGATGCCGCGGTCCAGATTGTCGATTTGATAATTTTCCATAGGTTTTTCTTATGAAGTTTGATGAATCACTCTATTTTAGCGCCATATTTTGATGAATTAAAACCGAAGCAGGCTTTTTGTTGTTGGATTATTGAATTGCATCGCGGTTCTGTTGCTTAATCAATGGCAACAGGACGCAGGAGTAATAAAAAATGAAAACCGCATACATCGCAAAACAACGCCAGATTAGTTTCGTTAAGTCTCACTTTTCCCGTCAGCTTGAAGATAAGCTCGGTCTGATTGAAGTCCAGGCCCCCATCTTAAGCCGCGTGGGAGATGGGACTCAGGATAACCTGTCTGGTTGCGAAAAAGCGGTTCAGGTGAAAGTGAAAACACTGCCAGACGCCCAATTCGAAGTGGTTCATTCACTGGCGAAGTGGAAGCGTCAAACCCTGGGACAACACGACTTCAGCGCGGGCGAAGGGCTGTACACGCACATGAAGGCCCTTCGCCCCGATGAAGACAGATTAACCGCTATCCATTCCGTTTACGTTGACCAGTGGGACTGGGAGCGCGTAATGGGTGACGCAGAACGCCATTGCGGGACGCTGAAATCGACCGTTGAAGCGATCTATGCCGGGATCAAAGCGACCGAAGCTGCGGTGAGCAAAGAATTTGGCCTGACGCCGTTCTTGCCGGAGACGATCCAGTTTGTTCATAGTCAGGAGTTATTAAGTCGTTATCCGGATCTTGATGCTAAAGGCCGCGAGCGGGCGATCGCTAAAGAGCTGGGTGCGGTATTTCTGATCGGCATTGGCGGCAAACTGTCTGATGGTCAGCGTCACGATGTTCGTGCTCCGGATTATGATGACTGGAGCACGCCTGCAGCTGAAGGTTTTGCCGGTCTGAACGGCGATATCCTGGTGTGGAACCCGATCCTGGAAGATGCTTTTGAGCTCTCTTCGATGGGCATCCGCGTGGATTCTGAGGCGCTGAAACGCCAGCTCGCGATCACTGGTGATGAAGATCGCCTGACGTTGGAATGGCACCAGGCGCTGCTGCGCGGAGAAATGCCGCAGACTATCGGCGGCGGTATCGGCCAGTCTCGCCTGACAATGCTACTTCTGCAGCTTGACCATATCGGGCAGGTTCAGTGCGGCGTATGGCCAACACAGGTTCGTGAAAGCGTCGCTGCCCTTCTTTAACAGAGCAACTAACGCCGCCAGCGACGCAGCAGGCGGCTACGTAACCCGGTATCAAAGCGCCAGATATGATCGAAAATGCGCATGATGCCGGGCTTACCGTGTACCGACATTGCTACGGCATGAAAACGGTGCTGATGTTTGTGTTGTAGTTCCCCTACCTTACTGATCACCTCATCCGGCAAGCGCTGGGCGATAAAATCAGAAATCACCACCGCATCAGCATCTACCCACTGAGGGTTCTGCATTCGCTCAATAACAGCCCGGAAGCAGCTGGCCAAATCCGTACCGCCGCGAAAGCGCTGGCTTAAGAAACGGATCGCCTGTTCAAGCCCCTGTGGTCCGGTGAGTTCGTAATGCACCACCTCGCTGGAAAACAACATAATGAAGCAGCGGCGATTATCTGCCAGTGCGACCCGCATCAGCGCCAGGCAAAAAGCCTTGGCGCACTGCTCATTAAAGCCGCCCATTGATCCCGACGTATCGACGCAGACGATAAACGGCCCTCGCGGCTGTTCATCAAAATCCTGGCGGGTGACTGGACGCTCGGTTACCTTTTCCTTCCACGCATCACCGTGAAGTCGGTAGGTCAGCAACTGTTTCTCTACCAGCTTACGATAGAACTCAAACTCCAGCTCGGTGATACCGAGTGTGGCCAGCTCCGGCGGCAGCAGGCGCAGAATATCGTCGCTCTGCTGTAGCCCATCGACCTGCTCCGGCACGGTTGCCGGTTCTCGCACCAGGCTGCGGAAGGTTTCCATCGGCGCATCCTTTTTTGGTACCGCCTTCGCTTCTCTGGAACGACCCAACTGCTCAGCAAGCTGCATAAGTTCAGGCTGCTGAGTCAAAAAATCCCCGTAGCGAACGATCAGCTGATAATCACCGCGCCTCAGATCTCCTGCGCTCATATCCCACAGGTGCCCTGCTGCATTATCATTTTCCACCAGCACCGGCTCCAATTGACCGCTGAGAGTCATTCGTTCCTGGACTTCGCTAAGCAACTGATCGCGCTCCTCATCCAGCAGTTGCTGATTGAGGGACGTTGCCTGCACCACCAGACTCAAACGCCAGCGCTGGAGAAATAGCGTATGCAGAGCGGGGGTAAAAGTATGATTGTTATCCACTAACTGCTGTGCCTGGGCGGCAAAAGGGGAGTGAAGCTTGTGTAGCTGACTCAGGATTTGCGGGAGCTGGACGATAAACTGTGAAGTGGAAAGCCTCTGTGACTGTTGATAACACTGAACTTCCGCATCCAGTTCGGGAGGAATATGGGTCTCTTTTAGCCGCGATCTGACCGCCTCACGCCAGCGAGGAATGTCTGCGGCGATGATATTTTTTAACCGCGGAAATTTTTCAAAGAAAATGGCTAACTGAGGTGCGGCCAGCAGAGCCAGCAGCATTTCGTCGATCATTCCCTCTTCGCCGACTGCCAGCATGACATTCAGCATATCCAGAGTCATGACTGTCGGGCCTGTTTAATCTGCGTCCCAACGTCCTGCAGGCTGGCTTCGATGCGTCCCAGCCACTCACCGGGAATAAACAGGCATTTTTGCTGTTCGCTGAAGCGGTTGTGTTGTTGATGCCACTCGTCATCCAGCGCTTCCAACTGCTGCCTGATTTCGGTTGGCATATTTTCCTGCGATTCGCTGCCGGGTAGGGAGAGACGCGACCCCTGCAGACTGACATCGCGCACAACCAGATGCTGGCTGGTATCGACATCCATATTCAGCTGCTGGGCAAAGCCTATACCGTTGAGTTTACCGCGGATCTCTCCGCCTTTCTCCAGCCAATGCGCAAGCTCTTCACGGACAAACGTAATATGAATGACTTCCAGATCGTGCAGTTTGAGCGGCTGCTGGAGTAGCAGAGTCAGCGTGGGGGCCTGCACTTCAGCAGGCAATTCATAGTGAGGTTTCCGGCTAAACATACCGCCCAGGCGCGTCACTTTTAGCGCGGTCTTATCGCTTTGCTGTTGCTGAAGCTGAATGCGCCTCTGGATAATCGTCCCCAGGCGGGTGAGCATTGCCTGTTGCTGCCAGGCGTGGCTGGTCATTAAGGTTTCCAACTGCACGGACATCAGATTCATGGTCTCAATGTTGTGCCACAGGCAATCTTTCAGCAGGATCAGGTCGATAGGGGCAATGGTATCTCGACCGCTGAAGAATGCGCTGGCTTGCAACAGGCGGATGGCTTTTTTCCAGCGGCGATCTGAAACGTAGGGCGCGTTGGGTAGTGCATCCAGTTGTTGGCGCAACTGGAAAATCAGTTCAAACACGCTGTCTGGCAGCTTAATAGCACCGATATCTTGCTGCCACTGTATGAATTCCTCGTCGCTGACCTGCAAATTAGTTGGAACTGGATTGCTGTTCTCATCCTGCTGGCTTATCAACATTGAGCGGAAGTTGGTTTTATCTTGTACCTTGTCCAGCCATAAACGGATGAGCATGCGATCGTATAAGGCTTCCAGGCTGTTATCCGCTTCAGGCAATTCGTTCGAAGCTGCCACCAGCAGGCGCATGGGGATTTTCTCTTCGGTTGCCCCATTGCGGAAATGGCGCTCGTTTATCGCTGTCAGTAGCGTGTTGAGGATTGCCGGGCCAGCTTTCCAGATCTCATCGAGAAAAACAATTTCGGCTTCCGGAAGGTAGCCGGCTGTCAGGCGTTCGTAACGACCTTCGTCTTTCAGTGCCTGGATGGAAAGTGGGCCAAAGACTTCTTCCGGCGTTGAAAAGCGGGTCATCAGATATTCAAATGCTCGGGCTCGCTGGAAGGCGAACTTAAGACGGCGGGCTATTAAGCTTTTGGCGATACCCGGTGGGCCCAGCAAAAAAACGCTCTCGCCGCTGAGTGCCGCAAGTAGACAAAGGCGTATTGCGTGGCTGCGTTCAAAGAGTCCTTTTTCCAGGGCTGCGCTGAGCCGGGAAATTCTTTCTGCCAGTAAATGTGATTGAGCCATAATTGAGTTGCGTGCTTTTTAGGATGTCGTTGTTAAGTCGAGTATAGATGTTTGATTAGGGGTGGTAATAGCCTGAAGAATCGATTTATTTTCTTTGAGTCAGGTTAAGATGATGTCAGTTAGGGGTACGATTTAGCAAATAATCGTGCATACTGTGCGCTTTTTGTGGGCCAAGGGACTAGGCACACATTTGTTTTATAAACGAAAAGACTAGTCTATGAGCTCTGATAATAAGCAATCATTGCCAGCAATAACGCTGGCGGCAATCGGTGTGGTATACGGCGATATCGGCACCAGCCCGCTATATACACTTCGTGAATGTCTGTCTGGCCAGTTTGGCTTTGGCGTCGAGCGTGATGCTGTTTTTGGCTTCCTGTCGCTCATTTTTTGGCTATTAATTCTTACCGTATCACTCAAATACATTACTTTCGTTATGCGAGCAGATAACGCCGGTGAAGGTGGGATCCTGACGTTAATGTCGCTGGCAGGACGTAACACGTCCGCGCGAGCAACATCCGTACTGGTGATCCTTGGCCTTATCGGTGGTAGCTTCTTCTACGGCGAGGTGGTTATTACCCCTGCTATTTCGGTGATGTCGGCGATAGAGGGGTTGGAAATTATCGCTCCTGACCTGGATACCTGGGTTGTCCCCATATCAATTATTGTTCTGACGCTGCTGTTTGCTATCCAAAAGCACGGTACCAGCATGGTAGGCAAGCTATTCGCGCCGATTATGCTTATCTGGTTCCTGCTGCTGGCGGTACTTGGCGCGCGCAGCATCTTTGCTAACCCGGAAGTGCTGCAGGCGTTGAACCCATACTGGGCGGTTCACTTTTTCCTCGAATATAAAACCGTCTCCTTTGTGGCGTTAGGGGCGGTTGTCCTGTCTATTACCGGCGTGGAAGCGCTCTATGCCGATATGGGGCACTTCGGTAAATTGCCAATTCGCCTGGCCTGGTTTTCAGTGGTGCTGCCTTCGCTGGTGCTGAACTATTTTGGTCAGGGCGCGTTGTTGTTAAAACATCCGGAAGCGATTAAGAACCCATTCTTCCTGCTGGCCCCCGAGTGGGCGTTGATTCCGATGCTGATTATCGCTGCCCTTGCGACGGTTATCGCTTCCCAGGCGGTTATCTCCGGCGTCTTCTCTCTAACTCGCCAGGCAGTGCGTCTGGGGTACCTGTCACCGATGCGTATTATTCATACCTCGGAGATGGAGTCCGGCCAGATTTATATCCCGTTTATCAACTGGCTGCTCTATATCTCGGTGGTCATTGTGATTGTCAGCTTTGAGCACTCCTCGAACCTGGCGGCGGCATATGGGATTGCGGTAACGGGAACCATGGTGCTGACCACCATTTTGTTCTCGACGGTTGCGCGTAAAAACTGGCACTGGAATAAATTTGTTGTGGCGCTGCTGCTGGTGGCCTTTATGTGTATCGACATCCCGCTGTTCTCAGCTAACCTCGACAAAATCGTCTCCGGTGGCTGGCTGCCGCTGACGCTGGGTCTGGTGATGTTTACCATCATGACCACCTGGAAAAGCGAGCGTTTCCGCTTGCTACGTCGGATGCATGAACACGGTAATTCTTTGGAAGCGATGATCTCTTCCCTTGAAAAATCGCCGCCGGTTCGCGTTCCTGGGACCGCCGTGTATATGTCCCGAGCGCTGAACGTGATTCCTTTCGCTCTGTTACATAACCTGAAGCACAACAAGGTGCTGCATGAGCGGGTGATCTTGCTAACGCTGCGTACCGAAGATGCGCCATACGTGCATAACGTTCGTCGCGTGCAGATTGAGCAGATTTCACCGTCATTCTGGCGCGTGGTTGCCAGCTACGGCTGGCGTGAAACGCCGAATGTTGAAGAAGTCTTCCACCGCTGCGGGCTGGAAGGCCTGAGCTGCCGGATGATGGAGACCTCCTTCTTTATGTCGCATGAGTCGCTAATCATCGGCAAGCGGCCGTGGTATCTGCGCCTGCGCGGCAAGCTATATCTTCTGCTGCAGCGCAATGCCCTGCGAGCGCCGGACCAGTTCGAAATCCCGCCAAACCGGGTTATTGAACTCGGCACCCAGGTCGAAATTTGATTCTCTAAAGCCCTTCCTCGTGAAGGGCTTTTTGCTGTTTGTTATTCTGACTTCCTTCCTTTACCTCAGTTTTGCGAAACGTTTCGATAGCGATCACAATTCTCACTTCTGATGATGGTTTTTTGCTCGAGTATTGATAATACTTATGTCAGCGAAACGTTTCGCTAGTGGAGCAAAAGAGAAAATGAAAAAAGGTACCGTACTTAACGCTGATATTTCGTCGGTCATCTCCCGTCTGGGTCATACCGATACGCTGGTAGTTTGCGATGCTGGATTACCAGTACCTCGCAGCAGCACGCGTATTGACATGGCGTTAACCCACGGAGTTCCCTCCTTTATGCAGGTTCTGGAGGTGGTGACGAGTGAAATGCAGGTTGAAGCGGCTATCCTCGCGCAAGAGATTAAAACCCTTAATCCGCAGCTCCACGCGACGTTGCTCAAACATCTTGAGCTGCTGCAGCAACACCAGGGAAACACCATTGAAATTCGTTATACCAATCATGAGCAGTTCAAAAAAGAAACTGCAGATAGTCAGGCGGTGATTCGCAGCGGGGAGTGTTCCCCGTATGCGAACATTATTCTCTGTGCTGGCGTCACGTTCTGAGGCCGTCATGGACGCACTCTTACAACTCAAAGGGATCGATAAATCGTTCCCGGGCGTGAAGGCGCTCTCCGGTGCTGCGTTAAATGTCTACTCTGGGCGCGTCATGGCGCTGGTGGGCGAAAACGGCGCAGGCAAATCCACCATGATGAAAGTGCTGACCGGGATTTATTCCCGTGACGCTGGTTCGCTATTATGGCTGGGTAAAGAAACCGCCTTCACCGGCCCGAAATCCTCTCAGGAAGCGGGTATTGGCATCATTCACCAGGAGCTGAACCTGATCCCGCAGCTGACGATTGCAGAGAACATCTTTCTCGGTCGTGAGTTTGTGAATCGCTTTGGCAAAATCGACTGGAAGAAGATGTATGCAGAAGCCGATGTTTTGCTGGCGAAGCTGAATCTGCGCTTTAAAAGCGATCGTCTGGTAGGCGATCTGTCGATTGGCGATCAGCAGATGGTGGAAATCGCCAAAGTGCTGAGCTTCGAGTCGAAAGTCATCATTATGGATGAACCGACCGATGCGCTGACCGATACCGAAACAGAATCCCTGTTCCGCGTCATCCGCGAGCTAAAATCGCAAGGGCGCGGCATTGTTTATATCTCCCACCGTATGAAAGAGATCTTCGAAATTTGCGATGACGTGACGGTCTTCCGTGACGGCCAGTTCATTGCCGAGCGTGAAGTCGCCAGCCTTGATGAAGATCTGCTGATTGAAATGATGGTGGGACGTAAGCTCGAAGATCAGTACCCGCGCATTGATAAAGCGCCGGGCGATATTCGTCTGAAGGTGGATGCGCTGTGTGGGCCGGGCGTGGAAAACGTATCTTTTACCCTGCGTAAAGGCGAAATTCTTGGCGTCGCTGGGCTGATGGGCGCAGGGCGTACGGAACTGATGAAAGTGCTATACGGTGCGCTGCCGCGCACCAGTGGCTACGTCACCCTTGATGGTCATGAAGTGGTGACGCGTTCTCCGCAGGATGGCCTGGCAAACGGCATCGTTTATATCTCTGAAGACCGTAAACGCGATGGTTTAGTGCTCGGTATGTCGGTCAAAGAAAATATGTCGCTGACTGCACTGCGCTATTTCAGCCGCAGCGGCGGCGGCCTCAAGCATAAAGATGAACAGCAGGCGGTCAGCGATTTTATCCGCCTGTTTAATGTGAAGACGCCGTCTATGGAGCAGGCCATTGGGCTACTTTCCGGCGGTAACCAACAGAAGGTGGCGATTGCCCGCGGGCTGATGACTCGGCCAAAAGTGCTGATCCTTGATGAACCAACCCGCGGCGTGGACGTTGGGGCTAAGAAAGAGATCTATCAGCTAATCAACCAGTTTAAAGCCGATGGCCTGAGCATCATTCTGGTCTCTTCTGAGATGCCAGAAGTGTTGGGCATGAGCGATCGCATCATGGTGATGCATGAAGGGCATCTCGGCGGTGAATTCACACGCGAGCAGGCCACCCAGGAAGTATTGATGGCTGCCGCTGTGGGCAAGCTTAACCGCGTGAATCAGGAGTAAAAAAGATGAATAACCCGACTGTTTCTGGTCGCCGCTACTTCACCAAAGCGTGGTTGATGGAGCAAAAGTCGCTGATTGCCCTACTGGTGCTGATTGCGGTTGTCTCTACTATGAGCCCCAACTTTTTTACCGTGAATAACCTGTTCAATATTCTGCAACAGACTTCAGTTAACGCCATCATGGCGGTAGGGATGACGCTGGTTATCCTGACGTCGGGTATCGACCTGTCCGTAGGTTCCCTTCTGGCGCTGACTGGCGCGGTCGCCGCTTCAATTGTCGGAATTGAGGTTAACGCGCTGGTGGCCGTTGCCGCTGCGCTGGCATTAGGTGCGGCAATCGGCGCTGTTACAGGCGTAATTGTGGCGAAAGGGCGCGTGCAGGCATTTATCGCTACCCTGGTCATGATGCTGCTGCTACGCGGTGTGACCATGGTTTATACCAACGGTAGCCCGGTAAATACTGGCTTTACCGACAATGCCGATCTGTTTGGCTGGTTCGGGATTGGTCGCCCTCTCGGAATACCAACGCCGGTATGGATTATGGCGATCGTTTTTCTGGCGGCCTGGTACATGCTGCACCATACCCGTCTGGGTCGTTATATCTATGCGCTGGGGGGAAATGAAGCGGCAACGCGTCTATCCGGCATCAGCGTCAATAAAGTTAAAATCATCGTCTATTCTTTGTGCGGCATGCTGGCTTCGCTGGCCGGGATTATTGAGGTCGCGCGTCTCTCTTCCGCGCAACCGACGGCGGGCACCGGTTATGAACTGGATGCGATTGCTGCGGTAGTGCTTGGTGGCACCAGCTTGGCAGGTGGTAAAGGTCGTATTGTCGGTACGTTGATTGGTGCTTTAATCCTTGGCTTCCTGAACAACGGTTTGAATTTATTAGGTGTTTCATCCTATTACCAGATGATCGTAAAAGCGGTGGTTATTCTGCTGGCGGTACTGGTAGATAACAAGAAGCAGTAACTGAGAACTCTACAGGACATCTTAACTATGAATATGAAAAAACTGGCGACCCTGGTCTCTGCTGTAGCTTTAAGTGCGACCGTAAGCGCAAACGCGATGGCAAAAGACACTATCGCTCTGGTTATCTCTACGCTTAACAACCCGTTCTTTGTCTCTTTAAAGGATGGCGCGCAAAAAGAAGCGGACAAACTCGGCTATAACCTGGTAGTGCTGGATTCGCAGAACAATCCGGCGAAAGAACTGGCTAACGTTCAGGACTTAACCGTTCGCGGAGCCAAACTGCTGCTGATCAACCCAACCGACTCTGATGCAGTAGGTAATGCTGTGAAGCTGGCGAATCAGGCGAAAATTCCGGTTATTACCCTCGACCGCCAGGCCTCAAAAGGCGAAGTGGTAAGCCATATTGCTTCTGATAACGTTCTGGGCGGCAAGATGGCCGGTGACTATATTGCCAAGAAAGTCGGCGAAAGCGCGAAGATCATTGAACTACAGGGAATTGCAGGGACGTCTGCAGCACGTGAGCGTGGCGAAGGTTTTCAACAAGCCGTTACGGCGCATAAATTTAACGTACTGGCTAGCCAGCCGGCAGATTTCGACCGCACGAAGGGCCTGAACGTCATGCAGAACCTGCTGACGGCGCATCCTGATGTGCAGGCTGTATTTGCCCAGAACGATGAAATGGCGCTAGGTGCGCTGCGCGCTCTGCAAACTGCTGGTAAATCTGATGTGATGGTGGTTGGATTTGACGGCACTCCGGATGGCGAAAAAGCAGTAAACAGTGGCAAACTGGCTGCGACCGTCGCCCAGCTTCCGGAGCAGATCGGTGTGAAAGGCGTTGAGACCGCTGATAAAGTGCTGAAGGGCGAAAAAGTGGATACCAGCTATCCGGTTGAGTTGAAACTGGTCATTAAGCAATAATGTGTGATTCGGACTGGTAACGGTCCGAGGGACAACATAATAAAGAAAAGCAGGGCATGCGCCACCGGGTGCCGGTGGCGCGCTTTCCGGGAATATTGATTATGAAAACCGCAGGCAAACTTGTCGTCCTTGGTAGTATCAATGCCGATCACATCCTTAACCTCGACTCCTTTCCTACCCCTGGTGAAACCGTCACCGGTCATCACTATCAGGTCGCTTTCGGCGGTAAAGGCGCAAATCAGGCCGTTGCTGCCGGGCGCAGCGGGGCAAATATCTCTTTTATCGCCTGTACCGGTGATGACGATATTGGTGAACGCGTTCGTCGCCAGTTGGAAAGCGATAATATCGACGTTGCGCCGGTAAGGGCTGTTGCCGGGGAATCAACCGGCGTGGCGCTGATTTTTGTGAACGCTGAAGGTGAGAATACTATTGGTATTCATGCTGGAGCTAACGCCGCCCTTTCCGTTACGCAGGTTGAAGCTGAAAAAGAGCGTATCGCCAGCGCGCAGGCGCTACTAATGCAGCTGGAATCACCGTTGGAAAGCGTACTGGCGGCGGCGAAAATTGCTCACCAGAGTCAAACTGCAGTGATACTCAATCCTGCTCCAGCACGAGAGTTGCCGGATGAACTGTTAGCGCTGGTGGATATCATTACCCCGAACGAAACCGAAGCGGAAAAACTGACCGGCGTTCGAGTGGAAAATGACGATGATGCGGCAAAAGCAGCTAATGTGCTCCATGATAAAGGTATTGGTACGGTGATCATTACCCTCGGCAGCCGTGGTGTTTGGGCTAGTCTCAAAGGCAACGGTCATCGTGTTCCCGGCTTTAAAGTCCAGGCTGTTGACACCATTGCCGCTGGCGATACCTTTAATGGCGCGCTGGTGACTGCGCTCCTTGAAGGTATGGTACTGGCTGAGGCTATTCGTTTTGCCCATGCCGCCGCGGCTATTGCCGTTACGCGTAAAGGTGCCCAGCCCTCCGTGCCATGGCGAAAAGAAATAGACGAATTTTTACGTCAACAGGGGTAACGCTTGGCCACCATGAAGGATGTAGCCCGCATAGCGGGCGTTTCCACTTCGACGGTTTCTCATGTCATCAACAAGGATCGCTTCGTTAGCGAAGCCATTACCGCTAAAGTCGACGCCGCGATTAAGAGCCTGAATTACGCGCCATCTGCACTGGCGCGTAGCCTTAAATTAAACCAAACCCGTACTATTGGCATGCTCATTACCGCCAGTACCAATCCGTTTTACTCGGAGCTGGTACGTGGCGTGGAGCGTAGCTGTTTTGAACGCGGTTATAGCCTGGTGCTGTGTAACACCGAAGGCGATGAACAGCGAATGAACCGTAATCTGGAGACGCTGATGCAAAAGCGCGTCGATGGTTTGCTGCTGCTGTGTACTGAAACTCACCAGCCTTCGCCGGAGATCATGCAGCGCTACCCTTCCGTACCGACTGTGATGATGGACTGGGCACCGTTCGATGGCGATAGTGACCTGATCCAGGATAACTCTTTGTTGGGGGGCGATATAGCGACGCAGTACCTCATCGATCAAGGCCATACGCGGATTGCCTGCATCGCGGGCCCGCTGGATAAAACCCCTTCGCGACTGCGTCTTGAGGGATATCATGCTGCAATGGCTCGTGCCGGGCTGGCAGTACCTGAAGGATACGTTATTAGCAGCGATTTTGAGTTTGGTGGCGGATTTAGCGCAATGGAAAAGCTGTTAGTACTCCCCAAGCTGCCGCAGGCGGTGTTTGTCGGTAACGACGCGATGGCGGTTGGTGCTTATCAGGCGCTTTATCAGAGTGGATTGCGCATTCCTCAGGATATGGCGTTGGTGGGGTATGACGACATTGAGCTGGCTCGCTATATGACGCCGCCGCTGACGACTATCCATCAGCCGAAAGATGAGCTGGGCGAGCTGGCCATTGATGTACTCATCCACCGAATGGCTGATCCAGGACAAAAACAACAACGCGTTCAGCTGACTCCAGAACTGGTCGTGCGTGGCTCTGCTTAATGCTTGTGCCGCTCCTTAATCAGATTGCGGCCATCCTTCGCTTTCAATAAAGCAAATACTAGCGCTGATACAACGGTGATTGCTCCCATGGTTATAAAGGTGTAGTGGAACTGCTCGATGGTATTTGCGCTATCGAATCCTTCATAAAACCTCAGCACAGCCGCGCTAATGGCGACCCCGAGACTGATGGATAGCTGCTGAGTAACCGCCAGCATACTGTTGCCGCTGCTGGCGTTTTCATCGGTTAAATCAGCGAGCGTGATAGTGTTCATTGAGGTGAACTGGGTGGACATCGCCATTCCCAGAACGAATAGCGGTAGTAACAACATCCAGATCGACATATCCGGTGATTGCAGCGAAAACTGAGCGATCATCAGGCCAATAAATACCGTTACCCCAACCAGCGTTTTTCGGTAGCCAAACCAGCGAAGAATCTGAGTAACGGTTGATTTCGCGATAATCGAACCGATAGCCGTAGGCGCAATTATGCAGCCTGCGATAATCGCCGGATAACCAAAACCGACCTGTAGCATCAGAGGCATCAGGAACGGAACGCAGCCGGTGCCCAGCCGCGTTGCCAGATTTCCTGCAATCCCGACGGAAAAGGTGTGCGTCTTAAATAAAGAAAGCGAAATGAGCGGCGTGGGATGGCGGCGAGCGTGGCGAATATACGCCAACAGCATGACAACGCTCAGAGCAATGATGGATAGAGCAATCCATGTCGCGACGATCTTCTCACCAAACAGTTCGATTCCGCTGGAAAACAGTACCAGACTTAATCCGAACAGCAGAAAGCCGATCGTGTCAAAACGGCGCCGGGGCGTAGTGAAGTCCGGCATATATTTACGGGCGTACACAATCCCGATAATGCCGATGGGAATATTAATCAGAAAAATCCAGTGCCAGCTGGCCCAGGTGACCAGTACACCGCCGAGTACGGGTCCGAGAATGGGGCCGACCAGCCCTGGCATCGTGACGAAATTTAACACTGGTAGTAATTCACTGCGCGGATAGGCGCGCAGTAATGCCAGCCTCGCCACCGGCATCATCATCGCCCCACCTATACCTTGAATAACGCGGAAGGTAACCAACTCTGTTAGAGAACCTGAGAGGGCGCAGGCGAGAGAACCTAGGGTGAATAGACTAACGGCGATGATAAACACTTTCCGTGTGCCGAAACGGTCAGCCAGCCAACCGCTGACTGGAATTAACATGGCCACGGTAAGCGTATAGCTGATGATAGCGGATTGCATGGCCAGCGGTGAACGGTTGAGACTCTGTGCGATAGCAGGAAGGGCGGTATTCAGAATGGTGGCATCCAGCGCCTGCATAAAAAAGGCCATCGCAGCAATCCACGGCAGCCCGGCCATACTACGCCCTTTTTTCTCGCTCATTCTGTACCTTTTGAATGATTTGGAGCACTCAACAAAGCCTGACAGGCGTTCAGCGCCCGTGAACCGTCATTATCGAGGATGGCATCAACTATTGCCTGATGGAGATCCAGCTTCATCACCTCATTCTGGGTTATAGAAGTGAAATAGGTGTGGTAGACAGAATGGAATAAAGAAGCGAAAGAGATTAGAAAGGGATTTCCACTCATCTCATATATATGTTCATGCCAGGCCATATCGACTTCAATCCAGCGCTCGCGCTGAAAGTTTCTCTTCAACTCAATCATTTCCGCCATTAGAGCATTGAGTTGTGCTCTTTGTTCTGGGCTACCTGAATTCGCCGCCAGAAAACAGGCTTGCGGTTCAAGACTGCTGCGCATCACGAGGAAATGGCTAACAACCTCTTCAAAGTTATCTTCCGTTAACCACCAGGCTAGCAGCTCTTTGTCGAGAAAGTTCCAGCTACTGCGTGGCATAACGCGGGTGCCGATGCGTGGGCGAGGCAAAAGCATTCCTTTTGCTGTCAACGTTTTGACTGCCTCACGAACCGCCGTGCGGCTTACGCCGAATTGCTCACCCAGCTCTATCTCTCCAGGAAGAATGCTTTCTGGCTGATATTCGCCGGTCAGAATTTTTTGCGCCAGTTTCTCCGCTAATACCCAGGAGATATTCTTTTGTGCCGCCAGCTGCTGTGTGCTTAAAGACATAAATGCCGTTCCTTTCTCTTTTTTACTCTATCAGTATGCCATCAGGCGACTTACTTCGTTTGTTAAAACGGCAAAACGCCGGTTTTTTGCCACATTACACGTTGCTGTGGTGAAAAAAGAGACGGTTGAAAAGTTTTTTGAAGTTTCCTCTTGTCACGTCGGAATAACTCCCTATAATGCGCCACCACTGACACGGAACAACGGCTTACAGGCCGCCGGGTTAGCGGGGTTCAGCGATGAACGCCGGCAGAGAAAAGCGAAATTAAACGCTTGACTCTGAATGAGGAAAACGTATTATACGGGACCTCGCAACGGTGAGCGAAAGCCGCGTTGCACTGCTCTTTAACAATTTATCAGACAATCTGTGTGGGCACTCAAAGTGACATGGATTCTTAATGTCTTCGGACAATAAATGAATACCAAGTCTCTGAGTGAACATACGTAATTCATTACGAAGTTTAATTCACGAGCATCAAACTTAAATTGAAGAGTTTGATCATGGCTCAGATTGAACGCTGGCGGCAGGCCTAACACATGCAAGTCGAACGGTAGCACAGAGAGCTTGCTCTCGGGTGACGAGTGGCGGACGGGTGAGTAATGTCTGGGAAACTGCCTGATGGAGGGGGATAACTACTGGAAACGGTAGCTAATACCGCATAACGTCGCAAGACCAAAGTGGGGGACCTTCGGGCCTCATGCCATCAGATGTGCCCAGATGGGATTAGCTTGTTGGTGAGGTAACGGCTCACCAAGGCGACGATCCCTAGCTGGTCTGAGAGGATGACCAGCCACACTGGAACTGAGACACGGTCCAGACTCCTACGGGAGGCAGCAGTGGGGAATATTGCACAATGGGCGCAAGCCTGATGCAGCCATGCCGCGTGTATGAAGAAGGCCTTCGGGTTGTAAAGTACTTTCAGCGAGGAGGAAGGGGGAGTGGTTAATAACCATTTTCATTGACGTTACTCGCAGAAGAAGCACCGGCTAACTCCGTGCCAGCAGCCGCGGTAATACGGAGGGTGCAAGCGTTAATCGGAATTACTGGGCGTAAAGCGCACGCAGGCGGTCTGTCAAGTCGGATGTGAAATCCCCGGGCTCAACCTGGGAACTGCATTCGAAACTGGCAGGCTAGAGTCTTGTAGAGGGGGGTAGAATTCCAGGTGTAGCGGTGAAATGCGTAGAGATCTGGAGGAATACCGGTGGCGAAGGCGGCCCCCTGGACAAAGACTGACGCTCAGGTGCGAAAGCGTGGGGAGCAAACAGGATTAGATACCCTGGTAGTCCACGCTGTAAACGATGTCGACTTGGAGGTTGTTCCCTTGAGGAGTGGCTTCCGGAGCTAACGCGTTAAGTCGACCGCCTGGGGAGTACGGCCGCAAGGTTAAAACTCAAATGAATTGACGGGGGCCCGCACAAGCGGTGGAGCATGTGGTTTAATTCGATGCAACGCGAAGAACCTTACCTACTCTTGACATCCACGGAACTTGCCAGAGATGGCTTGGTGCCTTCGGGAACCGTGAGACAGGTGCTGCATGGCTGTCGTCAGCTCGTGTTGTGAAATGTTGGGTTAAGTCCCGCAACGAGCGCAACCCTTATCCTTTGTTGCCAGCGATTCGGTCGGGAACTCAAAGGAGACTGCCAGTGATAAACTGGAGGAAGGTGGGGATGACGTCAAGTCATCATGGCCCTTACGAGTAGGGCTACACACGTGCTACAATGGCATATACAAAGAGAAGCGACCTCGCGAGAGCAAGCGGACCTCATAAAGTATGTCGTAGTCCGGATCGGAGTCTGCAACTCGACTCCGTGAAGTCGGAATCGCTAGTAATCGTGGATCAGAATGCCACGGTGAATACGTTCCCGGGCCTTGTACACACCGCCCGTCACACCATGGGAGTGGGTTGCAAAAGAAGTAGGTAGCTTAACCTTCGGGAGGGCGCTTACCACTTTGTGATTCATGACTGGGGTGAAGTCGTAACAAGGTAACCGTAGGGGAACCTGCGGTTGGATCACCTCCTTACCTTAAAGAACCTGCCTTTGTAGTGCTCACACAGATTGTCTGATGAATGTAAAGAAGCAAGACGGCTGCGAAGTCGCGACACCTCGTGTCCCCTTCGTCTAGCGGTTAGGACTCCGCCCTTTCACGGCGGCAACAGGGGTTCGAATCCCCTAGGGGACGCCACTTGCTGGCTGTGAGTGAAAGACACAACCCACCGATATCTCAAAACTAACTCAGTGAGTTACGTTTGAGATATTTGCTCTTTAAAAATCTGGATCAAGCTGAAAATTGAAACGACACGCTGCGTCTGTTCTCCGTAATAAGAACAGAATGACGGTGTGTTCGAGTCTCTCAAATTTTCGCAATCATGAAGTGAAACATCTTCGGGTTGTGAGGTTAAGCGACTAAGCGTACACGGTGGATGCCCTGGCAGTCAGAGGCGATGAAGGACGTGCTAATCTGCGATAAGCGTCGGTAAGGTGATATGAACCGTTATAACCGACGATTTCCGAATGGGGAAACCCAGTGTGATTCGTCACACTATCATTACGTGAATACATAGCGTAATGAAGCGAACCGGGGGAACTGAAACATCTAAGTACCCCGAGGAAAAGAAATCAACCGAGATTCCCCCAGTAGCGGCGAGCGAACGGGGAGCAGCCCAGAGTCTGAATCAGTTTGTGTGTTAGTGGAAGCGTCTGGAAAGTCGCAGGGTACAGGGTGATACTCCCGTACACAAAAACACACAGGCTGTGAACTCGAAGAGTAGGGCGGGACACGTGGTATCCTGTCTGAATATGGGGGGACCATCCTCCAAGGCTAAATACTCCTGACTGACCGATAGTGAACCAGTACCGTGAGGGAAAGGCGAAAAGAACCCCGGCGAGGGGAGTGAAACAGAACCTGAAACCGTGTACGTACAAGCAGTAGGAGCCCACTTGTTGGGTGACTGCGTACCTTTTGTATAATGGGTCAGCGACTTATATTCTGTAGCAAGGTTAACCGAATAGGGGAGCCGCAGGGAAACCGAGTCTTAACTGGGCGTTAAGTTGCAGGGTATAGACCCGAAACCCGGTGATCTAGCCATGGGCAGGTTGAAGGTTGGGTAACACTAACTGGAGGACCGAACCGACTAATGTTGAAAAATTAGCGGATGACTTGTGGCTGGGGGTGAAAGGCCAATCAAACCGGGAGATAGCTGGTTCTCCCCGAAAGCTATTTAGGTAGCGCCTCGTGAATTCATCTTCGGGGGTAGAGCACTGTTTCGGCTAGGGGGTCATCCCGACTTACCAACCCGATGCAAACTACGAATACCGAAGAATGTTATCACGGGAGACACACGGCGGGTGCTAACGTCCGTCGTGAAGAGGGAAACAACCCAGACCGCCAGCTAAGGTCCCAAAGTCATGGTTAAGTGGGAAACGATGTGGGAAGGCACAGACAGCCAGGATGTTGGCTTAGAAGCAGCCATCATTTAAAGAAAGCGTAATAGCTCACTGGTCGAGTCGGCCTGCGCGGAAGATGTAACGGGGCTAAACCATGCACCGAAGCTGCGGCAGCGACACTATGTGTTGTTGGGTAGGGGAGCGTTCTGTAAGCCGTTGAAGGTGGCCTGTGAGGGTTGCTGGAGGTATCAGAAGTGCGAATGCTGACATAAGTAACGATAAAGCGGGTGAAAAGCCCGCTCGCCGGAAGACCAAGGGTTCCTGTCCAACGTTAATCGGGGCAGGGTGAGTCGACCCCTAAGGCGAGGCCGAAAGGCGTAGTCGATGGGAAACAGGTTAATATTCCTGTACTCGGTGTTACTGCGAAGGGGGGACGGAGAAGGCTATGTTAGCCGGGCGACGGTTGTCCCGGTTTAAGCATGTAGGCGGGCGTTTTAGGTAAATCCGGAACGTCATTTAACGCTGAGGTGTGATGACGAGGCACTACGGTGCTGAAGTAACAAATGCCCTGCTTCCAGGAAAAGCCTCTAAGCATCAGGTAACATCAAATCGTACCCCAAACCGACACAGGTGGTCAGGTAGAGAATACCAAGGCGCTTGAGAGAACTCGGGTGAAGGAACTAGGCAAAATGGTGCCGTAACTTCGGGAGAAGGCACGCTGATGGTAAGTGAAGTGACTTGCTCATGGAGCTGAAATCAGTCGAAGATACCAGCTGGCTGCAACTGTTTATTAAAAACACAGCACTGTGCAAACACGAAAGTGGACGTATACGGTGTGACGCCTGCCCGGTGCCGGAAGGTTAATTGATGGGGTTATCCTCGCGGAGAAGCTCTTGATCGAAGCCCCGGTAAACGGCGGCCGTAACTATAACGGTCCTAAGGTAGCGAAATTCCTTGTCGGGTAAGTTCCGACCTGCACGAATGGCGTAATGATGGCCAGGCTGTCTCCACCCGAGACTCAGTGAAATTGAACTCGCTGTGAAGATGCAGTGTACCCGCGGCAAGACGGAAAGACCCCGTGAACCTTTACTATAGCTTGACACTGAACACTGGTCCTTGATGTGTAGGATAGGTGGGAGGCTTTGAAGTGTGGACGCCAGTCTGCATGGAGCCATCCTTGAAATACCACCCTTTAATGGCTGGTGTTCTAACGTGGACCCGTGATCCGGGTTGCGGACAGTGTCTGGTGGGTAGTTTGACTGGGGCGGTCTCCTCCTAAAGAGTAACGGAGGAGCACGAAGGTTAGCTAATCCTGGTCGGACATCAGGAGGTTAGTGCAATGGCATAAGCTAGCTTGACTGCGAGCGTGACGGCGCGAGCAGGTGCGAAAGCAGGTCATAGTGATCCGGTGGTTCTGAATGGAAGGGCCATCGCTCAACGGATAAAAGGTACTCCGGGGATAACAGGCTGATACCGCCCAAGAGTTCATATCGACGGCGGTGTTTGGCACCTCGATGTCGGCTCATCACATCCTGGGGCTGAAGTAGGTCCCAAGGGTATGGCTGTTCGCCATTTAAAGTGGTACGCGAGCTGGGTTTAGAACGTCGTGAGACAGTTCGGTCCCTATCTGCCGTGGGCGCTGGAGAATTGAGGGGGGCTGCTCCTAGTACGAGAGGACCGGAGTGGACGCATCACTGGTGTTCGGGTTGTCATGCCAATGGCATTGCCCGGTAGCTAAATGCGGAAGAGATAAGTGCTGAAAGCATCTAAGCACGAAACTTGCCCCGAGATGAGTTCTCCCTGACCCTTTAAGGGTCCTGAAGGAACGTTAAAGACGATGACGTTGATAGGCCGGGTGTGTAAGCGTAGCGATACGTTGAGCTAACCGGTACTAATGAACCGTGAGGCTTAACCTTACAACGCCGAAGATGTTTTGGCGGGTTTGAGAGAAATTCAGCTTGATACAGATAAACAGAATTTGCCTGGCGGCGACAGCGCGGTGGTCCCACCTGACCCCATGCCGAACTCAGAAGTGAAACGCCGTAGCGCCGATGGTAGTGTGGGGTCTCCCCATGTGAGAGTAGGGAACTGCCAGGCATTAATTAAGTGAAGAGCCCATCCGTCAGGATGGGCTTTTTGCGTTTTTATAGTCCGCAAATATCGATAGATATATCAGGATAATTGCACATGGCTATATCTGAAATATCTATCGGATGCTTATTTAGGCCTCTTTAACCACTGCATAATAAAAGTGACTATCTGCTGAATATCATTTAGATCTAACAGTGGAAGTGATGTTTCGACAGGAATATCGCTGGCTATCGCAATCACGTGCTCATCAAACACCAACTCTTCTACGCTATGTCCGTTGTTTTGCCGATAAAGTAGAATTTTTGGCACAGATTCATGCTTAAAACCTTCAACTAGCACTAAATCTAACGTTGATGCGTCCATTCTGCTTACCAGCCAGACAAGGTCCAGAGTTGGTTCATCAGGTGTTTCCGTCATTAATGCCCAGCGCTGTGAACTGGCGACAATAGTCTGTGCAGCTCCGGCTTTACGTAGCTCATAGCTATCTTTGCCGGGTTTATCCACGTCCATATCATGGTGAGTATGTTTAATGAGCCCCGGGCGTAGACCTTCAGTACATAATGCCGGGATCAGCGCCTTCAACAACGTTGTTTTACCTGTACCGCTCCAGGCAGCGATAGCCAAAAGAGGTATCATGATGGCACCTGCATACTCTGCAAATCGTTAAGAGTGTTTACGTTAATAAAGGCTGATTTTACATCGCTGAAATCAACACTATGCCCACCAATCTTACGCATGAATACCATTACTCGCCGCTCTCCCCCGGCCAGATAGATTTCCAGTTCTGCAATCACCTCTTGATTAACTAAAGCAATAGCTGGATGGTCGCGCTCACCATCATGAACCCAAACGGCCGGGGATGATTTTTTCTGCTGTATTAAGCGCTCGGCAAGGAATGAGGGAATAAATGGCGTATCGCACGGGCAAAACAAAAACCACTCGCTCTCGATTTGTTGCATAACGGAGAGCATCCCGGCCAGTGGGCCAGGGAAGTCGTTCAGGCTGTCGGTAATAATCGGGTAGCCGCTCCCTTGCCAGCTATCAAGATTGCGGTTAGCGCTAATCACCAGGTTTGTTACCTGAGTTTCTAGCGAGTCGGCGACGTGACGCCACAAGGCTTTACCGTTTAGCTGCTGCAATCCTTTATCTATCCCCCCCATGCGTGTGGCTCTTCCTCCCGCCAGCACAACACCGGTTATTACCCTGCCTTGCATATCAATATCGCCTCTTTCATTGTGGGATTGTCCCTGCTAACGTGTCTTTATCTAGAGTAAGGAGCATTACTATGAAATGTAAACGTCTGAATGAAGTCATTGAACTCCTCCAACCTGCCTGGCAGAAAGAACCTGAACTAAATTTGATTCAATTCTTGCAAAAACTGGCCAAAGAGGCCGGTTATACGGGGGAATTAAGCGATCTTTCCGACGATATTCTGATTTATCATCTGAAAATGCGCGACTCGACAAAAGAGGCCGTTATTCCCGGTATTCAGAAAGATTATGAAGAAGACTTCAAAACCGCATTGCTTCGCGCTCGCGGAGTCATTAAAGAGTAAAAGGTTGTAAGCGCTGCCACGGAACAGGCTATGAGATGATATCCTGAATCATTCGCACGATTATCGGATGTCAGGATGCACGATAAGGCTTTCAATTTTCAGACGCTTCACCCGGATACCATCATTGATGGTTTGTTTGATCTGGGTATGCGGGTGGAATCTGGGCTCACCCCGCTTAACAGCTATGAGAACCGCGTTTACCAGTTTCAGGACGAAGATCGCCACCGCTATGTGGTGAAGTTCTATCGTCCTGAACGCTGGTCTGCAGAACAAATCCTCGAAGAACATCAGTATACCCTTCAACTCATGCAGGATGATGTTCCCGTTGCGGCGCCATTATCTTTCCATGAAAGTACGCTTCACCAGCACCAGGGGTTCTTCTTTGCCGTTTTCCCAAGCCTGGGTGGACGTCAGTTTGAGGCGGATAATCTCGATCAGATGGAATGGGTTGGACGCTATCTTGGCCGTATGCATCAAACGGGTCGCAAGCAGCGTTTTGTCGCTCGCCCGGAGATTGGTACTAATGAATATCTCCTTGAGCCACGCCAGGTCTTTGAGATCTCTCCGTTGATTCCTGCTGGTCTGAAAGAGGCCTTTCTCAGCGCTACCGATAAACTGATTGATGCTGTAATGGCACAATGGCACGGGAACGCTAATATCTTACGTTTGCACGGTGACTGCCATGCCGGAAATATCCTTTGGCGTGATGGCCCTCTGTTTGTTGATTTAGATGATGCGCGTAATGGTCCTGCTATCCAGGATCTCTGGATGCTGTTAAATGGTGATAAAGCCGAGCAGCGGATGCAGCTTGAGATGATCATTGAAGCCTATGAAGAGTTCAGCTCTTTTAATACGGATGAAATCGCTCTCATCGAACCTTTACGTGCAATGCGGTTAGTTTATTATCTGGCGTGGTTGCTCAGACGCTGGAATGATCCTGCTTTCCCTATAAATTTCCCATGGTTAACCGGGGAAGATTACTGGCGCGGGCAGACAATAACTTTTCTTGAGCAGGTGAAGGTTCTGCAGGAACCCCCTCTTCAGTTAACGCCAATGTATTAATGTGAAATATCCAGGAGAGAATTAATCATGAACAAAATTTGGCTGGCGCTGGCTGGTATGATTCTGGCTTTTAGTGCATCCGCTGCCCAGATCACCGACGGTAAGCAGTACATCACCCTCGACAAGCCAGTTGCTGGCGAGCCTCAGGTGCTCGAGTTCTTCTCGTTCTACTGCCCCCATTGCTATCAGTTTGAAGAAGTACTTCATGTGTCAGATAACGTGAAGAAAAAGCTGCCTGAAGGCGTCAAGATGACTAAATACCACGTTGAGTTCCTGGGCCCATTGGGCAAGGATCTGACTCAGGCGTGGGCTGTGGCGATGGCGCTGGGCGTGGAAGACAAGATTACTGTTCCAATGTTTGAAGCGGTACAGAAAACCCAGTCCGTCCAGACCGTGGCCGATATCCGTAAAATCTTTGTTGATTCTGGTGTGAAAGGCGAAGAGTACGATGCGGCGTGGAACAGCTTCGTGGTGAAATCTCTGGTTGCTCAGCAAGAAAAAGCCGCTGCTGATTTCCAACTGCAGGGCGTACCCGCGATGTACGTTAACGGAAAATATCAGATTAACCCGCAAGGGATGGATACCAGCAACATGGACGCATTTGTTGCTCAGTATGCCGATACCGTTAAGCAGTTAGTTGAGAAGAAATAAAAAACAAACGCCGGTCATTGACCGGCGTTGTTCTTTTCAGCGACTAAAATCATTTTTTGTGCCGCATTATTTCCGTCAGTTGACGATCCTTTTCTTCCCACAGCATATTTAACCAACGCTGGAAGTGGCGCTTAAAGTTTTTATCATTCACATAGTCGCCATGTAGATCTTCAGCTACAGGCTCCAGATTTATTCGCACCACAATCCGCGTCAATCGACCACTTAGCATGTCGTAAAATGGCCTGTGGTTGTTCTCTGGGTAACATAACGTCACGTTGAGCAGCTTATCAAACTGCGATCCCAGCACGCCCAATGCCATAGCGATACCCGCAGCTTTTGGGGGTAATAAGTTATTGTAAGGTGAGCGAGTCTGACGCTGTTTTTCTTCAGTAAAACGTGAACCTTCGACAAAGTTAACGATAGTCGTTGGGTGGACGCGGAATTTCTCGCAGGAACGACGGGTGGTTTCAACATCTTTACCGCGACGTTCTGGATGACGAATTAAATAACCACGTGAGTAACGGCGCATAAACGGCATGTCCAGGGCCCAGCAAGCAAGACCAATGAACGGTACCCAGGCTAGCTGCTGTTTGAGAAAGTATTTATTCATTGGGATATGTTTGCGAAACAGCACACAGAGCACCACGATATCAGCCCAACTGTGATGGTTGCTGATAAGTAAATACCAGTTTCTCTTGTTCAGGCCTTCAATACCTTGAACATCCCATTTTAACCACGGATTAAGATGTAGCAGTAGTGCCAACCCTTCACACCAGCAATACATCATGAAGTTGCAGAAAACAGATATCGAGCGCCAGACCGCAGGAATCGGCACAAGAAGTTTAATCAGTCCGGCGATGATTATCGGCACCGAGCAGATTATAGTGACTAAGATAGTAAGGGCGATACTTAGTGGAAGGGTTATCGCAGCGAGTAATCTCGACATAGTTAGTTTATTCAGAAAGTTAGGCTGACAAAAAACGCATTTAAACAGCGCAAGGGACTGATTTTATCAGAAAATACAGCAAATAACGGGTCTTACCAGAGCAGAAAAATTTCCGGATCTTATATCCACATGGAGTATTGAGTCATCAAAATGACATTACGATAAAATATATAACTTTAACTAAATGATAAATATGAATTAATTATTTAAAGGGCTATTTTGTTAAGAGTTGCCCAGCTATCATTTTAAAACTATGCACAAAGTTATCCACAGATAAAGTTGTGCAATGATCGTGGAGATCAATGAATCTTTTCGATGAAATAGGGGAAAAATTCAGGATTTTATGCCCGTCTGTGGCATCCTTTACCCATAATCTGATAAACAGGCACGGAAATTATGGTTCAGATCCCAGAAAACCCCCTCATCCTCGTTGACGGCTCCTCTTACCTTTACCGGGCATATCACGCTTTTCCCCCGCTGACTAACAGCGCTGGTGAACCGACTGGCGCAATGTACGGCGTACTGAATATGCTGCGAAGCCTGATCCTACAGTATCAACCGACTCATGCAGTCGTGGTTTTTGATGCCAAAGGGAAGACTTTCCGTGATGAATTATTTGAGCACTATAAATCTCATCGTCCACCGATGCCGGACGATCTGCGTGCGCAGATCGAGCCGTTGCATACCATGGTTAAGGCGATGGGCTTACCTCTGATGGCTGTTCCGGGCGTTGAAGCTGATGATGTGATCGGTACACTGGCGCGTGAAGCTGAAAAGGCAGGTCGTCCAGTGCTGATTAGCACGGGTGATAAAGATATGGCTCAGTTAGTTACGCCGGGTATTACCCTGATTAACACGATGACTAACACTATTCTTGGTCCGGATGAAGTCGTCACAAAATACGGCGTTCCACCTGAACTGATCATTGATTTCCTTGCTCTCATGGGTGACTCCTCGGACAACATTCCTGGTGTTCCTGGGGTCGGCGAAAAGACCGCGCAGGCGTTGCTACAGGGGCTGGGTGGGCTTGATACCCTGTATGCTGAGTCTGAGAAAATCGCCGGCCTGAGCTTCCGCGGATCTAAAACGATGGCGGCGAAGCTAGAACAGAATAAAGAGGTTGCGTATCTCTCTTATCAGCTGGCGACGATTAAAACGGATGTTGAACTGGATTTGAGCTGTGAAGAACTGCTCGTTGAGCAACCCGCAGCGGATGAACTGCTGACGCTGTTTAAAAAGTATGAATTCAAACGCTGGATAACCGATGTTGAGTCCGGTAAATGGATGCAGGCAAAAGGCGTTAAACCTACCGCGAAACCAGTCGAAGTGGCGGCAGATGCTGAAGAAGAGACGGCGGCAACGCTCTCCTCTGAAAACTATGTCACGATTCTTGATGAAGAAACACTGACGACGTGGATCGAAAAACTGAAGAAAGCGCCGCTTTTTGCTTTTGATACCGAAACTGACAGCCTTGATAATGTATCCGCCAATATGGTCGGCCTATCATTCGCCGTTGAGCCAGGCATCGCAGCTTATGTACCGGTTGCTCATGACTATCTGGATGCGCCGGATCAGATCCCGCGCGACCGCGTGCTGGAACTGCTAAAGCCCTTACTGGAAAACGATAAGCATCTTAAGGTAGGACAGAACCTCAAATATGATCGCGGTATTCTGGCTAACTATGACATTGAGCTGCGCGGTATTGCCTTTGATACCATGCTGGAGTCCTACATTCTTGACAGCGTAGCGGGCCGACATGATATGGATAGCCTTTCCGATCGCTGGTTGAAGCACAAAACCATTACCTTTGAAGAGATTGCCGGCAAGGGTAAAAATCAGCTCACCTTTAATCAAATCGCACTGGAAGAAGCTGGTCGTTACGCGGCGGAAGATGCTGACGTGACTCTGCAACTGCATTTGAAGATGTGGCCAAAGCTTCAGCAGAATGAAGGCCCGCTGAACATCTTTAAAAATATAGAAATGCCGTTGGTGCCAGTGCTCTCTCGCGTTGAGCGTAATGGCGTGAAGATTGACCCAGCCGTGCTGCATGCGCATTCTCAGGAAATCGCCAAGCGCCTGATTGAGTTGGAGAAGAAGGCATATGATATTGCAGGAGAAGAGTTTAACCTCTCTTCGCCTAAGCAGCTGCAAACCATCCTGTTTGAAAAGCAAGGGATTAAACCACTGAAGAAGACGCCGGGCGGCGCTCCGTCTACGTCGGAAGAGGTGTTGGAAGAGCTGGCTCTGGATTATCCGCTGCCAAAAGTTATCCTTGAATATCGTGGTCTGGCAAAACTCAAATCCACTTATACCGATAAGCTGCCGCTGATGATCAGCCCGAAAACGGGTCGCGTGCATACATCTTATCACCAGGCGGTTACTGCAACGGGACGCCTGTCATCTACCGATCCGAACCTGCAGAACATTCCGGTACGTAACGAAGAAGGACGCCGTATTCGTCAGGCGTTTATTGCTCCGCAAGATTATCTCATTGTCTCCGCCGACTACTCGCAAATTGAATTGCGCATTATGGCGCACCTGTCGCGCGATAACGGCCTGCTAACCGCGTTTGCGGAGGGGAAAGATATCCACCGCGCTACTGCGGCAGAGGTTTTTGGTTTGCCGCTTGAAAGCGTGAGCAGCGAACAGCGACGCAGCGCAAAGGCTATCAACTTTGGCCTGATTTACGGGATGAGCGCATTTGGCCTTGCGCGACAGCTCAATATTCCGCGTAAAGAAGCGCAGAAATATATGGATCTCTACTTTGAGCGCTATCCAGGTGTGCTGGATTATATGGAACGTACCCGTGCACAGGCAAAAGAGCAGGGATATGTTGAAACGCTTGATGGCCGCCGACTCTACTTGCCGGACATTAAATCCAGCAACGGAGCGCGTCGCGCTGGTGCTGAGCGTGCGGCAATCAACGCGCCGATGCAGGGAACTGCTGCGGATATCATTAAACGCGCAATGATCGCTGTAGATGATTGGCTGTTAAGTGAAAAACCGCGAGTGCGTATGATCATGCAAGTTCACGATGAATTAGTCTTCGAAGTTCATAAAGACGATTTAGATACGGTCGCGAAAAAGATCCACGAACTGATGGAAAGCAGCACGACGCTGGCAGTTCCGCTGCTGGTAGAAGTGGGTAGTGGGGAAAATTGGGATCAAGCGCACTAAGTGTTCAGTACATAAGGCCATTTTTTGTAAGTGAGTAACATAACTTATACCGTTTTGTGATGATCATTTGAATTTGCTATGTAAAGACTGAAAATAAACTACAAAAATGCTTTATCCATAACGGAAACAAGAGTAGAGTTAAAGACGTAGGGTACAGAGGTAAGATGTTCTATCTTTCAGACCTTTTACTTCACGTAATCGGATTTGGCTGAATATTTTAGCCGCCCCGGTCATTTATGACCGGGGCGTTTTTTATTGCGTGAAAGAAAACTTTTTGCGTCTTGATATTGGCGAGGCAGGCTGCCCGGATAAGGCTCCGTATGCCCATACCCGGGAAAATTGACGATAATTACTCGCTGTCTTCAGGCTCTTCCTGAGGAGGAATGTCGTTATACCAGCTATCCAGTTTCTGACGCAGTTTATCTACGCCCTGCTTCTTCAGGGAAGAAAATGCTTCCACCTGCACATCACCATTAAATGCGATTACCGCTTCACGGACCTGGTTGAGCTGGGCTTTGCGCGCGCCACTGGCCAGCTTATCGGCTTTAGTCAGCAGCACAAGAACAGGGATATCGCTTTCGACGGCCCATAGGATCATCTGCTGATCGAGATCTTTAAGCGGGTGCCGGATATCCATCAGTATGACCAGCCCTTTCAGACACAGGCGTTTTTCCAGGTATTCACCCAGCGCCCGCTGCCATTTGATTTTCATCTCTTCAGGAACTTGAGCGTAACCATAGCCTGGCAGGTCGACCAGACGTTTTCCCTCAGCAACTTCAAACAGGTTAATGAGCTGCGTACGCCCAGGCGTCTTTGATGTACGAGCAAGGCTTTTCTGGTTAGTCAGCGTATTCAGGGCGCTGGATTTCCCTGCGTTAGAGCGGCCAGCGAATGCCACTTCGATACCGGTATCAGAAGGAAGATGGCGGATATCTGGTGCGCTAGTGACAAAATGCGTCAGTTGATAATTCCAGTTGGTCAAGACGGTCGTCTCCGTTAATCAGGCTATGGCGAGGATTATACCTGAACAATAGAAAAAGGCTGTTTTTACCGCAACTCACCGATGTGAGTAAAAACCACATGCTTTGTGAGACATTGGCCATTGTTGATATAAGACATTTGTGAGAAAAGCCTGATTAAAAATTCACTAACATTCTATAAATCATACAATTAAGTGAAGAGAAGATTCTGAAATTAGCATTTTTTATACAGTTGCTGGTTGTAGGTTTTTCTTAAACCAGTAAAGTAGCGGGCAAGGGCGAAGGAAGCTAACAGGATTAAGACTCAGGACGAGGTGTCAGGAAGCGCCAGGAGGCGAGGACTACGGATTGTCAGGATGACAGGCGTCTGGAGACGTTTTAAAAGGAAATGGATGTAACAGGGACTGTTGGTAGCTAAAGGAAAGACAGGGGTTGTCGTTAGCTAACATGGAAAGTAGAAACCCATTAAGGGTTGTCAGTGCGGAAAAAGGCGACAGAGTAATCTGTCGCCTTTTTTCTTTGCTTGCTTTCTGCTAGATTCCGCCTCAATTCTATACTGAAGAAAACGGCCTGAAGATTAACACCATGAAAAAACCGACATCTGTACCTCGTGGCAAAAAAAGTCGCAAAACGCGTGAAGAATTGAACCAGGAAGCTCGCGATCGTAAGCAGCAGAAGAAACATCGCGGTCATGCGGCAGGAAGTCGTGCGACCGGTGGTGATGCCGCCTCTGCAGGTAAAAAACAAGGCCAACAGCAAGATCCGCGCATTGGCAGCAAAAAACCGATCCCGCTGGGTGTGACAGAGAATGCCCCAGTGATTAAGCAGCATAAACCGAAGAGCGAGAAACCTATGCTTTCACCGCAGGCTGAGCTGGATTTGCTGGAGAACGATGAGCGCCTGGACGCGCTGCTGGAACGTCTGGAAGAGGGCGGAACCTTGAATGCTGAAGAGCAGACCTGGGTTGATGCCAAACTGGACCGTATTGATGAACTGATGCAACAACTCGGCCTCTCCTACGATGATGACGAAGATGAGGAAGAGGAAGAACGCAAAGAAGATATGATGCGTTTACTGAAGGGCGGAAACTAACATTTGCACCCCATAGGATTCCCGGTCCTGCTTATAACCCTTTTGGTTATATGTTATCTGCTGTGGTTATTCGTTAAACTACGACGGTTGTCGCGGCGTCAGAAATGGCTGCGCAACCGGCTCATTACCCGAGGTGCGGTTGGGCCGGAGCGGCGTACCCGCCGACGGCACCATCGGAAGGAGTGAGCATGTCTGTGCAGTTAATCGACTGGGATCTGGCCCTGATCCAAAAATATAACTATTCCGGGCCGCGTTATACTTCGTACCCCACCGCGCTGGAGTTTTCTCCGGAATTTGGCGCTGCTGAATTTGACGCAGCGGTAGCCCGTTATCCGCAGCGACCTCTATCGCTGTACGTGCATATCCCGTTTTGCCATAAGCTCTGCTATTTTTGTGGTTGCAATAAAATTGTTACCCGCCAGCAGCATAAAGCCGATCAGTATCTGGACGTCCTTGAGCAGGAGATTATCCATCGCGCGCCGCTTTTTGCGGGTCGCCAGGTTAACCAACTGCATTGGGGCGGCGGTACGCCGACATATTTAAATAAGGCGCAAATTAGCCGCCTGATGAGCCTGCTGCGTACGCATTTCAATTTTAACGCCGAGGCTGAGATTTCCATTGAAGTCGATCCGCGTGAAATTGAGCTTGATGTACTGGATCATTTACGCGCTGAAGGTTTCAACCGCTTGAGTATGGGCGTGCAGGACTTCAACAAAGAGGTGCAGCGCCTGGTGAACCGCGAGCAGGATGAAGAGTTTATCTTCGCCCTGCTCAACCATGCCCGAGAGATTGGCTTTACTTCTACCAATATCGATCTGATTTACGGACTGCCGAAGCAAACGCCAGAGAGCTTTGCTTTTACGCTCCGGCGTGTTGCTGAGCTAAATCCCGATCGTCTGAGCGTATTTAACTATGCGCATTTGCCGACGCTCTTCGCCGCACAGCGCAAAATCAAAGATGCCGATTTACCTTCAGCAGAGCAGAAGCTGGATATCCTGCAGGAAACGATTGATTCGCTGACCGCTGCGGGGTATCAGTTTATCGGTATGGACCACTTTGCTCGTCCGGACGATGAACTGGCGATAGCCCAACGTGAAGGTATTTTGCATCGCAACTTCCAGGGCTATACCACCCAAGGGGATTCCGATCTGCTGGGGCTGGGTGTTTCGGCGATCAGTATGATTGGCGACTGCTATGCGCAGAACCAAAAAGAGCTGAAGCAGTATTATCAGCAGATTGATGAAACCGGAACGGCCTTATGGCGTGGCATTGCGTTGACTCGCGATGACTGTATTCGTCGCGATGTCATTAAAGCGCTGATCTGCAATTTCCGTCTCGATTTCTCCGCTGTAGAAACGCAGTGGGACTTAGACTTCAATGGCTACTTCACTGAAGATATGAAACTGCTGGCGCCGCTGGCCAAAGACGGGCTGGTGGATGTGGATGAGAAAGGGATTCAGGTGACGCCGAAAGGTCGGTTGCTGATTCGCAACATATGCATGTGCTTTGACGCATATTTGCGCCAGAAAGCACGGATGCAGCAGTTTTCCCGCGTGATTTAATCTATTCACCCTCTCCTTGCCGGGAGAGGGTGAATTATCAGCTAAACAATCCAACCATCGCCGCACACAGAACAGCAGCTATTGCCGTCTGCGGGGTGTGACCGGCTGCGACACCGCTCGATATAATATTTATGAGTGATTCAAGCATGATTTCCCCCTGTCTTTCCGGGCACGATCATACTCAACGCATTTGAACAGTAAAGTACAAAATAGCAGCAGTTTGCGCTGGCAGACTATTTTTTACACGACACTGTTCTACTACTCCATTCCCAGTTCTTTTAGCTTACGTGTCAACGTATTACGGCCCCATCCCAGCAGGCGTGCTGCTTCTTGTTTATGCCCCTGAGTGTGGCGTAGCGCGGTGGTCAATAGCGTGCGCTCCATCTCCGGCTGTGCTTCTGACAGCAGGTTTTGATGACCGGAACGTAAAGCGCGGTCAGCCCATTGCCCCAACAGCGTGGCCCAGCTATCCGGCAGCATTTGCGTCGGATTATCCGGTATCGCGGTTTCAAACAGCTCACTGGGAAGATCCTGGGTCAGAACCTCCTGGCCTGCCGCCATCACCGTCAGCCAACGACAGGTGTTCTCCAGTTGACGCACGTTACCCGGCCAGGCCAGCCGGGTTAACGCCATCTCCGTTTCCGGGTGCAGTAGCTTGGCTTCAACGCCGAGTTCACGAGCGGCAACTTGCAGGAAGTGGCGCGCCAGACGCGGAATATCTTCCCGACGCTCGCGTAGCGGCGGGAGATGGACGCGAATCACGTTCAGGCGGTGGAATAAGTCCTCGCGGAATTTTCCTTCCTGTACGCGCAGCTCAAGATTCTGGTGGGTGGCGGCGATAATGCGCACATCCACTTTCACCGGCGCATAGCCGCCTACGCGATAAAACTGGCCATCAGCCAGCACGCGCAGCAACCGAGTTTGTACGTCCAGCGGCATATCGCCGATTTCGTCGAGAAACAACGTGCCGCCGTCTGCCTGTTCAAAACGCCCCTGGCGCACGGTATTCGCGCCCGTAAAGGCCCCTTTCTCGTGGCCGAACAGTTCTGATTCAATCAAGTCTTTGGGGATTGCCGCCATATTCAGCGCGATAAATGGTGCCTTGGCGCGCGGGCTGTGGCGGTGCAGAGCATGGGCAACCAGCTCTTTACCGGTACCGGACTCCCCGTTGATCAGCACGCTGATGGAGGAACGTGACAGGCGGCCTATAATGCGAAAAACGTCCTGCATTGCTGGCGCTTCGCCGATAATATCGGCCGCTGGGCTATTTATTGGCGCATTTCGCGGCTGCTGCTGTTCCTGATAATGGCTGATTGCGCGGTCGACCAGCGCCACAGCTTCATCGATATCAAACGGTTTTGGCAGATAATCAAAAGCACCTTGCTGATAAGCGCTGACCGCTGCGTCCAGATCTGAATGCGCCGTCATTATGATGACCGGGAGCATCGGGTGACGCTGTTTAATTTGTTTCAGCAGCGCCAGCCCATCCATTCCCGGCATACGGATATCAGACAGCAGGACATCCGGGGTTTTGGTGGTGAGGGCATCAAGCACCTCGCTGCCGCTCTCAAACGTTGTACAACTCAAGCCAGCCCCGGTGAGCGCGCGTTCAAGCACCCAACGGATGGAGCTATCGTCATCAACGATCCATGCTATCCCTCGTTGCATAAACACCTCTACTTCCGAATAGGCAGGTATACCGAGAATTCGGTATGCCCTGGCCAACTGGTAAATTCAATTTTGCCGGAGTGCTGATCGATAAGGCTGCGGGCGATAGATAGCCCGAGGCCAGTACCGCCTTCGCGCCCGCTCACCATCGGATAAAACAGCGTATCCTGTAAGTGAGACGGTATTCCCGGGCCGTTATCTTCAACGTCAATACGTGCTGCAAGGCGGTAGCGAACCCCGTGCAGGGTCAGCTGGAACGCCGTACGGGTACGCAGGACTATCTCTCCGCCCTCAGGCCCCAGCGCTTGCAGCGCATTGCGTACGATATTCAGCAGCACTTGTTCAATTTGATCCGGGTCGTGTGGGAGTTCCGGCAGGCTTGGGTCGTAGTCACGAACCAGTTTGACGTTATCCGGCAACTCCATAGACACCAGCTTCACCACTCGCTCTGCAACCTTGTGAATGCTCTCTGTGACGTGCATTCCAGGATGCTGCGGTCCCAGCAGGCGGTCGACCAGATTTCTTAACCGATCGGCCTGTTCAATGATGACTTTGGTGTATTCCGTCAACGAAGGATCGGGCAGCGCTTTGCTCAGCAACTGTGCGGCACCGCGCAGGCCACCCAACGGGTTTTTAATCTCGTGGGCCAAACCGCGCACTAAGTCACGCGCGGCAATCTGCTGTGCGTGCTGAAGCTGTTCCTGGCTCAGACGTCGCTGATTATCCATCGGTGCCATTTCCAGCAAAATGTAGCCCTCAGGAAGGCGCTGTGCCGTCAGAGACAGGATATGCGACCGACCATCGATGACCAGCGTTACTTCGTTATCGGTAAAGCCCTGGCCCGCCTGCAGGCTCTCCTGCATGAGACCAATATTCAGCGAGAAATAGCTCAACAGCTCCGGGAGCGGAGTACCAAATAGCTTACGTGAGCTTTGCGCCAGCAACTGCTGTGCAGCAGGGTTCGCGTAATGCACCGCCAGGTCGTCATCGACCAGTAAGATACTGTTGATTAAAGAGTTAAGGATCTGCCCAGCATCGGGCAGTGTGCCTGTTGCCATCTGACAGTCTCCTGAATTAGAGTGCACTATTTTAGTGCAGTATAGCTTTTTATGAGTAAAAAGCTCATGAGATCAGCGCGTTGGTGGAGAAAAAAGCCCATCCTGAGATGGGCTGAAAGTTTCCACGGCAACAAAACATCCTCGGTACCCCACGCCACAACACGGAATACCGCGGATTTACAGCAAAATTAAACGCTGTAGTACAGCTCGAACTCAACCGGGTGCGGAGTCATGCGTACACGGTCGTTCTCTTCAATACGCAGGGCGATGTAAGCATCGATTGCGTCGTTGGTGAATACGCCACCAGCGGTCAGGAATTCACGGTCAGCATCCAGTTCGTTCAATGCTTCTTCCAGAGAACCTGCAACCTGTGGGATCTCTTTCGCTTCTTCCGGCGGCAGATCGTACAGGTTTTTGTCCATCGCTTCGCCCGGATGGATTTTGTTCTTGATACCGTCAAGGCCAGCCATCAGCAATGCAGCAAAGCACAGGTACGGGTTAGCAGCCGGATCCGGGAAGCGGACTTCGATACGACGCGCTTTCGGAGAGGTCACTACCGGAATACGGATGGAAGCGGAGCGGTTACGGGCAGAGTAAGCCAGCATGACCGGAGCTTCGTAACCCGGGACCAGACGCTTGTAAGAGTTGGTGGTCGGGTTCGCCAGGGCATTAATGGCTTTAGCGTGCTTGATTACGCCGCCGATGTAGAACAGCGCTTGTTCAGACAGGCCTGCGTATTTGTCGCCGGAGAACAGGTTTACGCCGTTCTTGGACAGGGACATGTGGCAGTGCATACCGGAACCGTTATCGCCAAACATTGGTTTTGGCATAAAGGTCGCTGTTTTACCGAAACGGTGTGCGACGTTGTGCACAACATATTTGTAGATCTGAATTTCGTCCGCTTTTTTGGTCATGGTATTGAAGCGGGTAGCGATTTCGTTCTGACCTGCAGTTGCGACTTCGTGGTGGTGAGCTTCAACAACCAGGCCCATCTCTTCCATGATCATACACATGGTGGAGCGGATATCCTGAGAAGAGTCTACTGGCGGAACCGGGAAATAACCGCCTTTCACGCCAGGGCGGTGGCCTTTGTTGCCGCCTTCGTATTTGGTGGAGGAGTTCCATGCGCCTTCGATATCATCGATAGCAACGTGGGAACCGGAGATAGACGCACCAAAACGAATGTCGTCGAACAGGAAGAATTCTGGTTCTGGCCCGAACAGCACGGTATCCGCAATGCCGGTTGCACGCAGGTATTCTTCCGCACGTTTGGCGATGGAGCGCGGGTCACGGTCATAGCCCTGCAGGGTGCCTGGTTCCAGGATATCGCAACGGATGATCAGTGTCGGTTCTTCGTAGAACGGGTCGATCAGCGCGGTAGTTGCGTCCGGCATCAGAACCATGTCGGATTCGTTAATACCTTTCCAGCCGCCAATCGAGGAGCCATCAAACATTTTGCCTTCTTCGAAGAATTCGGCATTTACCTGATGAGAAGGAATAGTAACGTGCTGTTCTTTACCTTTGGTATCGGTGAAGCGCAGATCGACAAACTTCACTTCGTGCTCGTTCAGCATCGTCAAAACGTGTTCAGCGGACATACTTAAACTCTCCCGGATTGGTCATTGTCGTCGTGGTAACGAAAACTTTCTAACTGCTTAAGGTGGCGTTGTTGCCTTAAAAAATATAAAGCGAAATCTGTGCCAACTTTTAAATTGCCCCCAAAAGGCGTTATCATGCACACCATCGTGCAAAAGGGCTGCACCATTATGAATGCATTGCACTATAATAGTGCAATTGTGTGAACATTGGGCACTTATTTGGTGCAATTGACCTTTAATAACCCTTTTAACGCTCCGTGAAAGCGGTCACAAAGAAACTCTGCAATACTTGTTTGCGGGGGATGTTTGTGATCCTGTTTTGTAGTGCGATTAATCCGTGTACAATAACGCGCTATTTCTAAATGCCTGAGGCAAAGTTGTGATCGAAAATTTGCGTAACATCGCCATCATCGCGCACGTTGACCATGGTAAAACTACCCTGGTTGATAAGCTGCTGCAGCAATCCGGTACGTTCGATGCGCGTGCCGAAACTCAAGAGCGTGTGATGGACTCCAACGATTTGGAGAAAGAGCGTGGGATTACCATCCTGGCTAAAAACACCGCTATCAAATGGAATGATTACCGTATCAACATCGTTGATACCCCGGGGCACGCCGACTTCGGTGGTGAAGTTGAACGTGTCATGTCCATGGTCGATTCCGTTCTGCTGGTCGTTGATGCAATGGATGGTCCGATGCCGCAGACGCGCTTCGTGACCAAAAAAGCCTTTGCTCATGGCCTGAAGCCAATTGTTGTTATCAACAAAGTTGACCGTCCGGGCGCACGCCCTGACTGGGTTGTCGATCAGGTATTCGACCTGTTCGTAAACCTCGACGCTACCGACGAACAGCTGGACTTCCCTATCGTTTACGCTTCTGCGCTGAACGGTATCGCGGGTCTGGATCACGAAGATATGGCTGACGATATGACTCCGCTGTATCAGACTATCGTCGATCGCGTACCGGCTCCGAACGTTGACCTTGATGGCCCGCTGCAGATGCAAATCTCCCAGCTGGACTACAACAACTACGTTGGCGTCATCGGCATCGGCCGCATCAAACGCGGTAAAGTGAAGCCGAACCAGCAGGTTACTATCGTTGATAGCGAAGGCAAAACCCGTAACGGTAAAGTCGGTAAAGTTCTGACCCATCTGGGTCTTGAGCGTATCGAGAGCGACGTTGCAGAAGCTGGCGATATCATCGCGATCACCGGTCTGGGCGAGCTGAACATCTCCGACACCATCTGCGATACGCAGAATGTTGAAGCGCTGCCGGCGCTGTCTGTTGATGAGCCGACCGTATCTATGTTCTTCTGCGTCAACACCTCTCCGTTCTGCGGTAAAGAAGGTAAGTACGTTACTTCTCGTCAGATCCTTGACCGTCTGAACAAAGAGCTGGTACATAACGTGGCGCTGCGCGTTGAAGAGACTCCGGATGCAGATGCATTCCGCGTTTCTGGTCGTGGCGAACTGCACTTGTCGGTTCTTATCGAGAACATGCGTCGTGAAGGTTTCGAGATGGCGGTTTCCCGTCCGAAAGTTATCTTCCGCGAAATCGATGGTCGTAAACAAGAGCCGTTCGAAAACGTCACGCTGGACGTCGAAGAGCAGCACCAGGGTTCTGTGATGCAGGCACTGGGTGAGCGTAAAGGCGACCTGAAAAACATGAATCCAGATGGCAAAGGCCGCGTACGTCTTGACTACGTGATCCCAAGCCGTGGTCTGATCGGCTTCCGTTCAGAATTCATGACCATGACTTCCGGTACCGGTCTGCTGTACTCCACCTTCAGCCATTACGACGACGTTCGTGCGGGTGATGTGGGTCAGCGTCAGAACGGTGTTCTGATCTCCAACGGCCAGGGTAAAGCAGTTGCGTTCGCACTGTTCAGCCTGCAGGACCGCGGTAAGCTGTTCCTGGGTCACGGTGCAGAAGTTTACGAAGGCCAGATCATCGGTATTCACAGTCGTTCTAACGACCTGACTGTAAACTGCCTGACCGGTAAGAAACTGACCAACATGCGTGCTTCCGGTACTGACGAAGCGACGACCCTGGTTCCGGCACTGAAAATGACGCTGGAGCAAGCTCTTGAGTTCATCGATGACGACGAACTGGTAGAAGTCACCCCGACTTCTGTCCGTATCCGTAAGCGTCATCTGACCGAGAACGATCGTAAACGCGCGATGCGTGGTTCTAAAGAAGATTAATTAATGCTTCTTGCTATGAAAAGCCGCTGATAATCAGCGGCTTTTTTTTGCCTAAAAAACTTAAAAGAAATACTTCACCCCAGCACGTATCTGGTTTTGTTCCCGGTGGTACGGCTCCACATTACGATCCAGCCAGCGTAGTTCAAAGTAAGGCAGCCAGTTTTGATTGATCCGATATCTGAAGGTATTGGTAATTTCCCAGTGATGGTCTTTACCGTTGCTACTATTAAAGTCATTCACCCGCGTAAAATAGTGTGGTTCAAAAGTATAAGAAAATTTATCGGTGATAATAAAATTCCAATAGGTACCTACTTCGTAGGTATCATTATTATCTTGCTCACCGTTTAAGTCAGTTGAGCTGTAGTTATTGTGATTATAGCGGTTACGCACGGTCAGATTAAACCATGGGGTAAATTTGTAATTCACATCCAGATAAACCGCACCGCTGGAGCCAATGCTCTTGTCGGTAATTAACCCTCCCGGCTGAATCGTTAATTTATCCGTTGGTCTGAATAGCGGATACCAGCCTTCGATTTCGTTATAGCCATGCTTTAACTCATCTTTGCGTTGCAGAGTATAGGTGTTGGTGAGCATCAGGCCAGCGCCCATATCAAAGTTATAGCCAACGCGCAGCATGACCTCCATCTGATCGGATGCAAGGTTATACGCCTCGCGGTTTTCCACATAAACACCAGCAAATGCAGAGGTAGAGATAACAGAGGTTAACAGAAGTATCGCGTTTATTTTTTTCATAATAAATCCATTTTTTAACGTAGGGGAGCCGCTATCCATTAAAATGGATAGAGCGGCAATAATTAAAAAAGAAGTCTTTTAGTTATTCACAATACTGGGTTGTGTTGTTTTTTTCGTTGGCCAATTTCCTCAATAATAAAGGCAAAACGGCTTTCGTTGAGCTTATAAAAGAAGCCCATAGTGAATGCCGCGATAATCGCCAGACCGCAGGGCCAGAGGAAAATAAGCTGACGTAAACCGAGCAGCGTAGTTTCACTTTGCGCAATATTGGGGATATAACCAATTTGCGTCAGCATAATACCTGGCAAGAACCCAGCAAGCGCTGCGGAAATTTTTCGTGAAAAGGTATAACCAGTATAAACCGACCCTTCCGCACGAATACCCGTTTTCCACTCACCGTAATCAACCGTATCCGGAACCAGCGCCCAGTTCAGGCTGTTAACGAAGGCAGTGCCAAAGAAGGCCATGCAGGAGAATGTCACAAATAAAAATGATGTACTTCCCCAGAAAAAGTTCAGCACATCGCCTATGGCCCACAATGCCAGTCCACCCAGGTAAACCTGCTTTTTACCGAAGCGCTTCACCGTTGTGGGGACAAGAAAAACGCCCACCAGAATACATCCCATACTGAAAAAACCCATCCATGACAGCAGATGGATATCGTTCAGAACGTACTGGGTGTAATAGACCTGAATCGCCAGCTTGATGTTAAATGCCGCCAGCGTACATAGGTTAGCAATACACAGCACCAGCAGAGGAGGGTTACGGAAAATCGCGCAGAACGACTTGAGAATACTGGGTTTATGATGATCCGGTACGATTTCAATATAGCGCTCTTTCACCCCGCTAAAGCACCACCACATGCTGAATAACCCGCAAACGGAGAAGATCAGCGCAGCAATCAGATAGCCAAGCGAAGGTGAACTTGTAAAAAGCGCCTGAATGGGCATAAAGCCAACGGTACACAGCAACAGGCCCAGGGTTGCGCCGCCCTGTCGCCACGCAGCGAGTTCTGCGCGCTGGTGCGGGTTTTTAGTGATGGCGGGAACCATCGCCCCGTAAGAGCAGTTCATCAGGCTATAGAACAGGCCGAACAACATAAACAGCACCGTTGCCAGCCCCGTTTTCACCGTTAGCGTAAAATCTGTCGCTAAAAACTGCGCTGTGGCGACCAGCGCGACGGGGAATGAGGCATACAGAATAAAAGGCCTGAATTTCCCCTTTGCGCCGATATTACGCCGCGAGTCCAGTAATACGCCGGTCAGCATATCGGTAAAGGCGGTGAAGAACTTCGCTACCAGAAAGATGATCCCGCCGTAATATGCAGGCATCCCTAGCTCATCGGTATAAAATTTAAGCAGATACAGCGTGCCGATACACAGCATCAAATTTGAGCCGAAGTCACCCACGCCATAGGCGCATTTTTCCCGTAGGCTCAGTTTTAACGTTAGCGGATCATGGTCAGACATAATCGCTCCTCAGTAGCGCCCTGAAGGGCGCTATTCATTATTTTTATCAGACAGGTTGTTTACGGGCTTCTATCTCTTCAACGATGCGGACATACATCTTCTCGTTAAGGTTGTAGAAACAACCCATCGCCACGATGGTGATCACCGCTAGCGCGCACGGATAAATAAAAATCAGCTGGCGTAAGCCTTCGACGGTACCCGCCGATTGCACCACGTTGGGCACGTAGCCAATCTGGGTCAGCATCCAGCCGGGGAAGAAGCCAGCCAGCGCCTGCGACACTTTGCGAAAGAAGGTAAACCCGGTGTACACCGTACCTTCAGAACGTACGCCGGTGCGCCATTCGCCATATTCCACTGTGTCGGAGACCAGCGCCCAGTTCAGACTGTTGACGAACGCCGAACCAAAGAAGGCCAGGCAGGAGAAAGCAACAAAACTGACCGATCCGCCGCCAAAGAAGTAGTTGAGCAGATCGCCCGCTACCCAAATCAGCAGGCCGCCGATATAGACCTTTTTCTTACCAAAGCGTCTCACCATTCCCGGCATCAGGAATACGCCGATAAAGATACAGCCCATACTGAAGAAGCCCATCCAGGAGAGGAGGATTGGGTCGTTCAGGACGTACTGGGTGTAATAGACCTGGATCGCTAGCTTGACGTTAAACGCGCCGAGCGTACAGAGGTTGGCAATGCACAGAATAAACAGCGGACGGTTACCGGCGATGGCGCGGAAGGATTGCAGTAATCCCGGCTTTTGCGCCGCATCAACGGGCTTAATTTCGACGTAGCGCTCTTTAACACCCGCATAGCACAGCCACATAAACAGCAGGCCGAACAGGGAGAACAGCGTGGCGGCGAAGATATAACCCAGTTGCGAGTTGCCTTCGATCAGGTTCATCACCGGCACAAAGCCGACGGTGCACAGCAGCAGGCCGAGCGTCGCGCCGCCCTGACGCCAGGCGGCAAGCGAAGCGCGCTCATCCGGGTTTTTCGTTATCGCGGGTACCATCGCGCCGTAAGAGCAGTTCATCATGCTGAAGAACAGTCCGTACAGCATAAACAGCACCGTTGCCATCACCGTTTTGCCGGTAATTTCAAACGGCGTGCCGACAAAGTTAGCGATAGCCAGAAGCGTAACCGGGAAAGCTGCGTAAATCAGGAATGGACGAAATTTACCCTTCGGACCAATTTTACGCCGCGAATCGAGCATAATCCCGGTGCCCATATCGGTAAACGCGGTAAAAAACTTGGCGATAAGGAAAATAATACCGCCGTAAGTTCCTGGTAATCCAAGAACATCGGTATAAAACTTGAGTAAATAGAGCGTACCGATATCCAGAAGAATATTGGAACCTAAATCGCCCATCCCATAGGCTAGTTTTTCTTTAAAAGGCAAGCGCAGGGTTGCCGGATTAGCTGAATTTTGACTCATTGTTATTCTCCGTTTGCCCGCGAGTCTCCCCGCGGGCGAGCCGTATTAGATGTGGCGTAAAGTAGCAAACAGCGATGCCCACTCACTCTTCGCGCGATAGAAGACGGGTGGCTGGCCAATTGGCGCATCGACGGTAATTTCGCCGCCATGGTAGGTTTCACCGCTCCAGACGTTGACCCAGCTGTCTTCTGGCAGATACAGTGTCCAGTCGCATTTACCCTGTTCGTGAACCGGCGCAACCAATAGATCCTGGCCCAGCAGATACTGATATTTCAGGGTATAGGTGGCTGCATCGTCTTCGTAATGCAGGAACAGTGGGCGCATCACCGGCAGGCCGGAGGCGGCGTTCTGCGCAACGGCCTGTTTGAGATACGGTTTCAGGGTGGTGAACACGGTTGTCATACGGGCAAAGTGGGCGATAGTCTCTGCATCGCCATCAAACTGCCAGTTATCGCCTGGGCGGTTACCTTCGTGGGTGCGCATCATCGGGGTGAAGGCGCTGAAGTCGCACCAGCGCAACAGCAGCTCTTTCGTGCGCTTCATGTCAAACAGGGTTGTGTAGCCGCCGATATCGCTGTGGTGCAGGCCGTGGCCGGTCATCGCCAGCGACAGCGCCGCAGGGACGACCGAAGCCAGACCATCATCAAGGCTCCAGTCAACGTTCTGATCGCCCGCCCACATCATAGTGGAGTACTTCTGGCTGCCGGTGTAACCCGCACGCATAAAGAACAGGATCTCGCCGAGCTTGCCGGTCTCCTGTAGCGCCTCGTAGTTACACTTCGCCCACAGCGCAGGCCAGGCATTGTGCATGATCTCGGCGCTGACGCCGTTGTGCAGATACGTATCGGTTGGAAGGTATTCGCCAAAATCCGCCATCCAGCCGCCGCAACCGAGCTCAATCATGTTCTTTTTGATGACTTCTTTGAACCAGTCGTAGGCCTCCGGGTTAGTCAGATCGACAACGCCGCCGTAAAACTCGCCGAACTCAACCAGGTAGTCACCGCCAGCGGCATCTTTTGCCAGATAGCCGCGGTCTGCCGCTTCGGCGCAGAGATCTTTATCGCTGGCAACGTACGGGTTGATATACGAGAGGAACTGCACGCCTTCTTCTTTCCACTGCTTAATCCGACTATCCAGCTGTGGGTAGTTGTCGCTGTTCCATCTCCAGTTCCACATCACGCGCTTGCCAAAGGAGGTCATACGGATCCCGGACCAGTCCTGCGCCCAGATACCGTTCACCTTCACGCCCGCGTTGCGCATGGTGTCCAGTTTGTTCTAGCAAACCTCGGTGCCGCCCTGAATACCCAGTGTGACGCCGTCGTAAATCCAGTCCGGCAGCTCTGGCTGGCGGCCTAACAGCGCGGTCAGTTTTTCCAGCAGGGAGATATAGGTATCGGCGCACTCAAAGCGCAGGGTGGTTTTGTCTTCCCACAGCGCCAGCTCGTGATACTCCGGTGCGCTAAAGTCGAAATTCATGTAGCAGCTGTTATCAACGTGGCAGTAGTATTTTTGCGTGCTGACAAAGGTGGGTTGCGGGAAGAAAGTCCAGTAATAGTCGCCACCCGCGTTCTCTTTGCAGTCCGCCTGCCAGGTGACAAAACTATTTTTATTACGACCCACGCCCTGTTCGCTGGTCCACAGTGGGAACGGCTTGCCGCGTAAATCAAAGTAAGAGAACTGTTCGCCGCAGCCGTAGATATGGTCGTCCGCCCTGGTGGCCAGACGTAACCAGATGCGATTGTGGCTGAGATCGTCGTTTTGCAGATCCAGCTTCAGGCGGCCCTGTTCATCAGTGGATATTTGTAGCGTAGCGTTGATGGTGGTGCCGCGGCTGAAATCGACCCGCCAGCCGTCAGACGATTCACTGACCGTGGCACTCGTGAGGGCAATTTTCTCGTTCAGTTTATCTTTAATACTGAAGTTGCCGCGAAACATATCAATATCCGCGACGCCGGCGCCAATCCACAGGCAAGGGGTTTGCGAGGTATGGCGCAGAATCAGGCGCTGTTGATACGTTAGCGCAAAGCCATCCTGTAGGATTGTGAGTTCTAAAGCGCTTGACCGTTGTTGTAACGAATTCATTTTCGTCTCCGTAGATATAGGGTAATTCGGTAATTTTTGCGTCGGAATGGGACTATTCAGCGCCGATCAAAAAGCGCATCCGGTGCATCTCGCCTGGGGCAAGAGAAATAAGGCCAATTCCGGAATTAAAGGCATCAGGCGGGCAGGTCATGGGTTCTACGGCAAGTCCCAGACGATTTAATTTCTCGCCGCTGTAAACCTGCAGCCATGGCTGATCGCAACGTAAGTACGTAGTCATTTTTTTTGCTGCGCTGAACATCCTGACTTCCCACTCATCGTCCGGCGCTGTCGTTTTAAAGGTGTGATCGATCTGCGTCGCCGCGATAGGGCGTGGCGTGATGAAATTTAGCTCTGTGTGCTCAACGCGATGCAATTCCTGGGTATCAATGCTCAATACCTCGTCTGCCGGAAGGGTTAGCGTACAGCTATCTATTTGCTCAAGATCGCAGGTTAAATAGGGATGCGCGCCGGAACCGTAAGGGGCTGGTTGATCGCCGATATTGAGCGTGCTGATAGAAACATGCAGACCGCCTATGGCGTCCAGGCGGTACATGACTTCGACAAGCAGCGAAAAGGGATAGCCGTAAGAAGGCGGCAGAAAAATCATCAGCGACGCTTCCGATGCCGACTGCTGGTTAATCTGCCAGTCCCGCCAGGCTAAAAGGCCATGAATCGCGCTCTGCGAAGCAAGGTCATTAACGGCAAGCTGAAATGCCTTGCCGTTATACTGATAGCAGCCGTTTGCTATGCGATTTGGCCAGGGAACCAATATTTTCCCCAAATGCGCCAGCGGCATCTCTTCAGGTTTGTGTGGAATAACGACGTGACGCCCATGGTGCGTCAGTTCCGCCAGCCCTGCTCCAACCGTCACGATTTTCGCCTGGTAGTGCCCGGCCTGAAGTTGAATGGTTTTTCCACCGCTATGCATGGCTGCTATCCTTATGACCTATTTTGCGTTGATATCCAGAAGACCAGCAGCAACCGCTGGAGCCAGCCCAGGAGCCAGGGGCAGGCGTGGGATCACCAGGCAGTGCAGCAGGTGGTAAATGTCCTGCTTGCCGTCCCAGACTTTGGTGGTCACTTTGTTATCGGTGTCCAGCTCCTGCCACCATGACCCGGTTTCGTAGTCCATCAGATAAGTGATGCAGTAATCCCACCACGTCTGGTACCAGGTTTCGTACTGGCTGTCGCCAGTGAGGGTGTACAGGGCATAGGCGGTGCCCATCGCTTCGACGATCGGCCAGCGCACTCTTTCGCGCACGATCGGTTTACCGTCCCAGTCCACCGAGTAGACAAAGCCGTCCGCACCGTCCGGTGCCCAGGCATCGCGGATGGTGGCGTGGAATAAACCTTTGGCATCTTCCAGCAGCCAGGCTGGTGGCGTTTCGAAGCGAGCTTCCAGCGCGGCGTGCAGATGCAGCATCAATCTGCCCCACTCGATCCAGTGACCCGGGGTGCCGCCGTAAGCGCGAAAGCGATGTGCGGGGTTGTCTTTGTTGTAATCGCGAATTGGATTCCACTGCGAATCGAAGTGCTCGTTAACGCGATACTCACCGCTGCGGGCCACGTCGTGAATAATCACCGACGCGATGCGTAGTGCCCGATCCAGCCATTTACGATCATGAGTGACGTCGTAAACGATCAGGAAGGCTTCAACTGCGTGCATGTTGGCGTTGCCGCCGCGATAATCTTCCGTCTGGCTGAAGGCTTCGTCCCAGGACTCCAGGCACATCTGCTCATCTTCACTCCAGAAGTATTTTTCAATCACTTCGATGGCGTCATCGAGCAGTTGCCTGGCCTGTGGATGACCGGTCGTGACCGCGCTTGCCGCGCCAAGCAACACAAAGAAATGCTGATAGCCCTGCTTGGAGGCATCCATCACGCCTTCGTCATTGACGCAGGCGTACCAGCCGCCGTAGCGTTTATCGCGCAGCGCGCCGTTCAGAGCGTTGATCCCGTGACTGACTAACTGAAACGCACCGGGGCGGCCCATGGATGCGGCAACGGAGTAGACATGCAGCATTCGGGCAGTGATCCACAGATGCGTTCCCATATCCGTTCTGACCTGACCACTATTTCCCAGCCAGCCAAATCCGGTCGGTACCGCCGCGTTCTTGCCAAAGTTAAAGATGCGGTCGGTTTCCTGTTCCAGCCAGCGGTTGTGGCTCAAGGTGTTAAACCATTTCATTCTTCGATCCTCGTATTAACGGCGACGAGCCATCATTTCATCGACGATATCGCCCAGACGCTGCAACTTCGGTGCAGAAACATCGCGCAGCATCAGTTCGGTATCTGGCAGCCCCACGACCGATGACCAGACCGCACGCCCGGCCAGGAAGCCTGATGCACCAGCGGTCATTGCAACGCTGACCGCGCGAGGAAACAGTTTTTCATCGACACCTGAGGAGAGAATGACCCACGGCATGTTGATGTTTTCATTCAGGCGTTGGGAGGCGGTGAGTAGCTCCTGCGCAGAACCTTTGCCGTAGAGCGGCATTTCGACCTTGTAGAGATCGGCGCCGCTGTCGCCCAACTCTTTCGCGGCATCGATAATGGCCTGCTCGCGATCGAACTTATCGCCACGACGCGGCGGGCGAACGACTGGCTCGATAATGCTCAGCAGACCGCTGGAGTGGCATAGCTCGTTGAACTCTTTCACCATATCCAGACGCTGCTGGGCATCTTCATCGCTGCGCCACAGCACCAGCAGTTTTAATGCTTTGGCACCGTCCTGCTTCACGGCCTGTGGATCGATATTTTTATCAATCACCACGCTATCAACGGGGATGCCGTTGCCGGGAATAAACTCGTCGGCGGCCACAATCATGGCGCAGCTTTTGGATACCGCGTTTTGCTCCACCACCTGGCGGTAACAGAATTGCTGATCGACCAGAATGGCCGAGGCATAAGGAGAAAGAATCTTCGCCGCATTCACTTTGAAATCGGTCAACACGCTGTCGCTGACCGGGAGTTTTGCACCCGCAGCGGCAAACATTAAGCGCATGGCTTCGCGTTGATCGACGGCCAGCATGGCAAAACCGCCGGAAGCTCGGGTGATATCTTTCAGGGTGTACTTCGTCATTGTTCAGTCCTTTTACTTATCAATGTTGATTGTTCAGTCCGGCAGATGCGCGAACCTGCTCAAGAATGGCGCTCCAGTCTTCCCGACCACGACCTGCAGCGCGCGCCTGGTTATAAACTTCACGGGAGGCGGCACCGAGCGGCATCGGCACATGCAGTTGATTGGCAACATCCAGCGCGATGCCAAGATCTTTGTGGGCCAGATCGATCATGAAGGCCGGAGAGAGATCGCCTTTCAGCACTTTGTTTGGCCAGGAGGTGGTGAAATGACCTTTTCCGGCAGGCGTTCCGCTCATCACTTTTAAGGCCACATCGAAGGAGAGGTCGAGCGCTTCGCACAGCACGGCGGCTTCGGCGGACAGCGCATTCAGCGCAATACTCATGTAGTTATTGATAAGCTTCACGCGGATCCCCATACCCGGACCGCCTGCGTTGACCTGTTCGTTACCCATAGCCATCAGTACCGGCGTTGCGCGTTCGACCTGCTCTGCCGTGCCACCCGCCAGAAGCAGCAATGTCCCCGCGACGGCGTGATCTGAAGTACGCCCGACCGGGCAATCCATCATGTCGAAGCCTTTGGCGCGCATATCGGTAATCAGTTTGTCGGTTTGCAGCGGGTGAATAGTCGACATATCAATCACCAGTGCTTGTGGGGAAAGGGTTTCGCAGGCGCCTGATTCACCGAATAAAACGCTGCGTACCAGATCGCCGTTTGGCAGCATCGTGATGACAAACTCTGCCTCTTTCGCTGCCTCTGCTGGACTGGTGGCAGGACGCGCCCCTTTTTCCACCAGCTGCTGCACGGCATTCGGGTTAACGTCAAAGACGCTGAGCTGATGGCCCTGCTTCAACAGGTTGCTCGCCATGGGTGAACCCATTTGACCTAATCCGATAAATGCTATAGCTGCCATAACGTTCTCCTGAGACGTGGTGTCATTTTTTGTCATTTAAAATGAGTGTTTATTGTCTGTTTTTGATCGTATTTGTAATTTATAGTCAAAAAATTGACAGCCGTCACTTTTTAAACATTTTGTGAAATTAAAATGATCCCATCTCGAAACGTTTAAGGAATGACCATGATTCGCGTTGCTTGTGTGGGTATTACCGTGATGGATCGCATCTATTACGTAGAAGGTTTACCGTTTGAAGGAGGGAAGTATGTGGCGAAGCGCTATACGGAAGTGGGCGGCGGACCTGCCGCAACAGCGGCTGTGGCGGCGGCGAAACTGGGCGCGCAGGTGGACTTTATTGGTCGGGTTGGCGATGACGACACCGGAAACAGCTTGCTGGCGGAGCTGGAGTCCCTGGGGGTAAATACTCGCTACACCCGGCGCTATACGGGAGCGAACTCTTCACAATCGGCAATAATGGTTGATGCGAAAGGGGAGCGGATTATCGTCAACTACCCTAGTCCGGATTTACTGCCGGATGCCGACTGGTTGAATGCGATTGATTTTTCCCAGTGGGACGTGGTGCTGGCAGATGTTCGCTGGCACGAAGGGGCAAAGCAGGCATTTACCCTCGCGCGTCGGGCTGGAGTGATCACCGTGCTGGATGGTGATGTTACGCCGCAGGACATTAGCGAGCTGGTGGTGTTAAGCGATCATGCTGCTTTCTCTGAACCGGGTCTGGCGCGTCTGACCGGGATAGAAGAATCGGAGGCTGGTCTGAAAAAAGCACAAGCGCTCACAAATGGACATGTTTATGTGACGCGAGGTGGGGAAGGCTGTGACTGGATAAAAAATAATGTGTTACAGCATCAACCTGGATTTGCCGTGGATGTGGTTGATACTACCGGTGCAGGAGATGTTTTCCATGGTGCGCTGGCCTTCAGTCTGGCTTCTGGCTGCGCCCAGGAAGATGCCGTCAAGTTTGCCAGTGGGGTTGCGGCACTGAAGTGTACGCGCCCGGGAGGGCGTGCGGGTATCCCTGACTGTGATCAAACCCGATCTTTTCTGTCACTTTTTGTATAAAATGCCAGGGCAATGGTTTTTCGAGGAAATTTCATGAGTCTTACCGAACTGACCGGTAACCCGCGGCACGATCAGCTGCTTATGCTGATTAGCGAGCGCGGTTATATGAATATTGACGAGCTGGCCAGCCTGCTGGATGTTTCCACGCAGACCGTGCGCCGTGATATTCGTAAACTAAGCGAACAGGGATTAATTACGCGTCACCACGGCGGGGCGGGCAGAGCGTCGAGCGTGGTCAATATGGCGTTCGAACAGCGTGAAGTCTCCTGGACGGAAGAGAAAAAAGCCATCGCGGAAGCGGTGGCTGACTATATTCCGGATGGTTCAACGGTGTTTATTACCATCGGCACCACCGTTGAGCAGGTGGCGCGGGCGCTGTTAAACCATAACCATTTGCGCATCATCACCAACAGCCTGCGGGTGGCGCATATTCTTTATAACAACCCACGCTTCGAGGTCATGGTGCCCGGCGGTACGCTGCGTCCACACAATAGCGGTATCATCGGCCCTTCCGCGACGGCGTTTGTGGCTGACTTTCGGGCTGATTATCTGGTGACAAGCGTCGGGGCCATTGAAAGCGATGGTGCACTGCTGGAGTTTGATGTCAACGAAGCCAGCGTGGTGAAAACGATGATGGCGCACTCGAGGCAAATTCTCCTCGCCGCCGATCATACTAAATATCACGCTTCTGCTGCCGTGGAGATCGGTAACGTCGCGCAGGTGACAGCGTTGTTTACCGATGAGTACCCGTCAGGCGGGTTAAAATCGTGGCTGGATGAAAATCAGACAGAAATTATTCTTGCCCAGGAAGAGGGCTAGCTCGCTATTCCTCAGTTCCAGATGTGCTGGGGGTCTTCAACCTTTACTCATGAATAGTAAAACCTCTCCTTTCCCGCTACAGTTAATTTTCCACGGTACAAAAGGAGAGGACCATGCTCTATATCTTTGATTTAGGTAATGTGATTGTCGATATTGACTTCAACCGTGTGCTCGGGACGTGGAGTGATTTAACGCGTATCCCGCTCGCGACGCTGAAGCAGCATTTCGCTATGGGCGAGGCGTTTCATCAGCATGAACGCGGTGAAATCAGCGATGAAGATTTTGCGGCGGCGATGTGCCATGAAATGAGCATGCCGCTTAGCTACGAGCAGTTCGCCCATGGCTGGCAGGCGGTATTTGTGGCCCTGCGCCCAGAAGTGACCACCATTATGCAAAAGCTGCGTGAGCAAGGGCATCGCGTGGTGGTCCTGTCGAATACTAACCGTCTGCATACCACCTTTTGGCCGGATGAATATCCAGAGATACGCGCCGTCGCTGACCATATTTATCTTTCGCAAGAGATGGGGATGCGCAAACCTGAGGCGCGGATCTATCAGAGCGTCCTCGAATCCGAAGGTTTTTCTGCTGAGGATACGGTCTTTTTTGATGATAACGCCCAAAATATCGCGGGCGCTGAGCGGTTAGGGATTACCAGTATTCAGGTGACCGGGAAGGAGACCATTCCCGACTACTTTGCGAAACAGCTATGCTAAAAAACCTTCATCAAAAAACAACGCGCCGTACGCGGCCGCTGGTTTCCTGGCTTAAGTTGCTCTGGCGGCGTATTGATGAAGATAACATGACGACGCTGGCGGGCAACCTTGCTTATGTGTCGTTACTCTCTCTTGTGCCGCTTATTGCCGTCGTTTTCGCGCTGTTCGCGGCATTTCCGATGTTTTCTGATGTCAGCATCCAGATTCGTCATTTTATCTTTGCGAATTTTATTCCGGCTACCGGGGATGTGATTCAGGGCTACATTGAGCAGTTTGTGGCTAACTCCAGCCGGATGACCGCCGTGGGGGCTTTCGGTCTGATTGTAACCTCGCTGCTGCTGATGTATTCCATTGATAGCGCACTGAATACCATTTGGCGAAGTACCCGAACTCGACCAAAAACCTACTCCTTTGCCGTCTATTGGATGATCCTCACGCTGGGGCCGTTGTTGGCGGGAGCGAGCCTGGCGATCAGTTCCTATCTTCTGTCGTTACGCTGGGCCAGCGAGCTGAATAGCGTTATTGACGATGTACTGCGCATTTTTCCGTTAATTCTTTCCTGGGTGGCATTCTGGCTGCTCTACAGCATTGTGCCAACGGCGGAGGTGCGCAATCGCGATGCAGTGATTGGTTCGCTGGTCGCTGCGCTACTTTTTGAGGCGGGTAAGAAGGCTTTTGCGTTATATATCACCGCTTTTCCGTCGTATCAGCTGATTTACGGTGTGATCGCCGTAGTTCCCATTTTGTTCGTTTGGGTGTACTGGACGTGGTGTATCGTCTTGCTTGGCGCTGAAATTACTGTCACTCTCGGTGAATACCGCAAACTGAAAAAAGAAGAAACAGAACAATCATGATTGCATTAATTCAACGCGTATCCCGAGCTAGCGTTACCGTGGAGGATGAAGTGACGGGTGAAATTGGCCCGGGGCTTCTGGTGCTGTTAGGTGTCGAGAGAGAAGACGATGAGCAAAAGGCGAATCGCCTGTGCGAGCGCGTGCTGGGATACCGTATTTTCAGCGATGCTGAAGGAAAGATGAATCTTAACGTACAGCAGGCTGGCGGCAGCGTGTTGGTGGTCTCTCAGTTTACGCTGGCGGCGGATACCGAACGCGGAATGCGCCCTGGTTTTTCTAAAGGGGCCGCGCCGGAAAGAGCAGAAGCGCTATATGAGTATTTTGTCGAGCGCTGTCGACAGCAGGAAATGAATACACAGACCGGAAGATTCGCTGCCGATATGCAGGTCTCTCTGGTGAATGATGGCCCCGTGACTTTTTGGTTGCAGGTATGAGCCAGCTTCCGGGCAGGCTGCGGGTAACAAAAGAGAGTACAGCTATGTATCACCTTCGTGTACCGCAAACAGAAGAAGAGTTAGAGAGCTACTATCAGTTTCGCTGGGAGATGCTGCGTAAACCGCTGCATCAGCCGAAAGGATCCGAGCGAGACGCGTGGGATGCGATGGCGCACCACCAGATGGTGGTCGATGAAGAGGGTAATCTGGTTGCCGTTGGGCGACTGTATGTCAATGCGGAGAATGAAGCCTCTATTCGTTTTATGGCCGTTCACCCGTCGGTGCAGGATAAAGGTCTGGGCACGCTGATGGCGATGACGCTGGAATCGGTAGCTCGACAGGAAGGCGTTAAGCGTGTGACCTGTAGCGCACGAGAAGATGCGGTAGAGTTTTTTGCTAAGCTCGGTTTTGTTAATCAGGGTGAAATTACCACGCCGACCACCACGCCGATTCGCCATTTTCTGATGATTAAGCCGATAGCCTCGCTGGACGATATTTTGCATCGCGGCGACTGGTGCGCTCAGTTGCAACAGGCCTGGTATCAGCATATTCCGCTCAGCGAGAAAATGGGTGTGCGCATTCAGCAGTACACCGGGCAAAAATTTATCACTACCATGCCGGAGGCCGGTAACCAGAATCCGCACCACACGCTGTTTGCCGGCAGCTTGTTTTCACAGGCAACGTTAACCGGTTGGGGGCTTATCTGGCTGATGCTGCGCGAACGGCACCTTGGCGGGACGATTATTCTTGCCGATGCCCATATCCGTTACAGCCAGCCAATTAGCGGACGCCCGAGCGCCGTTGCCGACCTTGGCTCGTTAAGCGGCGATCTTGACCGCCTGGCGCGGGGGCGCAAAGCACGCGTTCAACTGCAGGTTGAACTGTTTGGCGATGATCAACTGGGCGCTGTCTTCGAAGGTATCTACATTGTTCTGCCCGCGAAACCTTTTGGCTCGTATGAAGAGGGCGGTAACGAGGAAGAGTAGATTTCCCTCGTGCTTATCTATTGGCCTGGTGATTTGATCCGCCAGGCGATATCCCCCATGGCGTTTCGCGCCGCTGGGCTCACACCACCTAACTGAAAGAAACCGTGAATCACCCCAAGATAGCGCTGGCAGGTACAGTCAACACCCTGTTCAACCATGCGCTGATATAGCGTTTCGCCTTCATCACGCAAAGGGTCATATTCCGCCGTCAGAATATGCACCGGCGGCAGGCCGCTAAAGTCTTTACGCCAGAGTGGGCTGGCTTCCGGATGGTGGAGTTCCGTCGATGAAAGGTACATTTCGTAGCCGCTGAGCAGCGTATCTTCGGTGATGATGTAATCTTTACCGTTATCGAGATAGCTCTTCATGCTGCCGGTGGCATCCAGCATCGGGTAAATCAAAATGAGCAGTACGGGTTTCCAGACCTGTGCTGTCTTCAGGCGCAGAGCGGTCACTAATGCCAGATGTCCCCCGGCGCTGTCGCCAGCAAGCGTAATACGCGAAGCGTCAATGCCCAACTGCTCTGCATGACGATATATTATCAGCGCTCCCTTTTCTGCATCGTCATGTGCGGCAGGGAAAGTATGTTCTGGTGCCAGTCGGTATTGCACGGCGATAACCCGACAGCCGCTGCGATAAGCCAGCTGGCGAAGCTGATTGTCGTGAGTAGCGAAGCCGCCGCTGATAAAGCAGCCGCCGTGAAAATAGATAACGGCTGGCAGTGCGCCAGTAGCACTCAGGGGAGAGGCTACGCGAAAAATCATGCCTTCGAGTTCGATATCTTCTACCTGCACGCGCTCTTCTTGTTCCCCGGCTAACACGGTGCTGGCGACGTAACCGTTTCTCCGGTCATCAATATTCTGTTCGCGCGAAGAGGGGCGACCCGCAGCGATAAACTCCCGAACCAGCTCTGCAATACCTTTTTCAAGCGCCATTTTCATTCCCTTAAACTGTTTGGATATACAGTGTTATAGCCTGGTTCTTAACAAAAGAAAATGGGGGATTTGGGTTGCAGAAGGATTATGGAAAGCGGCTCGCAAAAGTGAAAATCATTTCAGGCGTGGCTATTTTCCTGCCTTTTCACGGTGTATGTTGTTTGAAAATTAGTCGCCAATGATATACTGGAGGTATATATAAGCATGATGGCAGGAAGGGATGTGGGCAGAATATTACTCGACTTATCAGATGACGTTATCAAACGTCTTGAAGACCTCAAGCAGCAGCGCAATCTTCCGCGAGCAGAACTGTTACGTGAAGCGGTAGAACAGTACCTGGAAAGGCAAGGCCAGGCTGAAACTACTATCGCCGATGCGCTGGGGCTTTGGCAAGGCTGCGAGGAAGATGGTGTTGAATATGAAAGGAAGCTTCGTGAGGAGTGGCAATGAGTAAAGGCCCGGCGCTGTTTGATACCAATATTCTCATTGATCTGTTCAGCGGACGCGTTGAAGCGAAACAGGCACTGGAGGCTTATTCACCACAAAATGCGATTAGCCTTATCTCCTGGATGGAAGTGATGGTGGGAGCCAAAAAGTATCACCAGGAACATCGTACGCGCATTGCACTGAGCGCTTTTAATATCATTGGTGTCTCACAGGATATTGCAGAACGAAGTGTCAACATCAGGCAGGAGTATGGGATGGCGTTGCCGGATGCCATTATCCTGGCGACGGCACAAATGCATCGTTATGAACTCGTCACGCGCAACACTAAAGATTTTGCCAGGATTCCAGGCGTGATTACGCCTTATCATTTGTAAGCCGGGCAGCAAATGCCACCCGGCATAACGCCAGCTTTACTCCCCTTCACCCGGGAACAGGAACGGGTTGATGGAACTGCGGGCGAAGCCCTCTTGTTCCATGCGCGCGTCCAGCACCAGTGAGGCGAGGTCGTCGGCGACGGCTTCCACTTTCTGATCTTTTTCCTGATACAAAATCTTCAGGTAGGTGCCGCAGTCGCCGCAGCTTTCGGCTTTAATGGCCGACTGCTCGTTATCCAGCGACCAGTAATGCAGATCGCGTGTCTGCTCGCAGTTGCTGCACTTCACGCGCACGACGTGCCACTCGGTTTCGCACAGATTGCAGTGCAGGTAGCGCAGACCTTGGGTGGTACCAATTTGCACCATGCTGGAGACCGGCATTGAACCGCACACCGGACAGAACTGGCGCTGTTCGCCGTATTCCGCGCGGGCTTTACCGGGGATCAGGCTGGCCATTTGCGCCCAGTATAGCGATAGCGCTGCCCAGATAAACGGGGCTTTATCGCTGCTGACTGATGCGAAATCAGAGGCAAACAGCGCGCTTGCCATCAGCTCTAGCTCCTGCTCCGATGATTTTTCCAGATTCTCGATAACTGCCAGCGCCGGGCCGCTCATCTCGGGCTTCAGCTCGGCAATCAGCGAATGCAGCAGCTTGTGCCAGTGCTTATCGCGCGGCAGCACGTGAATATCCAGCGGCGGTTTGCCCTGGTCGTTTGCTTCTTTAATGCGCGCAGTGAGATCCATCTGTAACGGATGGTCGTACAGCACCACTTCCTGCGCGTGGGCGATCAGCGCGGCGAAGCGCAGGTAGTCGCCCAGCGGGTTATTCTCAGCCAGCTCGCGCAGGCGTTCGGCGCGGCGGTTATACAGATTTTTGAGCCGGGGAAATAATAACGGTGGGATCATATCCGTCGAGCGTTTCTCGCTCTTTTCCAGCTCATCTTGCGGGATGATACGAATGCTCATTTAGTCACTTCCTGGTTTCAGCAGATTCGGCTATGGTCGCGTCCGCTCTGTGATTTGGCGGGCATCACGCGCCCGCTCTGGTGAATGTCATTAATGATAACCGCAATCGGCATACGGGATATACCCATGACATCGCAATGTGTGTGTTACGATACCTGATATCTATACCCCAGACCATGCACCGTTCGGATTAGCTGAGGGTGATTAGCATCCTGCTCAATCACCTTGCGTAACCGGGAAATATGCTGATCAAGAGTGCGGCTGTTGGGCATGTAATCGTAGCCCCATGCAGCGTCAAACAGCATATCTCGAGTCACCACCTGATTTTTGTGGCGTTCCAGACAGCTTAAAATTCGCACTTCGCGCAGAGAAAGTTCTAATCGTTGTTCGCCACGCCATGCGCACAGTTCGTTGGGAAAAACCGCTAAATCCCCAAAGGAAAAGCTGAGATTGGGCTGTGAATCGTTATGGCTTAAGCAGCGGCGGGCGATCGTTTTGATTCGCGCCCGCAGTTCGTGAATGCCAAATGGTTTGCTGATGTAATCATCCGCACCCAGTTCCAGTCCCACAACGCGGTCGATTTCCTCATCTTTAGCAGAGAGAAATACAATGGGGATATGTTCATTGTGGCGGCGAATTTCACGGCAAACGGAATAACCATCCATTTCGGGCATCATGATATCCAGCAGCACGAAGTCCGGCATTTCACGATGGTAGATAGCCAATGCTTCACGGCCATCAGGGGCTGCAAGCAGCGTGTAACCTTCACGCGACAGCACATCAACCAGCCCCTGGCGAATATTGGCGTCATCTTCTGCAATCAGTATCTTCATGTTTCATCCTTGAGGTAATGTTAGCGTAAAGCGCACACCGGGGTTTTCGGCGGTAACCTGAATCTTTCCTTGCAGACGTTCGGCCAGCTGTGACGCGATGGTCAGCCCAATACCGGTACCTGAAACGCCTTCGGTAATGGATGATTTAACCCGATAAAACGGGTGAAATATCATCTTCATTTCTTTCTCCGCAATGCCCGGACCATAATCACGAACGGCGATCTCAACCTGTTCAGATGTGGTTTGCACCAGGATATCGACCCGTTTACCCTGCGCTGCATATTTTTCGGCATTACTAATAAAATTGCTGATAACTTGCGTGATCACGTCGCGATCGCTTTGCAATATGATCTCGTCAGGGCAGGAGAGATAAATCGTCATCCCCTTTGCCTGAAGTGCAGGCGTAAAGATGTGAACGATTTCTGTGATGAGGCGTGAAATATTCACCTTCTGAAGATGTAGTTTAGGCGTTCGTGTAAACGTCAGGATATTTTGGATAAGCCGGGATAGCCGCTGGCCCTCCTGAGTGATGACATCCACGTAGCGCAGCTCCTGCGTTTGATCGTCATCCAGTCCTTCGCGCAATAGCTCGGCATAGAGGGTGATATTGGTCAGCGGAGTTTTAAGTTCATGCGATACCTGGCTGACAAAATCTACCTGTTGACGCGCCTGGCGAGCGGCACGAGTGTATTCCCGCCACAGCGAATATCCCAATAAAGCGACAGCCGCCAGCAGCAGTAGAATGAGCGCGCTACCCCATAGCCAAATGTGATAAAGCGGGGTTTTAACGCCATAAACACTGATTTTCCACAGGGTAAGCGGGTAGTCCAGTGCACGCGAGTCCAGCGGCGACAGCTGATTCAGAACTGCCTGTTTGTTTTGAAAAATCTGTCGCCCACTTTCACTTACCCGAACTATCTGCTGCTCTTCAGGGCTAACCTGAACGTTATTTGCAATATCCATCATCAGCTGCACATATGAGAGACGAAAACCGATGACCGTATCGCCTTTTTGTCGCCAGTAAATCAACAGTGGCTCCTGATTTTCACTGGTAATAAACCATCCCGCCTGCGGCGTTTCTTGCTCATTATGGGCAATATGGCTGATAAGCTGACTGGGGTCGTTAGCCAACGGCGTTAGCTGGCGTACCCACTCTTTATCTTCATTACTTAGTGGTTGGCGTTCATCGGGGTAAAGTAGCTGGTTTTTACGCAGGGTAAACACGGCGGTAATATCGCTATCATGTTCTTTTAGCGTCTTGAGAGCGGCGAAATTCTGGGGATCGATAAAATCGCTGATAGCATGCAGACGTGAGGCTTTTTGTTGCAGGAGACTTTCGATACCCGCCGCCACGCTGGCAGTTTGTGCTCTGGCAAGGGTTTGCGTCTGGTACTGGCGCAGCAAGACTTCATGCTCCAGAGTACGAATGCCCAGGTAAGCCAGCAGGATAAAAAACATCAGCGTGACGATGAGATAAATCAGCTTGCTTCTGGGCATCCAGCACTCCTTGTGGATTAGTTCGCTTTCGAACTCTGATTTTTGGTTCTGTAGTTCTGTTCTTTCAATGATTTACGAGAAGATTCTTTGCTTTCCGTTTCCAGCTTTTGCAGCAACTGGCGGTTTTCTTCTGCACTTTCTTGCGCTTTCATTTTTGGCGCTGGCGCACTGAGCTGCAGGGAACCCATAAGACTTGTGCTTTCACGCAGGACCGCCTTTGCTTCATCCATTTTGCCTTCGTCGATGAGCTTTAAGGCCTGCTCATTTTGAATAGCTGACTTCTGAATCGCCGAATCGACGACCACATCTTCTATCACTGCTTTTTTCACTTCGCTGGCAGAAGCGGTGTAGCGTATGGCCATTTTTTCATCCCAGCTTTCTTTCTGGCGGGTCGCAAGGTTGTCATAGCGGACGTTCACATCTGCCAGCGGCTTGCTTTGTGCTGAGCTACCTTTTACCGGAAGCAGCTCCAGCATGACATATTTCTCCTGGTTGGCGTAAAGCTGGTTGAGCTTCACGCTAACCGAGTTGCCCTGGATATCGCCTTCACGCCCCAGTAATCGCAGCGGCTTGACGTTGTCAGCGACCTTGATTTCCACCACCACATCCTGGGCGACCACCGACATTACATCACCAAATTCATGGGCAAATGCTTTCTCCAGATCGTTGGTATTCTGTACAAAAACGTGGTTGCCATCGCTGTACTGTGCCATCGCCGCCATCAGGTCTTCATTGTAACCTTCGCCAATGCCCATCGTGGTGATGGCAATCCCTTTACGAGCGGCGATTTTGCCTAACTCTGCCAATTCGCTGGTTGATGATGGACCAATATTGGCCTGGCCATCGGAGAGCAAAATAATGCGGTTAACCTGGGTTTTATCCAGAAACTTACTGGTCTCTTTGATACCGCGACTTACGCCCGCAAATAGCGCAGTACCGCCGCGGGCGGTTAGTTTTTCGCGAATCTGGCTGATGAGCTTATCTTTATTGCTGAGCTTAGCTGCGGGGACAATGACATCCACTACATCGTCGTAAATCACCACCGAGAGCGTGTCCTGGGAACTCAAGGTATTTACCGCCATTACCGCGGCTTCTGTGGCTTGTTTAATTCGCTCGCTGCTCATTGAGCCGGAACGGTCGATCACCAGCGCGAGGTTAATCGGGCTGCGTTTGGCGGCGTTAAGAGGAAACCCCGTCAGGGACACTTTGAGGTAGTTTTTATCCTGTGTATTTTCCAGGACAACAGGGGAAGCCAGTTCAGCTTTGATGGCCACTTTCTGGACTGGTTGCTGGGCGTATACACCTGCGTTTGCTGCCAGCAAACCGAGGGTCAGAGCGGCGAAAAGGTGCTTTAGATTCACGATACGTCTCCTTGTGAAAGAATCGAATCCATTCTTATGGAACCTGAACCCCGATTGGTCTGTTATCTGTATAAAGTTGTCAAAAAGTTGTCAAAACTGAATGCTATCCGCTAAAAAAATGGCGTCGATAAACGACGCCATATCAGAGAACCACAAAGCACTTTCGCTTACGATTGGCTCTTATCCTGTTTTTCGCGCACTTCACGGTACCAGCGCGGGTGATGCTTCTTCGCCCACGTCTTCGTGACCCAGCCTTCCACCATGGCGGTAATTGTACCTTTCACCCATAGCGCGGCGTAAATATGCACCATGATAACCACAATCAACGCTACCGCAGAGAACGAGTGCAGCATCAGCGCGAAACGGATAACCGGGATGGAGAACGCTGGCGCAAAGTACGGACGCCAGATAATCACCCCGCTCACCAGCAGCAATACCAGGAAGATAATCGCTGCCCAGAACACGCATTTCTGGCCGAAGTTATAGCGCCCGGTATCCCCCACCTCCTCGTTGACGACGATCTTGCGAATATTCTTCGCCCAGAAAATATCGTCCCGATTGATCAGGTTATGGTGCCAGTAGCGGAAGAACATAATGATGAACGAAGCAAACATGATAACGCCGACAAACGGGTGCAGAATACGCGCCAGCTGCGGAGTGCCCATAATTTGCATCAGCCAGTTGAAGGATGGGAAAAAGAACCCCAGCCCGCTCACCGCCGCCAGAATGAAGCAGAAGGCGGTAACCCAGTGGTTGATTCGCTCCGGCGCGGTATAGCGCACGATGGTGTCACGTCTTTTCATTTGCGCACCTCGTCATTCTCTTCATGCAGGTTGTCTTCTTCCTCTTCCGCGCGGTTCGGGCCGACACCGACGTAGTGGAAGATGCTGGCAGCAAAGGTGGCCGCAAAACCGACTGCGGCCAGTGGTTTCCAGATACCTTTCCAGAACTTCACGGTAGCGCTGATTTCCGGGTTCTCCGGCAGGCCGTGGTACAGATTCGGCTTATCGGCGTGGTGCAGCACGTACATCACGTGCGTGCCGCCGACACCAGCCGGATCGTACAGGCCTGCGTTGTCGTAACCACGGGTTTTCAGCTCCGAGACGCGCTCGCCTGCCAGTACCTTCATATCCTCTTTGGAGCCAAAGTGGATAGCGCCGGTCGGGCAGGTTTTCACGCAGGCCGGTTCCTGGCCTACGGTTACGCGGTCAACGCACAGAGTACATTTGTAAACGCGGTTATCTTCCGGGTTCAGGCGCGGCACGTTGAACGGACAGCCAGCGATACAGTAGCCGCAGCCAATGCACTGTTCAGACTGGAAGTCGACGATACCGTTGGCGTACTGAATGATTGCCCCTTCCGCCGGACAGGCCTTCAGGCAGCCCGGGTCGGCGCAGTGCATACAGCCATCCTTGCGGATCAGCCATTCCAGTTTGTCGTTTTGCTCCACTTCCGAGAAGCGCATCACCGTCCAGGATTTGGCGGTCAGGTCGGCGGGGTTGTCGTACACCCCGACGTTGCTACCGATTTCGTCGCGGATATCGTTCCACTCGGAACAGGCCACCTGACAGGCTTTACAGCCGATGCAGGTGGTGACGTCGATAAGCTTCGCCACCTCTTCCTGATGATTCCGCGCCTGCGGCGCAGGAGTGAAACCGTTAGTGGCGGAACGACGAATAATATCTTGCGATTGATAAGCCATAAGTCGTCTCCGTTACACCTTTTCCACATTCACGAGGAAGGATTTAAATTCCGGTGTCTGTGAGTTCGCATCGCCGACGGACGGTGTCAGGGTATTAGCAATAAACCCTTTCTTCGCCACGCCTTCGTAGCCCCAGTGGATCGGAATACCGATGGTATCGATATCCTTACCGTCTGCTTTCAGTGTGCGAATACGCTTGGTCACCACCGCTTTAGCTTTAATAAAACCGCGGTTAGAGGAAACCTTAACGGTATCGCCGTGAGCAATACCGAGCTTATTTGCAAGCTTTTCACCGATTTCTACAAACTGTTCCGGCTGCGCGATGGCGTTAAGCAGCGCGTGCTTGGTCCAGTAGTGGAAGTGCTCGGTCAGGCGGTAGGTGGTTCCGACGTACGGGAACTTATCTGCTTTACCCAGAGCTTCTTTGTCGCCCTTAAAGATGCGGGCAGCCGGGTTAGAGATCACGTTCGGGTGCAGCGGGTTGGTGCCTAACGGCGTTTCAAACGGCTCGTAGTGTTCCGGGAACGGGCCTTCCGCCATCTTATCGAGGGCAAACAGACGTCCCATCCCTTCCGGCTGCATGATAAACGGCCCGACATCGCTGCCCGGCGCCGCGGCGCTGTAGTCCGGAATATCCATCCCACCCCATTTCGCGCCGTCCCATTTCAGGATCTGGCGTTTCGGATCCCACGGATTACCCTGTGGGTCAGCAGAAGCACGGTTGTAGAGGATGCGACGGTTAAGCGGCCACGCCCATGCCCAGCCCAGTGTATTACCGAGACCTGACGGGTCGGCGTTATCGCGTCGTGCCATCTGGTTGCCTTCCGGCGTCCAGCTACCGGCGAAAATCCAACAGCCGCTGGCGGTGGTGCCGTCATCACGTAGCTGTGCAAACGAACTGAGCTGCTGGCCTTTCTTGACGATAACCGCGCCAGTAGCAGGGTCGGTAATGTCCGCCAGCGCCTTCCCGTTATTCTCCATTGCCACTTCTTCTGAAGCGGGTTCATGTGGTGTGGAGTAGTTCCAGGTCATGTTCAGCACCTGTTCCGGGTTAGCACCGCTTTGTTCGGCATACATCTTACGCAGACGCAGGAAGATACCTGCCAGGATCTCGCCATCGGTTACGGCAATCCCGGGGGCATCCGCGCCCTTCCAGTGCCACTGCAGCCAGCGCCCGGAGTTAACGATTGAGCCGTTCTCTTCGGCAAAGCAGGTGGATGGCAGGCGGAACACTTCGGTCTGGATTTTCGACGGATCAACATCATTCGACTCACCGTGGTTTTGCCAGAAGGTGGAAGTCTCGGTATTGAGCGGATCGATGGTCACCAGGTACTTCAGTTTGGACAGTGAAGCAATCGTCTTGTTTTTGTTCGGGAATGAGGCGACAGGGTTGAAGCCCTGGCAGATGTAGCCATTGACTTTGCCCTCTTTCATCATCTCGAAGTACTGAAGAACGTCGTACCCTTTGTCCCACTTAGGCAGCCAGTCAAAGCCCCAGCTGTTTTCCGCTGTTGCCTTATCGCCATAGAAGGACTTCATCAACGAAACGAAGAATTTCGGGTAGTTGCCCCAGTAGTTGACCTGGTCCTTCAACAGCGGTTTTGGCGTGTTGGCGGTCAGATAAGTTTGCAGGTCAGCCTGTTTTTCGTTCGGTAGCGTCAGATAGCCTGGCAGGCTTTGTGATAGCAAACCGAGGTCGGTCAGCCCCTGGATGTTGGAGTGACCGCGCAGGGCGTTCACACCGCCGCCCGCCATCCCCATGTTGCCGAGCAGCAGCTGGATCATCGCCATGGTGCGGATGTTCTGCGAACCAATGGAGTGCTGCGTCCAGCCAAGCGCGTAGAGGAACGATGCGGTTTTATCATGGGCGCTGGTTTCCGCGATGTACTCGCAGACCTTCAGGAAGTCGGCTTTCGGCGTCCCACAGATATTTTCGACAACGTCCGGCGTATAGCGGGAAACGTGCTGTTTCAGCAGGTTCCAGACGCAGCGCGGGTGTTGCAGCGTGGTATCGCGTTTGGCAAAGCCGTTTTCATCCAGCTCATAGTTCCAGGATGTTTTATCGTACTTGCGGGCTTCGGCGTCGTAGCCGCTGAACAGACCGTCTTCAAAGCTATAATCCTCACGCACGATCAGGCTGGCGTTGGTATAGGCTTCGGTATATTCACGGTTGATTTTTTCATTGTTCAACAGGTACAGGATGACGCCTGACAAGAAGGTAATGTCAGTACCGGAACGAATAGGGGTATAGAAATCAGCCACCGACGCGGTACGCGTAAAGCGCGGATCGATCACAATCAGCTTGGCGCCGTTGTGAATTTTGGCTTCCATCGCCCAGCGGAATCCTACCGGGTGTGCTTCAGCGGCGTTGCCGCCCATCACCACGATAAGGTTGGCGTTCTTGATGTCGACCCAGTGGTTGGTCATCGCACCGCGACCAAATGTTGGAGCAAGACTTGCTACCGTTGGTCCGTGTCAGACACGCGCCTGGTTGTCGACCGCGAGCATACCGAGCGCGCGGGAGAATTTCTGGGTTAAATAGCCGGTTTCATTACTTGAAGCGGAAGCGCACAGCATCCCGGTGGAGAGCCAGCGGTTTACGGTGACGCCTTCGGCGTTTTGTGCAACATAGTTGGCATCGCGGTCTTCTTTCATCAGCTTAGCGATGCGGTCGAACGCCTCATCCCAGCTGATTTGCTGCCATTTATCTGAACCTGGAGCGCGATATTCCGGGAATTTCAGGCGGCTTTCAGAGTGGATAAAGTCCACCAGACCGGCCCCTTTAGGGCAGAGCGCACCACGGTTGACCGGATGGTCCGGGTCACCTTCGATATGGAAGATAGACGCTTTGGCGTTTTTTGCGCCGTCGCCGAGGCTGTACATTAACAGCCCGCAGCCGACGGAGCAGTAAGTGCAGGTGTTACGGGTTTCGCGGGTGCGCAGCAACTTATACTGCCGTGTTTCCGCGAGCGCTACGCCGGGGGCAAAGCCCAGCGCAGCCGCCGTGGTTCCTGCCATACCGCCAGCGCAGATCTTAAAGAACTGCCTTCTGCTGACCTGCATGGTTCGCTCCTTGTTTCGACATTGCTCATCAATAGTTATGATTTTTCTGGCCGCCAGCCGCTGATGCGTACCACTTTTGAGGAATTGATATTTGTCAGGTAGCCAGTGGAATAACCCTATTTAGAATATCACAATTTTTGAGAATGTTTCCGATATGTATACTGAGAGGGCGGATAATGTTGTTTTTAGCGTATTCTTGCGCAAAAAGTTGAGTTATTAAAATGTGCTGAGTGATGTATATCAATTTATATAACGCTATATGTTTTGAGTTTGTAAACATCGTTGATGACGCGCAAGTTCACTTTCGGCATCGGGTTTGCTCCTGCTCTCTATCCGTGATGAAATAACCGCGTTATTGTTATGACTTCCAGGTAAAACCATGTCTCAATCCCTTTCTCCCGTCGGCGCAGACTCGCGTCTTATTTGGTCTCGCGCCAGTATGGACGCCGCTCAGGCTGATTATCTGGCCGAAGAAGTTCCCGTCGCGCTGGTCTATAACGGCATCTCGCACGTCGTGATGATGGCGACGCCGAAGGATTTGCAGCAATTCGCCGTGGGATTTTCCTTATCCGAAGGGATTATAGAAAATCGACGTGAAATTTATGCGATGGATGTCGTACAGGCTTGCAATGGCCTGGAAGTACAAATTGAGCTGTCCAGCCGCCGTTTTATGGGATTGAAAGAGCGCCGTCGCGCACTAGCCGGGCGCACCGGATGTGGCGTATGCGGTGTTGAGCAGCTCAACGATATCGGTAAGCCGGTGCAGCCGCTGCCGTTTACCCAGACGTTTGACCTGGCGAATCTCGATCGCGCGCTGGCACATCTGAATGATTTCCAGCCGATAGGCCGCCTGACCGGCTGTACGCATGCTGCGGCCTGGGTGAGTCCTTCCGGCGACCTGTCGGGCGGCTATGAAGACGTAGGTCGCCATGTGGCGCTGGATAAACTCCTCGGACGGCGCGCGGAACTCGGGGATACCTGGCACAATGGTGCCGCGTTAGTCTCCAGCCGCGCCAGTTATGAAATGGTGCAGAAGGCGGCTATGTGTGGAGTGGAAATCCTGTTTGCGGTTTCTGCCGCTACGATGCTGGCAGTAGAAGTTGCCGAGCGCTGCAACCTGACGCTGGTGGGTTTTTGCAAGCCGGGCAGGGCGACTATCTATACTCATCCGCAGCGGTTAATTGCAGGTTGATTTTAAGTCAGTTTTTTTGAATGTTGACAACAAATCCTTCCGCTTTTTGTTTGCTGATGTGAGGGCTACTATTTATCACATCAAGGCACGGCGCCTTATTCAAACAACTAAGTTAAAGGGTTTATATTATGAAAAGCATCAAAACTTTTGTCGCAGTTATCGCTCTGGCCGCTTCTTTTGGTTCCTTCGCTGCTGAAACCGTGACCGCTACCGCTATGACTATCGACGGCGCAGAAGCGCAAATCGCCGCTCAGGCCCAGGCTGCTGGCGCATCGTCTTACAAAATTACCGAAGCATTTACCGGTAACCGCGTGCATATGACAGCGGAACTGAACAAATAAGCTTAAAGCTACTGTCGAAAGAGCGCCTCAGGGCGCTTTTTTTGTGCATAGAAAACCCCCAGCTAGGCTGCGGGCCGTAAGTAGCGAAATCTGATGCAAATGTCAGATCGTATGTGCCTGTTAGGGAAGGTGCGAATAAGCAGGTCATTTCTTCCCAAGCTGACTCGCTGATTAAAATTTCGCGGATCTGGGCCGATTTTTTTCCCGCAAACACATCGAATCAGCCTATTTAGGCTATTTTTTCCACCATTTCTGGCGTTATTTCCGGTTTTTACTGAGATCTCTCCCACTGACGTATCATTTGGTCCACCCGAAACAGGTTGGCCAGGGTGAATAACATCGCCAGTTGGTTATCGTTTTTCAGCAGCCCCTTGTATCTGGCTTTCACGAAGCCGAACTGCCGCTTGATGATGCGAAACGGGTGCTCCACCCTGGCACGGATGCTGGCTTTCATGTATTCGATGTTGATGGCCGTTTTGTTCTTGCGCGGATGCTGCTTCAAGGTTTTTACCCTGCCGGGACGCTCGGCGATCAGCCAGTCCACATCCACCTCGGCCAGCTCCTCGCGCTGTGGCGCTCCTTGGTAGCCGGCATCGGCTGAGACAAATTGCTCCTCTCCATGAAGCAGATTACCCAGCTGATTGAGGTCATGCTCGTTGGCCGCGGTGGTGACCAGGCTGTGGGTCAGGCCACTCTTGGCATCGACACCAATGTGGGCCTTCATGCCAAAGTGCCACTGATTGCCTTTCTTGGTCTGATGCATCTCCGGATCGCGTTGCTGCTCATTGTTCTTGGTAGAGCTGGGTGCCTCAATGATGGTGGCATCCACCAAAGTGCCTTGGGTCATCATGACGCCTGCTTCGGCCAGCCAGCGATTGATGGTCTTGAACAATTGACGGGCCAGTTGATGCTGCTCGAGCAGGTGGCGGAAATTCATGATGGTGGTGCGATCCGGCAGGGCGCTATCCAGGGATAATCGGGCAAACAGGCGCATGGAGGCGATTTCGTACAGGGCATCTTCCATGGCACCGTCGCTCAGGTTGTACCAATGCTGCATGCAGTGAATACGCAGCATGGTCTCCAGCGGATAGGGCCGTCGGCCATTGCCCGCCTTGGGATAAAACGGCTCGATGACAGCGGTCATATTCTGCCATGGCAGAATCTGCTCCATGCGGGAGAGGAAAATCTCTTTTCGGGTCTGACGGCGCTTAGTGCTGAATTCACTATCGGCGAAGGTGAGTTGATGGCTCATGATGTCCCTCTGGGATGCGCTCCGGATGAATATGATGATCTCATATCAGGAACTTGTTCGCACCTTCCCAAGACGCATCGACAGGAAATTGATGCGCTTTTTATTCGCATTGATGAGTTGCGTAATGTTATTCGCCGTAATATTTAGGATTAGATTCTTAGGGAGTCATCATGACGATAAAAGAATTACTTATTGAGGCCGATGCCATTCAGGTCGGCGTCACGGAGTCAGACTGGCAGAAGGTGATTCACCTGGCCGCCAGTCCGCTGGTCGCAAAAGGGTATATCTCGACAGAATACGGCCAGGCGGTGATTGATAATACCCTGCACCATGGTGCGTATTACGTTTTTGATGAAGGCGTAGCGATCCCCCATGCCAGACCTGAATGCGGCGTAAAGCGTAACTGTTTTAGCCTGGTGGTGCTGAACAAACCGATTCAGTTTGCCGATAGCGAGAAGGCGGATATTGTCATTATGTTCGGCGCGCAGGACAGCAATGCTCATATCGAGGAGGGTATCCGCGCGATTATCGCGTTGCTCGATAATAACGAAACGATGACTAAGCTGCGGGCCGCCAGCAGCCGGGAGGAGGTCGTCGCGTTGTTATGAACAGACATCTCACTCCAGACCGCAAAACGGTGATTTTAATTAACGGCATTCCCGCATCGGGTAAAAGCACCGTCACCCGGCAGCTCTCGGCAACATTTAATCTGCCGCTACTCACCATCGACGGTATTAAGGAGCCGTTTATGGCGCGCTTTACTGATATTGATCGTCATTTCAACCGGCAGTTGGGTTGTGCCGCCTATGAGGTCATATGGTCGATTGTTGGCCAGTCGTCGGCAGGCTGCGTCTGGTTAATTGACGCCTGGTTTGGTTTTCAGCCGCGTGAAATGTTGCAGCAGTTGCTGCAACAAGCGGGAGTGGAAAAGGTCCTTGAAGTCTGGAATCAGATCTCGCCAGAGCTGGCGGTGTCGCGCTACGCCAGTCGGTTGCAGGACCGTAAACCGGGGCATCCGGGCGAAGAGTATCTCCCGGAGCTGGCCCAGCTGGCGCAACGGGCGCAACCAATGCGCTTGGGACCGGTATTTACGGTAGATCAACTGCAGCTACCAGACATTGAACTCTTAAATGAGTGGATTGAAATACAGATAAGGAATGAAAACTGTAGGCCGGATAAGACGCGTTAGCGTCGCCATCCGGCGTTGGTGAGCCTGATGGCCGGATGCCGCCTGGCTATCCGGCCTAAGATATTCCTGCCATCCGCAGCAGCGCCGTTACCACGGCGGCGGCGATAATCACCACAATCAGCGGCATCTTGCGCCAGGCGAGGAACACCGCGAAGCCCACGCCCAACACCCGCGCCATCCCGGCAAAATGTTCACCCTCATAAAACGTGGTCGCTAGCGCGACGGAAAAGAGCAGCACCGTCGCCGCATCGGAAAGCAGCGCCTGAGAACGTTCGGAAAAGGCTAAACGGTTGCCGAGCTTTGCTCCACCTAAACGCATTAAATAGGTTCCCAGAGATAGCACGGCGATACCGGCAATAAATAGCGTCATATTGCCCATTATTTTTTCCTCGTCAGCAGGCCAAACAGCGACAGCAGGACCGGCAGGCCAACCGGCGCAAAAGGCACGGCGGCCAGCGATAGCGCCGCTCCGCTGCAGGCGCGGATAAGCGTAGTACGGTTTTTAAATGCCGGAACCACCAGCGCCAGCAGAATCGCCGGGAATACCGCATCGAGGCCGATGGTCTCCGGTGCCGGGAGCAGCTTACCGACGCCCGCGCCCAGGAGCGCGCCCAGCGGCCAAATCAGCGCCACGCCCAGACCGCATAGCCAGTAGGCGGCCCGGCGCTGTTCGGGTGTTTTCTGCGACAGACCAAACACCACGCTTTCGTCGTTCATGATGTGGCAACCGAGGAAGCTGGCGGCGCGCTGGCCGACCAGATCGCGTACCGTGACGCCGAAAGGAATATGGCGGGCGTTAACCAGCTGCTGCTGCCGCTAACGGGTTGCCGCCGCTGGCGACAATGCCGATAAACATAAACTCAGAGGCACCCGCTAGCACGCAAACCGAGAGGACAAAAGGCACCCAAATGGGAAAACCATAGGCGATAGCCAGCGAGCCATAGGACATGCCCACGATGCCTACCGCCAGGCAGACTAAAACAATTGCTTTGATGGTGTCGCCTTTGAGACTGGCGAAGTGTTGCTTCATACTCTTTAGCCATATCGAACGAATTTCCATTATAATGAACGCAACAGAAAAGCATTTCAAGGCGAACGAATCGTTCGCTATAAAAAACGTGGAGAGCGGTATGACTCAGCCAATTAGCCTGATAGCCAAAAGTCTGGTACGTGAACGTGCGCGCACCGGGCTTTCCCTCGCTGAAGTTGCGCGGCGAGCGGGGATTGCCAAATCGACGTTATCGCAGCTGGAATCTGGCAACGGCAATCCGAGCCTGGAAACCTTGTGGGCGCTCTGCGTGGCGCTTGATATTCCTTTTGCCCGCCTGCTGGAGCCGCAGGTCAATACGACCCAGGTGATCCGTCGCGGCGAGGGGATGAAAGTTGTCGCCGAGCAGGCAAACTATCAGGCGATCCTCCTGGCTGCATGCCCGCCGGGCGCACGGCGCGATATTTATCTCTTGTTGACCCAGCCGGGAGCGGACCGTATTTCACAGCCGCATCCGCCGGGTTCAGTGGAGCATATTATTGTCACCCAGGGGCGAGCGCGGGTTGGCCTGACGGAAGCACCGGAAGAACTGGGCGAAGGGGATTACATTTGCTATCCCGCAGACCGGGAGCACGTTTTCCAGGCACTGGAGCCGGACACCCAGGCGCTGCTGGTGGCCGAGCAGAACTAGTCACGGCGGCAAGCTGGACGCCATGGCCGTATTGCGGGACACTAGCCGCATTCTCCCGCGAAGACAGGGATACTTATGTCGTTGAAAGCCATTGCTAAAGAACTTGGGATCTCGGTCACGACCGTCAGCCGTGCGTTAAACGGCTACGACGACGTGTCGCAGGAGACGCGCGCCCGCGTGGAAGCCGAAGCGCAGCGTCGCGGATATCGCCCGAATACCTTCGCCCGACGCCTGAAGATGGGCAAAATTGACGCCGTTGGCCTCGTGTTTCCTGTGCGTCCTGCGCCGCTGAATAACAATGTCTTTCTCGATATGGTGGGTGAAATCAGCCACGAGCTGGCGCGCTATGAGATTGATTTACTACTGATTGCCGATGATGAACAAGCCGACAAGCACGGGTATATGCGGATGGTGCAGAGCCGTCGCGTTGATGCGTTAATCGTCGCCCACACCCTTGACGACGACCCGCGCCTGATTCAATTGCTCTCATCCGGTTTTCCGTTTCTGGCCCTGGGCCGCAGCCGCCTGCCGCAGCCCTATGCCTGGTTTGATTTCGACAACCAGGCCGGAACCTATCGCGCTACCCGCCACCTGATTAGCCAGGGGCATCAGCGCATCGCGTTATTGAGCGAAAATAACAATCAGGCGTTTATCACTCAGCGTCGCAACGGCTACCTGCAAGCGCTGCGCGAAGCCGGATTAGCCGAGGACTGGCTGCGCAGCGTGTCGCCAACCCGCCGCAGTGGGTTTCAGGCGACGATGGAGCTGCTGCGTTTGCCTGAACCGCCCACGGCGATCGTCACCGATTGTAATAGCCATGGTGACGGCGCGGCGATGGCCCTGGCTCAGTTGGGACGTCTTACCGGCGAAAATCGCGTTTCGCTGGTGGTTTACGACGGCTTGCCGCAGGACAGCATCATTGAAACCCCGGTCGGCGCGGTGATTCAATCTACTCGCCAGGGCGTGGGTCGCCAGATAGCCAGCATGGTTCGTCGCTTGATTGCCGGTGACGATCTCGCCTCTCTCCAGGTGCTCTGGCAGCCCGAATTTGTCCCAGGCGAAACCGCCTGATTCACTCCTTTTCAGATTAATTTCCTGAACTCGATCACGGATCCGAAACGTTTTGGTTGGCGTCCGAAACGTTTCGGATCAACAGTAAGGCATTCCTTGTTGTGGAGATGTCTGATGTCTGATTCGATTTTACGCCTGCAAAGCGCAGTGGCTGATGTGGTGATAAAAACCCATCCGTTCGCCGAAATTATCTACTGGGGGCCGCATTTAAGCCACTTTTCGCCGCAGGATGCGGTCAGTCTGGCTCGTCCGGTCGCCAATAGCCGCGTGGACGTCGATTCACCGGTGACGTTAATGGCCGAGCTGGGCCACGGTCTGTTCGGCGCGCCGGGTATTGAAGGTCATCGCCAGGGTCTGGACGCCTCGCCGATTTTTACCACCACTGATGTGGTGCAGGATGGGCAAAATTTAACGATTACCAGTGAAGATGTGCAGGCAGGCCTGCGGCTATGCAGTGAAATCCAGCTCGACAGCAGCGGCGTACTGAGCGTTCGTCATGGTTTAACTAACCTGCGCGCGCAGCCCTGGCAGGTGGACCGTCTGGCGATTACGCTGCCGGTCGCGGAGCGAGCCCGCGAAGTGATGGCCTTTCATGGCCGCTGGATCCGCGAATTCCAGCCCCATCGTCTGATTCTCGAACATGACAGCTTCGTGCTGGAAAACCGCCGCGGACGCACCTCTCATGAACATTTTCCGGCGCTGATTACCGGTAGCAAAGCCTTTAGCGAGATGCAGGGCGAAGTGTGGGGCGTTCATCTGGGCTGGAGCGGCAACCACCGTCTGCGGGCGGAGGCCAAAACCGATGGTCGCCGCTATCTGCAGGCGGAAGCCCTCTACTTGCCGGGCGAAATGGCGCTGACGGAAGGCGAAACGCTGTGGACCCCAAACCTCTACGCTAGCTACTCCGCGCAAGGGCTGAACGGCATGAGCCAGCAGTTCCATCGCTACCTGCGCGAACAGATTATTCGTTTCCCGGGCAACAAACCGCGCCCGGTGCACCTCAATACCTGGGAAGGGATCTATTTCGACCACAACCCGCAATACATCATGCGCATGGCGGATGAGGCGGCGGAGCTGGGCGTCGAGCGCTTTATCATCGACGACGGCTGGTTTAAAGGGCGCAACGACGACTGGGCGGCGCTCGGCGACTGGTATCTCGATGAGAAAAAATACCCTAACGGCCTGACCCCGGTTATCGACCACGTGAAGTCGCTGGGAATGGAATTTGGTATCTGGGTTGAGCCGGAAATGATTAGCCCGAACTCGGATTTATATCGTGCCCATCCGGATTGGGTGCTTGCGCTGCCGGGCTATACGCTGATCCCTGGGCGTCATCAGTTTGTGCTGAACCTGAATATCCCAGAAGCCTTTGACTATCTGCTAGAGCGGATGAGCTGGCTGCTGGGCGAGCACGCTGTGGATTATGTGAAGTGGGATATGAACCGCGAGCTGGTGCAGCCAGGGCATAACGGCAAAGCCGCCGCCGACGCGCAGACTCGTCAGTTCTACCGTCTGCTGGATACTCTGGTGGCCCGTTTCCCGCATATCGAATTTGAATCCTGCTCCTCCGGCGGTGGGCGTATTGACTATGAAGTGCTGAAGCGCAGCCACCGCTTCTGGGCTTCCGATAATAACGATGCGCTGGAGCGCAATACCATCCAGCGTGGCATGAGCTACTTCTTCCCGCCGGAAGTGATGGGCGCACACATCGGCAACCGCCACTGCCACGCCACCTTCCGCCAGCACAGTATCGCTTTTCGCGGCCTGACGGCGCTGTTCGGCCATATGGGCCTTGAGCTGGACCCGGTGAGCGCCGATGAACAAGAACGCGCGGGGTATCGCAAATACGCGGCGTTGCATAAGCAGTGGCGAGACTTAATCCATCACGGCGTGCAGTGGCGGGCAGATATGCCGGACGCCACGACGCTTGCGCACGGCGTGGTCAGTGAAGATAAGAGCCAGGCAATTTTCCTCGTCAGCCAGCTGGCGATGCCGGACTACACCCTGATGGCGCCGCTGCGCGTGGCGGGACTGGACGCGGGCGCGAGCTATCAGGTGACGCTGCTCGATCATCCGAATATTCAAATTACAGGAGAGGGCGGCCATACGATGCGTAAGCTGCCGGAATGGATGATGACGCCACAGACCGTAAGCGGCGAGTGGTTACAACAGGCGGGACTGGCGCTGCCAATCCTTGACCCGGAAAGCGCCATTTTGATTGGCCTGCAACGCGTGTGATGGTGACGGGCCGCGCGTCGGCCCTTTTTGAGGAAAACACAATGAACCCGACCGTCTGTACCCATAAAAACAACCCCAATTTCTGGATTTTCGGGCTGTTCTTCTTTCTCTACTTTTTCATTATGGCCACCTGCTTTCCGTTTTTGCCGATCTGGCTATCGGATGTCATCGGCCTGAATAAAACCGAGACCGGTATCGTTTTCTCCAGCCTGTCGCTGTTCGCTATCTGCTTTCAGCCCATCCTGGGCGTGATTTCCGATAAGCTCGGGCTGAAAAAGCACCTGATGTGGATAGTGACCGTGCTGTTGGTGCTGATTGCACCCTTTTTCCTCTACGTTTTTGCGCCGCTGTTGAAAACCAATATCTGGCTCGGCGCGCTCAGCGGTGGGGCTTATATTGGCTTTGTTTTCTCCGCCGGTGCCGGGGCGATGGAAGCCTATATTGAACGCGTGAGCCGCAATAGCGGGTTTGAGTACGGCAAGGCGCGTACCTTTGGCTGCCTCGGCTGGGCGCTGTGCGCAACCACGGCGGGGATGTTGTTCAGCGTAAACCCTGAGTGGGTATTCTGGATGGGATCGGCCGCCGCGCTGGTGTTGGTCGTGCTGGTGGCTATCGCTAAACCGCAGGCCAGTCAGAGCGCCCAGGTGATGGATTCTTTGGGCGCGAATCGCCCTGCGGTGGATTTAAAAACCGCCGTGAGCATGTTCCGTCAGCGCAAAATGTGGATGTTTATCCTGTATGTGATTGGCGTAGCCTGTGTGTATGACGTCTTCGATCAGCAGTTTGCCACTTTCTTTAAATCCTTCTTTGCCACTCCAGAGTCAGGCACCCGGGCCTTTGGTTTTGCGACCACCGCCGGGGAAATATGCAACGCGATTATTATGTTCAGCTCACCGTGGATTATTAACCGCATCGGGGCGAAGAACACGCTACTGATTGCCGGGATGGTGATGGCGGCAAGGATGATTGGTTCATCGTTTGCCACCACGGCTGCGGAAGTGGTGGCCCTGAAAATGCTCCACGCGCTGGAAGTCCCGTTCCTGCTGGTGGGCGCATTTAAATATATTACCGGCGTGTTTGATGTCCGGCTGTCGGCGACGATTTACCTGGTCGGTTTCCAGTTCTCCAAACAGGTTGCAGCGATTTTCCTTTCTGCTTTTGCCGGGAATATGTATGACCGGATCGGTTTCCAGGATACCTATATGATCCTCGGCGGAATTGCCCTGGCCGTCACGCTAATCTCCGCCTTTACCTTGTCGGGTAAATCAAAGTCTGAAGCTGTGAATAAAAACGCAATGACGGTTTGAAAACCGGAGTGATAATTCACACGGATGTGTTGAATACGTGAGGAATAGTTTTCATTATGGATATGAAAAAAAGAATGAACAGCGGGGAGCTATACCTTGATTCTGGGTATGGTTTGCCGGAACAACGACTGATGGGCAAAGCGCGGGCCTATGAATATAATCACTCGCATCCTTTTAATCAGGAATTAAGAAAAGATATTATTAAGCGAATGTTTGCGAGCGTAGGTAAAGAGTGCTGGATAGAACCACCGATTAATGTTGCCTACGGAACTCACACCACTATTGGCGATAACTTTTACGCTAATTTCAATCTGACGTTGGTTGATGATGCTGAGATTATTATTGGCAATAATGTCATGTTTGCGCCAAACGTAACAATTTCTACTGCGGGCCATCCAGTGCATCCGGACTTGCGCCATACGCAGCAGCAGTTCTCGAAACCGGTGATTATCGAAGATGGCGTCTGGCTGGGCACCGGGGTGATTATCAACCCAGGCGTCACCATCGGCAAAAACTCGGTGATTGGCGCCGGCAGCGTGGTTAATCGCTCAATACCGGCAAACGTGATCGCCGTCGGGATACCTTGCCGGGTATTAAGAGATATTACCGATGAGGATAAAAATAAATATCAGCTATTTGCGGGGTGATAATATATCAAATAATAATTTAAATTATCCGTCTTATATTCCCTAAATAATTCGAGTTGCTTAAAGGCGGCAAGGGAGGGAGTCCCCAGGAGCATAGATAACTATGTGACTGGGGCGAGTGAGCGTAGCCAACACATAAGCAACTTGAAGTATGACGGGTATATAAATAATTAGAAATAAGCACAGGTGAGTTTTCCACTCACCTGACCCCCTTTTACCTCCGGAATATAAAAATGAATAAAAAAATATTATCGATAGCGATTGGTTTATGTTTGATAGCAGGTTCGGCAGTGGCTAAAAATAATCATCTGACCCTGGAGCAAAGAATGGAACAGCTTGAAGCGCGGTTGGCTGTTGCTGAAAATCGGGCGACGGTGGCGGAAAGCCTGGTGCGAGAATTACAGGATAAACAGAATGCCTCTATGCAGGTCGCACAAAATACGGTGCCGGTAAAAAGCCAGGCCCCTGTGGCGGAGAGTAAAAAGAATATTTCGGCTCCTGAGCTTAAATTATCCGGGTATGGCGACCTGAAAATTTATGGTGATGTTGAATTTAATATGGATGCAGAAAGTAAACATGGCCTGCTGGCGATGACCAACGCCGATGTCGGCAGCGATCCGACCTACGACAACTGGGATTTAAATGGCCGCATTCTGCTGGGTTTTGACGGCATCCGTAAGATGGACAAGGGCTATTTTGCCGGATTCTCCATTCAACCTCTGGCGGATATGACCGGCTCAATGAACCTTGATGATGCCGCATTCTTCTTTGGCCGGGAGAACGACTGGAAGGTTAAAGTGGGACGCTTTGAAGCTTACGATATGTTCCCGCTAAATCAGGACACTTTTGTTGAGCACTCGGGGAATACCGCCAACGACCTGTACAGCGACGGCCATGGCTACATCTATATGATGAAAGAGGGGCGTGGTCGCTCTGACGCAGGCGGCAACTTCCTGCTGAGTAAGCAGATAGATAATTGGTATTTTGAGCTTAACACTCTGCTGGAGGACGGCACTTCGTTGTATGACGACGGCGGCTACCACGGTCGCGACATGGAGCAGAAAAAGAACGTTGCGTACCTGCGCCCTGTCGTGTCGTGGGCGAAGAATGAATTCTCCGTTGCGGCGGCAATGGAAGCCAACGTGGTGCAGAATGCCTACGGTTATCACGATGCTCAGGGTAACTTTGTCGATCAGTCCGACCGCACCGGCTATGGCCTGACCATGACCTGGAACGGCCTGAAAAGCGACCCGGAGGACGGTGTGGTGGTAAACCTGAATACCGCTTATATGGATGCCAGCAACGAGAAGGATTTTACCGCCGGGGTGAACGCGCTGTGGCAACGCTTTGAGCTGGGGTATATCTACGCGCATAACAAAATCAGTGATTATGCCGGGGTGATTTGCGATAACGACTGCTGGATTAAAGATGAAGGTACCTACAATATTCATACCTTCCATGCCTCATATCAAATCCCGAACGTGATGAATATGCAGAACTTTAATATTTATCTCGGTGCTTATTACTCTATTTTGGATAGTGACAATAAGCTGAGTCAGGGCGATGACGACGACCGCTACGGCGCGCGGTTGCGATTTAAATATCATTTCTAACCATTAATCTTCTTTATGTGAAGGCGATTTTCATTTGTTTTTTATATTTTAAATAAAATTCAAATGCAATGAAGGTTAAATAAATCGACCATATGCCTTATCCTTAATGAAAATGGGGTCCTGGATGCAGGGACTTGCGTTAAGTATAAGGATGAGGTGTATGAGAAAGGATACTTTGTATAAAGCGATGATTGCTTTGTCTGTGCTGTCATTAGTAGGATGCGGCAGAGTGGCAAGCAGGAATATCACAAATGCTGACAAGCTTATTGATTCAGCCAAAGATAACGTGATGCGCAATACAATGGAAGGTTATGATGAAGCATATAATGTTCTCACCCAAGGTATCTGTGCATGGGATGGAGATTCCTGGTATGCTAAACAGAATCTAAGCGCATTAAAAGAATATTATCCCAGGGCTTATGCTCAGGCTTTGCAATTCGCTAAAAATAATGTAAATAAAGCTCATTTGCGTGATGAAATTATTGCTGCCAATATGGGACTACGCCACGTCGATTTATTGTGGTCGGGTACCCAGTTTGGTCCCACCGATTATGGCTGTATGGGCAAGCTTAATACTAAGTCGAGGCTGGCGATCGCTGTCTTAGCAAAAGAACTAAACTTAACGTCTCAGGAAAGAAAATCCATTAACGAAAAACTGGCTAACGCATATTACGCCGCTAGCCATGAAGTTAAGGGAAAGACAGAAGCTGAACGTCATTTTAATAACCTTGCTTATTTAATGCAGGCTTATGCGCTCGATCAAAAAGATATTGATGGGCTAGTGTCTCCTGGTTTACAGAAAGAAATTGCCGAAGCTTATAAACAAGCGGTAGTGTCTGTAGTTGTTCGCAGCACGAAAGATATCAGCTATCAGGGGAAAATGGTTGGTCGTAAATCGATAATCCCAGGAATGTTTCAGCGCTCAGCGTCAGGAAGCTCAGACAGCCCTGCAAAGCTTCCTGAACTGACATCCTTATTAAATGAACCGCAGCAGTTTATACGTGATTCGGATGGCTCGGTTATGCCTCGTCCTTTATTGAAGTTTGTGAGCAAACCGACGGCAAGCGGTTTGAACTATTATTTTGATTTGGCAATTAATAGTGCAAAAACCGATGATGAAGTGAGTAATTCGGGTTATACCACTGACTCTGATGTTGGTTCAGTTGACTGTGGTATGGAAGAAAACCCCAACTATGATTCGTCTCGTGATGATGACAGAAAAGACAGAAAAGACAGAAAAGATAAGATAAAGATAGAGAAAAATCGCAATCGTAAGAATAAGGGTGAATATAAACATGATCGTGAGCCGCGATATATAAAGACCTGTATTGATAGTCGGCAAACGATAACCACGAAAACCGAATTCACGTATTTGTATAAAAACACACGCATCGACTATAGCTATAATTTACAGGATAACAATCACCGCAGTATTTTAGCCAGCAATGGACTTACCTCTAAAGCCTCAGAAGGTGAAAAAATTATTACAGTTGATGGCGTGGAAAATAGCCGTGAAGGAAATAAAGAGTACGATCCAATCGATCTTACTTTGTCGATAGCCAGCAATGATCTGATTAATATTGTCGCCAGGGCGATGTGCCATGAATTGACCAGTGATGCGAAAAAATGCAAAAAATAATCTCCTTTGATTCATTTATTCTACCATTGTGTCGAACGGTACGATATACGTTACCCTCCATTTTATTCTTTGGCTGTTCATGCTTGTTGGTCGGCTGTGGCAGTAGCATGCCGCAGCCAATGAAGGTCGATCAGCGGCTGGCGACTATTGATGCGGATCTGTCTAAAAACACGGCTGAGGGGTACGACAAAGCTTATTATTCCTTCATTCACGGGTTTGATGATTGGGGGATGAGGGTGACTGGCTTGCAGATAGTAGGCCGGAATAATCGAGAGAGTAAAGAGCTTAAGCAGCTAAAAGAGGTTTATCCCCAGGCTTTTGGCAAGGCGTTGGAATTTGCCCGAAAACGGGTTGAACAAGCAAAAACAACAGAGGAAAAAATGCTCGCCAACTTGTATTTGCTTCATACGAATACAATGTGGACCAAGTATACAGATATGAAATACGCATTGCTTTCGCCGAAGGCAAATGCCAGGGTTGTTTCGGTAACGCGTAGCCAGCGTTTGCCTGAACAATCCGTAAAGCAGGCTAAAGAGAAGTTGGGCGAGATTTTTTATGCGAAAAGTAAAGTCCCTGTGGAGTTTAGTAAAAATGATGATGCTATTAAGCGTTACCATGAATTTGTTTGGTTATATCTGACCTGGTTGTACGACCAGCCTGATATCAATGGCGCTTTATCACCATCCTTGAAGGCTGATTTACTGAAAGCCTATAACAGGACGGTGGTGAACGTTGTCGTGCGTAATAAAAAAGATTTTCGCCATGATGGCGTAATGGTGAATAGTGCTTATATTATCCCTGCTATTTTAAAAAACTCTTTACAGGGGGAAGGAAAGCCTAAATATATCCTGCCTTTCGAGCAATTGCTCCAAACGGACCCGGACTTGATTAGCTATAAAACAGGATCTGTGCGCCGCATGATTCTTATGGATTATACAAGCAGGCCCTCCCCGACGGGAATTAATTACTTTCTTGATATTAGTATTGCGCAGGTTTTGGCCGGTGATAAAGAGAGTCACGATCGTTCAACGAATGTTTATTCAGTGGGTACAGTAGATTGTGAGTGGGTGGCGAATGAAGACTATCACGATGACGGTGATCGTCGGCATAAGAAACGGCATAAAAAATCTAAAGACCGTGATGATAATCCGCGCTATGTGAAAACATGTGTGGATAACCGGGGGACGGCGAAAGAAAGTATTAACGTGGTCAGTAATTTTAAAAGTACTGACGTTAAATATTCCTGGCAGATTAAAAATGCACAGGGGAAGGTTGAGAAAGAAAACGCAGATGGTTACCAGTCTTCCCGGAGTGAGGGTTCAAAAACGAAATATGTGGAAGGGAGTAAAGTGGGAAGCCAGTATGGTGATAATAGCGATCCGACTAACGATGCCATCAGTCAGGTAAGCAAGGATATTATGGAACATACTGAGGATCTGATTTGTACGGTAAAAGGTAAAAATGCCTGTATCGATTTTACCAGGAAGAAATAGAAAGGCATGAGTGGTGATATTCAGGCCCGCTTGTCGGGCCTGAATTGCTGGGTTTACTCCAGATAAAACACCTCTTTGAGCTCCGCGCTCACCGGGCTGTTATCCGGGTTTGCTGGCATAACATCACACATATACTTCCACCAGCGCTGACACACTTCGGTACTGGCGACGGCGTTCCAACGTTCTTCCGATTCAATCTCCACCGTGGCGAACAGCAGGTTGCGCTCTTTATCGAGGTAAATTGCGTAGTGGTGCGCGCCGTGGGCCTTCAGCACCGCTTCCAATTCCGGCCAGATTGGCGTGTGGCGGTGCTGATACTCTTCATGTGCTTCAGGGTTTACCTGCATCACGAAAGCTTTGCGGATCATAATGCCTCCAGATACAGTTCGCGAACTTCGTCACGGGTGGCGGTGCGCGGGTTGCACGGCGCACACGGGTCGGCCAGCGCCTTGTCCAGCCAGCCTTCGATGTCCTCTTTGCTGACGCCAAGCTGGCTGAAGCCCTGCGGAATACCGACGCGCTTGCTCAGGGCGCGGATGGCGTTGATCGCCTCCATGCTGGCGGCTTCATCGCTCATGCCACGGGTCTCGACGCCCATCGCCTGCGCCACGCGAGCAAAGCGCGCGACGGCGTTCGGGCGGTTAAAGTTTTCGATGATCGGCAGCAGGATGGCGTTGCACACGCCGTGCGGCAGGTTGTGGGTAGCGCCCGGCTGATGAGCCAGCGCATGCACCAGGCCAAGACCGGCGCTGTTAAACGCCATGCCCGCCAGATATTGGCCAAACGCCATCTGCTCACGGGCTTCGAGGTTATGTCCGTCGTCCACGGCTTTCGGCAACCACAGGTTGATCAGGCGAATCGCTTCCAGGGCGTTGGCGTCGGTCAGCGGGTGCGCGCCCACGGAAACGAAGGCTTCAATGGCGTGAGTCAGCGCATCCATGCCGGTGGCGGCGGTGATGGAGGCCGGAATGTCCAGCATCACGCTGGCGTCATCAACGGCGATATCCGGGATGATATTCGGGTCGATAATCACTTCTTTAACCTGACGTTCTGCGTCGATGATCACCGCGTTGCTGGTCATCTCCGCCGCCGTTCCGGCAGTGGTGTTGATTGCTACCAGCGGCACGCCGGCGTTTTTTACCTTGCCGACGCCGGAGTAGGCGGTCGAAGGTCCTGGGTTAGCGGTGAGGATTTTCACCGCTTTGGCGGTATCAATTGGGCTGCCGCCGCCAAAGGCGATAATAAAGTCGCAGTTTGCTTCCTGATACGCCGCGTAGCCTTTTTGCACCAGCGCTTCGGTCGGGTTGGGGAACACCTCGTCAAACAGATGATATGACATCTGCTGGGCGTCCAGCGTGGCGAACAGGCTGTCGAGCAGGCCCATTTTGACCAGATGACCGTCGGTGACGATCAGCGCCTTGCCCCACTGTTTGCCCGCCACCAGCTTGACCATATCGCCGATTGCGCCCGCGCCGTGAAGGCTGATTTTAGGAAGTGCCAACATAAAACTCATGATAATTCTCCTTGATATCTATTTTGTGAAATCCGTTTCCCCTCACCCCGGCCCATTTCGTAGCCCGGACAGGTGCGTAGCACCGCCTCCGGGATTGAGGGTGAGGGGAAATTAAATTCGTCTTCGCTGCATCATCCGCCGGGTAATAATCGGCAGCGAGATAACCACAATCAGCATCGCGCCAATGATGATCGACATCACGATGCCCGGCACGTTGAGCAGGCTCAGCCCGAAGGTCACCAGCCCCATCAGGAAGGCGGCGATAATCACCCCCACCATGCTGCCGGAACCGCCGAGAATATTGACGCCGCCGAGCACCGCCATGGTGACCACAGCCAGCTCCCAACCCATCGCCAGCGTCGGGCGCGTACTGCCGAGCCTTGAGGTCAGCAGGACCGCTGCCAGTCCGGCCATCAACCCAACCAGCGCGAACAGCATCAGGTTGTGGCGTTTAACGTTGATCCCGGAGAACCAGGCCCCGGTTGGGTTATTGCCGATGGCGTAGGTCCGGCGGCCAAAGTTGGTTTTATGCAGCAGGAAGGTAAAAGCGGCGGCGAGGAGGATAAACAGCGCGAACTCGAAAGAGAGCGCCCCCCACACGTAGCCCTGACCGAACCAGGCGAAGCTATCCGGATAGTGATTGAGCGCCTTATCGCCCAGCAGGATGTAGGTCATTCCGCGATACAGGCTCATGGTGCCGATGGTGATCACAATCGATGACAGGTTAAAGCGTGTCACCAGAATGCCGTTGAACAGGCCGCACAACAGCCCCACGCCCAGCCCGATGACCACCAGCAGCGGCGTGTCCATGCCCGCCGCCGCGCAGAAGCCCATCACCGTTGAACTCAGCGCCATCGTTGACGCCACCGAAAGGTCAATTTCGCGGGCGATAATCAGCATCGCCATTGGCAGCACGATGATCGCTTTCTCGGTGAAGTTAAACGTGGCGTCCGACAGGTTCCAGATATTAAGGAAATAAGGGGAAGCCAGGGCGTTGCCGATAAAGACCGCCAGAGTGACCGCTAGCAGAAATCCTTCCCAGCACAGCAGGCGCCGCAGAGGCGACGGCGCGACCGGCGGACTTTTCATCTCTTCAGACATCATCATTTTGCTCATGATTTCACCGCCTGTTTTTGCCGGGCTAACGCCGCATTGCGCAGGATTAACCGCCCGTGCCCTTTATTGCCGCGCTCGTTAAGCAGCACCGCAATCACGATAACCGCGCCGGAAATCGCCATTTGCCAGAACGGCGAAATGCCGATCACCGGCAGCGCGTTATTGATAACGCCGAGGAATAAGGCACCGCACAGGCAGCCGAGCACCCGTCCAGTTCCGCCCATGGTGCTGATGCCGCCGATGACGCAGGCGGCGACCACCTGCAGTTCAAAACCGTTGGCGACATCGACGTAGGCGACGGCAAAGCGTGAAATCCACAGATAACCGCAGAACCCGGCCAGCGCGCCGGAGAGGCAGAAGCTGACGAACTGCATTTTCCCGGCGTTAATGCCGGTGTAGTACGCCGCCGTGGCGTTGCCGCCCGCGGTATACAAGGCCCTGCCTGTGCGGCTGTAGCGTAAGAAATAGCCCACCAGCAATAGCGCGGCGATAGCGCACCAGCTCAGCAGCGGCAGGCCCAACAACGAGGCGCGCGGCAGGCCGAGAAAGTCAGCGCTCATCTGGTGCGAGTTAATCCAGCCGCCGTTGGAAAGCAGAAAAATAATCCCGCGATAAATGCTCATGGTACCGAGCGTGACCACGATAGCCGGGATGCCGAGCCGCCAGACCAGCAGGCCGTTAATCATCCCCATTATCAGGCCAAGCAGGGTTGCCAGCGCCAGCAGCGCCACCACGGGAATCCCTGGATAGTGGGCGTTAAGCAGGGCGACGATCATTCCAGTGAGTGCCAGATTGGCAGCCATCGACAGATCGATGCCCTTGGTGAGCAGCACCATCATCTGACCGAGGGCGAGGATTATCAGAATGGCGGTGTCGTTAAACATCTCCACCAGATTACCCGGCGAGACGAACGACGGTGCCCGGCTGCCGATAGCACCGATCATCAAAATGATCACCGCCGCCAGCAGCGCTTCACGATGTTTAAGCAGTTTTTTGCCCATTACGCGGCCTCCTGACTGACGCCGCTGGCGGCGCTGACGATGGTTTCCGCCGTCGCCTCGCCGGCCTGATACTCGGCGACCATCAGCCCTTCGTGCATCACGATAATCCGGTCAGCCATACCCATGACTTCCGGCAGCTCCGAAGAGACCATGATCACTGCCAGCCCCTGACTGACCAGCTCGGACATAAACTGATGCACCGCTGCTTTGGAGCCGATATCGATACCTTTGGTCGGCTCGTCGAGGATAATCACTTCCGGATGGGTCGCCAGCCATTTGCCGATCACCACTTTCTGCTGGTTGCCGCCGGAGAGGGTCTCTACCGCCTGTCGCCAGCTAAAGGCTTTGACCTGCAGGCGCGAAGCGTACTCATCCGCCAGCCGCCATTCGCGGGCGTCGTTCAGCACGCCGTTAGGGTTGAGTTTGCTGAGCTGCGGCAGGCTAATGTTCTGAGCGATCGGCAGGGCGATGATCGCCCCCTGTTTCTGTCGCTCTTCCGGCACGCAGACGATACCGGCGTTGATGGCGTCGGCAGGCTGGCGAAAACGCATCGCTTTGCCCTTCAGCACGATCTCGCCGGAAGAGGGATGCGATACACCGGAAAGTGCCTGCATCAGCTCGGTACGTCCGGCGCCCACCAGGCCGTAAAAGCCGAGAATTTCCCCTTTGCGCAGGCTGAAATTGATATGAGCAAATTCGGTAGGGTGGCAGAGGTCTTTCACCTCCAGCACCGTTTCCCCTGGGGTATAGTCGACTTTCGGGTAGGTTTGCGTAATCGCGCGACCGACCATCATCGCCACCATCCGCTCTTCGGTGATGTCGTTAATCGCCCCGGAGCTGACGTACACGCCATCGCGCAGAATGGTGTAGTAGTCCGCCAGCTCGAAAATCTCATCGAACTTGTGCGAGATAAACAGAATCGCTTTTCCGTCCTGCTTCAGGCGCTCAACAATTTGATAAAACTCCAGAATTTCATGTTGCGAGAGCGCCGCGGTCGGTTCATCGAGGATCACCACCTGGGCTTCAAAGGAGAGTGCCCGGGCAATGGCCACCATATGGCGCTGGGCGATGCTGAGGGTTTTCAGCGTCGCGCGCGGGTCAATCTGTACCTCAAGGCGGTTGAGAATTTCGCTAGCTTTGCGGTGCATCGCAGGCCAGTCGAGTTTTTTCAGCAGGCCGGTATGCAGATACTGACCGACGAAAATATTTTCAGTGACCGATAGCTCATCAAATAGCACGGTTTCCTGATGAATGGCGGTGATCCCCACCTTGTGCGCCGACTCGGGGTTCGGCAGCTGGATAGGGATCGCTTTATAGAGAATTTCGCCCTCTTCGGGCTGATAAATACCGGTCATCACTTTGACCAGCGTGGATTTGCCTGCGCCGTTTTCACCGATTAGGGCGGTCACTTTGCCGGGCCAGAGATCGAGCTGCACGTTCTCAAGGGCGCGCACACCGGGAAAAACCTTAGTGATGCCCTTCAGCGACAGCAGTGGGGTGGATGCTGACATGATAGTTCTCCGTAAAATCGCCCCTCACCCTAACCCTCTCCCCAAGGGGGCGAGGGAATGGTTAGCGCCCCTCCCTTTGGGAGAGGGCCGGGGTGAGGGAGCAGGGATTAGAAAATCTTCGAGAACTTATCGATGTTGCCGGCATCGTAGACGAACGGTTCGGCCATCGCGCCGTTACCGTCGGCATCCAGATTCACTTTGCCCAGCCTGCCCATATTGGCTTCGGTTTTGGTCGCCGTGCCTTTGACTAAATCATCCGCCAGGTAAGTGGCGGCGTAGCCGAGGTCAATCGGGTTCCAGATGGCGAAGCTTTTGCTGGCGCCGGACTTAATCGCCCCGGCCATTTCCGACGGCAGCCCCAGCCCGGTCACGTACACCTTGCCGATTTTGCCCTGGTCCTTCACCGCCTGTGCGGCGGCAACGATCCCCACAGATGAAGGCGAGACGATCACTTTCAGGTCCGGATATGACTTCAGCAGGCCCACCGCTTCGCGATAGCTTTTATCGGACAGATCGTCACCGTAGGCGACGGTCACCAGATTGACGGACGGGTACTGCGGCAGCACCTTTTTCATCTCCGCAATCCAGATGTTCTGGTTAGTAGAGGTGGGCGTGGCGCTTAAAATCGCCACATCGCCTTTTTCAACGTTCAGTGCTTTCAGCGCATCGGCGGCGAGCTTGACGTTGGTTTCGCCAATCAAGGCGTTGTTGGACGGATTCAGGTGGATCTGGCGGCCCGCAGGCGCGACGCCGGAGTCCCAGGAGACCACTTTAATGCCGCGCTGCATCGCTTTTTTCAGCACCGGCACCACGGCGTCGGGATCGTTAGCAGAAATCGCGATCGCATCCACCCCCTGGGCGATCAATCCATTCAGCACTTCGATCTGCGCTTCGGCCGTGGTGGTGGTCGGGCCGGTATAGATAACTTTTACATCGCCTAACTCTTTGGCCGCCTCCTGCGCGCCGACGTTCGCTGCTTCGAAGAATCCATTTCCCAATGATTTTGCCACGAGGGCAATTTTAACTTCAGCTAAAGCGGAACCGGACAACGCCATGGCGGCAACGGTGAGGATCAAGCTTGTCTTTATTTTCATTGCTTTTACTCCACATGAGTCAGTTTTGTAGGGTTTGCAGGTGATGTTTCGCCCCGTCTCGGTGAGCGGGGCGCGATGTTGTTATTGATAAAGGTCTAACGCGGACTGCATTGGTTGAACATTGAAGCGTTTGCCAAGGGCGACCAGCTCTTCACGGGTGATGGTTTGTTTCATACCGCCCATTGAATAGACTTTCACCAGCACTTCGGCAGATTTCTCGGCGGTGTCGATCAGGCCGAAGGTTTCGTCCAGATTAGGGCCACTGCCGAAGACGCCGTGGAACGGCCATAGCACCAGCGAGTGTTGCTGCATGGCCTCGGCGGTGGCCTGGCCGATTTCGTCAGTGCCCGGCACCATCCACGGTAAAATGCCGACGCCGTCCGGGAATACCACCAGGCATTCGGTGCTGCCTTCCCACAGTTTGCGGGTGAACAGATCGCTGTTGTTTTCCAGCACGTAGGTCAGGGCGATCAGGTTGGTGGCATGGCAATGCATGATCACCCGATCTTTGCCGTTGGTTAGCTTGATGCGCTCGCTGTGCGACAGGAAGTGCGCTGGCAGCTCGGAGGTCGGTACCGCATCGTGAGTCAGGCCCCACAGAATATGGTATCCCGCGCCGTCGCTGTCGACTTTTACTGCGCCGAGGTTAGCGGCCGGGTCGAGCTGGACGTTGCGGAAGAATTTGCCGGAACCGGTCACGATAAACGGCTGGTTAGCCAGCGTCGGCATCGGCTGGCTCAGGGCGATATAGCGCGGTTTAGCGTGGAAATCCGCTGCATAAGGTTCGATATCCGCTTCATCGAGGCGCAGCGTCAGATTGCCGCCGTTGCGCTCGTCCCAGCCTTTCAGCCAGGCGTCGGAAGTGGCTTTAATCATGCCCTGGACGAACCAGGAGTCAGTAATGGTCTGCATAGTCTTGTGTTTCCTGTTAATTCGGTGCGGGGTTAGCCCCTCACCGTAAATACGTGCGAGTCCCCGGGTAAGCCGTCAGCCGCGACCCGGGGAAAGTCCAGTGTTTACCCGCGCTGGCTCAGAACTGCATTCTCGTAAGCCCGGACGTTATCCAGCCACTGGCTGCCTGCTGGCGTATCGTGACGCTGGCAGTACATCTCCCAGATGGCCTGCCACGGCAGACATTTCTGCTCTTCCAGCAGCGCCAGACGGGCGGTGTAATCGCCATCGAGTTCCAGCTGGCGCAGCTGTGCGGTCGGCTCCAGCAGAGCGCGCAGCAGCGCTTTCTTCATATTGCGGGTACCAATCACCCATGCCGCGATGCGGTTGATCGAGGCATCGAAGAAATCGAGGCCGATATGCACGCGGTCGAACAGATCGTGACGGATAATTTCGCTGGCGATGGCCTGAGTTTCGTCATCCAGCAGCACCACGTGGTCGCTGTCCCAGCGTACCGGGCGGCTGACGTGCAGCAGCAAGCGTGGGATATAGAGCATCGCGGCGGATATTTTGTCGGAGATCACTTCCGTCGGGTGGAAGTGGCCGGCATCCAGGCACAGGGCGGTCTGGCGGCTGGTGGCGTAACCCATATAGAACTCATTGGAGCCGACGGTGTAGCTCTCTGCGCCAATACCGAACAGCTTGCTCTCCACGGCGTCGATGTGATGCGCTGGGTTGAATTTTTCACTGATCACTTCATCAAGCGCATTCAGCAGACGCTGACGCGGAGCGAAACGGTCAACGGTGATATCTTTCATGCCGTCAGGGATCCAGATATTCATCACCGACGGCGTGCCCAGCTGCTCGCCGAAATACGCGGAAACGCTGCGGCTGGCCTTGCAGTGATCGATCCAGAACTGGCGGATTTCATCGTTGGCGTGCGACAGCGTAAAGCCGTCGGCGCTCAGTGGGTGCGAGAAGCAGGAGGGGTTAAAATCCAGCCCCAGCTTGTTGGCTTTCGCCCACTCGACCCAGTTTTTAAAGTGCTCCGGTTTGATTTCATTACGCGGTACCGGCGTTTCGGATTCCAGATAGAGCGCGTGCAGGTTCAGGCGTTTTGGCCCCGGAATCAGGCTCAGCGCCTGCTCAAGGTCAGCGCGCAGTTCGGTGGCGTTACGCGCTTTGCCCGGATAGTTACCGGTGGCCTGAATACCGCCGGTCAGGCTCCCTTCCGGGTTTTCAAAACCGACGACGTCATCGCCCTGCCAGCAGTGCATGGAAACAGGCAGGCGGTCCAGCTGGCGCAAGGCCTCCTCGACGTCCACGCCGATACTGGCGTAGCGCTGTTTGGCAATTTCCCAGGCTTGTTCAAGTTGAGTGGTCATGCGCAAAGCTCCTTGGTCTGTTGTGGCTGAAACTGCGCGACGAAGCGGGCAATTTCACTTTCAGGATTAGGGGTAAAGGTGGTGAGGGCGTAGTTTTGCCTCACCACCTGACGGAATTCATCGACGTTATGCAGCTCGTCGAGGGTCATTAACTGGATGCCGATGTTGCCTAGCGTGGAGGCCTCAATGGGGCCAGCGACCACGGTGATGCCGCAGGCATCGGCGCACAGCTGGTTAAGCAGTTCGTTCTGGCAGCCGCCGCCGACGATATGCAACTGACTGAATGGCTGGTCGCGAAGCGCCGACAGTTCGTTGAGTACTCGGGCGTAGAGCAGCGCTAAGCTGTCGAAAATGCAGCGCGCCAGTTCGGCATCGCTGGCAGGAACCGGCTGCCCGGATTCGCGGCAGGCGGCCTGAATTTCAGCGCTCATGTTGTCGGGGTTGATAAAGCGGTCGTCGTTGCAATCAATAACGAAACGGCAGGCTGGGAGCGCCGCGGTGCGGGCGATCAGCTCCGACAGGTCACCGACGTTTTGCTCTTTCAGCACCCGCTGGAGCAGCCACAGGCCCATAATATTTTTCAGTACCCGATAGCGACCTTCAGCCCCGCCTTCGTTGGTGATGTTGGCCTTTAGCGCCTCATCGCTGGTGCAGGGGGTTTTGCTTTCAAAGCCCATTAGCGACCAGGTGCCGGAAGAGAGATAAGCGGCGTTTTTGTTGGCTAACGGCGAGGCGATAACCGCGCTGGCGGTATCGTGGCTGGCGACGGCAACTACCGGAATATGATTTCCCTGCGGGCAAATCCAGTGGCCGATAACGTTGCCCGGGTGCGTCGGCGTACCGAACCATTCGCGCGGCGCGCCGGTCCAGTTCAGCAGCTCTTCATCCCAGTTATCGCTATTGATATTGACCAGCTGTGTGGTGGTGGCGTTGGTGTATTCCCAGTTCATTTTGCCGGTCAGGCGAAAGCTAAGGTAGTCCGGGATCAGCAGCGCGTGCGCGGCCTGGCTGACCAGCTCCGGCTGCTGTTCAACCAGCGCGCGAAGCTGATAAAGGGTGTTAAACGGCAGAAACTGAATACCGCTGCGGCGATAGATATCTGCACGTCCCATCTGCTCTTCGGCATGGCGCATCAGGCCCTGAGTGCGGGAGTCGCGATAGGAAACCGGCAGGCCGACTCGCTGGCCCTGTTTATCCAGCAGGACATAATCCACGCCCCAGGTATCAATGCCGATGCTATCGATCAGGATGCCCTGTTCGCATACTTTCACCAGGCCGCAGCGAATTTCATTTTCCAGGCTATCGATATCCCAGCAGTCGAAGCCATCTACCTTCTGTAGGCTATTGGTAAAGCGGTGAATTTCGCGCAGCGCCAGCGTTTGCTGCCCGGGTTCATAACTGGCGAGCATCACCCGCCCGCTGGAGGCGCCTAAATCAACCGCAACACAATGACGAAAACTCATGGGAAGATCCTTGTGAAAATCATTGCAAGCAGTCTAAAAAAGTTGCGCCTGACTCACCTTCTTGTTACTGACAGGGAAAATTCGCCGCTGGCAAGAAAGCAAAGGTGACCGTGAGGGAGGTCACAGTTTCGTTTGATCAGTGGCTCACTGAGGGATGTGATGTTGTCCGCAGTTCCCGATCTTTCCCGTCATTTCTTGAAAAAGCGGCAGGCTTTACGAACTTTGTAGTCAAAAATTGAAGGCCGGATTGCCGACCCTTAATTACTATTTGCACCACTGATTGATAATTTTTCTCATTTCGAGGAGCGGCTATGACCATGTTGCACAGTGTGGATTTCTTCAAGTCCGGCGTTTCTGCTGTTGCCATTGAACCGCGGCTCCCGCAATCGGCCTTTCCTGAGCATCATCATGATTTTCATGAAATTGTTATCGTCGAACACGGTACGGGAATTCATGTTTTCAACGGTCAGCCCTACACCATCAGCGGCGGGTCGGTCTGTTTTATTCGCGATCACGATCGCCATCTCTACGAGCACACGGATAATTTATGCCTGACCAATGTGCTTTATCGCGCGCCGGACGCGTTTCGTTTTTTGTCCGGTCTGCACGAACTGCTGCCGCAGGAGCAGGAGGGGAATTACCTCTCACACTGGCGAGTTAACCAAAGCGCGTTGCAGCAGGTTCGCCAGATTGTTGGCCAGATGGAAAACGTTGGTGCGGATTTGGACATGCATTCCATCGCCAGCCGCGAGATTTTCTTTATGCAGTTGCTGGTGCTACTGCGTAAAAGCAGCCTTGCTGAAGGAATCGCCGATAACGATGCGCGGTTGAATCACCTGATGGCCTGGCTGGAAGATCATTTTGCCGAAGATGTCTGCTGGGAAGAGGTGGCGGCGCAGTTTTCGCTGTCCCTGCGCACTCTGCACCGCCAGTTAAAACAGCAAACTGGCCTGACGCCGCAACGCTATCTGAACCGGGTGCGGTTGATGAAAGCCCGCCATCTGCTACGACATAGCGATGATAGCGTGACGGATATCGCGTATCGCTGTGGTTTTGGCGATAGTAACCACTTTTCGACGCTTTTTCGCCGGGAGTTTGACTGGTCCCCGCGCGATATTCGCCAGGGGCGCGACGCGATTCTTCAGTAACGCGAGAGCAGTCAACGTATTAACAGGCATAAACGCGAATAATGATTCGTTTTTTCGCGTCTGGAGTTGATGAGTGGCAGGTCAGTTGATTCTTCGCAAAAATGAATTTTTTGCTTCCCCCGCTCAGGCGGTGGCGGTGGCGGATCGCTATCCGCAAAACGTCTTCGCCGAACACACTCATGAATTTTGTGAACTGGTGCTGGTGTGGCGGGGAAACGGCCTGCACGTCCTTAACGATCGCCCGTGGCGCATAACCCGCGGCGATTTGTTCTATATCCGCGCCGAAGACAAACACTCCTACGCCTCGGTGAACGATCTCGTCCTGCAAAACGTCATTTATTGCCCGGACCGGTTACGGCTTAATTTTGACTGGGCGGCACATATTCCCGGCCTGTTCGGTACGCCGTGGGTCCCGCACTGGCGAATTGGCAGCAGCGGCATGGCTCAGGTCCGGCAGGTGATTACCCAACTTGAGCACGAGAGTAGCCGTAGCGATGCGCAGGCCAATGATATGGCCGAACTGCTGTTTGCTCAACTGGTGCTTATCCTCCAGCGTTATCGCTATGCCACCGATAATCTGGCGGCAACTCAGAGCGAGGCTCTGCTCGATAAGCTGCTTACCGAACTGGCGGGTAGCCTGAACCGGCCTTTTTTTCTGGATAAATTTTGTGAGCGGGAAGGGTGCAGTGAACGCGCGCTACGCCAGCAGTTTCGTCAGCAGACGGGAATGACCATCAACCACTATTTGCGCCAGCTGCGGATTTGCCACGCTCAGTATCTGTTACAGCATACGGAACGACTGATTGGCGAAGTGGCGATGCAGTGCGGCTTTGAAGACAGTAACTACTTTTCGGTGGTGTTTAACCGTGAGATTGGCATGACGCCTGGGCAGTGGCGGCAGCGCAGTCGAGCGGCGGTACTGTAAATACCATTCTTAGCTCTCGTCACTTTTTTCTCCCATTACCTTCTTTGCTTTCTTTTTAAATACTTTATTATTTTTTGTGTGCATATAATTCTAAAGAAAACCTTCTATTAATGGACATGGAGTTAACAAAGCTGGCAATAATGAGAAGTTCTTCTTTTTATTTATTTATCAAATACATGATTTGGTTGTATTATGAATTTTTATAATCCTTCAAAATCATAGAGTTAAATTTAATTTAACTCTTTTAATATTTATCGGATAAATATCAAAGCGCTCTTTTTATATTTTATGCTTATGGTGTAAGAATATTAAATTATGTAACCTTGAGCCTAATCGCATTTTATCATTAAAAAAATAACTGATATTGAAACATCGTTTTGTATTGATTATCTTATTTGTTGAGCTTTGATTTAAATACTTCTCTGCAAATTTTATATGGATATTTTTATGAAAAAAGCGCTTTTATTACTGCTACCTCTTACTGTAAGTAGTGCTCATGCTGTATATGTAGATGTACGTCATGAATATCTTGATGATAGCAAGGCTAACTATGACCGTGCTTACATATCACATCGATTTAATAATGGTTTTGGTTTTGCCATTGAGGCTATTTCAAAGTCTGGTGATGATGCCGATAGAGCTTTCAATGATATGGAGACTCAGGGTAACGAATATACCGCCAGCTATCAGTTTAAAGCGGGAGATGTTGCCTGGCAGCCTGGGTTTGTTCTGGAAACAGGAAACGGCTACTCCAACTATAAACCTTACCTGCGAGCAACCTGGACCCTTAATGAGAGCTGGTGGTTAGGTGCTCGCTATCGTTTCGAATATGTTCGTCGCTCTTCTGATTCTCGTGAGGATGATACTGTTAATCGTATGGATGCCTGGGCTGGATATAAATGGAATAATTTCGACTGGACGCTGGAAGGGATTTATAAAAGAGCGGACAAATATAACCAATTTAATAACGGCAAGGATAACTATGAGATGAATTTCCGTACGGCATATATTATCGAACAGTGGTCTCCATTTATAGAAGTCGGTAATGTTTCGGTACGCAGTACAACAGATGAACGACAGACACGTTTCCGCGTGGGTATTGGTTATACTTTCTGATTTTTTGAGTTACATTATTTATTTTCCCTTCTTTTCGGCCATCAGTGATTGATGGCCGTTTTTTTCTTATTAAAAAATAAAGCCGCCTTCGACAGAAGGCGGATGGTTTTGCTTACGCGTTATATTACATTACGCCCAGTAGACGCGGCAGGAATAATGTTATTTCTGGCAGGTAAGTAATGAGTAAAAGAATACCAACGATGGAGATATAAAAAGGGATGAGCGGCTTAATGACTTCTTCAACCTTCACTTTACCGACGCTGGCCCCGACATATAATCCACTACCCACCGGGGGTGTGATAGTACCGATAGCCAGGTTATAGATCATGATGATACCGAAGTGTACCGGGTCGACGCCAAGTTTGACCATAATCGGCAGCAGAATCGGGGTAAAAATCAGAATTGCCGGGCCAATATCCATAAACGCACCGATGATCAGCAGGAAGACGGTGACCACCAGCAAAATAACCTCTTTGCTTTCAGATATACCCAGAATCATCTGGCTGAGAGCGGTTGGAATATTGGTTATCGACATAGAGAAGGACATGGCTGATGAGGTAGCCAGCAGGAACATAATCACCCCAGTCATCACTACCGTTTGAATCAGTATGGTTGGCATATCTTTCAGGGATAGCGTCCGGTAGCACAGGGTCAGTAACAATGTGTAGACCACCGCAATTGCCGATGCTTCAATTGCGGTAAAAATACCCTGCACGATTCCGCCGACAATAATCACGATCAGCAACAGGCTTGGTACTGCTTCAAGAGTAACCTTTAGCGCCATACCCTTCTGAACGGTAAAAAATACGCGGTAGTTATTTCTTTTCGCCACAACCCAGGTGACGATCATGCAACCGACCCCCCATAACACCCCCGCGACCATACCCCCGGCGAATAACGCGGCGATCGACGTCCCGCCGCTGGCCAGTGCATAGAGAATAAAAGCGGTGGTTGGCGGGATCAGCATCCCGGTTGGTGCGGAGGCGATATTGGCCGCGGAAGCAAAGGCGCGGCTATAGCCTTCTTTCGCGCTCATCGGCACCATGACGCCACCGATTGAGGTGGACGCGGCGATTGCTGAGCCGGAAATAGCGCCGAACATCATATTACCGACGATGTTGGTATAAGTTAATGAGCCAGGCAGACGACCGGTGAAGAGTTTAGCGAAGTTGACCAAGCGAGTGGCGATTCCGCCGCTATTCATAATGACGCCAGAAAGAACAAAAAATGGGACTGCCAGCAGCGCGAAACTATCGAGACTGGAGAACATTTTCTGCGCGGTGGCGAACATTGAAATATCGAACGGTAAGACCAACATCATCGTACTGCAGGAGGCAATAACGATACAGATCCCAATGGGCGCGCCCATCGCGAGTAAGACAATGAACACACCAAGTAATGTCAGGGAGGCGGAAATTGGATCAATCATGATGATTCTCCACGAGCAATGAGGAGGCACGGATGGCGCGTAGTGTGTCGAAGATGTTCATTAAGCTGTAAATAATGATCAAAACGCCCGCTATGGGAAGTGCGTAATAAACTTTGCCCATTGGAATTCCCAGCGCCGGGGATACCTGAAGCATGGAGATAGCGGAAATTTTCAGTCCGCCAATAATCAGTATCCACGCAGAGAACGCCATGAATGTTAATTGCAAAACGATAGTCCACCAGTGGCGCACGTTTGCCGAGACCTTATCGATCAGCAGAGTCAGACTGATGTGCTGCTGTTTACCGGCAACATAGGCCATGCCGAGCATGGAAATCCAAACCAGCATAAAACGCAGCAGCTCTTCGGTAATGGTACTGGGACGTCCCACAAGATAGCGGCTAATAACCTGCCAGCACGACACCACCACCATAATGGTCAGTACCAGACAACAGACAATTTCGAGCAGCCTGTCGAGTCCTTTTCTGAAGTTTTCCATAACATTTCCCATAATTATCTGGATTTAGCGGATTGAATTTTTTGATAAAGCGAGTACAGCTCTGCGCGAGTTTTTAACTCGTCATAAATAGGCTGCACTGCTTGTTGAAAAGGCTTCTGATCCACATCGAAAAATTCGACCTTGAAATCGTTGACTGCCGACTGTTTCGTCTTTTCGATCTCCGCATCCCAGGCCATTTTTTCAAATTCAATTGATGCTTTTATCGCCTCGCCAATGACTTTTTGTTGCTCTGGCGTCAACTTTTTCAGCGTCAATGAACTCATCAATAAAATATCGGGAATACGGGTATGCATATCGTAGGTGTAATAACGGGCAACTTCTCCGTGTCGGGCAATGGTGAGGGCGAATTCGTTGTTTTCTGCGCCATCCAGAATACCCTGTTGCAGAGAGGTATAAACTTCCGCCTGACTCATGGCGATGGGTGAGGCTCCCAAAAGTTTGAGTGTTTTAATGGCGGTTTCGCTCTGCATAACGCGGATCTTTTTTCCCTTCAGATCGTCGAGGTTGCGGATCGGTCCTTTGCTCATGTAGAAGTTGCGTGCGCCGGAGTCGAACCAGCCGACGCCTATAAATCCCTGGGCGGCGGTAGATTGATAGACTTCCTGCATCACCAGAGGATCGTCCATCACTTTGTAATACTCTTGCGGGTTGGCAAACAGGTAAGGTAATGAGAACACGCCGTACATCGGCGAGAAGCTTTCCATAAGGCCGGAAGAGACTTTGGTAATATCCACCACGCCAACCTGGGTAAGCTCAACCAGCTCGCGTTCACCGCCAAGTTGGCCGTCCGGGAAGTACATAACTTTCACTTCACCGTGGGTTTTGTCCTCAATTTGTTGACCAAGAAAACGTAATGCATCTTTTACCGGCTGGCTGTTTTCCGCATAAGCCAGGCGCAGAATCGTCTCCGCTTGCGCTCCTTGAGGCAGCAACAGCAGACTGGCCAAAAGCATCCCAAATATCCGTATTAATTTCATTTTGTCCTCGCTATCAATGAATTCTGAGGGCGAAATTACGCGGTTATCAGCTATAAGACCTTTGGTTTATTGCCACGATGCGCTAAAAGTGGCAATCGTGACGGGGTAAATGAGGAGGAGATCAAAATGCAGTTTTTTTCGGATTCTATAAAGGTAAAACGCAGGTGATTTTTATTAGGAACTGTGTTTCAAGTTATCGCTTGAAGCGGCAGCACAATCGCACTGCCGCCTGATGAAGCTAGTTCGCCATCCCCAGGCCGACGATGTTTGCAGCGATGATAATCACCACGCAGCCGAGGCTCAGTACGCCAACCGGGCGACGGCCAGCGTTTTTCCACTCTTTCAGCACCAGGCCAACCAGCCCGCCGCACAAGACATAGAAGCTCATATGCAGCATCCAGCTCATGTAGTCGTACTGTGCCGGAATGCTGGCGTGGCCCCAGGCGTAGAAGAAGAACTGCAGGTACCACATCAGGCCGCCTAATGCGGAAAGCAGGATATTGCTGATGATGAGCGGCTTCGCCAGCGAGAAGTCGGCTTTGATCGACAAGTTTTTCACTTTGGCCAGGCGAATAAAGCAGAAGCCGAGGTTGACCAGCGCACCGCCGCCCATAATCACCACGTAGCTTGGCAGCGCGGTGTAGAGTGGGTCAACGCCGAGCGCGGCGGCGGCTTCATGCATCGGTTTTGCGGCGTTCATCGCAAAGGACATGCCGGCCGAGAAAATGCCGCACATTACCGCCAGTACCAGCCCCTTTTTCAGGTTGAAGTCTTCGGCTTTGATGCCCATTTTGCGCTCTTTGAGCTGGCCTGCGCGAGTGACTATCCCCACGCCAATCACCGCAACCAGCACGCCGAGCAGCGTCATTTGGCCGCCTTTAGTGTTAATTAAGACATCGAATTGACCGTTGAGGATTGGGGTCATTAGCGTGCCGACAATCAACGTAATGCCAATGGCGATACCGATCCCCATCGACATGCCGAGATAGCGCATGGTCAAGCCGTAGTTGATATTGCCGATACCCCACATTGCGCCGAACAGGAACACCGGCAGGAGCGTGGAGGCATTAAAGGAGCCGTAGTAGGCCCAAAAATCAGGGAGCAGCATGGCGCTGATGGCCCAGGGGAGTATCAGCCATGAGACAATCCCGCCGATAGACCACATGGTTTCCCAGGACCAATGTTTAACTTTCTTGAACGGGGCATAGAAACAGGCTGCACTGGCCGCACCTATCAAATGCCAAAAAATACCCATCGTAATCGCGTGATTCATTGATTCTATCCTCATCTATTTTTTATCGGATAAATCATTTTCCGACCCGATGAGTGTAAAAATCGGTCAGTTTTACTGCCTTCAGCCTGTTGCCACATAACATCCTTCTTTGGCAACCAGAAGCTTAATTCGTTGTTCTACATCACAAAACCACGTGTATAACCGTCTGTTATAACCTTATTAAAAATACGGCATTGATAAGCGTTTTCAATATCATTTAATTAACTATAATGAACCAACTGCTTACGCGGCATTAACACCTTCCGCCGCTCGACAATAATGGAGATGATTATGAGTTATACACTGCCAGCCCTGCCGTACGCTTATGACGCCCTGGAACCGCATTTTGACAAGCAGACGATGGAAATCCATCACACTAAACACCACCAGGCCTACGTTAACAATGCCAACGCTGCGCTGGAAAGCCTGCCGGAATTCGCTAGCCTGTCTGCTGAAGAACTGATCACCAAACTGGATCAACTGCCGGCTGACAAAAAAACCGTTCTGCGTAACAACGCTGGCGGCCATGCTAACCACAGCCTGTTCTGGAAAGGCCTGAAAACCGGTACTACGCTGCAGGGCGACCTGAAAGCGGCTATCGAGCGCGATTTCGGTTCCGTTGATAACTTCAAAGCGGAATTTGAAAAAGCGGCTGCTACCCGTTTCGGCTCCGGTTGGGCGTGGCTGGTGCTCAAAGGCGATAAGCTGGCTGTAGTTTCTACAGCGAACCAGGATTCCCCGCTGATGGGCGAAGCTATCTCCGGCGCTTCCGGTTTCCCAATTGTGGGTCTGGACGTGTGGGAACACGCTTACTACCTGAAATTCCAGAACCGTCGCCCGGACTACATCAAAGCGTTCTGGGACGTGGTTAACTGGGACGAAGCCGCAGCGCGTTTTGCCGCCAAAAAATAAGGTTGCATTGTGCTGAGTGAGAAGCGAGTCTGATGGCTCGCTTTTTTATGTCCGCAGCAAGGAGCAGCAGATGCACTATCCGCTAAATGTCTACATTGGGCGCATTCGCGACTATCCCGGCAGCCGCCCGAGCGCAATAAGCAAAATTCAGGTCGATGGTGAATTAACCCTCGGCGATCTCGGCCTTGAGGGCGATGAGCAGGCGGAGAAGAAAATTCACGGCGGGCCGGACCGCGCGCTGTGCCACTATCCGCGTGAACATTATTCCCACTGGGCTCGCGAGCTGCCTCAGCAGGCGGACCTGTTCTGCGCCCCGGCGTTTGGTGAGAACCTCTCGACCGAGGGGCTGACGGAGCAAAACGTCTTTATTGGCGATATCTTCCGTTGGGGAGAGGCGCTGATTCAGGTGACGCAGCCGCGTTCACCGTGTTTCAAACTCAACTATCACTTTGCTGTTAGCGATATGGCGCAGCTGATGCAAAACAGCGGTAAAACCGGCTGGCTGTATCGTGTCGTAGCGGGTGGGCAGGTATCCGGCGATGAGCCGCTGGAGCTGGTTTCCCGACTAAGCGATGTTAGCGTGCACGAGGCTGGCGCGATCGCCTGGTCTATGCCGTTTGATGATGAACAGTACCACCGCCTGCTATCGGCGGCGGGGCTGTCAGTGAGCTGGAGCCGTACCATGCAGAAACGGCGTTTAAGCGGGCAGATCGAAGACAATTCCAGGAGATTGTGGGGGAAATGATTCCCCGGATGGCGGCGGTGAACCGTAGCCCGGGCAGGCGCCTGGCGCCGCCCCCGGGAGCATAGCGCAGGGTGGCATAATTTCCCGGAGGCGGTGCTGGCGCACCTGTCCGGGCTACCTATCCTTGCTACTCTGCAGCCGGGAGAAACTCGTCAGGTGCGTTTGTATAGCGGCAGCCAGATGGTTAAGCGCAAGCCGCCCAGCGGGCTGTCGTCGGCTTTCACCCAACCGCGATGCTGTTGAACCGCAGCTTCAACAATCGCCAGCCCCAGGCCGGTACCGCCAGACTCGCGATCGCGCGCCTCGTCGGTCCGGTAAAACGGACGGAAAATCTGTTCGCGATCTTCCGGACTGACGCCCGGACCATCGTCATCGACGTTCACCGTAATCCCGTCTTTATCCACCGAGAAGCTCACTGAAATCTTCGTATGCGAGTAGCGCAACGCGTTACGCACGATGTTTTCCAGCGCGCTTTCCAGCGCATTGGGGTTACCGTACAGCGGCCACGGCCCTGGCGGATACTCCACAGTGAACGATTTCCCTACCTGCTCGGCTTCAAATGCGGCGTTATCCAGCACTTCACCCCAAAGCTGATTAGCTTTTACCGTCTCGCTGACCAACGCGTTGTTAGCCTGATTACGCGACATCACCAGTAGATCGTTGATCATGCTGTCCAGCCGGTGCGCTTCCATTTCGATGCGCTCCAGTTCTTTGCTCTCCCCACTGCGGCGGCGCAGCAATGCGGTGCCTAACTGCAGGCGCGTCAACGGCGTGCGCAGCTCGTGGGAGATGTCGGACAGCAGACGATGCTGGCTGGTCATCATGCGTTCCAGCGCGGTCACCATCTGGTTAAAGCTGGTCCCGGCGGCTAAAAACTCCTGCGGGCCGGCTTCCAGTTCAGGATGTTGACGCAAGTTGCCCTGGGCGACTTCATCGGCGGCGTTTTTCAGCTTACGCGCGGGCTTAGCCAGACTCCATGCGAGCCATAGCAGCAACGGGGCGCTGACTAACATCGTAACGATCAGCAGCAATAACGGCCGGTCAAAGAGCAGGTTGATAAAGTCTGATTGCGACGTGTTGGCAGGGCGGATCAGATAGAGCTGGTAGTTATCTTCGCCATCCCGCACGGAAAAGGGCCCGACCATTTCCAGACGACCATAGCGCTTTTTCTGCGGATGGTCGGCGTTATCCGCCTGGCCGATAAAGTTGCGGATGATCTGCATCTCGTTGCGTTCAGCACCGATAACGCGTCCTTCGCTGGTCACCAGCAGCAAGCGCTGGCCCGGCGGAGCCCACTTATCGATGGCACGAAACAGACGACGCCACCACATCAGGTCGTTCGGCGGATCGTTCGCCAGCTCGGCCTCGACGTGTTGTTCAATCATGATGCCCTGACGTTGCTCGCTCTCCAGCAGCTCGGTCATCTGGCGCGAGTCCAGCTTGGGCAGCATCAGAACCAGCATCAACACCAATGCCAGCGTGAGCCAGAAAATAGCGAAGATGCGTGCGGTTAAACTTCCAATCATGAAGCCGATACCATCAGATAGCCGCGTCCGCGCAGAGTTTTAAACCACGGATGGCCGTCTTTGCGCTCTGGCAGCTTACGCCGCAAGTTGGATATGTGCATATCGATAGCGCGGTCAAATGGCGTTAGACGTTTGCCCAGTACTTCCTGGCTCAAGTGCTCACGCGACACGACCTGGCCGAGATGCTGCGCCAGCAGGTAGAGCAGAGTGAACTCGGTGCCAGTCAGTTCCAGAGTCTGTCCATCGAAGCTGGCTTCCTGGCGACCCGGGTTAAGGCTTAGGGCATCCACTTCCAGCGTCGGCGAACCGGCTTCGGTCACTTGCTGCTGCTCGCTCCAGTGGGAACGGCGCAGAATAGCGCGTATACGCGCCACCAGCTCGCGATCGTTGAACGGCTTAGGCAAATAATCATCCGCGCCCAGCTCAAGGCCAAGAACGCGATCCAGCTCGCTGCCGCGGGCCGTTAGCATGATAACCGGGGTCTGGTGTGTCTGACGCAACTCTTTGAGCGTATCGATACCGTTTTTCTTCGGCATCATCACATCAAGCAAAAGTAAATCGACGCTGTCGTCAAGAAGGGCCAGTGCCTGTTCCCCGTCATGGGCAACAAGCACATTAAAACCTTCCATATCGAGCAGCTCTTTTAACAGGGAGGTGAGCTCCCGGTCATCATCTACTAACAGGATTTTATTCATTGTTTAAATACCTCCGAGGCAGAAATTACGTCATCAAGGCCCGCTAATCCATGACTTTACGTTGTTTTACACCCCCTGACGCATGTTTGCAGCCTGCATCGTAAACTGTCTCTCGTTGAATCGCGACACAAACGTTTTGGGAGTATGTGATGCGCAATGTTATCGCTGCCGTCATGGCCTCAACGCTGGTGCTAAGTGCATATAGCCAGGCTGCTGAAGTCGTCACCAGCGTTAACTGGCTACCCGGAGATGTCGGGGCCCAGCGCAGCGGCCAGAGCCATATGTTTGACGGCATAAGTTTAACCGAACACCAACGACAGCAGTTACGTGATCTTATGCACCGGGCACGCCACGACAGGTTACCCGTTAATGTTAGCGAAATGGAGACAATGCATAGCCTTGTCACCGCAGAAAAATTTGATGAAAACGCTGTACGCGCTCAGGCAGATAAGATGGCGCAAGAACAGGTTGCCCGCCAGGTTGAAATGGCAAAAGTTCGCAACCAGATGTACCACCTGTTAACGCCAGAGCAGCAAGCGGTTTTAAACGCTAAGCACCAGCAACGAATGGATCAGTTGCGTGAGGTTGCAAGGATGCAAAAAGGCTCAGCGATGATGCTTTCCAGTAGTAGCAATACCCTGCAACCCCAGTAACAAACCCTGTTTTCCTTGCCATAGACACCATCCCTGTCTTCCCCCACATGATGTGGGGGTTTTTTTTGCCTGTTATTCGGCCAAATGGCCTCTCCCTTGCTCCCCGTCCCGGCAAAAGATCGGGTTATACTAAGCGCATCGCGAAGTAAGGAGCGTTTATGAATCAATCCTATGGGCAGTTAGTCAGCCGCGCGGCGATTGCGGCGACGGTGATGGCCTCTGCGTTACTTTTGATCAAGATTTTTGCGTGGTGGTATACCGGCTCAGTGAGTATTCTGGCGGCGTTGGTTGATTCGTTAGTCGATATTGCCGCCTCGTTAACCAATCTGTTAGTCGTGCGTTATTCGCTACAACCTGCCGATGAAGAACATACCTTTGGCCATGGTAAGGCGGAGTCGCTGGCCGCGCTGGCACAAAGTATGTTTATTTCCGGCTCGGCATTATTTCTGTTTCTGACCGGCATCCAGCACCTGGTGCGCCCTGAACCGATGCAGGCCGCGGGGGTCGGGATGATTGTGACGCTCATTGCGTTGATAAGTACTCTGGTACTGGTAACGTTCCAGCGCTGGGTAGTGAGAAAAACCCAAAGTCAGGCAGTACGGGCGGATATGCTTCATTATCAGTCTGATGTTATGATGAACGGCGCAATTCTGGTGGCGCTCGGTCTCTCCTGGTATGGCTGGCACCGTGCCGATGCGCTGTTTGCATTGGGCATTGGCGTCTATATTTTATATAGCGCTCTGCGCATGGCTTATGACGCCGTCCAGTCGTTATTAGACCGTGCTCTTCCTGATGAGGAACGCCAGGACATTATCAATATCGTGACCGCATGGCCAGGAGTCAGCGGAGCACACGATCTACGAACGCGGCAGTCAGGGCCGACTCGCTTTATTCAGATACATTTGGAAATGGAAGATAATCTCCCGCTGGTTCAGGCTCATGTGATTGCCGACCAGGTGGAGCAGGCGATTCTGCACCGTTTTCCGGGTTCTGATGTGATTATTCATCAGGATCCGTGCTCTGTGGTGCCGTTAGCACAGCAGGGTGTTTTATGAGCTTTCGGTTATAGTCTGTAAACTCGATGTAAAAATGTGGGGCGGATCGGCATTATTTGTATAAATTACCGCCATTTGGTCTGACCTGAATCAATTCAGCCAGAAGCGTTTGATATACTATTGCAATTATCGATGGGCACTCCTGGTGAGGGGGCGCTTCAGGCAACAGGATTATTTTTTGCTTCCTAAGTTCAGAGGTAGTCATGATTAAGAAAATCGGTGTGTTGACAAGTGGCGGTGATGCGCCGGGCATGAACGCAGCAATTCGTGGCGTTGTGCGCGCGGCATTAACGGAAGGTCTGGAAGTTTTTGGAATCTATGACGGTTACCTCGGCCTGTATGAAGATCGTATGGTTCAGCTCGACCGCTATAGCGTTTCCGACATGATCAACCGTGGCGGCACCTTCCTGGGTTCGGCGCGCTTCCCGGAATTCCGCGAAGAACACATTCGCGCAGTTGCTCTTGAGAATATGAAAAAACGCGGCCTGGATGCGCTGGTCGTTATCGGTGGTGACGGTTCTTATATGGGGGCTGTGCGCCTGACTGAAATGGGCTTCCCATGCATCGGTTTGCCGGGCACTATCGACAACGATATTAAAGGTACTGACTACACTATCGGTTTCTTTACTGCGCTGAGCACCGTTGTTGAGGCGATTGACCGCCTGCGTGATACTTCTTCCTCTCACCAACGTATTTCCGTTGTTGAAGTTATGGGCCGTTACTGCGGTGACCTGACCCTGGCAGCAGCAATCTCCGGCGGCTGTGAATTCGTCATGGTTCCTGAAGTTGACTACACCCGTGATGATCTGGTGACAGAAATTAAAGCCGGTATCGCCAAAGGGAAAAAACACGCTATCGTGGCCATTACTGAACATATGTGCGATATCCACGAACTGGCTGAGTACATTGAGAAAGAGACCGGCCGTGAAACTCGCGCAACCGTACTGGGCCACATTCAGCGCGGCGGCTCCCCGGTTCCTTATGACCGTATTCTGGCATCCCGTATGGGCGCGTACGCCATTGACCTGCTGCTGCAGGGCTTCGGTGGCCGCTGCGTCGGTATTCAGAACGAGAAGCTGGTGCACCACGACATTATCGACGCTATCGAAAACATGAAGCGTCCGTTCAAAAGCGACTGGCTGGATTGCGCTAAAAAGCTGTACTAAGTTTTCCGACGCAAACAAAAAAGCCTTCTCAGAGAGAAGGCTTTTTTTATGGGCGAAGGAAGCTACTCAATATCCAGTGGATCTTCGGATAGGATAATCCCGGTATTATCGGCGTAGAGATGATCACCAGAGAAGAAGGTGACGCCGCCGAAGTTAACGCGAACGTCGCTTTCGCCGATGCCTTCGCCTGCGGCTCCTACTGGAATGGCGGCCAACGCCTGAATGCCGATATCCAGCTCTTCAAGGTCGTCAACCTGGCGCACGGCACCATAGACGACCAGCCCTTCCCATTCGTTTTGCACGGCCAGACGCGCCAGGTCGGCGTCGATTAATGCGCGTCGAACGGAACCACCGCCATCGATTAACAGGATATGACCACGGCCGTTCTGCTCAAGCATATCGTAGAGCAACCCGTTATCCTCGAAACATTTCACCGTGATGATTTGTCCACCAAACGACGACCGCCCCCCAAAGTTGGAGAACAGAGGTTCCACGACGTTGACATCCTCCTGGTAGATGTCACAAAGCTCGGAAGTATCGTATTTCATAGGCTTAACGTTCAGTTGCTGCGAGAATTTTCAGTATATCTCGTGAATCGTGTTGTTGGCAAAATCATCAATTGTTAATTGATATTTGTCAGTTAACCTGCCAGCTTGCTGAGAATAATTCCGATGACAAACAAAAGGTTGGTCAGCAGCGCGCCTTTTACCGTTCTTTCCAGCATCGGGCGCATGGCGATGGGATCGCGCTCACGTGAAACGTAACGTGCTTGCTTGACCAGCAGAGGCGCTGCCAGCAGGAACAGCCAACCCCAGGGATTATGCAGCGAGATAAGGTTAAACAGCGCCAGGCACAGTAGAGCGCCAATCAGCAGGCAGGCATGGTAGCGACGAGCGTTAACTGGCCCCAGGCGTACGGCGAGGGTGTTTTTGCCATTGTCGCGGTCGCTATCGATATCGCGCAGGTTATTAATATTCAGCACCGCAGCCGCCAGCAGTCCGCAGGCAGTGGCAGGTAAGAAAATGACCGCTTCAATGCTGTGCGCCTGAAGGTACCAGCTTCCGACAACGCTAAGCCAGCCGAAAAAAACCAGTACGGAAATATCGCCGAGACCAATATATCCGTAAGGGCGTGTACCGACGGTGTAGGTAATGGCTGCGATGATTGCCAGCACGCCAAGCACCATAAAGCCGATAAAGTCGGCCATGGTTTGCCAGGCTGAGAACAGTAGCGCCAGGCCAGAGAGGCAAATCAGCACCACGGTCAGAATTAACGCGCGTTTCATTTGCGCCTGAGTAATTGCCCCTTTCTGCATACCGCGCAGGGGGCCGATGCGATCGGGTTTGTCGCTGCCTTTGACCGCATCGCCATAATCATTGGCGAGGTTGGAGAGAATTTGCAGTAGACCGGCGGTAATGATTGCCAGCAGGGCAACCCAGGGATCGAAACTGCCCTGATGCCAGGCAAGAGCGGAGCCGACAATAATGGCGGCAAAGGCCAGAGGTAACGTTTTAGGACGCAGGCTTTCCAGCCAGGCCTGGGTTTTGGTTATCGTTTGTTCAGTCATAGGTTCCGGCCAATAAAAATGGGGCTCTACCCTTCATACTTCAAGCTGCAGGTACGTTGGCTACGGAACGACTCGGCCCATCCATGGGCCTCGCCCTCACGGGCCGTCGCAAGCGACGTTCAAATCTGCTCCCGGCAGATTTGTCATTCACCCCAGTCACGTACTTATGTACGCTCCTGGGGATTCATTCCTTTGCCGCCTGCCTGCAACTCGAATTATTTTGGGTATCTATAGCCCCATCTATAGTGATGAAAATATATTGAACCGGATTATAGGATAAAACGACTCAGATCTTCATCTGCCACCAGAACATCCAGATGTTTACCGACATATTCTGCATCGATAGTCACGCTTTGACCGTTCATTTCGCTGGCGTCGTAGGAGATATCTTCGATCAGACGCTCCAGTACGGTATGAAGGCGACGCGCACCGATGTTCTCAGTGGTTTCGTTGACCTGCCAGGCGGCCTGAGCAATGCGTTTGATGCCATCTTCCGTGAACTCGATATTAACGCCTTCAGTCGCCATCAGCGCTTTATACTGCACGGTGATAGAGGCATTCGGCTCAGTCAGGATGCGCTCGAAGTCATGGGTGGTCAGTGCTTTCAGCTCAACGCGAATCGGCAGACGACCCTGCAACTCTGGGATCAGATCAGACGGGCTGGCCACCTGGAACGCGCCGGAGGCGATAAACAGAATGTGGTCAGTTTTCACCATCCCGTGCTTGGTGGAGACGGTGCAGCCTTCAACTAGCGGCAACAGGTCGCGTTGTACGCCTTCGCGTGAAACGTCAGGGCCTGAAGAGTTGCCGCCACGTTTACAGATTTTGTCGATTTCGTCGATAAACACGATACCGTGCTGCTCAACCGCATCGATAGCATCCTGCTTCAGCTCTTCCGGGTTTACCAGCTTCGCCGCTTCTTCTTCAATCAACAGCTTCATCGCATCTTTGATTTTCAGCTTACGCGGTTTTTGCTTCTGGCCGCCCAGATTCTGGAACATTGATTGCAGCTGGCTGGTCATCTCTTCCATGCCCGGAGGGGACATGATTTCAACGCCCATCGGCGCAGCCGCGAGATCGATTTCAATCTCTTTGTCGTCGAGCTGCCCTTCGCGCAGTTTTTTGCGGAAAGACTGGCGCGCGGCAGAAGGTTCCTGAGGCTGTTCAGCCTGGCCCCAGTTGTTTTTTGCCGGTGGGATCAGCACATCAAGGATGCGCTCTTCTGCCAGCTCTTCTGCACGGTAGCGGTTTTTATCGATGGACTGCATGCGGACCATTTTGATCGCTGCATCGGTCAGATCGCGGATAATCGAATCCACTTCTTTACCAACATAGCCCACTTCGGTGAATTTAGTAGCTTCAACCTTGATGAACGGCGCGTTGGCCAGTTTTGCCAGACGACGGGCGATTTCGGTTTTACCGACGCCGGTTGGGCCGATCATCAGAATATTTTTCGGCGTGACTTCGTGGCGCAGCTCTTCGTTAAGCTGCATACGACGCCAGCGGTTACGCAGAGCGATAGCGACGGAGCGCTTGGCTGCGTCCTGGCCGATAATGTGTTTGTCCAGTTCGCTGACAATTTCGCGTGGGGTCATTTCAGACATGGGAGATCCTTACGCTTTGGAGGTCAATTCTTCGATGGTATGGAAGTGGTTGGTATATATGCAGATATCACCTGCAATATTCAACGCTTTCTCTGCGATATCGCGTGCGCCCAGTTCGGTATTTTCCAGCAGGGCGCGGGCTGCGGCCTGGGCGTAAGGACCGCCGGAGCCGATAGCAATCAGGTCATTTTCTGGCTGCACCACGTCACCATTACCGGTGATGATAAGCGATGAGTTTTCGTCAGCCACGGCCAGAAGTGCTTCCAGCTTGCGCAGCATGCGATCGGTACGCCAGTCTTTCGCCAGTTCAACGGCGGCTTTCACCAGGTGGCCTTGATGCATTTCGAGCTTACGTTCAAACAGTTCGAACAGGGTGAAGGCGTCAGCGGTACCGCCAGCAAAGCCTGCGATCACTTTGTCGTTGTACAGACGGCGAACTTTCTTCACGTTGCCCTTCATTACGGTGTTGCCCAGTGTAGCCTGGCCATCACCGGCAATAACGACATGGCCGTTACGGCGAACACTTACAATTGTAGTCACGAGCAGACCCCTTGGTTGCAAAAGCGGAATAGAGGCCCCGCGTTTACGCGGGGCAGAATGCAATTATAAATGGGGGGGATTTTGAGGGTTTCAACCCCTGGCGGCGAGACGAATGCAGTTAGCGTGTCCGGCCATCTTCAGGCGTTCAATCATGTTACTGGCGTTTTCTTTGCCTTTCAGTGGCCCGATCACTACCCGGTTCCAGCCGTTATTGGTGGTGATGTGCGAGGAAAAACCTTCAAATGCCAGCTGTGCGCGAACGGTTTCCGCCTGCTCGGCGCCTTTAAAGGACCCGCACTGAATCATCCAGCTGCGATCGTCTTTTTTCTCCGTCGCGGCGGTTTTCGGTGCTTCCTCGACGCGGGTCACCGGTGCGGCGGCCTGCGTTTTAGGCTGCGCGGTATTGGTATGCGCTGGCGTTTGTAGCAAATCCTGATACGGCTGCTGGGTTGAAGCGGTTTGCTTCGGCTGCTGTACCTGTTTGGGTTGCTCCACAACTCGTGGTTGAGTTCGCGGCTGCTGAACCTGAGTTTGCTGTTGGGTCTGTGCTAACTGCTGTTGCTGCACCTGCTGCTGAGCTAAACGCTGGCGCTGTAGGGTTTGCTGGCGCTGCGCCGGGGTTTGTTCATTCCACGGCACTTCGGTCAGCTGCGTGGGCTGCTGACGCATATCGGCCTGCATTTGCGCCAGTAGCTGGCGCTGTTCGTTAGTGAGCTGTTCCGGCTTCATGACTTCACCACCGGCTGTCGGTTCAGTAGGCGCACGAACGCCAGGCTGGCGACTTTCCAGCTCTTTAATATAGCGCCAGCGTTCTTCCGGCTTCGGCGGTAAACCGTTACCTGCCGCCTGGCGGTTTTGCAGCGCTTCAGCTTCTTCTTTTTTGTGGTGCGTGATGAAGTACAGTCCACCGATAAAAGCCACCAGCACTGCCGCCGCGATCGCAACCATAGTGGGCGAAACCGCTGAAAGGCCGCTTTGCTTGTTCCTTGAGCTTCGGGTATTGCTCTTTTTGCGCCGCGAAGAAGCCGGTTGGCTGCGGCGTACATAATCTCGTTGTGCCACTATCGTTTCGCTGTCTTATTCGTTTTTCAGCCCGCCATGTTACTTAAGCGGCGGGCCTTTGACCAGAAGAGCAGGCCCGAAAGCCTGATGGTTATGTTCGGATTTTGCGCGTACTGCCGCGAACGATGAGCTCGCAGTCGAGTAATCGAGAGCCGCTGCTGACGTTGTGCCCGTGCAACTGATCCAGCAAAAGCAGCATCGCTTCGCGGCCAATATCAAAACGCGGTTGCGCGACGGTCGTCAATGGCGGATCGCAAAATTCAGACAAAGAGATGTTATCAAAGCCAATAATAGACAGATCTTCAGGAACTTTCAGCCCGCGACGTTTCGCCAGCGAGAGTGCGCCCAGCGCCATAATGTCGCTATGACAGAAAACAGCTGTTGGCGGTACAGGTAATGACAGAAGCTGTTCCAGCGCATTGGCTCCGGCTTCGTAGGTGAAATTACCGCGAGCGATATAGTGTGGATCGACGGTCATTCCACTGCGGCGCAGCGCCTGGACGTAGCCTTGTAGACGGTAATGACAGAGCGGCATCTCTTCCGGACCAGCGATACAGCCAATACGGCGGTGCCCCAGTTCTTGCAGATAGTTAACGGCGTTGAACGCGGCGGTGAGGTTATCGATATGCACCGTCGGCAGTTCCAGCTCAGGCGCGAACTCATTAGCCATCACCATCGGCGGCAGATTACGCTGTTCTTCTACGCCCGCATCGAAGGGCAGGCGCGAACCCAGCAGCAGCATACCGTCGATCTGCTTGGTAATAATCAGATCGATAAAGGTTTTTTCCTGACGGTTCTGATGAGCGCAATCGCCAATCAGCACCAGATACTCTTGTTCCGCAGCGGTGACTTCGATGCCGCGAATAATCTCGCTAAAGAAGGGATCGCAAATATCCGGCACAATCACCAGGATAGTGCGCGACTCATTGCGCTTCATGTTGCGCCCGAGCGATTGTGGTAAATAGCCGACTTCAAGCGCCGCCTGTTCTACCCGGTTACGGGTGCTCTGCGAAACCTTATCGGGGTTCATTAACGCTCGGGATACAGTTGCCGTAGAGACGTTTGCCTTCTCGGCAACGTCTTTCATCGTGGCGGCAACCACCTGTTTTTTGGGCTTCACCTGTTTTCTCCTCGCTGACTGGCGCAGACACATCCCTTGCGTTCTGACATCAGCAACATTTTTAACAGATAGTACATCCAGAGAGTTACAGAATTTTCATGAAAAACGTGACGGCGGTTGAATTTTTCGATCAGTCTCGCAAGAGAAGCTTTAACCTTCAATAGGATCGACATCCAGGACCCACTTCACTTTGCGCGCTTCCGGTAAGGTATTAATCAACGCCAACGTCCCGCTGACGATGTGCTGCAGACGAATGCGTGATGGATGCTGGAGCAGAATCTGCCAGCGCCAGCGGCCTCCGCGCTTCGGTGCCAGCGCCGGGACCGGGCCGAGCACCCAGAGCTTATCGTCAGCCAGCGGGCTGGCCTGTAGCAGGTTACGCAGCTGCTGTAAAAATAGCGGTGCTTGCTGATTATTATGATCTTCCGCGCGAATCAGAACGTGGCTGGTCCACGGCGGCAGTTGCATACTCTGCCGCTCCGCCAGCGCCTGCTCGGCAAACGCGTCGTATCCTTTATAGAGTAGTGTTTGCAGCAGCGGGTGCTCCGGGTGATGAGTTTGAAGGATCACTTCACCCTGCTTACCAGCGCGGCCTGCGCGTCCCGAAACCTGCGTATAGAGCTGAGCAAAACGCTCCGCAGAGCGGAAATCAGCGGAAAACAGCGCCCCGTCAACGTCCAATAGAGAGACCAGGGTGACATCCGGAAAATGATGGCCCTTCGCCAGCATTTGGGTACCGATAAGAATGCGTGCGCCGCCGCGATTAACGTCGGCAAGGTATTGTTCGAGCGCGCCTTTACGGCTGGTGGTATCCCTGTCGATACGGGAAATCGGCACATCGGGAAACATCGGTGCCAGCGCTTGCTCAAGCTGCTCGGTTCCAAGCCCCACCGGTACCAGGTGCGTTGAGCCGCAGGAGGGGCACTGGCGTGGAATCGGCCTTTGGCTGTCGCAGTGGTGACAGCGCAGATGGTGCTGGGCCTGATGCAGGGTGTAGTAGCTGTCGCAGCGTGGGCATTCCGCAATCCAGCCGCAGTCGTGGCACAGCAGCGCAGGCGCGAAGCCGCGGCGATTTAAAAATAGAATCACCTGGTTATCGGCCTGCAGATGCTGACGCATGCGGCCGATCAGTGCCGGTGAAAGCCCGGCCTGGAGCTGCTGCCCTTTTAAATCCAGAACATGTTGTTGGGCCGGGCGCGCATTGCCCGCGCGTTTGGTTAGCTTCAACTGGTGATACTTGCCCTGACGAACGTTATAAAGCGTTTCCAGCGCCGGGGTCGCCGAACCGAGAATAATCGGGATCTGCTCGCTATGTGCGCGCCAGACCGCCAGATCGCGGGCGTGGTAGCGCCAGCCTTCCTGCTGTTTGTAAGAGCTGTCATGCTCTTCGTCGATAACGATAACCCCAAGATTTTTGAAGGGGGTAAACAGCGATGAGCGGGTACCGATAACAATTGCCGCTTCGCCGTTTTTGGCTTTTAGCCATGCGGAAAGGCGCTCACTGTCGTTCAGCCCGGAATGCAACACTTCTATCGGAGCGTTAAAACGGTGGCGGAAGCGGGCGATAGTCTGCGGTGTCAGGCCGATTTCCGGCACCATTACCAGCGCCTGGCGGCCTTGTGCCAGCACGTTTTCGAGGACGCTCAGGTAAACTTCCGTTTTCCCGGAGCCGGTGATCCCGGCCAGCAGCCAGGCGGAAAAGCTGTCTGAGGCGCTGTGAATCGCGCCAACGGCGGTCGCTTGTTCAGTATTGAGGCGCAGGCGTTCGCCGGGTACCGAGAAGCTTGTTCGCCAGTCGGTGATACCAGGCGCTTCGCTGGCCAGCTCCGTAAGACCTTTACCCCTCAGCGCCTGTAGCGCGGCGTCGTTAAATTCCAGCTCGGCAACCTGATGACGCCAGATTTTCCCCTGACGCAGAGCCGCCAGCGCCTGCTGTTGTTTTGGCGAGCGTTTAAGGTTATTGATATCAATTGCTTGCCCTTGTTCGGTGGCAAACCAGTACCACATCGGCGTCGCGCTGGCAGGTTTCCCCTGGCGCAACATGATCGGTAGCGCGTGGAATAACACATCGCCAATCGGATGATGATAGTAATCCACTGCCCACAGCAGTAATCGCCAGACGGAAGAGGAGAAGACGGGCTCGGCGTCGAGGGCTTCAGCAACCGGTTTGAGCTCATTGAGCGGTAATTCGCTGTGCTCGCTGATCGCCGTTACGATGCCGATGCGCTCCTGCTTGCCGAACGGAACGCGCACGCGACAGCCTGCTTTGACCGGCATACCAGCAGGCAGCAAATAGTCAAAGGTGCGGGGCAGCGGAACGGGCAGGGCAACGTGAGCGACGGGCATTTAATCTTCCTGACTTGAAATCTGGCGGGTTAGTATACACATTGTGATAAGGGCTCGCGGATCAGTTTGCATATGCTGGTCAAATTCTGTATGATTCGCCGCCTTTGATGTGCTTTGTATAGCATCAAAATCTATTACCCGGGAATTTTGCTTTGCGAAATCGTGCCGGGAAATTATTAACATCGCGTGGTGTCTGGCGTTAGGGCTGGAAGAGCGACGCGGCCTTAACTGAGGTTCTCCCATGAAAAAAGATATTCATCCGAAATACGAAGAAGTTACTGCAAACTGCTCTTGCGGTAACGTCATGAAAATCCGTTCTACCGTAGGTCACGACCTGAACCTCGACGTGTGCGGTAAATGCCACCCGTTCTACACCGGCAAACAGCGTGATGTTGCCACCGGTGGCCGCGTTGACCGCTTCAACAAGCGCTTCAGCGTACCGGGTACCAGCAAGTAATTTGCTGAAGAAGAAGCCGCCTCAGGGCGGCTTTTTTGTCTCTGTTTTACAGAGGATAGCAGTACCCATTCAGGCAGGTTGTCTTCTCTTTTACCGCTTTCACTACATTTCCCCCTGTCAGTAAGTATATCCATGTAATAACCAGGATTTCCTGATTCATTACCAGGAGAACAGCGGCCAGTTTTTTTCTACGGTTTCCAGCAGCGGGGCGTCAAATAGCGCCTGCGGCGAGATCACGGTTTCGTTCAGCGGGATATTCTGACCATAACGCTCTTTAAGTTTGGCGCGAACGACCGGGGAGTTGAGATCGAACTCACTCAGCTTTTGCAGTTTACCCATTTGTAGCGCCAGGGCGCGGTGATACACCTTCCACACGACCTCGGAGCAGTACTGGCGCTCGTCGCTCCATGAGAAGAAGAGATCGTAAGGTTGACCGAGGTAGCGCTTTGCCGTTTGCGCCAGCTGTTTTTGCTGCGCAGCGGTAAGCCCACCGCGCACGCGCCGGACGACGTATTTACCGTCCTCGCCCTGCGCGACCCACTTTTGCAGCGGCGTGTAAACCACCGGCCCAACGGCTTCAAAGACGTAGGATTTTTTATTGCGAATCACGACCATGCCGGTGTGGCTGTAATCGGAATGAGTCGCCAGCTGGATAGCTTTGCTTTGCGATGAGCGAGATATCTGAAAAACGATATCGCCAGTCTGCGGTTCCCAGGCATGTGCGGAGAAGGTCAACGCCAGGCTAAGGGCCAGAACACAATACTTCATGGCATAACGTCCTTGTTATACATATAAAAAGAGCGGCTGGTTTCCCTGGCCGCTCTCAGTGATTTAGTATTCCCACGTATCCGGGTCGATACCCATTTCACGCATAATCTGTTTCGCCGCTTCCGGGATTTCATCGCTGCGCTCTTTACGCAGGTCTTCATCGTTAGGCAACGGTTGGCCGGTAAAGGCATGCAGGAACGCTTCACACAGCAGTTCGCTGTTGGTGGCGTGACGCAGGTTGTTCACCTGACGACGCGTGCGTTCATCGGTGAGGATTTTTAACACCTTCAGAGGAATGGAAACCGTAATTTTCTTTACTTGTTCACTCTTCTTACCGTGCTCAGCGTATGGGCTGATATATTCGCCGCTCCATTCAGCCATGAGTTACCTTTAATCCTCTATTCATTAGTTAAGGGCCAGGAACGCGAGTTCAGGCCATAATTGCGCGTAGTTTACCGCAGAGGGGCGCGTCTGACACCAGACAAGCCGCTACGGATGTGCGCTAATGCATATAATTTTAACGGCTATTTCCTGTTTGCTCAATCTATACGCAAAGAAGTTTAGATGTCCAGATGTATTGACGTCTATTATAACTATGTTTACTCTGAAGCCTGACTTTTCACCGATTCAGCCAGGAACTCCCCAACATGACGCGTAAACAGGCCACCATCGCAGTGCGTAGCGGTTTAAATGACGACGAGCAGTACGGTTGCGTTGTCCCGCCGATTCACCTCTCCAGCACCTATAACTTCACCGGATTTAACGAACCTCGCGCTCACGACTATTCTCGTCGCGGTAACCCGACCCGTGATGTGGTGCAGCGTGCGCTGGCAGAGCTAGAGGGCGGTGCGGGGGCGGTTCTCACCAATACCGGGATGTCGGCGATTCTGCTGGTCACCACGGTATTCCTGAAACCAGGCGATGTGCTGGTGGCGCCGCACGACTGCTACGGCGGCAGCTATCGGCTGTTTGATAGCCTGGCGAAGCGCGGCTGCTATCGCGTGCTGTTTGTTGATCAGAATGACGAGCAGGCGCTGAGCGCCGCGCTGGCTGAAAAACCGAAGCTGGTTCTGGTCGAAAGTCCAAGTAATCCATTGCTGAGAGTTGTGGATATTGCGAAAATCTGCGGTCTGGCCCGTGAGGCTGGCGCGGTGAGCGTGGTGGATAACACCTTCCTGAGCCCGGCTTTGCAGAATCCGCTGGCGCTGGGCGCCGATCTGGTGTTGCATTCATGCACCAAATATTTAAACGGCCATTCTGATGTGGTGGCCGGGGTGGTTATCGCCAAAGATCCGGCGACTGTCACCGAACTGGCATGGTGGGCGAATAATATCGGCGTCACCGGTGGGGCATTTGATAGCTATCTGCTGCTGCGCGGTTTACGTACGCTCTCTCCGCGTATGGAAGTGGCTCAGCGTAACGCGCTGGCGATTGTCGACTATCTGAAAACCCAGCCGCTGGTGAAAAAACTGTACCATCCGTCTCTGCCGGAAAACCAGGGGCATGAGATTGCGGCGCGTCAGCAAAAAGGTTTTGGCGCGATGTTAAGTTTCGAGCTGGATGGCGATGAGCAAACGCTGCGTCGTTTCCTGAGCGGATTGTCGCTGTTTACGCTGGCGGAATCGCTGGGGGGCGTTGAAAGTCTGATTTCCCACGCCGCGACGATGACCCACGCGGGCATGGCGCCTGAGGCGCGTGCGGCGGCAGGGATCTCAGAAACGCTTCTGCGTATTTCGACCGGTATTGAAGATGGTGAAGATTTAATTGCCGACCTGGAAAATGGCTTCCGGGCAGCAAACGAGGAATAAACATGAGTGTGATTGCGCAGGCAGGGGCGAAGGGTCGTCAGCTGCACAAGTTTGGTGGGAGTAGTTTAGCGGATGCGAAATGTTACCTGCGCGTCGCGGGGATCATGACGGAGTATTCGCAGGCGGGCGATATGATGGTCGTGTCCGCCGCCGGCAGTACCACCAACCAGTTGATTAGCTGGCTGAAACTCAGCCAAACCGATCGTCTCTCTGCGCATCAAGTGCAACAGTCGCTTCGTCGTTACCAGACGGAGCTGATTTCCGGGCTGCTGTCGGCAGACGCTGCCGATACGCTGATCGCCACGTTTATTCACGATCTTGAGCGCCTGGCCGGGCTGCTTGATAGCGGCGTGACGGACGCGATATATGCCGAAGTCGTCGGCCACGGCGAAGTCTGGTCAGCCCGCCTGATGGCGGCGGTGCTCAATCATCTGGGCGTAGAAGCTGCCTGGCTGGACGCACGTAGCTTCTTACGCGCCGAGCGCTCCGCGCAGCCGCAGGTGGATGAAGGTTTATCCTACCCGCTTTTACAGCAGTTGATGGCGCAGCATCCAAATAAACGTCTGGTGGTGACCGGGTTTATCTCGCGCAACAATGCCGGAGAAACCGTACTGCTGGGACGTAATGGTTCTGACTACTCCGCGACCCAAATTGGCGCGCTGGCCGGGGCGTCTCGCGTTACTATCTGGAGCGATGTGGCCGGGGTTTACAGCGCGGACCCGCGTAAAGTAAAAGATGCCTGCCTGCTGCCGCTGCTGCGTCTTGACGAAGCCAGCGAACTGGCTCGTCTGGCGGCTCCGGTGCTGCATGCCCGTACATTGCAGCCGGTATCCGGCAGCGATATCGATTTACAATTACGCTGTAGCTATACGCCGGATCAGGGTTCGACGCGTATCGAGCGCGTGCTGGCTTCCGGCACCGGGGCGCGGATTGTCACCAGTCATGATGATGTCTGCCTGATTGAGTTCCAGGTGCCAGGCGGTCAGGATTTCAAACTGGCGCATAAAGAGCTGGATGCCATTTTAAAACGCGCCCAGCTGCGTCCGCTGGCGGTTGGTGTACATGCCGATCGTAAGCTGCTGCAATTCTGCTACACCTCTGAGGTGGCCGACAGCGCGCTTAAACTGCTGGATGAAGCAGGGCTGCCGGGTGAGCTGCGCCTGCGTCAGAAGCTGGCGCTGGTAGCGATGGTTGGCGCTGGTGTGACCCGTAATCCGCTGCACTGCCACCGTTTCTGGCAGCAGCTAAAAGGCCAGCCGGTGGAGTTTACCTGGCAATCGGAAGAGGGCATCAGCCTGGTCGCGGTCCTGCGCGCCGGGCCGACCGAAAGCCTGATCCAGGGGCTGCATCAGTCGCTGTTTCGTGCGGAAAAGCGCATTGGTCTGGTGCTGTTTGGCAAAGGTAATATCGGTTCCCGCTGGCTGGAGCTGTTTGCTCGCGAGCAGACTACGCTCTCCGCCCGTACCGGTTTTGAGTTCATCCTTGCCGGCGTGGTAGATAGCCGCCGTAGCCTGCTCAATTACGAAGGCCTTGACGCCAGTCGCGCGCTCGCTTTCTTTAATGATGAAGCCGTTGAACAGGATGAAGAGTCACTGTTCCTGTGGATGCGTGCGCATCCGTACGATGATTTAGTGGTGCTGGACGTGACCGCCAGCGAGCAACTGGCCGATCAGTACCTTGATTTCGCTAGCCATGGTTTCCACGTTATCAGCGCGAATAAGCTGGCGGGGGCCAGTAGCAGCAGTAAATATCGGCAGATTCATGACGCGTTTGAGAAAACGGGCCGTCATTGGTTATACAACGCCACCGTCGGTGCCGGGCTGCCGGTCAACCACACGGTGCGCGATCTGATTGATAGCGGCGATAATATCCTGGCGCTGAGCGGCATTTTCTCCGGCACGCTTTCGTGGTTGTTCCTGCAGTTTGACGGCACCGTGCCGTTCACCGACCTTGTCGATCAGGCCTGGCAACAGGGGCTGACCGAGCCGGATCCGCGCGTCGATCTCTCCGGGAAAGACGTCATGCGTAAGCTGGTGATCCTGGCGCGTGAAGCGGGTTATGACATCGAACCGGATCAGGTGCGCGTTGAGTCGTTGGTGCCTGCCCACTGTGAAGAGGGTTCCGTCGATCATTTCTTCGAGAATGGCGAAGAGCTGAACGAGCAGATGCTACAGCGTCTGGAAGCGGCGCGTGAAATGGGCCTGGTGCTGCGCTATGTGGCGCGGTTTGACGCCAACGGTAAAGCCCGCGTTGGCGTTGAGGCGGTGCGCGAAGAGCATCCGCTGGCTGCCCTGCTGCCGTGCGATAACGTCTTTGCCATCGAGAGCCGCTGGTATCGCGATAACCCGCTGGTGATCCGCGGACCGGGCGCGGGTCGTGATGTGACCGCCGGGGCGATTCAGTCCGATATCAACCGCCTGGCGCAGCTGCTGTAAGCGCCGCGCTATACTCTCGCGCTAACGAGGCCAGTATTTGCGTCACGCGTCCTGCGGAAAACAGGGCGCTCTGTGTGAACTCTGGCCTCTTTTCCAGCCATGTTGTGAAACATCGGCTGGCCGCGAGATCCGGGGTGAAGGCGCTCTTACCCGAAGTACCGGCAAGCAGGCAGGTCATTTTCTGGTTCTCTTCCTGCGTCCAGAGCTGCCACGGATTTTGCCACCAGCCATGATACGTTTTTCCCTGTAGCCGCCACGGGGCTGAGCTGGCAGGATTATTTATTTCTTCTTCCACATACCACAACTCTCCCTGCCGCTGGCGGAACACCTTAGCCCAGGCAACGATTGCCGCACCGCGTAAAAAACATTCATGGGCAATCACATGCGTTTTCACCTCAGGAAACCGATGGCTGAGCAGCTTGAAGTGGCCGTGCGCGGCGATAACCGGACGCAGAATACTGCCGCGGGAATTTCGCTTTGGTGCGGCGCTGCCGTACTGTATTTCATCGAACTGACTGCGTTGCAAAAAGCCCGCTTCGGTCTGCGAAACTCGCTGAACGATATCGCCAGCCGCGCCCTGCGTCTCTGGCGTTCCCCGCCAGCGATAACGTAATGATGCGCCAGCCGAAAGAGGGGTAAAGTTGGTCGACAGATGGAGCACATTGCCGCGAACGGCGTCGAAACTCAGCAAAACATAGAGCTTTTGCCCTTCATGAGTCCCCTGAAATGGCACGATCAGCGGCACGCTGCAAATATGCTGCGGAAGTGCAATCGCGGCGGGGTGCGGGAGTTTCGGCGTCCAGACTTTTTCGCAGCGGCGGCACTGAAGGCGCTGGGTTCCCTTCGGATTGTAGCCGTAGCGAATAATGTCCCGCTGGTAACAGGCCGGGCAAAAATAGCCCTCGCGTTGGGCGTAATCGGTCAGATAAGCGGCCAGCCAGGGCCGGAACTCTTCATCATTAAATAGGGGCGGATAGCTGCCGCAGGCTGAACAGTGCAGCGCGGGATAGCCCAGCCGATAGTCCGGGGAATGATAGTCGGCCGCAGACGGTAAGCCTAAATTGCGACAGCCGTAGGTTTTGCAGGCGTTAAGGGTAAAAAGGTTATCCATTTACAGGCCAATACCAACGATTTTTGCAGGTCGTTAATTTTGCCTTGCTCAAGTTGCATACAAATGTGAATGCTCTCACATAAAAAAGTCTTTCAGAACGTAACTTAGCGGTTCTTTACCTCTCTGAAAGGAACTCCGATGAAATTAAAAACAATGAGCGCCGTTATCCTGCTGACCTTGCCTTTCTGGGCATGCGCCAAAGATGTCACCATCATTTACACCAACGATCTTCATGCCCATGTCGAACCCTATAAAGTGCCGTGGATTGCCGACGGTAAGCGGGATATCGGCGGCTGGGCGAATATCACGACGATGGTGAAACAGGAAAAAGCGAAAAATAATGCGACCTGGTTTTTTGATGCCGGTGATTATTTTACCGGCCCCTATATCAGCAGTCTGACCAAGGGCAAAGCGATCATCGATATTATGAACACCATGCCCTACGACGCGGTAACCATCGGTAATCATGAGTTTGATCACGGCTGGGACAATACGTTGCTCCAGCTTAGCCAGGCGAAATTCCCGATTGTGCAGGGCAATATTTTCTACCAGAACAGCGATAAAGCGTTCTGGGATAAGCCGTATACTATTATCGAAAAAGATGGCGTGAAAATCGGCGTGATTGGCCTGCACGGCGTGTTTGCTTTTGACGATACGGTTTCCGCCGCGACGCGGGTCGGTATTGAAGCGCGCGATGAGGTGAAATGGCTACAGCATTATATTGATGAGCTTAAGGGCAAAGTGGATCTGACCGTCGCCCTGATTCATGAAGGCGTTCCGGCGCGTCAGTCGAGCCAGGGAGGAACCGATGTGCGTCGCGCGTTGGATAAAGATATTCAGACCGCAGGCCAGGTCAAAGGGCTGGACGTTTTGATTACCGGCCACGCCCATGTTGGCACGCCGGAGCCGATTAAAGTGGGTAATACGCTGATTCTTTCCACCGATAGCGGCGGCATCGACGTAGGGAAACTGGTGCTGGATTATCAGGAGAAGCCGCATCAGTTTGCGGTGAAGAGCTTCGAGCTGAAAACTATTTATGCCGATGAGTGGCAGGCCGACCCGCAAACGAAGCAGGTCATTGATGGCTGGAATAAGAAACTGGATCAGGTGGTGCAGCAGGTTATTACTCAATCGCCTGTTGAACTGACCCGCGCTTATGGCGTCTCTTCGCCGCTGGGCAATCTTGCCGCAGATGCATTGATGCTGGCGGCAGGTAAGGAGACGCAGGTGGCGTTAACCAATTCGGGCGGTATCCGTAATGAAATCCCTGCCGGGGCGGTGAGCATGGGAGCTGTTATCAGTACTTTCCCGTTCCCGAACGAGCTGGTCACCATGGATCTGAGCGGCAAGCAGTTGCGCAGCCTGATGGAACACGGTGCAGGGCTGAGCAACGGCGTGCTGCAGGTCTCCAAAGGCCTGGAGATGCAGTATGACAGCAGCAAACCGCTGGGCCAGCGTGTCGTGTCATTTATGCTGAACGGCAAACCCGTTGAAGATGCGGCGGTTTATCATATTGCCACCAATAGCTTCCTTGCCGATGGCGGTGATGGGTTTGCCGCGTTTACCCAAGGGCAGGCGCGTAACACTTCTGGCGGCTACTACGTTTCAAATGCGGTAGTAGACTACTTTAAGGCCGGGAATAAGATAACGGATGAACAGCTTAACGGCATGCGCGTCATCGATGTGAAGAAATAAGAACCTCAGGCCGGGCGGTTAGCCTGGCCTGAAATAATCAGTGCGCCGCGAAGACCTCTTTGGCGGCAAACAGGCCGTTCAGGGCCGCCGGGAACCCGGCATAGACCGCCATCTGCATGATGACTTCCGTAATTTCTTCTTGCGTCAGGCCGACATTGAGTCCCGTGGCGATATGCACTTTTAGCTGCGGGGCGGCGTTGCCGAGGGCCGTTAGCGCCGCGATGGTGGCGATTTCCCGACTACGTAAATCAAGCCCCGGTCTGGCGTAAATATCGCCGAAGGGGAACTCAATCAGATAGCGGGCAAAATCGGGAGCGATATCTTTCAGGCTATTGATGACGGCATCGCCGCCTTTGCCATCCACGCGCTGCAGCATTTCCTGTCCGGTAGTAAAACGAACGCTGGTCATAACTTTTTCCTCATGGTGATTATGCGTTGTGAGGAAGGTTAGGGGAGTTTGCCGGGCTTGAGTAATACCCTTTTCGTGATACCTTTTCAGTATGACAAATCCATCTTTACATACTCTGGACATTCGCCTGCTGCGCTACTTTGCCGTTGTCGCACAGGAGAACAACATCAGTCGGGCGGCGCAGCGGCTATTTATTTCGCAGCCGCCGCTAAGCCGTCATATCCGCCATCTGGAAACGCAGCTGGGGGTGACGTTGTTTTTGCGTCACACCAAAGGCCTGATTCTTACCGACGAGGGGAGACGGGTGCTGGACATCATTCGGCCGCTGCTGGAGGTTCAGGACCGCACGCTGGCCGCGCTGAGCCAGCTTTCTGAATATTCGCAACATCCTCTGCGTCTGGGGCTGACGACGGCTTTTGAGCAGGGTATTTTTGCCGCAGTAGAGTCTGCACTGAGTGATTATTCGAGCACTTTGCATGTCACCCGGCAATCATCACCAGCATTGGCCCAACTGGTGCGCAAAGGCAAACTCGATGCGGCGCTGGTGGCGCTGCCGCTGAATACCGAAGGGCTGAGTCTGCACCCTTTGCCGTATCACGAGCCGCTAATTGCAGCATTACCCGCATCCTGGCCAGAGGCCAGTGCGGCAAATCTTACGCTAAGCGCGCTCAACCATCGGCCGCTTTTTTGGTTTAAGCGCGAACGCAATCCAGATTTTTTTGACTATACGCGACGTATTTTTGACCGTGCAGGATATGCGCCCGCATACGTGGAGGAACCTGCCGAGCATGACGTCCTGCTGGCACGGATTGCGCGTGGAGAAGGGATGATCCTGCTGCCGGCATCATTTTCCGCCATTCAGCGTCAGGGGGTGGTTTTTTGCCCGCTGGATGAAGGGGGACGAATGCCGTTAAGCATCGGTGTTATATACGCGCCGCACAATGATAAATCCGTTCAAGAATGGCTTCCTTTGCTGGAGAACCACTTAGTGTCAGGCTGACTCTCTGGTCACCAGCTGCCCGGAAAGGGTAATACTCTGCGTTTGCAGCGCAGGCTCTTTGATCTTGCGCGTTATCAGCGTTGCCGCCTGGCGTCCGGTCTCTTCGCTAGCGGAAGAGACATAGGTAAATGACGGGGAGGTCAGATTGACGTGCATCATGTCTTCAAAGCCGACTAGCGCGACCTGCTGGGTAAGGAAGACGTCTTTACCAACGGTTCTCCCTACCTGATTAATCCCGCTGAGGCAGCCGATCATGGCGTCCGGAGAGTGGCAGAGTAACGCGGTGATAGCGTTGTTTTTCTCCAGTAGCTGGCGGGTAGCAACGCTGACGGCCTGAGTATCGTTACTGCATGCGGGAATGAATTCATCGCGCATCGTCATGCCGTATTTCTCCAGCACGGAGCGAAAACCAAGCAAGCGCTGCTGACGAATAAGATCGTTTTCCTGACCGCCGATATAGGCAATATAGCGGTGGCCGCGCTCGATTAAATAGCGCGTGGCAAGGCTTGCCGCCTGACGATTATCGCGAACTACCTGGTTGCAGTTTTCCGCCAGCGGCGTCTGTGAAACGATAACCAGCGGAAGTGGATATTGAAGCAGCGGGCCGGGCAATGTAGCGGAGCCGGAGGCCAGATAAATCACGCCCGCAACGCCCTGCTGTTTGAAAGAGAGTAAGCAGCGTTCAAGATATTCGCCATCGTCGCGTGGCTGGCCGAGGAAAACCATATAGCCTTGTGTTTCCAGTTCCTGCACGATGCTGGCCATGACTTTGATGGAGAAGCTGTCGCTAAAGTCGCGCAATATCAGGCCGATAAGATTGGAGGTATTTGAACGCAGGTTCGCAGCGGCAACGTTATGGACGTAGCCCAGTTCGTTGATAACAGCATTGACTTTTTCAATGGTGGCTTCGGAAATCTTCCCTTTTTGACGAAGTACCAGAGATACCGTAGAAACGGAAACTCCCGCCATTTTAGCGACATCAATGATGCTGACTTTCTTCAAAATCTCTCCCTGAAAACGCTTTTATGACAGTCAGATAGAAGAAGATCGCCTGCCAGGGACGGGCGATCTTCCACACCATAACACCTTCTGATTATTTGCCAATCATCCCCGACATGGTTTGTGCGATAAATTGCGCTCTGGCACCAAAAATAACCTGGATGCCATTATCGCCGACAAATACCACCCCGCGTGCACCAATTCCATTCAGGCCATCTTTATCGACAGCATCTCGCTGGGCAACTTCCAGGCGAAGTCGGGTGATACAGGAACCGACAGAATCAATATTTTTCGCGCCGCCGAGCAGGTTGATGATCTCCGTTGCCAGCTCGGCATCGGTTTTGTCATCAGCGGTCACGGTCACTTCAGTTCTGCCCGGTGTTTTAACATCAAAACGACGGATGACGAAACGGAAGGTGAAATAATAAATCAACGCCATCGGCACGCCAACAAACACTGCGCTCAGGAAGTTGGTCTGGTAGCCATTCAACGATGGCAGGATGCCAAAGGAGATGTAGTCGATAAGCCCTGCGGAAAACGACTTGGCGATATGCGCGTGCAGCAGGTACATGGCCATATAGGACAGGCCCGCCATGATGGCGTTGAACACATACAAAATCGGTGCGACGAAAATAAAGGTGAATTCAACCGGTTCGGTAATACCTGTCAGGAAGCAGGTCAGGGCGGCGGAAAAGAGAATACCGGCCGCAATTTTCTTATTTTTGGTATGCGCTTCGTGGTACATCGCCAGGCAGGCTGCTGGCAGCGCGAACAGCATCAGCGGGAATTCGCCCTGCATGAATTTACCCGCGTTTTGATAGCTATCGGAACTGAACGATTTCACGCCTTCTTCCAGCATTTTGAACCAGATGGTCTGGTCGCCGTGAATCATTTGGCCGCTCTGGGTCGTGAAGTCGCCGAAAGAGTACCAGAAGGAGGGATACCAGATATGGTGCAGGCCGAGCGGGATGAGCGCACGTTCAACAAGACCAAAGATAAAGGTTGACGCCGCCTGGTTATCGCCGTTGATAACCACCGATAATGCATCGATGCCCGACTGGATATGCTCCCAAATATACGGCAGCAGCAGGCCGAGGATAAATGACAGGAAGGCGGTGGCGATTGCCACAAAACGTTTGCCGGAAAAGAAACCCAGGAACTCAGGCAGTTGCAACGAGTGGAAGCGGTTGTAGCACCAGGCGGCAAGGATGCCGCAAATTAACCCGCCAAAGACCCCCATTTGCAGCGTTGGGATGCCGACCACCATGGCATATTTTCCGCCCTGGGACGCCATCTCCGGCGTAATGCTCAGCACGGTACCGATGGTGATATTGGTGACGAAAACGGAAACGGCGGCGGAAAGCGCGGCGATACCGGATTCCGATGCCAGACCAACCGCAGAACCGATAGCGAACAGCATCGGGAGGTTATCAAAGATGACCCCGCCTGCGTTCATCATCAGCGGTAAATGGAATTTATCGCCGAAAGCCAGCAGTAAGCCCGCTGCGGGCAGAAGTGAAATTGGCAGCATTAATGCCCGGCCAATCATCGACAATTTTGATAATGACTTTATGAACCCAGATATCAGACCCATGCTGATTCCCCCGATGAAGACGCAATGTTGCGTTATTTTTATTAAGTAGAACGTTGTAGTAGAACGTTCTACTTATCGTGGGACAAGGCAGATTACATCGCAACCTCATTTTCATCATCGGATCGGGGGAAATTGTGATTATTTGAAGTGCTTCAAAATTGTGCGGATAAAAAAATCCTAATTTGCTGAGAGTTTGCTGCTGCCGGTTGACAGGGGTAGGTAAAGCGGCTCGAAAACAGATGAGCTTTTTTCAACTTGCCTGAATATTCCTCACTCTTTACGCAGATTTTTCTATTGACGCCTGCGCTCTTTTCCGTCATTTTTACATCTGGACGTCTAAACGTATAGAAGTTCGCGAACACAACAAACAATAAAATGCGATTGATGAGGTAAGGTATGAGCTTTTTTCACGCCAATCAGCGGGAAGCCCTGAATCAGAGCCTGGCGGAAGTGCAGGGTCAGATTAATGTGTCCTTTGAATTCTTTCCGCCGCGCACCAGTGAAATGGAGCAAACCCTGTGGAAATCCATCGATCGCCTGAGCAGCCTGAAGCCGAAGTTTGTCTCCGTTACCTACGGTGCCAATTCCGGTGAACGTGACCGTACCCATAGTATTATCAAAGGCATTAAGGATCGTACCGGTCTGGAAGCCGCGCCGCACCTGACCTGTATTGATGCCAGCCGCGATGAGCTGCGCGCCATTGCCCAGGATTACTGGGATAGTGGAATCCGCCATATCGTTGCTCTGCGTGGCGACCTGCCGCCGGGCAGCGGTAAGCCGGATATGTACGCAGCCGATCTGGTCACTTTACTCAAAGAGGTGGGTGACTTTGATATTTCCGTTGCGGCCTATCCGGAAGTCCACCCGGAAGCCAAAAGCGCCCAGGCTGACCTGCTCAACCTGAAACGTAAAGTGGAAGCGGGTGCAAACCGCGCAATCACCCAGTTCTTCTTTGATGTCGAAAGCTATCTGCGTTTTCGCGACCGCTGCGTCTCTGCGGGAATTGACGTGGAAATTATCCCGGGTATTCTGCCGGTCTCGAACTTTAAACAGGCGAAAAAGTTTGCCGATATGACCAACGTGCGGATCCCGACGTGGATGTCGAAAATGTTCGAAGGTCTGGACAATGACGCCGAAACCCGTCAGCTGGTGGGCGCGAACATCGCCATGGACATGGTGAAGATTTTAAGCCGCGAAGGGGTCAAGGATTTCCACTTCTATACGCTGAACCGCGCGGAAATGAGCTACGCGATTTGCCACACCCTGGGCGTGCGCCCGGCGTAAGTAAGATTTAGATTTATCCCCGCTTTCTCTGCTCTGCGGCGACGAAAACACCCTTCGTCGCCGCTTTTGGTTTATCGCCCCGTCAGCAAAGCGAGTATAGTGCCCGCAAAATCTTCATAACGGATAGATGATAACTATGGCAGGGAACAGCAGCCTGCGGGCCTTCGGCGGCCTGATTATTCTGACGCTTATCTGGAGCTACAGCTGGATTGCGATGAAGCAGGTGACGCTCTATATCGGCGCGTTCGATTTTACCGCGCTACGCTGTATTTTGGGTGCCGCTTTGCTGCTTATCGTTTTGCTCCTGCGCGGGCGTGGGATGCGGCCAACACCGTTTGGCTATACGCTGGCGATTGCCCTGTTACAGACCTGCGGTATGGTGGGGCTGGCGCAGTGGGCGCTGGTCAGCGGTGGGGCCGGAAAGGTCGCAATTCTGAGCTATACCATGCCGTTTTGGGTGGTGATTATGGCGGCGCTGTTTTTAGGCGAACGCATGCGGCGGTTGCAGTATGCTGCGATTGGGGTGGCAGCATGCGGCTTATTGCTGGTGCTGCAACCGTGGCAACTTGATTTTTCATCAATGAAAAGCGCGCTACTGGCGATCCTCTCCGGGATGAGCTGGGGAGCCAGTGCGATTGTGGTAAAGCGGATGTATGTCCGCTATCCGCATGTTGATTTGCTGGCGTTGACGACCTGGCAGATGTTGTATGGCGCGCTGGTGATGAGCGCGGTGGCGTGGCTGGTGCCGCAGCGCAGTATTGACTGGCAACCCGGCGTGTTTTGGGCGTTGGGATATAGCGCCATTCTGGCGACAGCGCTGGCCTGGTGTCTATGGCTGTTTGTATTGCGTAATTTGCCCGCCAGCGTCGCGGGGTTGAGCACCCTGGCGGTGCCGGTCTGCGGAGTTCTGTTTTCATGGTGGCTGTTAGGGGAAAACCCGGGGCTGGTGGAGGGCGCAGGTATCGTGCTTATCGTGCTGGCGCTGACCATTATTAGCCTGAAAAAACGCGAATCTCAGGTACAAAGTGTCTCAGATTGCTAACAAAGTGTGCGTCTCAGGAATTGCCCGGTGGCGGCTAGCGCCTTACCGGGCTTACGGGGAGTGCATAACCTAATGATATTGATGGTTTTTTTAGGTCAGGTAAGGCGTCAGCCGTCACCCGACAAGAATACGGCACCCTATCTAAACCAAGTTTGTCATCAGTCTCATTTTGTCTGTAAGTTTATCCCCTAATCTCATAGAGCAGAGTTTGCCCGGCAATAACCTGGCCTTGTGCCTTGATTTCCAGACAGGCGAAGTCTTCAACATTGCTACACACCACCGGGCTAATCATCGAACGTACATTCGCATTGAGAAACTCAAGATCCATCTCAAGGATGGGCTGTCCTGCGACGACTTCTGCGCCTTCTTCAATTAACCGCTTAAACCCCTGACCATCCAGCGCGACGGTATCCAGTCCCATGTGAACCACAATTTCCGCACCTTTTTCGGTTTCTAGGCAAAACGCGTGATTGGTGTTGAAGATTTTGACTATTGTGCCCGCGGCAGGAGAGACGACGATAGGGCTGGTCGGTCTGATGGCGATACCGTCACCGACCGCTTTGCTGGCAAAAGCTTCGTCTGGCACCTGTTCTAAAGCGACAACTTCGCCGCTGACCGGGGAGAGCAGTTCGGCGATAACCGTGGTGGCGGTTGTCGTACGTGGTTTGGATGCGGTAGGTGCCGCGGCGACCGGCAGAGCTTCTGCAGCGTCGACGTGACCAGTAGTTTTCATCTCATTGGCGATTTTCTCTGCCACAAATCCGACGATAATCTGCACATTCGTGTTGTTCAGACGAATTACGCCGCTGGCACCTAAACGTCTTGCCAGCGCGTCGTTCACCAGAGCAGCATCTTTAACGCCTAAACGCAGGCGAGTGATGCAGGCATCAATGTTGGTCAGGTTATCAGACCCGCCGATAGCCGCAATATACTGGCGGGCCAGCGCTGCAGCGCTTTGCTCTTTGTTTGCGCTAATATTCAGGTCTTCGCCATCGGCGCCACTTCCGTCTACAGCCAGTTCGCGGCCCGGCGTCATCAGATTAAATTTGATGATGGTGAAGCGGAAGACCAGGTAGTAGATAACAAAGAACACCAGGCCCATTGGGATCAGCAGATACCATTGCGTGGCGAGCGGGTTGCGGGAGGCGAGCACCATATCGACTAAACCAGCGCTAAAGCCAAAACCCGCAATCCAGTGCATGCTGGCCGCGATAAACACTGAGAGTCCGGTCAGGACCGCGTGAATCAGGTACAGCACCGGCGCAACGAACATGAAGGAAAACTCCAGCGGTTCGGTGATGCCAGTAAAGAAGGCGGCAAAGGCACCAGCCATCATAATACCCAGCACTTTGGCTTTGTTTTCCGCCCGCGCGCATTGATAAATAGCCAGCGCCGCGCCCGGCAGGCCGAACATCATAATGGGGAAGAAACCTGCCTGGTATCGGCCAGTGATACCGAGTACCGCTTTGCCTGAGGCAAGCGACTGTGCGCCGCCGAGGAAGTTGGGAATATCGTTAATTCCAGCGACATCAAACCAAAACACCGAGTTGAGCGCGTGGTGTAAACCGACCGGAATCAGCAGGCGGTTGAAGAAGGCATAGATCCCGGCACCGACCGATCCAAGTTTCTGGATATGCTCGCCAAAGCTCACCAGACCGCTAAATACCACCGGCCAGATAAACATCAGGGCAAAGGCTACGACGATCATGGCGAAGGAGGTGACTATGGGCACCAGACGGCGACCGCTGAAGAAGGAGAGTGCTTTGGGCAGTTCGACGCTGCTGAAGCGGTTATAAAGTTCGGCGGCGATGATACCGACCATAATACCGATAAACTGGTTTTTAATCTTACCGAAGGCTGCAGGGACCTGATCTGCTGGAATCTTCTGGATCATTGCGACGGCGGCTGGCGAACACAGCGTGGTTAAGACGAGAAAACCAACGAAACCCGCCAGCGCAGCCGCACCGTCTTTATCTTTTGACATACCATAAGCGACACCTACAGCAAAAAGTACGCCCATATTATCGATAATGGCGGCCCCGGATTGAATGCATAACGCCGCGAGGGCGTTAGAACTTCCCCAACCATTGGGATCAATCCAATACCCGATACCCATTAAAATCGCTGCGGCGGGCAATGTAGCGACCGGCACCATTAGCGCGCGGCCAACCTTCTGGAGATAACCCAATATATTCATAGTCGTTCCCTTAGAAATAAAGTTCCTGAAGCCAGCAACAATCAATAGATTGTTTATACTGACTGACCCGGCGATGGGTATTACGGCATTAATAGCCATATTATTTTTGTGGTTTTATTTTTAAGGGAATTTATCAAGGCTTAATGTTAGCTCTGTCGCATTTTATTAAATTCTTTAGCAGGCTCATTTTTAATTAAATTTTGGCAATAAAAAATTGGCGGTTATTTTTCAATAACCGCTTAATTATGTGATGCCAGATCGATAAAACTATTCTTAATTTACGGAATAGGCGATGACTCCTTTGCAATAAGTTGTATTGACCTGGTAATTATCTTCTAATACGACGATATCGGCATCAAAACCGCGCTGTAATTTACCTTTGTGATTATCTAAACCTAAAAGTCGGGCTGGATTAATTGTGCAGGATTTTAATGCCGCGCCAAAAGGTACCATCGCGCCTTCGACCATATTATAGAGTCCGCGATTAAGTTTTAACGTACTGCCGACCAGCACGCCGTTTTCCCGTCGCGTTGCACCATCTTCGCATAAAATCATCGGCTCTCCGCCGAACATATAGCGACCGGGTGGACAACCTTTTGCTTTCATTGAATCGCTGATCATAATGACGTCATCATCATTTTTTATGCGATACAGATGGGACGCGGAGACCAGGCTGACGAAAATGCCGTCAGCAATCACTTCTCCATACAGGCCGTCGAGGCGCAGCGCGGCGCCTAACAGACCGGGCTCGCGGTTGACATATTTCGCCATTCCGTTAAACACGTGGGTCACATTTTTTGCACCATTGGCAACGGCTTCCACTGCCTGCTCGAAGGAGGCATCCGAATGGCCCATATTGACCACGATCCCTTTTTGCGCGCAGTAGCGCGTTAGGGCAAATCCGGTATCTTCTTCCGGCGCGAGGCTGATGGCGATAATGCGCCCGTGGGCGGCACGCTCAAAAGCCTGAAACTCACTGACGCTGGCGGGACGAATCTGTTTTTCCGGCTGCGCGCCGCGATATAGCTGGCTAAGAAACGGTCCTTCCAGGTGGATGCCGAGAATTTCCGCGCCCTGGTAGCCTTCATCCATCACGCGGGAGATATTTTCCAGCGCGGCCAGTAAGGTTGTGTCTTCATCGGTGACCGTAGTGGGGCAAAATGCGGTAACGCCCTCTTCCGGCAGACGTGATGTCCAGCGCCGCAGCCCTTCGGGGTCGTTTTCGTTAGTATCGTAGTTCCAGGCTCCGTGGGCGTGGGTATCGATAAGGCCCGGAATGATGCGTAGGGAACCGTAGTCGCAATCGGCATTTGCGCTCAGCCCCAGCGTAATGTCGCTGATCAGGCCATTTTCCAGCGTTAACTGCGCCGGATAGAATCCACCGGCCAGCCAGACGCGTTTACTCTGGATTTTCATATGCCCACCTTACGCGTTGATAAGCGATGCCGCCTCGCGGTCGCAAATAATGGTGACGTCAGGATGCATCAGTAAGAATGATGCAGGGAATAACGGATCGATGCGGATGCAGTCGTGAAGCTGTTTCATCACTGCCGCCTTCGATTTTCCGTTAGCAATCAGGACAATCTCTTTACTTCTCAGGATAGTCCCCATGCCGAGGGTTATGGCCTGCAGCGGGACATCTTCTTTGCGCGAGAAAAAGCGAGAATTTGCTTCGATCGTCTCTTCATTGAGATCGATAATATGGCAGACGGGGCTATGAGTAGCATGAGGCTCGTTAAAGCCGATATGCCCGTCGTGACCAATTCCCAGAATGGTGATGTCAAAATCGCCGTGTGACTGTATTTCATGCTCATAGCGTGCGCATTCTGCGGTTAAATCATCGGCCAGCACGTTTGGTACAAAGGTGTTTTCAGATGGAATATTAGCGTGTTGATAAAAGTAATGTTCTAAAAACCAATAATAGCTCTGTGGATTGTCTTTTTTTAGCGGAATATATTCATCAATGTTAAATGATTTGGACTGGGAGAAGTTAACTTCACCACTTTTTGCCATTCGGGACATCTCTTCCAGAAGACCAACAGGCGTTCCTCCGGTCGGCAGAGCCATGACCAAGTCCGGTTTTTTCGCTAGCGCAATAGCTATTCTATTTGCCGATAGCTCACTCATTTCTTTGTAGGTTTCAGTAATAATAAAATTTAACATGTTCATCCTTTATCCGCCTATAGTTGCTTTTAGACCAATTTCTTCGGCGTAGTGTTTTATTTGTTCCGTCATTTCTCGCTGGCATGCCGGAATATTGTTGAGAAGATAGGGCATACCAAGTTTTTTATACTTCCCAACGCCATAGATATGATATTCAAGGATATCGACCTGCAGCACGGCACTGCCAAGCTTGCGGATAAAATCGAGGCGTTTACGGATATCTTCCGGGTCATCATTGCGCGTTGGAACGATGACCATCCGGGCAAGCATCGGTGTGCCCATTGCCGCGATTGCTTTGGCATTTTCAAGGATCAGGCGGTTATCCACGCCGGTGCAGGCGAGATGGGTTTCGGGATTAAAGGCTTTAAAGTCGTAAGAGACCAAGTCGACCGTTTCAATCAGCGGACGTAATTTCTCCCAACGGATATGCCCTGCAGTATCAAGGCAAACATGTACGCCAGCTTCTTTTAACAGCAGGGCGGTTTCCCTGACGAATTCGGCCTGTAGAGCCGGTTCACCGCCGGAAAAAGTCACGCCGCCGTGGCTGGAATCGTAAAACGACTTATCGCGCAGCAGCAGATCGGCCAGCTCGCGGGAAGCCATCTCTTTTCCCACTTTTTCGTAGCCGTCATAGGGGCACATATCGACCATATCCAACAGGTTGGTGCAGTTTTTCCGATCGATATTCACGCCATTACCCGGCTTCGCCATGGTGATGGTGTTATTAACTGCGGCCTGAGCGCAGGTGCCGCACTGGCGGCAGCGCTCTTTAAACCAGAAAACGTTAAAACCTGGCCTGATGGTTTCCGGATTCGCACACCACTGGCAGCGTAAATTACATTGCTGCATAAATACGGTACTGCGTATCCCCGGACCATCCTTGGTCGAGTAGCGTTGAATACGGGAAATCAGGCCAGTTCTCATATTACCTCCATATATACCCTGGCTTTTTACCAGGCCAGTTCTGTACGGGCGATAATCGCGTCCTGAGCTTCCGGCATCAGCGTCGAGAACAGGGCGCAGTAACCGGCCACGCGGACCATCAGGTTCGGATAATCTTCCGGGTGCTCTTTGGCAGCGCGCAGAATATTCGAGTCGATGATGTTGAACTGGTTGTGGAAGATATTCTTCTCGCGGCTAGCTTCCATGAAGTGGGTGAATTTCTCCAGGTTGTCGTCACCTTCCAGCGCGCTCGGTGTGAATTTCATATTCAACAACTGGCCGCCAGCAATTTTCTGGTTTGGCAGCTTCGCCACGGAGTTGATCACCGCCGTCGGGCCTTCTTTATCTGCACCAAGGCACGGTGATGCGCCTTCGTTCAGCGGCAGGGTCGCCAGACGGCCATCCGGGGTCGCACCAACGTCAAAACCATTCGGCACGTAAGAGGTGATGTTGGAGGTGGACATGGTGTATCCACAGCCCTTAGGACCTTTGCCATAACGGTCGGTTTTGTATTTTGGCAGCAGTTTCAGATAGGACTCGAATACGTCAGCGACGATGTAGTCAACGTAGTCGATATCGTTACCAAACTTGGGCGCGTTGCGGCACAGCTTACGCACGCGGGCGCCTTCGATACCTTCAAAGTTGCAGTCCATGGCGTCGCGCAGTTGTTTGAGCGTCAGCACTTTGTCATCAAAGACCAGTTTTCTCACCGCAGCCAGGCTATCGCCCACCACGGAAGGGCCGATGTTGGAGGAGCTGACGAAGTCATACTCTGCGCCGCCGTTTTTCAACGTCTTACCGCGCTCCAGCGAACAGTTGATGGTCGCAGAGGCAAAGGCGTCGGCATCGTGATATTTCAGCGCGCGGTCGCAGACCAGGTCACAGTCCACTGCCAGGTCGGAGTAGAACTCTAGCAGCTGGTTCCACGCGGCCCACACTTCGTCATATGACTCGTAGTTAATCTCACGGCCTTCTTTGCCGTTTACTTTAATCAGTTGTACGCCGGTTGCTGGATCGCAGCCGTTGTTCATCACCAGCTCAAGGATTTTGCCGAAGTTTACGTAGGTCATACCGGTGGCGCGGTGGCCCCAGCGGCCCGGAATGGCGGTTTCCACGCAGCCCATTGAGGCATATTCACGCGCGACTTCTTCGCTCAGACCGAGGGTCATCATCGCCGGGATAACCACTTCGTCACAGAAGATGGACGGCATACCGAAGCCTTTACGGATCAGTTTTGCTGAATCCTGCATCAGTGAGTGCGGAGTATCTTTGGAGAAGCGTACGCTCAGGTTTGGCTCCGGCAGGCCGGTCAATGCCATGGCTTCCAGCGATAAATAAGAAAGGTCGTTGGTGCCGTCGGTGCCGTCCGGCTTCATGCCGCCAACCATCAGGTTGGAATAGAGCGGGTAGCCGCCGCTGTACTGAGTGTGACCCCATGGGCGAACTTTGTTCAGACTGTTAGTCATGATGAAGAAGTGGGTCAGGATCTCCAGCGCCTTCTCTTTGCTGATTTTGCCGGAGTTGATATCCGCTTCGTAGAGCGGCCAGACGTACTGGTCAAAGCGACCAAAGGAGAAGGAGTGGCCGTTACTTTCGATCATCATCAACAGGTGAGTCAGATAAACGGTTTCTACGGCTTCGTAGAAATTCTGCGCTTTGCCTTCCATCAGGTGAGCAAACATTTCGCTCATCGCCAGCAGTTCGTCGCGGCGTTTAGCGTCGGCGGTTTTTGCGGCTTCTTTTTTAGCCAGCAGCGAGAAACGTTTGCAGTAATTCAGCGCCGCATCCATGGTGATGATGACGGCCTGGTAGAAATCGGTCTGCTCTTCAGTCAGGTCTTTATCTTCGGCCAGGTGCTGTTTTGCGATATCGCGCATGCCGCCGTAGCCGACTTCCAGCACGAAGTCATGGTTAGGAATGATGTGACCGTCGCCGGACATACTGATGCCGCCGCGGTGTAGGACGCCCTGTTTTTCCGCCAGGCGGTTAATCTGCGGCAGGTTGGTCAGCACTTCATCCTGGTGCGTTTTGCCCTGCCAGTAATCCTGAAGTACGCGCAAGCGAGCTTTGGTTTCTTCAGACACCTGGAAGCTGTCGCCTGAGCGTTTGTCGAACTCGTCCAGTTCGTCAATCACCCAGTTGAAGGAGTATTCCGGGAATACCGGCGCGGCAAAGTTGGCGCTTGCCTGGTTACCGACGATCAGCATGTCCGGCTCGATATAGATGGTCATCTTTTCCAGAATATCGGCCATCGCCAACGCCCGGCGAATGACAATCGATTTGCCTTCGGAACGTTTAAAGGATTCGGTGATGATCTCAGCACGTTCCGGGCAAATGGTTGCTACGCGGTGGAACATCTGATCTTGCTTTTTGGCGATACGATCGAAATCACAATCGTTGTTGGTGGGTTTGAAGCTTAGTAATCCGTTCATAAAGACCTCAATTCTGGAGTGGGTATCCCTATTCCACGCTTGAGGTGTGTTTTTGTCAACTTAAATATGATCTTTTTTGTTTCTTTATGCTTTAAAGGATACCAAAAGAACATTTTGAGAATGTGAAAAAACACAGACGCCTGTTGTCAGACGTCTGAAAGTCAGAGACTGCTATCAGCCAGCAGAAGTTCTACGTTTTGTTTATTGAGTTGCGTAAGGATGTCGGCAGGGAGGCCAGTTTGGCTGATAACGAGATCAAGGTCTGCCAGACGAGCGTGGCCTGCGAGGAAGGTTTGACCGAATTTACTTTTATCCGCCAGCAGGATTTTTTGCCGTCCGGCCCGCATCAGCGCTTGTTTTACGTGAGCATCGGTCATTTTGGGGACCGTCAATTCACCCAGTTCGTTAATGCCCTGGGTACTGAGGAAAACCTTATCGGCGTGGATATTGCTATAGAAGTCAGCGGTGCTAAAAGAGATCATCCCCTGGGTATCGTCTTCATACTCGCCGGGCGCCACGATCAGCTTAATATTTTTTCTCCCTTTCAGCAGATTAACTACCGGAACGGAGTTGGTTATCACCATGATTTTTTTATCGAAAATAAACTGAGCGAGGGCCAGCGGCGTGGTCCCGCAGTCGATAATAATCGTGTCGCCATCTTCGACCAGTTCGGCGGCTTTTTGGCCAATCAGATGCTTATCATCAACCATTTGTATCGATTTCAGCTGAAAGCTGGGCTCTACGCTGGCTCCGCTGGTGAGATAGGCTCCACCGTAGGTGGTTTTGACAATACCTTGTTTTTCAAAGAAAGAAAGGTCGCGGCGGATGGTCATTTTGGTGACGCCGAATTTCTCGGCAAGCTCATTGACGACGACTTTTTTGTCCTGTTGCAGAATGGCATAAATGCTCATTCTTCGATCTGATGATTGCATATTTACGACTCACCCAGAGGAAAATCGCACTATAAAGCACATCGTTTGGGCTGGCAATGGGGCGGAAAAAGAACATAAAAGAACACACCCGCCAAAAGCGGGTGTGTGGAGGGGTTATTCCCACTCTTGCAGGAAACGCTGACCGTACTGGTCGGCGACCAGAAGCGCTGCATAGACCTGATCCGGCGTCGCACCACCAGGCATATTGTGGATGGTTTCGCCTTCTGCACAGGCGGCTTGCGCTACTGTACGCATTTTGCCTGGGATATCGGCTTTAATGTCCAACTGCGCCAGGGTGATAGGCAACCCAACGCTGTGGCACAGCGCCGCTACGGTTTCAATCTCTTCCACCGGGGCATTTTCCAGTACCAGCTGGGTGAGTGTACCAAAAGCCACTTTCTCACCGTGATAGTAGTGGTGAGCGTCCGGAATGGCGGTCAGACCGTTGTGGATAGCGTGTGCTGCCGCCAGGCCGCCGCTTTCAAAGCCGACGCCGCTCAGGTAGGTATTGGCTTCAACGACGCGTTCCAGTGCCGGAGTGACGACATGCTGCTCCGCCGCCAGCATCGCTTTTTCACCTTCTTCAATCAGCGTGTTGTAGCACAGTTCGGCCAGCGCCAGCGCCGCCTGGGTACATTTGCCGCCTGCCATGGTGGTTGCGCCGCTACGCGAGCATGCACGCGCTTCAAACCAGGTCGCCAGCGCGTCGCCGATGCCCGCTGCCAGCAGGCGTGCCGGAGCTCCGGCAACGATTTGCGTATCGACAATGACCATATTCGGGTTACGCGGCAGCATCAGGTAGCTATCAAATTCACCGTCATCGGTATAGATAACCGAGAGCGCGCTACACGGAGCATCGGTGGAGGCAATCGTCGGAGCAATAACTACCGGCAAATTCATAAAGTGCGCTAATGCTTTCGCGGTATCCAGCGTCTTACCGCCGCCAATTCCCAGCACGGCGGTACACTGAGCTGAGCCTGCAATATCGCGTAACCGATTGATTTCATTATGCGAGCATTCGCCGCCAAACGGCGCGATTTCGGCCACCAGGCCGGCATCCGCCAGGCTTTTACGCAATTTTTCTTCGGCAAAGCCAAGTACGAATTTATCGCCAACGATAAGCCAGCGTTCAGCCAGCGGTTTGAGGTACCCTCCAAGGCGAGCAATTGCGTCTGCGCCCTGAATATACTTACCGGGTGATTGAATAATGCGATCCATTTCTATTCCTCCTGGATGACCGTGATGCCACCCCCCTGGGCGGCTCGCCGATCGGGTTACAGGTTCAGAGTTCCAAAAGCGTTATTCCAGTCCTGCTCAAACTTCTCAATAGCTGACTCTACCGCAGGGGTGCCGAGCATTTGTTGCGCTACGTCTAACGGAAGGGTGATAGCTTCGCAACCGGCTAACAGGCAATCCAGCGCCTGGCGTGGGGTTTTGAAGCTGGCGGCCAGCACTTTGCTTTCCGGCGCGTGCATTTCCAGTAGGGATTGCAGCTCCTGCACCGTGCGAATGCCGTCACCGCCCTGGGCGTCGACGCGGTTCACATAAGGGGCAACATATTTGGCACCCGCCAGCGCGGCCAGTAGGCCCTGAGAGGCGCTGTAGACGGCGGTACCCAGGGTAGTGATACCTTCTTTTTTCAGTAGCTTGATAGCGGCAAGGCCTTCAGCGGTCACCGGGATTTTGACCACGATGCCGGGAACGGCGTTGCTCAGACGTTTAGCTTCTTCAACCATCCCCTGAGCGTCGCGGCTCATAGTCTGAGCGAACAAAATACCTTCCGGACCGACGGCTTTTTGCAAGCGCGGTAGTACGTCCCAAACCGAGGCTTTGCCAGCGGCGATAATGCTTGGGTTGGTGGTAACGCCAGCCAGCGGGTAGATACGTGCCAGGCGTTCAACTTCGGCTACGTTTGCGGTGTCCAGATAGAGTTCCATAGTACTTTCCTCAATGCTTAATTCGATAGTGTCGTTGAGGTAAGAATACGGCTTTCACATGAAGGGTCGCCAGATGACAAATTTGCCAAATACTGGATAAATGTACGCATTGCTATTAAGGGTGATTTAGATCACGTTTATCCCGTGTTGTGGGGCAATTCAAGCAAAAAATAGCGTACAAAAGTCAGGCTTAACACACAAAAATCTAGTTTTTTGCAGGTGATGTTTTTTCCGTGAGCTGGCTATGATACTGGCGGCGATACTCTGATGGTGAGCGTTCGGTGTTCTTGCGAAACAGGCGGCAGAAGTAGTTGCTGTCGGCGAAACCGCAGGCGTGGGCGATATCTTTGACCTTCATATCGTGGCCTTTTAACAACATTCTGGCCTGCTCCAGGCGAATGTGGTTCAGGTATTCGTTAAAACCCATTGGCCCGCATTTCTGAAACAAATGTGAAAGATAGTTTGGTGAGAGATAAAACTCCTGCGCCACCGACTCCCGGGTTAAAGGGTCGGCAAAGCGGGCATCGATATATTTACGAATCGCTTCAAAAAGCGCCTGGCTGCGTGAGGAGGTTTGCACCTGGCTCCCCAGCAGATCGGCGCAGTGGCTGAGCAGGCTGATGACAATACAGCGGGCCGTATGCTGCTCCTGCGGCTGCATCTGCATTTCATTGAGCGCCTGGAGCAGAAAAGATCCCACTCGAGGGCCACGGCGGGGAACTTGCTGTTTATCCAGCACGTTAAGCGCGCTGCCGTCCCAGCTGCGCAGGACGAATTCCAACTGCTGCTTACCAAATAAGATGGTTAACAGAGTCGAGGGCATCAGCCATTGTGGGTCATTCCATCCACCAGCAGGAATGTACAACACATCGTGTGGCGTGAGTTGGGCTGGGTCGGCCTTAACCGCTGGATCGCGGACCTGCCCTTCAAGCATGATTTCGAGGCGCGGAAAATCGACGCTCACGGCTTTCTCTGAAGCCGGTCTGCCTTCTGTGGAAAAGCGGACCTTCCCGATGACTGCCGGGTCTTTAATAAAAGAATCAATGGCCTGATTGATGTCGATATCCATTCTTGCTCCGCATAGCGCGCTCTCTTTTCATCATACCTAACAAATTGACAGAGGGAAAAGCCGAGCGGTTTTTCTGCGAAGGGTATTGTAAGATTTAATTGATATGTTATATCGTAACATATCATTGCAAACGTTAACTCAGGAGAGAGTAATGACCAAAAAGATTACCGCCCTTGCGCTTGGTATCAGCATGTTACTGGCAGGCAGCCAGGCCTTTGCCCACGGCCACCATAGCCATGGGCCTGCATTAACTGAGGCGGAGCAAAAGGCGAGTGAAGGTATTTTTGCCGATCAGGATGTAAAAGACAGAGCGTTAAGCGATTGGGATGGTATCTGGCAGTCGGTTAACCCCTATCTGCTGAACGGCGATTTGGATCCTGTGCTCGAACAGAAGGCCAAAAAAGCGGGTAAAAGTGTGGCCGAATATCGGGAATATTATAAGAAGGGATATGCCACCGATGTGGACCAGATTGGTATCGAAGATAATGTGATGGAGTTTCACGTTGGGAAAACCGTCAATGCCTGCAAATACACGTATTCTGGCTATAAAATTCTGACTTACGCATCCGGTAAGAAAGGTGTGCGCTACCTGTTCGAATGCTCACAGGCGGATTCAAAAGCGCCGAAATTTGTTCAGTTCAGCGACCACACTATCGCGCCGCGTAAGTCTCAGCATTTCCATATCTTTATGGGCAATGAGTCGCAGGAAGCGTTGCTGAAAGAGATGGATAACTGGCCAACCTATTATCCTTATGCGCTGCATAAAGAGCAGATTGTTGACGAGATGCTGCACCATTAATAAAAATAGCTCCGGTAAACGTGATGCTTACCGGAGCTACAGTTTTTCCCGGTGGCGCTGCGCTGACCGGGCTACAGGTTAACTACCGTTTGCGGGCTGGTAGCCCGGACAGGCGCAGCGCGCCGCCTCCGGGGATACCGCGTCCGGCAAATTAGCCGGTGTTGCGCATACCTGCCGCAACGCCTGCAATGGTTACCATCAGCGCTTGCTCAACGCGAGGATCCGGTTTTTCACCTTTCTCTTCCGCCAGACGTGAACGATGCAGCAGTTCGGCCTGGAGTACGTTCAGCGGGTCAGTATAGATGTTACGCAACTGGATTGACTCAGCGATCCACGGCAGATCGGCCATCAGGTGGGAGTCGTTGGCAATTGCCAGCACCACATCGATATCAGCAGACAGCAGTTCGCGCAGTTCTGTACCTAACTTCCACAGCTCAGGTTTCACCAGGCGCTGATCGTAATATTCTGCCAACCACAGGTCCGCTTTCGAATAGACCATCTCCAGCATGCCGAGGCGAGTAGAGAAGAACGGCCAGTCGCGACACATGCTTTCCAGCTCGCTCTGCTTGCCGCCTTCGACGACTTTTTGCAGCGCCGCACCGGCACCCAGCCAGGCGGGCAGCATCAGACGGTTTTGCGTCCATGCGAAGATCCACGGGATCGCACGCAGTGACTCAACGCCGCCGGTCGGGCGACGTTTCGCCGGACGCGATCCCAGCGGCAGTTTGCCCAATTCCTGCTCCGGTGTTGCGGAGCGGAAGTAAGGAACAAAGTCTTTATTTTCACGTACGTAGCCGCGGTACATCTCGCAGGAGACGTCGGACAGCTCGGCCATGATATCGCGCCATTGTGGTTTTGGCTCCGGCGGCGGCAGCAGGTTGGCTTCCAGAATCGCACTGGTATAGAGCGACAGGCTGCTGATGGTGATTTCCGGTAGGCCATATTTGAAGCGGATCATCTCGCCCTGTTCAGTGACGCGCAGGCCACCTTTCAGGCTTCCTGGAGGCTGAGAGAGCAGAGCCGCATGAGCCGGAGCGCCGCCACGACCGATAGAACCGCCGCGACCATGGAACAGCGTGAGCTCAATACCGGCTTTCTCACAGGTCTTGATTAAGGCATCCTGCGCCTGATACTGCGCCCAGGATGCGGCCATTACGCCCGCATCTTTTGCCGAGTCAGAGTAGCCAATCATGACCATCTGCTTGCCCTGAATAAAGCCGCGATACCAGTCGATATTCAGCAACTGGGTCATGACGTCGTCGGCGTTGTTCAGGTCATCCAGGGTTTCGAATAGCGGGGCGACCGGCAGCGCGAAGCCGATACCGGCCTCTTTGAGCAGCAGATGTACCGCCAGCACGTCAGACGGCGTTTTCGCCATCGAAATCACGTAGGCGGCAATGGAACCGCGCGGCGCTTCGGCGATCACTTTGCAGGTTTCAAGCACTTCGCGAGTTTCTTCGCTCGGCTCCCACTGACGCGGCAGCAGGGGACGTTTGGAGTTCAGTTCGCGGATCAGGAAGGCCTGTTTGTCGGCTTCCGACCAGCTTTCATAATCGCCGATGCCGAGATAGCGGGTCATCTCGCCCAGGGCTTCGGTATGACGGGTACTTTCCTGGCGGATATCGATACGCACCAGCGGTACGCCAAAGGCTTTTACGCGACGCAGAGTATCCAGCAGCTCGCCGTTGGCGATGATGCCCATGCCGCAGGCTTGTAGTGATTGATAGCAGGCGTAAAGCGGTTCCCACAGCTGTTCATTTTGCGTGAGCAGACCTGCTGGTTTCGGGAGTCTCTGCCCTTTCAGGCGCGCTTCCAGCCAGGCCTGGGTTTCCATCAACTGCGTACGCAGCTTTTTCATCAGGTAACGATAGGGTTCCTGTGCGCCTTCCGCGCCTGCCAGTTCACGCAGCTCATCAGTGCACTCGACCATCGACAGCTCGGAAATCAGCAGCTGGATATCTTTCAGGAACAGATCGGTCGCTTTCCAGCGGCTAAGCAGCAGGACGTGGCGGGTAATATCGGCGGTCACGTTTGGGTTGCCGTCGCGGTCACCCCCCATCCAGGAGGTAAAACGAACCGGGACAAAATCGACCGGTAACCGATAGTTGAGGTTGGCTTCCAGCTGTTCGTTCAGTTCGCGCAGGTAGTTCGGCACGCCTTCCCACAGGCTATTTTCAACGACCGCGAAGCCCCATTTGGCTTCATCAACCGGGGAGGGGCGGTGCTTACGGATTTCATCGGTATGCCACGACTGGGCAATCAGCTGGCGCAGGCGGCGCATGAACTGATGGCGTTCATAGTCAGCAATATCGTTGTTATCAAGCTGTTTCAGGCAGTTGTTAATTTCACCCATTTTGTGGATCAGGGTACGGCGGGTGATCTCGGTTGGGTGAGCGGTTAAAACCAGCTCCAGAGACAGGGACTCCACCGCTTTTTTAATAATGTCTTCGTTGAGATTGGGTTGGTCTTTGAGCTTTCTCAGGGTACGAGCAATCACTTCCGGATTGCTAGCCGCTTCGCCCTTTGGCGAAATGCTGTGGTATTGCTCAGCGGTATTCGCCAGGTTCAGAAACTGGCTGAAGGCGCGCGCCACTGGCAGCAGCTCGTCGTTGGACAAGTTTTGCAGCGTGGTGAGCAGCTCCTGGCGGTTGGCTTCATTGCCTGCGCGAGAAGATTTGGACAACTTACGGATAGTTTCGACACGATCAAGAATGTTTTCTCCCAGCGCATCCTTGATGGTGTCGCCCAGCACCTTACCGAGCATACTGACATTACTACGCAAAGCGGAATATTGTTCGTTCATGTTACCCCAGACACCCCATCTCATTTTATTTTGTTATATCCGGCGCTCGATAATTTGAGCAGTGGATAAGCAACCGTCTTTTATAAAGCCACGTAAAAACCCCCACGTCAATTGTTGCGAAATCGCTTCAGCAAACGAATAAATAGCGGCAATTTGCGAAATTTAACTCAGAGGTCGCTTGATAAGTGTTGCTTATGAAAATGTGATAATTGTCACTCTCCCGCTCCGATGAAAAAGAGCGGAAGAATGCGCGTTTTTAATGCCAGCAGAAATGGTGGACCACCTGAGTGATAAGCTCTCGGGTCGGCTTAATAAAGCGCGTTTCCAGGTACTCATCCGGCTGGTGGGCCTGATTGATAGAACCTGGGCCTAATACCAGCGTTGGGCAGAGGGTCTGAATAAATGGCGCTTCCGTACAGTAGTTCACCACTTCGGTTTGTGCGCCGAGCAGTTTCTCCACCACCTCAACCAGTTTATGGTCCGGCGGGCATTCGTAGCCGGGGATCGGCGGATGCAGTTCGGAAACGGTCAGACGTCCAGGCCAGCGTTCGCTTACCGGTGCCAGCGCTTCTTCCAGAAGTCCGTTAAGATCGTTGAGCGTCATTCCGGGCAGCGGGCGAATATCCATATGCAGTTCACAGCAGGCGCAGATGCGGTTTGAGGCATCGCCGCCGTGAATGGCTCCGAGGTTAAGTGTGGGGTACGGGACAGTAAACGCAGCGTAGTGATAACGCTCTTTTAAGTCGTCGCGCAGCTGCATGATGCGACCAATGGCATCGTGCATCAGCTCAATGGCGTTGACGCCGCGTGCCGGGTCGCTGGAGTGGCCGGATTGCCCCTGGACGCGAACCGCGTTGGACATGTGGCCTTTGTGCGCCCGCACCGGCTGCAGTGACGTAGGTTCGCCGATAATGGCGCAATCCGGTCGCAGCTGGGTGGTTTCGGCGAAGTAGCGGGCACCGGCCATGCTGGTCTCTTCATCGGCTGTTGCCAGAATATAGAGCGGCTTTTTCAGCTTAGTGACGTCAACATCGCGCAAAGCATCGAGAATAAAAGCGAAGAAGCCTTTCATATCCGCGGTGCCAAGGCCGTAAAGTTTGTTGTCGTGCTCGGTCAGGGTGAAGGGGTCGCGAGTCCAGCGACCATCATCAAACGGGACGGTATCAGTATGCCCGGCTAGCAGCAGGCCGCCAGCACCGTTGCCGGTACTGGCCAGCAGATTGAATTTATTGCGTGTACCCGGCACCGGTTGAACTTCAACGTTAAAGCCAATATCGCGGAACCAGCCTGCCAGTAAATTGATTAAAGACTCATTGCTTTGATCCAGCGCCTCTTCGGTTGCGCTGATGGAAGGTGTGGCGATCAATGCGCGGTAAATCTCGATAAAGGGCGGTAAATTGTTTTTCATTGTTGACACACCTCGGGTCATGATAGTATCAATATTCATGCATTATTTATGAATAAAAATACATTATCACTGAGCCTAAGAAAACCTATTTAATGTAGGGATGATGTTCTTGCGGCTTAACAGGGTGGGGAAGGCAACGGTCTTCCAGAGCAAATATACGTAAGCAAGAAGGTGAAGAGCCCCAATGTTGAACACGCTGATTGTGGGCGCCAGCGGTTATGCCGGCGCAGAGCTAGTGGCCTATGTAAATCGCCATCCTCATATGACCATAACCGCTTTGACGGTCTCCGCGCAAAGCAATGATGCGGGAAAATTAGTTTCCGATTTGCATCCGCAGCTAAAAGGGATTGTTGACCTGCCACTGCAGCCGATGTCCGATATTAGCGAGTTTAGCGCTGGGGTCGATATCGTTTTTCTCGCTACCGCCCACGAAGTGAGCCATGACCTGGCGCCGCAGTTTCTCGCGGCAGGTTGCGTGGTGTTCGATCTTTCCGGGGCGTTCCGCGTTAACGATGGCGCTTTCTACGAAAGATATTATGGTTTCACTCACCAGCACCCTGAGCTGCTGGAGCAGGCGGTTTACGGCCTGGCCGAGTGGAATGTCGATAAGCTGAAAGAGGCGAATCTGATTGCGGTGCCGGGTTGCTACCCGACGGCGGCTCAGCTGTCGTTGAAACCGCTGATCGACGCGGACCTGTTAGATCTTAACCAGTGGCCGGTGATCAATGCGACCAGCGGCGTGAGCGGTGCCGGGCGTAAGGCTTCCATCGGCAACAGTTTCTGTGAAGTCAGCCTGCAGCCCTATGGCGTCTTCAACCACCGCCATCACCCTGAAATATCCACTCATCTGGGGGCTGACGTTATTTTTACCCCGCATCTGGGCAACTTTAAGCGTGGAATTCTGGAAACCATCACCTGCCGCCTGAAGCATGGCGTGAGCAAAGAGCAGGTCGCAGCAGCGTTCCAGCAGGCCTATGCGAAAAAACCGCTGGTGCGTTTATATGATAAGGGCATGCCCGCATTGAAAAATGTCGTGGGTCTGCCATTCTGTGATATCGGTTTTGCTGTCCAGGATGAACACATCATCGTTGTGGCGGCGGAAGATAACCTGCTGAAAGGCGCGGCAGCACAGGCCGTACAGTGTGCAAATATCCGTTTCGGCTTCGCTGAGACGCAGTCTCTTATTTAAGGTGTGATGATGAATCCTTTAATTATCAAACTCGGCGGCGTCCTGCTGGATAGCGAAGAAGCGTTGGAGCGCCTGTTTACCGCGCTGGTGAATTATCGCGAGACGCATCAGCGTCCGCTGATTATTGTCCACGGCGGCGGCTGCGTGGTGGATGAACTGATGAAGCAGCTTAATCTGCCAGTGAATAAGAAAAACGGTCTGCGAGTGACCCCTGCGGATCAAATCGACATTATCACCGGTGCGCTGGCGGGGACTGCCAATAAGACGCTGCTGGCGTGGGCGAAAAAGCACAGCCTGCCTTTTGTAGGGCTGTTTCTTGGCGATGGCGATAGCGTTAAAGTGACTCAGCTTGATAAAGAACTCGGCCATGTCGGCTTCGCTCAGCCGGGCTCTCCGGCGCTAATTAACACACTGCTGGTGGGCGGCTATTTGCCGGTTGTCAGCTCTATCGGCGTGACTGATGAAGGCCAACTGATGAACGTGAATGCTGACCAGGCGGCTACCGCGCTGGCGGCAACGCTCGGCGCAGACCTGATTCTGCTGTCTGATGTGAGCGGTATTCTCGACGGCAAAGGTCAGCGCATTGCCGAGATGACTGCGGCGAAGGCAGAACAGCTGATTGAGCAGGGCATTATCACCGACGGGATGATCGTCAAAGTGAATGCGGCTCTGGATGCGGCACGCACGTTAGGTCGCCCGGTGGATATCGCCTCCTGGCGTCATGCTGAACAGCTGCCAGCGCTGTTTAACGGAACATCGATCGGTACACGCATTCTGGCTTAATATTTTATGCCTGGCGGCGTTTTGCTTGCCGGGCCTACAAGACTGTAGGCCGGTTAATCCGGCGGAACTAACGAATAAAGGAAGCATGTTATGGCACTTTGGGGCGGGCGTTTTACTCAGGCAGCGGATCAGCGGTTCAAACAGTTCAACGACTCTTTGCGCTTTGATTATCGTCTGGCGGAGCAGGATATCGTTGGCTCTGTAGCCTGGTCCAAAGCGCTAGTGACGGTTGGCGTATTGACCGCTGATGAACAGCTGCAACTGGAAGAGGCGCTGAATATTCTGTTGGAAGAAGTGCGGGCCAATCCGCAGCAGATCCTCGAAAGCGATGCGGAAGATATTCACAGCTGGGTCGAAGGCAAGCTGATTGACAAAGTGGGTCAACTGGGGAAAAAGCTGCATACCGGGCGCAGTCGTAATGACCAGGTCGCGACTGACCTGAAGCTGTGGTGCAAAGATACCGTCGTGGAACTGCTGTCAGCGAATCGTCAGCTGCAGAGCGCGCTGGTTGAGACTGCGCAGAACAATCAGGACGCAGTGATGCCGGGCTATACCCACCTGCAGCGTGCGCAGCCGGTGACTTTCGCTCACTGGTGTCTGGCCTACGTCGAAATGCTGGCGCGTGACGAAAGCCGTCTGCAGGATGCGTTGAAGCGTCTGGACGTCAGCCCGCTGGGGTGCGGCGCGTTGGCGGGTACGGCTTATGAAATCGATCGTGAACAGCTGGCTGGCTGGCTGGGCTTTGCTTCAGCCACTCGTAACAGCCTGGATAGCGTCTCTGACCGCGATCATGTCCTGGAACTGTTGTCCGACGCCTCAATCGGTATGGTCCACCTGTCGCGTTTTGCTGAAGACCTGATTTTCTTTAATGCCGGCGAAGCGGGCTTTGTCGAGCTGTCCGATCGCGTGACTTCTGGCTCATCGTTAATGCCGCAAAAGAAAAACCCGGATGCGCTGGAGCTGATCCGCGGTAAATGTGGCCGCGTACAGGGCGCGCTGACCGGCATGATGATGACCCTGAAAGGTCTGCCGCTGGCATATAACAAAGATATGCAGGAAGACAAAGAAGGGCTGTTCGATGCGCTGGATACCTGGCTGGACTGCCTGCATATGGCGGCGCTGGTACTTGATGGTATTCAGGTGAAACGTCCGCGTTGTGAAGAAGCCGCGCAGCAGGGTTATGCGAACGCGACCGAGCTGGCGGATTATCTGGTCGCCAAAGGCGTACCGTTCCGTGAAGCGCACCATATTGTCGGTGAAGCGGTGGTCGAAGCCATCGCTCAGGGTAAACCGCTGGAAGATTTGCCTCTGGTCGATTTGCAGAAATTTAGCAGCGTGATCGCCGATGACGTCTATCCGATACTGTCGTTGCAATCGTGCCTTGATAAGCGAGCGGCTAAAGGTGGTGTCTCACCGCTACAGGTTGCTCAGGCTATTGCTGATGCCAAACAGCGTTTGATTTAAATGTCAGCCACGCTGATGTTGAGGCGGTGAGTAAACGAAGCTCGGGTAACCCCCGGGCTTTTTTATGCAAAAAAAAGCGGACACAAGGTCCGCAAAAGTTCACGTTGGCTTTAGTTATCCGGGTAGAGAGAATCTATGAGGCAGTTCAATGATTTTCAGAGGTTTGCCTCGTTTGTGGGTTTATTATTGAACAGAAAACTTGATAGGGATAATCGTTCATTGCTATTCTATCTATCGCCATGGACTATCGTGGCAATGGAGGATGAATAATGAATATTCGCGATCTTGAATACCTGGTAGCGCTAGCCGAACATCGCCACTTCCGGCGTGCGGCAGACTCCTGCCACGTTAGCCAACCCACTCTCAGCGGACAAATCCGTAAGCTGGAGGATGAGCTTGGCGTCATGTTGCTGGAGCGCACCAGTCGTAAGGTTCTGTTCACCCAGGCCGGGCTGTTGCTGGTGGACCAGGCGCGTACTGTGTTACGCGAAGTCAAAGTGCTCAAGGAAATGGCAAGCCAACAGGGAGAGTCCATGTCCGGGCCGCTGCATATTGGCCTGATCCCGACAATTGGGCCTTATCTGTTGCCACTGATTATCCCGATGCTGCACCAGACCTTTCCAAAGCTGGAAATGTATCTGCATGAAGCGCAAACCCATCAGCTGCTAGCGCAACTCGACAGCGGTAAGCTTGACTGCGCGATTCTGGCATTGGTCAAAGAGAGCGAAGCCTTTATTGAGGTACCGCTATTTGATGAGCCGATGCTGCTGGCTATCTACGAAGATCACCCATGGGCGAACCGTGACCGTGTGCCGATGTCGGAACTGGCTGGGGAAAAGCTGCTGATGCTGGAAGATGGCCACTGTCTGCGCGATCAGGCGATGGGTTTTTGTTTTGAAGCTGGTGCTGATGAAGATACCCATTTTCGGGCGACCAGTCTCGAAACGCTGCGTAACATGGTAGCTGCCGGTAGCGGTATAACCCTGCTGCCTGCCCTTGCCGTGCCGCAGGAGAGAAAACGCGATGGTGTCGTCTATGTGCCGTGCATTAAGCCGGAACCACGGCGTACCGTCGGGCTGGTTTATCGTCCTGGTTCGCCGCTGCGTAGCCGCTATGAACATCTGGCGGAGGCCATCCGCGGTAAGATGGATGGCCATTTCGATACAGCGTTAAAACAGGCGGTTTAAGCCATTCAACGCGGCTACCCGATAGGCTTCTGCCATTGTCGGGTAGTTAAAGGTGGTGTTAACGAAGTACTCAATGGTGTTACCACCACCTTTCTGCTCCATAATCGCCTGGCCGATGTGAATAATTTCGGCCGCGCGCTCGCCAAAGCAATGAATGCCGAGGATCTCTTTCGTCTCGCGATGAAACAGGATCTTTAGCGTCCCAACGCTCATGCCGACAATTTGCGCCCGTGCCAGATGTTTGAACTGCGCGCGTCCCACCTCATAAGGCACCTTCATGGACGTGAGCTGCTGTTCGGTTTTGCCGACGGAGCTGATTTCCGGAATGGTGTAAATTCCGGTAGGGATATCTTCAATTAAATGCGCGGAGGCTTCACCTTTGACCAGCGCCTGGGCAGCGATACGCCCCTGATCGTAAGCGGCGGATGCCAGGCTCGGATAGCCAATCACATCACCTACGGCATAAATATGCGGCAGGGCGGTTTGATACATACTGTTGACCTTCAGCTGACCGCGGCTATCGGTTTGCAGGCCGATGTTTTCCAGCGCCAGCGAGTCGGTATTCCCGGTGCGGCCGTTGGCATACAGCAGGCAGTCCGCTTTCAACTTTTTGCCGGATTTCAGATGCATGATGACGCCGTCGTCAACACCTTCAATTTTCTCGTACTCTTCATTGTGACGAATCACCACGCCGCTGTTCCAGAAGTGATAGGAGAGCGAGTCGGACATCTCTTGATCGAGAAACGCCAGCAGGCGATCGCGGGTGTTGATCAGATCGACTTTGACTTCCATACCGCGGAAGATCGATGCATATTCGCAGCCGATCACTCCGGCGCCATAGATGATCACATGCCGTGGTTCATGGTGCAGGCTGAGGATCGAGTCGCTGTCATAAACGCGCGGGTGTGAGAAATCGACATCCGCAGGGTGGTAGGGACGTGAACCGCAGGCAATGACGAATTTTTCCGCCGTGACTGTCTCGACGGTGCCGTCGTGGCATTCAAGCGCAAGCGTGTGTTCATCGACAAAGTGCGCATTGCCCTGCAGGATTTCACAGTGGTTGCGCTCATAGAAACCCTGACGCATATGGGTTTGCTGGTTAATGACGCTGTCGGCATGGTTCAGAATGTCGGCGAAGGAAGAACGAAGAAGACGGGAATGGTCGCTGTAGAGAGGGTTCTGGTTAAATTCGATAATACGGCTAACGGCATGGCGGAGGGCTTTCGATGGGATGGTGCCCCAGTGGGTACAACCGCCGCCGACGTTATGGTAGCGCTCAATGACGGCAACGCGTGCTCCCTGTTTCACCAGCCCCATAGCAGCACCTTCTCCGCCAGGGCCTGAACCAATCACAATTGCATCATAATCCCAAGAGTGTGACATGGCATTACTCACCTGTTTTATACATAAAATAAACACGATGATAACATTCGGTGAGCTTTAACCCAATTATCGTTGTGCTTTTTTGCGTCATAAAAGCAGAAACAGCTCGTAAACAATCATTCACAATCCAGTGTAAACCGATTAGTTCTAATCTCTGGTATAGTGCCGACAGGGCCTTTGGAAGGATTCAGACAACGTGATGGGCGTAAGAGCGCAACAAAAAGAAAAAACCCGGCGTTCGCTGGTGGAAGCCGCATTTAGCCAGCTAAGTGCTGAACGGAGTTTTGCCAGCTTGAGCCTGCGTGAAGTTGCGCGGGAAGCGGGGATTGCCCCGACGTCCTTCTATCGACATTTTCGTGACGTCGATGAACTCGGTCTGACGATGGTAGATGAAAGCGGGCTTATGCTACGCCAGCTGATGCGCCAGGCGCGACAGCGTATTGCTAAAGGCGGCAGTGTGATTCGCACTTCTGTTTCTACCTTTATGGAGTTCATCGGCAATAACCCAAATGCCTTCCGTCTGCTGTTGCGTGAGCGCTCCGGTACGTCCGCCGCGTTTCGTGCCGCAGTCGCCCGCGAAATTCAGCATTTTATCGCGGAACTTGCTGACTATTTAGAAATCGAAAACCACATGCCGCGCGCCTTTACTGAAGCGCAGGCTGAAGCTATGGTCACCATCGTATTTAGTGCTGGCGCCGAGGCTCTGGATGTAAGCCCGGAATTGCGTCGACAGCTTGAAGAGCGACTGGTACTCCAGCTCAGAATGATCTCGAAAGGCGCGTATTATTGGTATCGCCGTGAACAAGAAAAAAATCAAATCATTCCGAATAACGTGAAGGACGAGCAATGAAACACTCAGTTCAAGATAAAGGTACGCTGCTGCTGGCGCTGATCGCAGGGTTATCCATTAATGGAACCTTCGCTGCGCTGTTCAGCTCAGTAGTCTCATTTTCTGTTTTCCCGATTTTATCGTTAGTGCTGACGGTTTACTGTCTGCATCAGCGCTATCAAAACCGCAGTATGCCCGTGGGGTTACCGGGGCTGGCCGCCGCGTGTTTCATTCTTGGCGTGCTGCTTTATAGCACCGTGGTGCGTGCGGAATATCCGGACATCGGTTCTAACTTCTTCCCGGCCGTACTGTCGGTGATTATGGTGTTCTGGATTGGCTATAAGATGCGTAACCGCAAGAACGCGGCTGCAGAGTAATTCTGCTGAATTTTCCCGGCAACCATGATGTTGCCGGGTTACTGACATCTACTTCTTCGTTAACAGTACGCCGCATTCCATATGATGGGTATATGGAAACTGATCGAACAGCGCCAGGCGCGTGACTTCGTGCGTCTCATTGAGCGTTTCCAGGTTCTTGCATAAGGTTTCTGGATTGCAGGAGATATACAGGATCCGCGGATAGGCCTGCACCATTTTCTCCGTTTCACTATCCAGCCCGCTGCGCGGTGGATCGACAAAAATCGTCTCACACTGATAGCTTTTCAGATCAATACCTTGCAGACGGTTAAACTCCCGCACGCCGTTCATCGCCTGGGTGAACTCTTCTGCCGCCATACGGATAATCTGCACGTTATCAATATGGTTAGCCGCAATGTTGTATTGCGCCGCCGCCACGGACGGTTTGGCAATCTCCGTTGCCAGCACGCGTTCGAAATTCCGCGCCAGCGCTAGAGAAAAGTTGCCGTTACCGCAATACAGCTCAAGCAAATCACCGGTTGCACCTTTAGTTGATTCGACCGCCCATTCCAGCATCTGAATGTTCATTGCCGCGTTTGGTTGGGTGAAGCTATTCTCAACCTGGCGATAGACCATTTCACGCCCGCCGACCGGCAGACGCTCATCTATATAGTCCTGATCCAGCTCGATTTTGGTCTTAGTCGCGCGGCCAATCAGATGCACGTTCAGATTTTGCGCGCGTAGCGCATCGCGGAAGATTTCTGCTTGCTGACGCCACTCGTCGTCGAGCTTTTTATGGTACAGCAGCGACACGATGGCCTGATTGCTCATCGTGGTCAGATAATCGACCTGGAACAGCTTATGGCGTAGCACCGGATTGTCGCGCACGCCCTCAATTACGGCGGTCATCAGCTGATTAATTAGTTCGCTGGCCGCCGGGAAGGTATCGACGCGAATACGGGATTTGGTCTGCTGATCAAACATGATGTGGTACAGGTCATCGCCATCGTGCCAGATGCGGAATTCTGCGCGCATACGATAGTGGCTGACCGGTGAACGAAACACTTCCGGAACCGGGGCGGCAAAAGGGGCCATCATTTTCTGCAAACGGACGACTTTTTCTGCCAGCTGCGCTTCATATTGTTCGGTAGGAAGGTGTTCGGGGGTCATGATGCATCCTGAATAAAATAATTACGCGGGGATTGTAGGGAAAGTGTCGGGGATGTCCAGCTCTGATGATATTCAGAAATATAACGATAGAAGTCTGGACATCTATATGTTTCTAATTATAGCATCATGTTACCGGTCCTATGTGTTAATAGGGAATCCAGTGTAAATCTGGAGCTGACGCGCAGCGGTAAGGAACAGTGGGATGAGCGCATTATGCAGACACTGCGGTGGTTTAGCGGGAAGTCTTCATCCATAACACACCCCAAGCCCGAAGACCTGCCGGAACACGTCGCATTTGGTTTCTATCATCGCGTACTACTGATAGTAGCCGGCGGCATCCTTTGTATATTACGGATGCTTTTAAAATGATTAAAAAGGCTTCGCTGATGACGGCCCTCTCCGTCACGGCATTTTCCGCTTGGGCGCAAGACAGCAATTCAGATACGTTAGTGGTGACGGCAAACCGTTTTCAACAGCCGGTCAATACGGTCCTTGCGCCAACGGATGTTGTTACGCGGGAAGATATTCAGCGCTGGCAGTCAAAAGATCTTAATGATGTGATGCGTCGCCTGCCGGGGGTGGATATTTCGCAGACCGGCGGGATGGGGAGCAGTTCTTCCCTCTACGTTCGCGGCACGGAAGCACGTCATGTGCTGGTGCTGATTGATGGGATCCCAATGGCGCGGGCAGGTATTGGTAACGCCATTGACATTGGCCAGATTCCGGTATCCCTGGTGCAGCGTATCGAATACATCCGCGGGCCGCGTTCTGCTGTTTACGGTTCCGGGGCGATTGGCGGTGTGGTCAACATCATTACCATGAGTGACGATGAACACGCGCAGATCAATGCCGGGATGGGGTCGAATGGCTACCAGACTTATGATGGAGCGGTAAATAAACGTTTTGGCGACACGATGGTGACGGCGGCAGGTGCCTATCAGACGACCAAGGGCTTTAACGTCAAACCAGATTCCCCTTACAGCGGCGATAGCGACCGCGATGGTTATCGCAACAAACTGTTCTGGGGTGCCGTACAGCACAAGTTTGACGAGAGTTTTTCGGGTTTCTTCCGTGGTTATGGATACACGACTAACAACGATTATGATCAGGATACGATGTATGGTTCTCCTGCTGGTAACGACGAGGGTCGGAACTATAACCAATCCTGGGACACTGGACTGCGTTATAACTCGGGCATCTATTCCTCTCAGCTAATTGCGAACTATCAGCACCTTAAAAATTATAACTACAGTAGCAACCTTGGCCGCTATGCGGGTGATGCTACGCTGGATGACATGGAACAGCGTTATATTCAGTGGGGTAACAACTTTGAAGTAGGACATGGTTCAGTGAGCGGTGGTGTTGACTGGAAACAGGAAAAGCTGACTTCCAGCAGTACGACGAAATCTGATATCTACAAACGCGACACCACAGGGCTTTATTTGACCGGGCAGCAACAGATCGATACCGTCACGCTGGAAGCCTCGGGTCGTGAAGATCACGATGAGCAGTTTGGCTGGCACGGCACGTGGCAAACTGCGGTGGGCTGGGAATTTGTTGATGGTTATCGCGCAACGCTTTCTTATGGTACCAGCTTCCTGGCGCCATCTTTAGGGCAGCAATTCGGCGCGACGCGTTATGCATCGCAATATTATTCAGGTATTGCAGCAAACCCAGATCTAAAACCGGAAGAGTCTAAACAGTGGGAAGCGGGAATTGATGGGATTACGGGGCCACTGGATTGGAAAATCTCAGCATACCATTATGAAATTCAAAACCTGATTGATTATAAAAGCGCGAACAACGTCAACCAGTATATCAACGTGAAGTCGGCCACCATTAAAGGTCTGGAGTGGACAGGGAACATCACGACTGGCCCGGTAGAGCATCACCTGACGCTGCAATATACTGATCCTCGTGACGATGAAACCAACCAGGTTCTTGCTCGCCGAGCGAAACAGCAGGTGAAGTATGAAGTCACCGGGCAGGTTTATGACCTCGGCTGGAATATCGCTTACCAATATCTGGGTCAGCGCTATGACAACGACTATGATGAGACAACAAGCTCCTCTAGTCGCGTTAAACTGGGTGGCGTAAGCCTATGGGATGTCGGATTGTCATATCCGGTCACCTCACACCTGACAGTTCGTGGTAAAATAGCCAACCTGTTCGATAAAGATTACGAGACAGCATATGGCTACCCAACTGCAGGACGGGAATACACCTTGTCTGGCAGCTACACCTTCTAAACCACGTCCCACCGTGCTGGTGTTTGATTCCGGCGTCGGTGGGTTGTCGGTATATAATGAGATTCGGCATCTCCTGCCGGAACTCCATTACATCTACGCTTTCGATAACGTCGCTTTTCCATACGGTGAGAAAAGCGAAGAGTTTATTGTTGAACGAGTCCTTGAGATCGTGACCGCTGTTCAGCAGCATTACCCGCTGGCGCTGGCCGTTATTGCCTGTAATACCGCAAGTACCGTTTCCCTCCCCGCACTGCGCGATAAATTCGCATTTCCTGTCGTTGGTGTTGTCCCGGCAATAAAACCGGCAGCACGCTTGACGGCGAATGGTATTGTGGGTCTGCTGGCAACGCGCGGGACGGTAAAGCGTCCTTATACACGCGAACTTATTGCCCGCTTTGCTAATGAGTGTCGGATCGAGATGCTGGGGTCGGCGGAGTTGGTGGAACTGGCGGAAGCTAAACTGCATGGTGAGCCAGTCCCGCTGGATGAGCTGCGTCGTATCCTGCGGCCCTGGCTGAGGATGCAGGAACCTCCAGATACTGTTGTGCTGGGCTGTACGCATTTCCCTCTATTACATGACGAGTTGCAACAAGTTCTGCCTGAGGGGACGAGAATGATCGACTCCGGTGCGGCCATTGCGCGTCGAACGGCCTGGCTGCTGGAGCATGAAGCGCCGGATGCAAAATCTAGTGATGCGAATATTGCGTACTGCATGGCGTTGACGGCAGAAACTGAACAACTTTTACCCGTTCTGCAGCGCTATGGCTTCGAATCGCTGGAAAAACTGCCGCTCTAAGGGTGTTTTGCGCAAAAAAGAGACGGTTGAATGATTTTTTGAAAACAGGGCTTGTCAACTTCTCAGAACTCCCTATAATGCGCCACCACTGACACGGAACAACGGCTTACAGGCCGCCGGGTTAGCGGGGTTCAGCGATGAACGCCGGCAGAGAAAAGCGAAATTAAACGCTTGACTCTGAATGAGGAAAACGTATTATACGGGACCTCGCAACGGTGAGCGAAAGCCGCGTTGCACTGCTCTTTAACAATTTATCAGACAATCTGTGTGGGCACTCAAAGTGACATGGATTCTTAATGTCTTCGGACAATAAATGAATACCAAGTCTCTGAGTGAACATACGTAATTCATTACGAAGTTTAATTCACGAGCATCAAACTTAAATTGAAGAGTTTGATCATGGCTCAGATTGAACGCTGGCGGCAGGCCTAACACATGCAAGTCGAACGGTAGCACAGAGAGCTTGCTCTCGGGTGACGAGTGGCGGACGGGTGAGTAATGTCTGGGAAACTGCCTGATGGAGGGGGATAACTACTGGAAACGGTAGCTAATACCGCATAACGTCGCAAGACCAAAGTGGGGGACCTTCGGGCCTCATGCCATCAGATGTGCCCAGATGGGATTAGCTTGTTGGTGAGGTAACGGCTCACCAAGGCGACGATCCCTAGCTGGTCTGAGAGGATGACCAGCCACACTGGAACTGAGACACGGTCCAGACTCCTACGGGAGGCAGCAGTGGGGAATATTGCACAATGGGCGCAAGCCTGATGCAGCCATGCCGCGTGTATGAAGAAGGCCTTCGGGTTGTAAAGTACTTTCAGCGAGGAGGAAGGGGGAGTGGTTAATAACCATTTTCATTGACGTTACTCGCAGAAGAAGCACCGGCTAACTCCGTGCCAGCAGCCGCGGTAATACGGAGGGTGCAAGCGTTAATCGGAATTACTGGGCGTAAAGCGCACGCAGGCGGTCTGTCAAGTCGGATGTGAAATCCCCGGGCTCAACCTGGGAACTGCATTCGAAACTGGCAGGCTAGAGTCTTGTAGAGGGGGGTAGAATTCCAGGTGTAGCGGTGAAATGCGTAGAGATCTGGAGGAATACCGGTGGCGAAGGCGGCCCCCTGGACAAAGACTGACGCTCAGGTGCGAAAGCGTGGGGAGCAAACAGGATTAGATACCCTGGTAGTCCACGCTGTAAACGATGTCGACTTGGAGGTTGTTCCCTTGAGGAGTGGCTTCCGGAGCTAACGCGTTAAGTCGACCGCCTGGGGAGTACGGCCGCAAGGTTAAAACTCAAATGAATTGACGGGGGCCCGCACAAGCGGTGGAGCATGTGGTTTAATTCGATGCAACGCGAAGAACCTTACCTACTCTTGACATCCACGGAACTTGCCAGAGATGGCTTGGTGCCTTCGGGAACCGTGAGACAGGTGCTGCATGGCTGTCGTCAGCTCGTGTTGTGAAATGTTGGGTTAAGTCCCGCAACGAGCGCAACCCTTATCCTTTGTTGCCAGCGATTCGGTCGGGAACTCAAAGGAGACTGCCAGTGATAAACTGGAGGAAGGTGGGGATGACGTCAAGTCATCATGGCCCTTACGAGTAGGGCTACACACGTGCTACAATGGCATATACAAAGAGAAGCGACCTCGCGAGAGCAAGCGGACCTCATAAAGTATGTCGTAGTCCGGATCGGAGTCTGCAACTCGACTCCGTGAAGTCGGAATCGCTAGTAATCGTGGATCAGAATGCCACGGTGAATACGTTCCCGGGCCTTGTACACACCGCCCGTCACACCATGGGAGTGGGTTGCAAAAGAAGTAGGTAGCTTAACCTTCGGGAGGGCGCTTACCACTTTGTGATTCATGACTGGGGTGAAGTCGTAACAAGGTAACCGTAGGGGAACCTGCGGTTGGATCACCTCCTTACCTTAAAGAACCTGCCTTTGTAGTGCTCACACAGATTGTCTGATGAAAAATTAGCAGTAAAAAATCTCTGCAGGCTTGTAGCTCAGGTGGTTAGAGCGCACCCCTGATAAGGGTGAGGTCGGTGGTTCAAGTCCACTCAGGCCTACCAAATTTGCCCTGATACTGTGTTGTGAAACGACTCGCATACGCCAGTATGCTTCGTCATTCCACGCCTTGTCTCAGGACAAATTATCGGTACAGAGATAAGTCTTTACGATGGGGTTATAGCTCAGCTGGGAGAGCGCCTGCCTTGCACGCAGGAGGTCTGCGGTTCGATCCCGCATAGCTCCACCATCCTTTTACTGCAAAAAACAAGAAAACTTCAGAGTGTACCTGAAAAGGTGCACTGCGAAGTTTTGCTCTTTAAAAATCTGGATCAAGCTGAAAATTGAAACGACACGCCGTGTCTGTTCTCCGTAATAAGAACAGAATGACGGTGTGTTCGAGTCTCTCAAATTTTCGCAATCATGAAGTGAAACATCTTCGGGTTGTGAGGTTAAGCGACTAAGCGTACACGGTGGATGCCCTGGCAGTCAGAGGCGATGAAGGACGTGCTAATCTGCGATAAGCGTCGGTAAGGTGATATGAACCGTTATAACCGACGATTTCCGAATGGGGAAACCCAGTGTGTTTCGACACACTATCATTACGTGAATACATAGCGTAATGAAGCGAACCGGGGGAACTGAAACATCTAAGTACCCCGAGGAAAAGAAATCAACCGAGATTCCCCCAGTAGCGGCGAGCGAACGGGGAGCAGCCCAGAGTCTGAATCAGTTTGTGTGTTAGTGGAAGCGTCTGGAAAGTCGCAGGGTACAGGGTGATACTCCCGTACACAAAAACACACAGGCTGTGAACTCGAAGAGTAGGGCGGGACACGTGGTATCCTGTCTGAATATGGGGGGACCATCCTCCAAGGCTAAATACTCCTGACTGACCGATAGTGAACCAGTACCGTGAGGGAAAGGCGAAAAGAACCCCGGCGAGGGGAGTGAAACAGAACCTGAAACCGTGTACGTACAAGCAGTAGGAGCCCACTTGTTGGGTGACTGCGTACCTTTTGTATAATGGGTCAGCGACTTATATTCTGTAGCAAGGTTAACCGAATAGGGGAGCCGCAGGGAAACCGAGTCTTAACTGGGCGTTAAGTTGCAGGGTATAGACCCGAAACCCGGTGATCTAGCCATGGGCAGGTTGAAGGTTGGGTAACACTAACTGGAGGACCGAACCGACTAATGTTGAAAAATTAGCGGATGACTTGTGGCTGGGGGTGAAAGGCCAATCAAACCGGGAGATAGCTGGTTCTCCCCGAAAGCTATTTAGGTAGCGCCTCGTGAATTCATCTTCGGGGGTAGAGCACTGTTTCGGCTAGGGGGTCATCCCGACTTACCAACCCGATGCAAACTACGAATACCGAAGAATGTTATCACGGGAGACACACGGCGGGTGCTAACGTCCGTCGTGAAGAGGGAAACAACCCAGACCGCCAGCTAAGGTCCCAAAGTCATGGTTAAGTGGGAAACGATGTGGGAAGGCACAGACAGCCAGGATGTTGGCTTAGAAGCAGCCATCATTTAAAGAAAGCGTAATAGCTCACTGGTCGAGTCGGCCTGCGCGGAAGATGTAACGGGGCTAAACCATGCACCGAAGCTGCGGCAGCGACACTATGTGTTGTTGGGTAGGGGAGCGTTCTGTAAGCCGTTGAAGGTGGCCTGTGAGGGTTGCTGGAGGTATCAGAAGTGCGAATGCTGACATAAGTAACGATAAAGCGGGTGAAAAGCCCGCTCGCCGGAAGACCAAGGGTTCCTGTCCAACGTTAATCGGGGCAGGGTGAGTCGACCCCTAAGGCGAGGCCGAAAGGCGTAGTCGATGGGAAACAGGTTAATATTCCTGTACTCGGTGTTACTGCGAAGGGGGGACGGAGAAGGCTATGTTAGCCGGGCGACGGTTGTCCCGGTTTAAGCATGTAGGCGGGCGTTTTAGGTAAATCCGGAACGTCATTTAACGCTGAGGTGTGATGACGAGGCACTACGGTGCTGAAGTAACAAATGCCCTGCTTCCAGGAAAAGCCTCTAAGCATCAGGTAACATCAAATCGTACCCCAAACCGACACAGGTGGTCAGGTAGAGAATACCAAGGCGCTTGAGAGAACTCGGGTGAAGGAACTAGGCAAAATGGTGCCGTAACTTCGGGAGAAGGCACGCTGATGGTAAGTGAAGTGACTTGCTCATGGAGCTGAAATCAGTCGAAGATACCAGCTGGCTGCAACTGTTTATTAAAAACACAGCACTGTGCAAACACGAAAGTGGACGTATACGGTGTGACGCCTGCCCGGTGCCGGAAGGTTAATTGATGGGGTTATCCTCGCGGAGAAGCTCTTGATCGAAGCCCCGGTAAACGGCGGCCGTAACTATAACGGTCCTAAGGTAGCGAAATTCCTTGTCGGGTAAGTTCCGACCTGCACGAATGGCGTAATGATGGCCAGGCTGTCTCCACCCGAGACTCAGTGAAATTGAACTCGCTGTGAAGATGCAGTGTACCCGCGGCAAGACGGAAAGACCCCGTGAACCTTTACTATAGCTTGACACTGAACACTGGTCCTTGATGTGTAGGATAGGTGGGAGGCTTTGAAGTGTGGACGCCAGTCTGCATGGAGCCATCCTTGAAATACCACCCTTTAATGGCTGGTGTTCTAACGTGGACCCGTGATCCGGGTTGCGGACAGTGTCTGGTGGGTAGTTTGACTGGGGCGGTCTCCTCCTAAAGAGTAACGGAGGAGCACGAAGGTTAGCTAATCCTGGTCGGACATCAGGAGGTTAGTGCAATGGCATAAGCTAGCTTGACTGCGAGCGTGACGGCGCGAGCAGGTGCGAAAGCAGGTCATAGTGATCCGGTGGTTCTGAATGGAAGGGCCATCGCTCAACGGATAAAAGGTACTCCGGGGATAACAGGCTGATACCGCCCAAGAGTTCATATCGACGGCGGTGTTTGGCACCTCGATGTCGGCTCATCACATCCTGGGGCTGAAGTAGGTCCCAAGGGTATGGCTGTTCGCCATTTAAAGTGGTACGCGAGCTGGGTTTAGAACGTCGTGAGACAGTTCGGTCCCTATCTGCCGTGGGCGCTGGAGAATTGAGGGGGGCTGCTCCTAGTACGAGAGGACCGGAGTGGACGCATCACTGGTGTTCGGGTTGTCATGCCAATGGCATTGCCCGGTAGCTAAATGCGGAAGAGATAAGTGCTGAAAGCATCTAAGCACGAAACTTGCCCCGAGATGAGTTCTCCCTGACCCTTTAAGGGTCCTGAAGGAACGTTAAAGACGATGACGTTGATAGGCCGGGTGTGTAAGCGTAGCGATACGTTGAGCTAACCGGTACTAATGAACCGTGAGGCTTAACCTTACAACGCCGAAGATGTTTTGGCGGGTTTGAGAGAAATTCAGCTTGATACAGATAAACAGAATTTGCCTGGCGGCGACAGCGCGGTGGTCCCACCTGACCCCATGCCGAACTCAGAAGTGAAACGCCGTAGCGCCGATGGTAGTGTGGGGTCTCCCCATGTGAGAGTAGGGAACTGCCAGGCATCAAATTAGCAAGTGAAACCGGGGCATTAAACCGGTGGTTGTAAAGAAATTCGGTGGAGCGGTAGTTCAGTCGGTTAGAATACCTGCCTGTCACGCAGGGGGTCGCGGGTTCGAGTCCCGTCCGTTCCGCCACTTATTAGAAAATTAAGCCTGCTAATCTAGCAGGCTTAATGATAAGAAAATTTAGGGGCGTAGCTCAGTTGGTAGAGCACCGGTCTCCAAAACCGGGTGTCGCGAGTTCGAGTCTCTCCGCCCCTGCCATATAATAATCCTTTGCTTAGGCAAAGGATTTTTTTTGTCTTTAATTTTCCTCGTTATTATTCCTCATATCCCCCATCCATGGAGGATTGATCTTATCCTAAAATACTGCTTTTCAGGATCTCGCGAATCTGCGTCTGCTTATCGCTGTTTTGTAGCCAAATTGCATACAGAGGGCGTGAAAGCGTCACGCTATCCGTAACCGCATACAAGCCGCTTTTGTCCTGTGCCCAACGTACTGGCAGCCATGTGCATCCCTTAAGCGCACGGAGCTGTTGGTAGGCTAATTCTGCAGAACTGGTCGTTAGCAGAGGTATATCGTCATTACCGATCAATCCTACTTCATTTTGTTGAAAATCAGGTCCCCATTCCAGGCGTAGATAATTCAATTCATTTTTGTTTTTAGTCGGCGATGTGCAATAAAGCGCGAGTGTAAAGTTGCCAAGTAACTGGCTGCTTAGTTCATCCATCTTCGGCGATTCTGTCGTGATCAGCAGATCAAGCTGGCGCTCGTGCAGCTGTTTGACCAACGATTGCCTCTGTGCAATCCGCGCCTCAAACTGCAGGTTATAGGGCTCAGTGTAGAGCTTCCCTAGCCATTCATTGAGTAGGCATTCCCAAAGAGAAGCACTGGCACCTATCGAAAATTCATTGTGCCGGGAAGAATTTGCGACCTCCTTACGCGCGGCCTGCCAGGTATTCATTAGGGTTTCAGCATAGGGCAGCAGTTTTTCTCCAGCTGGAGTCAGGCGGATGTTGTTACGATGACGGGTGAAAAGATTCACGCCCAGCTGGTTCTCCAACTGACGAATACGAAAGCTAACTGCCGACTGTGTCAGATAAAGCGCCTCCGCAGCCCGACCAAAGTGACGAGTTCTGCTCACCTCAAGGAAAGTCTTGAGCAATTCCGTATCCACACTCTTCTCCACAAAATTATTTGTCGTGATGATTTAAATGTTTTGTTTGACGCTCTGTCAAGCGTAACTAATACTCCGCGCCATAAATAGCTCGGCCAAAGAATCAGGAGCGTGTAGGATGGCGGAAAGCTTTACGACAACTAATCGTTTTTTCGACAATAAAAATTATCCGCGCGGGTTTTCCCGTCATGGAGATTTCACCATCAAAGAGGCGCAACTGCTGGAACGTCATGGTTATGCCTTTAATGAACTCGAATTGGGTAAACGCGAGCCCGTTACCGAAGATGAAAAACAGTTTGTTTCGGTATGTCGCGGCGAACGTGAGCCAGCAACTGAGATAGAACGCGTCTGGATTAAGTATATGGCGCGTATTAAGCGTCCAAAACGTTTTCATACTCTGTCCGGCGGGAAACCGCAGGTGGAAGGTACGGAAGATTACACAGAAAGCGATGATTAAGAAAAAAGGGCGTAAGCCCTTTTTTTATGTCATTAGCTTTTGTAGGTGGATCAACATCCGGTCTATAGCTCGATAGCCGAGGGCTTCCTGCAAATGATAGCGTTTGATGTGTTCCACCTGCTCAAGATCGGCAATGGTTCGGGCAACTTTGAGTAGGCGCTGCCAGGCTCGTATCGAGAGTCCAAGTTGCGACAAGGTCTGCTCCAGCCACATAGCATCGTCTTTATGTAGCTGACACCAGACTTTCATTTCGTTATTCCCCAGGTGCGCATTAAGTTTCTTCTGTCGGGATAACTGCCTTTCGCGTGCCGCCAAAACCCGCAGCCGTACGCTGGCGCTGTCCTCTTCTTCGCTTACACCCTGACTTAATACCCCCGGTGGCGGGAGTGGGATTTCCAGAGAGAGATCAAAGCGGTCAAGAAAGGGGCCGGATAAACGCCCCAGGTAACGCAGAATCTGTTCTGGAGATGTACGATTATGCTGGCCTTGATAATGCCCTGTCGGGCTAGGGTTCATTGCGGCGATGAGTTGGAAACGCGCTGGATAATCGATTTTTGCGCGGGTACGAGAAATATGAATTATCCCTGATTCAATCGGCTCTCGCAATGCATCCAGTACCCTACGTTCAAACTCGGGTAGCTCATCAAGGAACAGAATCCCATTATGGGCAAGGGAAATCTCCCCTGGCGCGGGGATTGACCCTCCGCCCACCATGGCGGCAAGAGATGCGCTGTGATGTGGGGCGCGGAACGGCCTACGACGCCACTGTTTCGTTGCATGGCTGGAATTGACCAGGCTGAGTATCGCTGCGCTTTCCAGCGCCTCCTGGTTACTCAGCGGTGGTAGCAGACCCGGTAGACGACTGGCGAGCATAGTTTTACCAGTGCCTGGCGGGCCTATCATCAGCAAGTTATGGCCACCTGCAGCGATGACTTCCAGCGCACGCTTCCCTTGCTGTTGACCAATGACATCACTAAGATCCGATAATGCCTCATTCGAACATTCTCCTTCCTGGATAGGAAAATTCAGAGGGTTTATTCCTTCGAGAAAAGCACAGACCTCCTGTAGATGTCCGGAAATAAGGCAGTCGCTACCGCCGATTAAGCCAACTTCCGTAGCATTCTCGTCAGAGACAATTATTTTTCGACCCGCCTTTATTGCTTCCATCGCGCTGGATATAGCCCCAGGAACGCCACGTAGGGCGCCTGTAAGCGCCAATTCACCGACAAACTCATATTGATTCAACTTGGTAGCATTTAACTGCTCTGATGCCACCAGAAGCGCGAGAGCGATAGGTAAATCGTATCGCCCCCCTTCTTTTGGCAAATCGGCTGGCGCCAGATTGATGGTGATTTTCTTTGCAGGCCAGGTGTAGCCACTGTTAATAATTGCACTACGCACTCGGTCACGGGCTTCTCTAACCGTTGTTTCGGGAAGTCCCACCATCGTCAGGCCAGGGAGTCCGTTGCTGATATGCACTTCAATCGTGATAAGCGGAGCACCGATCCCGAGAGCAGCGCGTGTGTAAACTATGGCAAGTGACATAAAACCTCCTGGTAGCTGGAATTATGTCGGGGATTTTTTGCTGAGTAATCCAGCAATATTGAATTTTAGATGCCTCATTCCAGTCGATTCACTGCCAGTTGTTACGTTTCAGGCATTTTTGGAAACTGACTCGCAGGAGGCAGCCGTGGGTCAGCGGTATGAGAAAGTGCTGTGGTATGCTCCACAAATTGAAATATTTTCATTTCATATTTTTCTTATTAAAAACAATTATCTTCTCAGAAATGGTTAGCAGGGTAATAAACTCAGCCATAAAAAAATCTTGTGTTTAATGTGATGTCTGTGGTACCTCTTTAGGTATTCCTTCGAACATGAAGCCAGAAAGAACATAAAATGACAGCCCTTCTACGAGTGATTAGCCTGGTCGTGATTAGCGTGGTGGTGATTATTATCCCACCGTGCGGGGCTGCACTTGGACGAGGAAAGGCTTAGAAAACAAGCCTTAACGAACTAAGACCCCCGCACCGAAAGGTCCGGGGGTTTTTTTATAACTTAAAAACAGAAGTGAGGAGCAGATGATGATGAGTAGCATAATGTTCTGTTTCTCTCGATCTATGACGGGGAAGTAACTATGAATGGAGCACGGTGGGTTGTACATGCTTTGCGAGCGCAGGGAGTCGACACGGTATTTGGCTATCCAGGTGGCGCAATTATGCCGGTTTACGATGCGTTGTATGACGGCGGCGTGGAACACTTACTGTGCCGACATGAACAAGGGGCTGCGATGGCGGCCATCGGCTATGCTCGTGCTACCGGAAAAACTGGGGTGTGTATCGCCACCTCTGGTCCCGGCGCCACAAACTTGATAACCGGCCTTGCAGACGCACTGCTCGATTCTGTTCCTATTGTTGCAATCACCGGACAGGTTTCTGCTCCGTTCATTGGTACGGACGCATTTCAGGAAGTGGATGTTCTTGGCTTATCACTGGCTTGCACTAAACACAGTTTCCTGGTGCAGTCGCTGGAAGAACTGCCGCGGGTAATCGCTGAAGCTTTCTATGTAGCAAACTCAGGGCGTCCAGGTCCGGTATTGGTCGATATTCCAAAAGATATCCAATTGGCTCAGGGTGACCTTGACCCACATTTCTCCATGGTAGCCGATGATGTTGACTTCCCATATGCGGATATTGAATACGCTTTGCAGATGCTGGCTCAGTCCCAGAAACCTATGTTATACGTTGGCGGCGGCGTGGGTATGGCGCAGGCGGTGTCTGCGTTACGTGAATTTCTAGCCGTGACGCAAATGCCAGCGACCAGTACCCTGAAAGGTTTGGGTGTTGTGGACGCCGACTATCCGTACTATTTGGGTATGCTGGGAATGCACGGTACTAAAGCGGCTAACCTGGCGGTACAGGAGTGCGATCTGCTGATCGCTGTGGGCGCGCGCTTTGACGATCGTGTAACCGGTAAGCTGAATACCTTTGCGCCGAATGCCAAAGTTATCCATATGGATATCGACCCGGCTGAATTGAACAAGCTTCGTCAGGTGCATATTGGCCTGACGGGCGATCTGAATGCGATGCTGCCAGCACTGCAGCAACCGCTGTCTATCGATGCCTGGCGTCAACGTAATGCTGATTTGCGTGCTGAGCACGCATGGCGCTACGATCATCCGGGCGAGGCCATCTATGCTCCATTGCTGCTGAAGCAGCTTTCCGAGCGCAAACCAGCAGATTGCGTCGTGACCACCGATGTGGGCCAGCATCAGATGTGGTCAGCGCAGCATATGACCTATACGCGTCCGGAGAATTTCATCACTTCCAGTGGATTAGGGACCATGGGCTTTGGCCTGCCGGCAGCAGTGGGCGCGCAGGTGGCCCGTCCTGATGATACGGTAATCTGTATCTCCGGTGACGGCTCCTTCATGATGAACGTGCAGGAGCTGGGCACCGTAAAACGCAAGCAGTTGCCGCTGAAGATAGTGTTACTGGATAACCAGCGTTTAGGAATGGTTCGACAATGGCAGCAGCTGTTTTTCCAGGAACGTTATAGCGAAACCACCCTTACCGATAATCCCGATTTTCTTACTCTGGCCAGCGCCTTCGGCATTCCTGGTCAACACATCACCCGTAAAGACCAGGTTGAAGCGGCACTCGACACCATGCTTTCGAGCCAGGGGCCTTACCTGCTTCATGTCTCAATCGACGAACTTGAGAACGTCTGGCCGTTGGTGCCACCCGGTGCCAGTAACGCAGAAATGCTGGAGAAATTATCATGATGCAACATCAAGTCGCTTTACAGGCTCGCTCTAACCCAGAAACTTTAGAACGTGTGCTGCGCGTCGTGCGCCATCGCGGATTCCAGATTTGCGCCATGAATATGGAAACGGCTGCCGACGCCCGGAATATTAATATCGAGTTGACCGTTGCCAGCCAGCGGCCAGTCGAATTACTGTTTAGTCAATTAAGCAAACTGATCGACGTTGCCTGCGTCGAGATCCAGCAACCTACATCACAACAAATTCGCGCCTGAGCGCAAAAGGAAAAGAAATGACGACGAAAAAAGCGGACTACATCTGGTTTAACGGTGAGATGGTACGTTGGGAAGAGGCGAAGGTACACGTCATGTCTCACGCGCTGCATTACGGTACTTCAGTATTCGAAGGTATCCGCTGCTACGATTCTCACAAAGGTCCGGTTGTCTTCCGTCACCGTGAGCACATGCAGCGTCTGCGTGACTCCGCCAAAATTTATCGTTTCCCGGTTTCTCAGAGCGTTGATGAACTGATGGAAGCCTGCCGTGAAGTACTGCGTAAAAACAACCTGACCAGCGCCTATATCCGTCCACTGGTATTTGTTGGCGACGTCGGCATGGGGGTTAACCCGCCAGACGGCTACACCACTGACGTGATCATCGCGGCGTTCCCGTGGGGTGCCTATCTGGGTGCCGAAGCGTTAGATCAGGGGATCGATGCGATGGTTTCTTCCTGGAATCGTGCTGCGCCGAATACCATTCCAACCGCGGCTAAAGCAGGCGGTAACTACCTCTCTTCTCTGCTGGTCGGTAGCGAAGCGCGCCGTCATGGTTATCAGGAAGGTATTGCACTCGACGTTAACGGCTATATCTCTGAAGGTGCGGGTGAAAACCTGTTTGAAGTGAAAGATGGCGTGTTGTTTACTCCGCCGTTCACCTCTTCCGCTCTGCCGGGCATCACTCGCGACGCTATCATCAAGCTGGCGAAAGATCTGGGTCTGGAAGTGCGTGAGCAGGTATTGTCCCGCGAGTCTCTGTATCTGGCCGACGAAGTCTTTATGTCTGGTACTGCTGCAGAAATTACGCCGGTACGTAGCGTCGATGGTATTCAGGTCGGCGAAGGCCGCTGCGGCCCGATCACCAAACGTATTCAGCAAGCATTCTTTGGCCTCTTCACCGGTGAAACCGAGGATAAATGGGGCTGGTTGGATCAGGTTAATAACTAAGTATAAAAAGATGGGGCGGCACGCAACGCCCCATTTAACAGACACTGGGAGTAACTAAAGCATGCCTAAGTACCGTTCCGCCACAACCACTCACGGCCGCAATATGGCAGGTGCCCGCGCGCTGTGGCGCGCCACTGGAATGACCGACGCTGATTTCGGCAAGCCGATTATCGCCGTCGTTAACTCCTTCACCCAGTTCGTGCCGGGTCACGTTCACCTGCGCGATCTCGGTAAGCTGGTTGCGGAGCAAATTGAAGCCTCTGGCGGCGTCGCCAAAGAATTTAACACCATCGCTGTGGATGATGGGATCGCCATGGGCCACGGGGGTATGCTTTATTCACTACCATCCCGCGAGCTTATCGCCGACTCGGTGGAGTACATGGTTAACGCACACTGCGCCGACGCGATGGTCTGTATCTCCAACTGCGATAAAATCACCCCAGGGATGCTAATGGCGTCTCTGCGCCTGAATATTCCAGTGATTTTTGTTTCCGGCGGCCCGATGGAAGCCGGGAAAACCAAACTTTCCGATCAGATCATTAAACTCGATCTGGTTGATGCGATGATTCAGGGCGCTGATCCGAAAGTCTCTGACGATCAGAGCAATCAGGTTGAACGCTCCGCCTGCCCGACCTGCGGCTCTTGCTCGGGGATGTTCACGGCCAACTCCATGAACTGCCTGACCGAAGCGCTGGGCCTGTCGCAGCCGGGCAACGGTTCGCTGTTGGCGACCCACGCCGATCGTAAGCAGTTGTTCCTGAATGCGGGTTCACGCATCGTTGAGCTGACCAAGCGTTACTACGAGCAGGATGACGACTCCGCGCTGCCGCGCAATATTGCCTGCAAATCAGCGTTCGAAAACGCCATGACGCTGGATATCGCCATGGGCGGTTCCACCAATACCGTACTGCACCTGCTGGCGGCGGCGCAGGAAGCGGAAATTGACTTCACCATGAGTGATATCGATAAGCTTTCCCGCAAAGTACCGCAGCTGTGTAAGGTCGCGCCAAGTACGCAGAAATATCATATGGAAGATGTTCACCGCGCAGGCGGCGTGTTGGGTATTTTAGGCGAGCTGGATCGCGCCGGGCTGTTGAACCGCGACGTGAAAAACGTGCTTGGTTTAACCCTGCCGCAGACGCTGGAGCAGTACGACATCACCGTCACGCAGGACGAAGCGGTGAAAAAGATGTTCCGCGCTGGCCCTGCGGGTATCCGCACGACTCAGGCCTTCTCTCAGGATTGTCGCTGGGATTCGCTGGATGACGATCGCGCTGAAGGCTGCATCCGTTCGCTGGAGCACGCTTACAGCAAGGACGGCGGCCTGGCAGTTCTGTACGGTAACTTCGCGGAAAATGGCTGTATCGTTAAAACCGCCGGCGTGGACGACAGCATCCTGAAATTTACCGGTCCAGCTAAAGTGTATGAGAGCCAGGACGACGCGGTCGAAGCGATTCTTGGCGGTAAAGTGGTGGCTGGCGACGTGGTGGTGATTCGCTATGAAGGGCCGAAAGGCGGGCCAGGCATGCAGGAAATGCTCTATCCGACGACCTTCCTGAAATCAATGGGGCTGGGCAAAGCCTGCGCACTTATCACCGACGGTCGTTTCTCCGGCGGTACCTCCGGCCTCTCTATTGGCCACGTTTCACCGGAAGCGGCCAGTGGCGGCAATATCGCCATTATTGAAGATGGCGACATGATTGCTATCGACATCCCGAATCGTGGCATTCAGCTGCAACTGAGCGATGCTGAGATTGCAGCACGCCGTGAAGCGCAGGAAGCCCGCGGCGATAAAGCCTGGACACCGAAAGCTCGCGAGCGTCAGGTTTCCTTCGCCCTTCGCGCCTATGCCAGCCTGGCAACCAGTGCTGACAAAGGCGCAGTGCGTGATAAATCAAAACTTGGGGGTTAATGATGGCCGAGTCACAACCCCTATCCGCCGCCCCTGAGGGGGCGGAATATCTCAGAGCGGTGCTACGCGCACCGGTCTATGAAGCGGTGCAGGTTACGCCGCTGCAAAAAATGGACAAGCTGTCGTCGCGCCTCGATAACGTGATTCTGGTGAAGCGCGAAGACCGTCAGCCGGTACATAGCTTCAAGTTGCGTGGCGCTTACGCGATGATGGCGGGGCTGACTGAAGAGCAAAAATCTCATGGCGTAATTACCGCTTCGGCGGGCAACCATGCTCAGGGCGTCGCTTTCTCAGCTTCTCGTCTGGGGGTGAAGGCGCTGATCGTCATGCCAACCGCAACCGCGGATATCAAAGTCGATGCCGTTCGCGGTTTCGGCGGAGAAGTGCTGTTGCACGGTGCTAACTTCGATGAAGCGAAAGCCAAAGCTATTGAGCTGTCGCAGCAGCAGGGGTTCACCTGGGTACCGCCGTTCGATCATCCGATGGTGATCGCCGGACAGGGGACGTTGGCGCTGGAGCTGCTACAGCAAGATGCCCATATTGACCGCGTGTTTGTGCCGGTCGGCGGCGGCGGTCTGGCTGCTGGCGTGGCGGTGCTGATTAAACAGCTGATGCCGCAGATCAAAGTCATTGCGGTTGAGGCTGAGGATTCCGCCTGCCTGAAAGCCGCGCTGGATGCTGGCCATCCGGTGGATTTAACCCGCGTCGGTTTATTTGCCGAAGGCGTGGCGGTTAAGCGCATCGGTGATGAAACCTTCCGTCTGTGCCAGGAGTATCTGGATGATATCGTCACCGTTGACAGCGATGCTATCTGTGCGGCGATGAAAGATCTGTTTGAAGACGTGCGTGCGGTGGCTGAGCCTTCCGGCGCGCTGGCGCTGGCGGGCATGAAAAAATACATCGCTCAGCACAATATTCGCGGTGAACGCCTGGCGCACGTGCTTTCCGGTGCGAACGTTAACTTCCACGGTCTGCGCTATGTTTCCGAACGCTGCGAACTGGGCGAACAACGTGAAGCGCTGCTGGCAGTAACTATTCCGGAAGAGAAGGGCAGTTTCCTCAAGTTCTGCCAGCTGCTGGGTGGCCGTTCGGTCACCGAGTTCAACTACCGCTTCGCCGATGCGAAAAACGCCTGCATTTTTGTTGGTGTGCGTCTGAGCCGCGGTCTGGAAGAACGTAAAGAAATCCTCAATCTGCTGCACGAGGGTGGCTACAGTGTGGTGGATCTCTCCGACGATGAAATGGCCAAGCTTCACGTGCGCTACATGGTCGGCGGGCGTCCATCGCAGCCATTGCAGGAGCGTTTGTTCAGCTTCGAGTTTCCGGAATCGCCCGGTGCTTTGCTGAAGTTCCTGCATACGCTAGGTACCCACTGGAATATTTCTCTGTTCCACTATCGCAGCCATGGTACCGATTATGGTCGCGTGCTGGCGGCATTCGAACTGGGCGATCACGAGCCTGATTTCGAAACCCGTCTGCATGAGCTGGGCTACGACTGTCATGATGAAAGTAATAATCCGGCATTCCGATTTTTTCTCGCGGGTTAATGATTATGATGACCGGAAGAGAGGGTGATCTCTTCCGGTCATCTACCAGTATCGTATAGACAGTGGATCTGCAGGTGCGATAATGCATTAACAACCTCCTAGAAAAAGGGCAAGCAGATGGCGGGACGCTTTCAGGGCTTTGCACAAGAAGGGCTTAATTTTCTGCAGCAGGTATGTATCGAGAACGATAAAACCTGGTTTGAAGAGCACCGTTTTATTTATGATCGCAGCATACTCACGCCGTTTCGCGCGCTGGTGGATGATTTAGCACCCGCGATGTTGGAGATCGACCCACAGCTAGAGACCCGCTCCGCTATCGGCAAAACCTTATCGCGCATTCATCGCGATACCCGTTTTTCGCACGACAAGTCCCTTTATCGCAGCCGGATGTGGCTGACCTTTAAGCGTTCAGCTAAAAACTGGACGGATGCCCCGGCATATTTCTTTGAAATCAGTCCGGATACGTTGCGTTACGGGTTGGGCTACTACAGCGCCAGTAAACCGACGATGGATCTGTTTCGCCACACGTTGAAACGGCGTCCGGAGCAGTTTCTGGAAGTTGCTAGCTGCTGTCGGGCACCGTTTGAACTGGTGGGGGAGAGCTATAAGCGGCCGTTGGTCAAAGACCTCGAACCGACTATTTCAGACTGGTATCACCGTAAATCTTTCGCGGCGATGGCGACGGATAACGACGTGGAAAAACTCTTCCACGCCGATCTGGTCACGCTGCTGGCGGATGGATTCCGCCAACTGGAGCCGCTGTATCAATGGTTAATGACGGTAGAAACGATGAAGCAAATTGACTCGGCTGATCTATAGCGTTCACTTGCCCTCTTCGATTTTTCTCTCCAGCACAATCTTCCAGAAGGCATCAATTAGCGGCTCATGCAGCCGCTTTTTGGGCGCGCAGACGCCCAGCTCAAACGGCGTTTTCTCATCGCTGCGCTCTAAAATCATCACGCGGTTGCGTACCGGTTCCGGGCTGTTTTCCAGCACCACCTCAGGCAGCAGCGCCACGCCGCAGCCCAGCGCCACCATCGACACCATCGCCTCGTGACCACCGACCGTGGCATAAATTGACGGATTGCTGATTTTATTACGGCGAAACCACAGCTCAATGCGGCGGCGTACTGGCCCCTGGTCGGCCATGATAAACGGCACCGTTGACCAGTCGGGTTCGTCGGCGGAGACCTGATTGCGCACCGGGCAGGGTAACGCCGGGGCGATCAGTACCACCGCCAGATTTTCCAGCATGGAGAACGCCACCGCGCCGGGCAGCGTCTCCGGTTTCCCTGCTATCGCCAGGTCAGCTTCTCCGGTGACCACTTTTTCCATTGCGTCAGCGGCATCGCCGGTGGTGAGCTTAATCTCCACCGACGGGTGTTCGGCGCGAAAGCGGTCGAGAATGGGCGGCAGATGGCTGTAGGCGGCCGTCACCGAGCAGAAAATATGTAGCTCACCCGACAGAGACGGTCCTTGCTGATCGATGGTGTGGCGTAATTGCTGATATTGCAACAGCGTCTGTTGGGCAAAGACGCGTAGCTCTTCGCCCGCTTCGGTGAGCGTTACCGTACGGTTATCGCGAATAAACAGCGCCTGACCGAGATCCTCTTCCAGCCGTTGAATTTGCCGGGAAAGCGTAGAGGGGCTGACGTGCATCGCCCGAGCGCTGCGGCCAAAGTGGCGGCTATCCGCCAGATGCAGGAAGGTTTTTAGATCGCGTAAATCCACGGCTCGTACTCCACGTTTTTACATTGCATAAATTGCAACGTGACGTTGTGAATATATCAATTTCCGCAATAAATTTCCTGTCATATAGTGGGTTCATTCTCGCATAAGCGAACCGAACAATAAGCACGACACACAACATCACGGAGTACACCATCATGGCTAACTACTTTAATACACTGAACCTGCGCCAGCAGCTGGCACAGCTGGGTAAATGTCGCTTTATGGGCCGCGACGAATTCGCCGACGGCGCGAGCTACCTTCAGGGTAAAAAAGTGGTCATCGTCGGCTGTGGCGCTCAGGGTCTGAACCAGGGCCTGAACATGCGTGACTCCGGTCTGGATATCTCTTACGCCCTGCGTAAAGAAGCGATTGCCGAGAAGCGCGCTTCCTGGCGTAAAGCGACTGAAAACGGCTTTAAAGTTGGTACCTACGAAGAGCTGGTTCCGCAGGCAGATCTGGTGGTTAACCTGACTCCAGATAAACAGCACTCCGACGTTGTGCGTTCTGTGCAGCCGCTGATGAAAGACGGCGCAGCGCTGGGTTACTCCCACGGTTTCAACGTCGTGGAAGTGGGCGAGCAGATCCGTAAAGACATCACCGTTGTGATGGTGGCACCGAAGTGCCCGGGTACCGAAGTGCGTGAAGAGTACAAACGTGGTTTTGGTGTGCCGACGCTGATCGCGGTTCACCCGGAAAACGACCCGAAAGGCGAAGGTATGGCGATTGCCAAAGCCTGGGCTGCTGCAACCGGCGGTCACCGTGCGGGCGTACTGGAATCCTCTTTCGTCGCGGAAGTGAAATCTGACCTGATGGGCGAACAGACTATCCTGTGCGGTATGCTGCAGGCTGGTTCTCTGCTGTGCTTCGATAAGCTGGTGGAAGAAGGTACTGACCCGGCATATGCTGAAAAACTGATTCAGTTCGGCTGGGAAACTATCACCGAAGCGCTGAAGCAGGGCGGCATCACCCTGATGATGGACCGTCTGTCCAACCCGGCTAAGCTGCGTGCTTACGCGCTGTCTGAACAGCTGAAAGAGATTATGGCGCCGCTATTCCAGAAGCACATGGACGACATCATCTCCGGTGAATTTTCCTCTGGTATGATGGCTGACTGGGCCAACGACGATAAGAAACTGCTGACCTGGCGTGAAGAGACCGGTAAAACCGCGTTCGAAACCGCACCGCAGTTTGAAGGCAAAATTGGCGAGCAAGAGTACTTTGATAAAGGCGTTCTGATGATTGCGATGGTGAAAGCGGGCGTTGAACTGGCGTTCGAAACCATGGTTGATTCTGGCATCATCGAAGAGTCTGCTTACTACGAATCACTGCATGAACTGCCGCTGATCGCCAACACCATCGCCCGTAAGCGTCTGTACGAAATGAACGTGGTTATCTCCGATACCGCAGAATACGGTAACTACCTGTTCTCTTACGCTTGCGTACCGCTGCTGAAAGAGTTCATGACTACCCTGCAGACCGGCGACCTGGGCAAAGCGATTGCTGAAGGCGCGGTAGATAACGCCCAGCTGCGCGATGTGAACGAAGCGGTTCGCGGCCACGCTATCGAGCAGGTTGGTAAGAAACTGCGCGGCTACATGACCGACATGAAACGCATTGCCGTCGCTGGCTAATAAAACCTCATTATCATCCGGCCCGGTCAGCGCCTCGCTGCCGGGCTGTTTTTTTATCCGCGTTTGGCGGGATCTCTGAATCCACACTCTTATCATATAAATTCATCTGGTTATCATGTAGATAGCTTTTATTTGTACAGATTATCCTTTCTGGGATTGCTCATATCTATCTTATGTAATATTGTAAGTTACATGAAAATAAACAACTCATTCTCAGCCACGCTGCACATCTTGCTTCACCTGGAGCAGATGGATAAGCCCCTGACGTCGGAACAGATGGCCTCTTTTATTGATGGCAATCCGGCGTTCATCCGCAAATTGCTTGCCGGACTCAGGGAAAACAGTATCGTCTGTGCCACTAAGGGGCACCACGGCGGCTGGCGGCTCTGCCGACCGGTCAGTGACATTACGCTTTACGACATCTATATGGCGCTCGGCGAACCGGCGCTGTTTGCGCTTGGCAACCGCAGCGAAAACCCGCAGTGCCTGGTGGAGCAGGGGGTAAACCGGGTGATGTCAGAGACGCTCGCCGACGCGCAGACGCTAATCCTCGATCGCTTTAAGCGCCTGACGTTGCAGGATATTGGCAGCGAATTTATCAGCTACTTCAACGACAAAGGCCACGACCATGACTGAAACCTTAACCACCTGCCTGATGATTGCGATGGCGGCGAGCAGTATTTCGATGACGGTGACGCAGACGGAGCTGTTTGCTGTGTTTCGAGAATGGACGGCGAAGAAGAACGCGCTGATGGGCCACTTGTTCCAGTGCTTCTACTGCTTAAGTCACTGGGTCGTTTTTGGCGGGATGGCGGTATATCGCCCGGCGCTACTGAACAGCGGCTTTGCGCTGATTGACTGGGTAATGACGGCGTTTATCGTGATTACCCTCACCACGCTAATTAACGGCCTGATGTTTAAAGTTTTCCAGGCCGCCGTCAGTACCCATGTGATGAAATACGAAGCGCAGAAGCTTCTTCAGCCGCATAAATAAGGTTTTATTACCAATACCGCGTTCGGTCAATCTGTTCGCGGTATTAGCCGAATTGTCCCCAATACGCGCCTTTTTCTGGAAGGATGTGTTCCTGTAATGCCTGGAGCGCTTTTTCCGCATCCGCATCCTGGATGGCCTGAATGATTGCGACATGTTGTTGATGAGAGCGGTGCATATGCTCGTCATTGCTGCCAAGGTAATTACGAATTGTCGCCATCTGTGCGGAAATAAGGACGTAGGATTGCTGTAAATAGGCATTGCCGCAATAGGTGAATAAAGCCTCGTGGAACAGATTATCGAGGCGAATATATTCATGCGTGGAGTTATTTTCCAGACAAAACGTCATGTGATCGAGATAGGAAGATAATGCTTGTACTAGCTGGCGCTGATTGCGATGCAGGGACAGCCTCAGCGCTTTTGCCTCAACAAAATAACGAAACTCCAGCAATCCATTGAACTCAATATCGCTCAGATTGAAAACAAAGGTCCCGCTTTTTGGGCGGATATGTACCAGCCCCTCGCTTTGCAGACGTCTCAAGGCGTCGCGTACCGGCGCTTTAGTGGAAGATAAACGCGTCGCGAGGGCTGATTCTGATATTTTGCAGCCCATCGGTAATGTGCCGTTAATGATCATATCTCTGATACGACGATAAATAACGTCTTTGAGTAAGTCCGTTGTCATATTGATTGAAAATTCCGGCATGTTAACTCGGTGAGCGGCCGTTTAGGACCAGCAATAGAGGTGACTGTATAACAGATTTACGGGAATGGGAAAATGATATATGGCAACAAGTTGCCGCTGGTGTACCGTGAGAAAATGTGCCGCGCTGGCAGGCGCGGCGGAGATTACTGTGATTGAGTTTGCTGGATCAATACTTCAACTTGTGGCTGGCGAGGAATAGGCGCGACGGCACCATAACCGGTTGTCGTGAGCGCAGCGGCGGCATTGGCGTAGCACAGCGCATCTTCCGGCGAATCGCCTTTGATAATGCGATAAAGGAAAGCGCCTGAGAAACAGTCCCCGGCTCCGGTTGCATCGACGGTGGCGACTTTATGGCCAGAATAGATGACCCGCCGGTTCTCATTGGCAAACATCGCGCCTTCCGCACCCATTTTTAACACTACATTCTTTGCCCCAAGCTGGAGATAGAAATCCGTAATTTCATCTGCATGGTGTTTCCCAGTGAGCAGACGAGCTTCATCAAGGCTGGGCATGCAGTAATCTACATGACGGATCGTTTCATGAATGATGGCGCGGGCGCGGGCTAATGGCCACAGTTTGAGCCGCAGATTGGTGTCGAAGGAAATCAGCGTTTGGTGTTTTTTGCATAATTCAATGGCGTGAAAAAGCGCATCGCTGACGTTATTACCAATGGCGTGCGTGATAGCTGAGCTGTGAAATAAGCGTGCGGCCGCAATCGCGGACTCATTGATATCATCGACAGTCATCGTTGAGGCCGCAGAGCCTTTACGATAAAAGGTAAAGTGATGGCCTTGTTCATTGTGCGAAATAAAATAGATACCCGTCGGGGCTGTTTTATGCGCACCAACCCATTGATGATCGACCTTTTCTTCGTCCCATAATGCGCGGAAATTCTGACCAAATACGTCGTCACCGAGGCGGGTTAACATGGCAACCTGAGCACCTTGTCGCGCTGCGCTGATGGCGAAATTTGACGTATCACCGCCAAATCCGCTGAGGTAATGCTGCTCAGAATGCTCCGTGGGAAGCTGATTGAATTCGAAAAGGGGTTCACCAAATGAAAGAATATCGAACTGCTTCATTGCGTTCTCCATGTGATAGTGTCCAGGCTCGCCATCAGCCGGTTTGGCTGATGGCGTCTGGGTTAATTAGATTCGGCCGTATTTCGCCAGGCCTTCACGCAGAGAACCGGACTGAATAATCAGTTTGGCCTGTTCCAGCTCGCGGCTATCAATGGATTGCGCCAGCGCTAAGACTTCGGCAGCGACCGCCTGTGGTACGCACACCACGCCGTCGATATCCCCAACAATCAAATCCCCTGGATTCACCGTGACATCGCCGATGGTGACGGGCTGGTTGGCTGAAATGGTCTTGAAACGACCAAGCGTAGTGCCTGGGGTTACGGTCTTGGCGTAAACCGGGAAATCGTAATCGCGACGGATCTCCGCCAGGTCACGGACGCCGCCGTTCAACACTGCGGCCTCATGTTTATTGGCAACGGCCCCGGCGGTCATTAGCCCGCCCCAGACGGCAACGGTTTCCAGCGACGGGTTGCCGGTAATGACGATGACCGAACCGCTGGCGGATTCGTCAATCGCGTCCAGCGCATGCTGCGGCGGCAGTTTTTCGTCAGTGACGTCTTCATAAATAGTGACGGCCGGACCAACGATTTTTTTGTCGTTGATGCGGTTTTTGATTTCAAAAGGCAGGAACATGGTCTTGCCGAGGATCTGATCGCAGGCATCAGCGACAGAAGCGGTCGAAAAAATAGCGCGAAAACCGTCGATAATATCTTTGCTGTACATAACACTTCCTCTTTTTATAGCGAATACGGATCTATGGGTTAACCCAGTTAAGCGGTTGTTGGCCTTCAAATGCCCGACGTACTTCATGTGCGGCTTTACTTTGCAGTTCGATCACCGACTCTTCGGTAAACCAGGCGGTGTGGTCCGTGCATAAGGTGTTCTCCATTTGCAGTAATGGGCTTTTTGCACTGAGGGGTTCGGATTCAAAAACATCGAGTCCGGCGGCGAAAATACGTTGTTGCAGCAAGGCGTTGATCAGCGCCTGTTCATCGATAAGCCCGCCGCGCGAGGTATTGACCAGAATGGCGCTGGGCTTCATTTTCGCCAGTTCGGCCTCACCAATAAGGTGATGGGTGTCCGGGGTTAATGGGGCGTGAAGGGAGATGAAATCCGCTTCATGGCACAGCGTGTCGAGACTGACCCGGGTTACGCCTGCCAGTAACGCCTGCTCATCGGTAAGCAACGGATCGACAACCAGAATACGCTTAAAGCCGATCCCGGATGCTTTTTGCACGAAGCAGCGGGAGATACGGCCAAATCCGACGACTCCAAGAGTTTTTCCTGCCAGACGTAACATGGGTTCGCGTTGACCAATCCCCCACTGTCCATCGCGAACGTCGCGATTGCGGGTGGCGATACGGCGCGTTGCGGCCAGGAGCAGCGCCAGAGCGTGCTCAGCAACATCTTCCGAGCCGTAGTCCGGTACGTTAGCGACGTAAATGCCTTTTTCCCTGGCGGCCAGGCTATCGATATTGTCTACACCGACGCCGTAGCGCACGATGATGCGGCACTGAAGCATTGCTTCAATCATGGGGCGACTGACGGTTGCTTCGCGGACCATGACGGCATCAGCATCACTTACCTGGCGCAACTTCTCTTCCAGAGAGGCATTTGCCGGAACGACAACAAACTTCGGGTCCCACTCGCGTAAAATACTTTCTTCTGCGGAGTAATTTAAATATCCGGGTTCAATAACGACTATCTTTTTCATAATATCTACCACGCTTAATTATAAAATTAAGGATTCAATTTTTATGGCTGTAGTTCGCCGCATCCTGAAAACAGGATGTGAAACTAATGGGTTTTTATTCGGGTTTTATAAAATTACTGTGTAACCGTTTGAGTGTCCTTGATAGCAATATTCTTTAACCAGCGAATAATTAAGATTGTGACAACACCGCCGATAAGCATAACTGCGCTTAAATATAGCATTGGTGCTGAGTCGCTTTTTTCTAAGTCACGTACCAGAGGAATGGTGTTTTGCGCGAAGAATCCACCCAGGTTTGCCAGTGAGTTAATAATAGCAATACCTGCTGCCGCCGTTGCGCCTGAAAGAAACTTAGTTAAATTCCAGAAGCAAGGTTGAATCGCAAATACTGATAATACAACGCCGCAAATACAGATGAAGCTAATAACCGGCTGTGAGAATGTCCAGACCGAGAGCAGCAGGCATATTGCGGCAGTAAACATAGGTAATGCGACATTAATATAAGGGTTCTCGGTACGTTCTGGCTTACTGGTTATCCAGCGCAACATGATGATAACCATCGCCCATGGGATCATATTGACCAGGCCATTCATCATATCCGAAGCACCGAAGGTTTTAACGATAGTCGGCATCCAGTAGCTGATACCGTAGGCGCCAAAGCAGATGAATCCGTATACCAGCGCGAGGGCCAGAACGCGCCAGTCGGTTAGTGACTTACCTAAGCTATTGACCGATTTATCGGTGTTGGCATCCTGTTCGGCCGCCAGTTTTTTAATTAACCAGCTTTTCTCTTCTTTGTTTAAGAAGTGAGCCTGTTCCGGGCCTTGCGGGAACCATAGCAGCACTGGGGCAATCAGCAGAAGTGCGAGCACTCCAGTTGCCAGAAATAACCATTGCCATCCCTCCAGTCCCATAAAACCATGCATACTAAGCAGAGAGCCATTAATTGGGGCGCCAATCATATTTGCGACCATACTTGCCGTGACTAAATAACCGACAATACGTGGTCGATACTTTAAAGGGAACCATTTAGTGGAGTAGTAAATTAACCCAGGATAAAAGCTGGCTTCGGCAACGCCAAGAATGAAACGTAAGGCGTAAAACGTTGACATTTTTTCGGTCCACGCCAGCGCCATGGTAATGACTCCCCATGACAATAAGCTAATAGTGAACCAGCGCTTAGCACCTACTTTTGATAATATTAAATTTCCGGGAACGCTGAAAACTAAATAACCGATGAAAAAAAGCGATGCGCCGAGTCCAAAAGCCGCTTCACTCCATCCGAGGCTATCTACCATTTGTAATTTAGCAAAACTAATATTCTGACGATCTATATACGCCACGATGTACATCAATACCATCAGTGGAACAAGTTTCCTGGTCGTTTTTGTTACGATGATTTTTTCGAAATCATTTTTCGCATCCAGGGACTGTTGTTGTATTGAATGACTCATAACACGTGTTTCCTGAATAAAGTCATAAGGTCTGGTGCGCGTCTCCACACCATGGCATGGAGTCCTGGGTTTGTCTTCATAGAGACGCCGCTGTTTTAGTCAGTTGAGACATTACCACTCAATCTGACATGTCACATAAGATATCACTCATTTTTTATATGACGACAGAGAGCGTAATAAATTGAAGTTTAGATCACGAAAAATGGCGATATAAATGCTTTTCAGTGTGACATTCATCACAAAAAAAAGGAGTAAATGAATGTTTTTGACATGTCAGATTTGAGATTTTGATGTGGGCTGGTTCTGTTATTGTAGGAAACGTCAGCATTCATTATGAGTTATGGGAATTTTTTCGTATAACTAACATGTCAGATGCTGGCCCTTTACGAAAGAAAAGGGCCAAACTGGTTATTTGCGGTACAGCACTTTGATGATGTGATAGCCGAACTGGGTGTGCAGCGGGCCGGTAGGTTCCAGCTCCGGGCAGGAGAACACGACTTTATCAAACGCAGGAACCATCTGGCCCTGTTTGAATTCACCTAAGTGGCCGCCTTTTTTGCCTGAAGGGCAAGTAGAGTGTTTCTTCGCCAGTTTCTCGAAATCGCCGCCGTTTTTAATCTGCTCCAGCAGGTCGAGGGCCAGTTTCTCTTCTTTAACCAGGATGTGCATTGCTGCCGCTGTTTTAGCCATGATTGCGCCTTGATTGAATGGGGATGAATTAGGGCGCAATAGTAGCATGGGCTAGCGGCGATATAGCACCTTAATGATATGGTAGCCGAACTTGGTTTTGACCGGCCCGTAAGGCTTTAGCAGCGGGCAACTGAAGGCGGCTTTATCAAACGGCCCGACCATTACCCCTTGATTAAATTCACCAAGATCGCCGCCGTTGCGGCCGGATGGGCACTTTGAATAGCGCTTTGCCAGGTGATCAAAACTCACGCCGCGATCCAGCTTCGTAAGGATCTCCTGTGCCAGCTTTTCGTCTTTTACCAGGATGTGCAGGGCTGCTGCGCTCTTTGCCATTATTTTGTTCTCACTTCTCAAAGATGTGCCGTTACTTTACCACCCGTCCTGGGCCTGGACATATACTCTTTGCCATCCCAGGACAGATGTCCCGCCTGGTTAATGGAAGCGGGAGATGAGCGACATTTTTACCCGGTGTATTCCTTCTTGCCCAGGACAGCCGTCCTGTCCTTCCCGTCGTGGAGAGAGATAACATGGATGCAATGAAAAAAGCTGAATTTTCAGTCGCCTGGCTTGCCGGGCTTAGCGAGATTGTTGGCGATCCGCAGCTGTATGAATTACTGAAATATTGCCCACTGGAAATTATGCAGCGTTGGCGCTTTGAAGAAATTCCGCGCGGCGCGTTTATCTGTCGACAGGGTGAAATATGCCAGCGTTTTTCTCTGATTATCACCGGTGAGGTCGATGTCTTTTATGAGGCAGAAGATGGGCGTCGTTACCAGCAGGCTCGCTACGGTAAGGGCGACATGTTGGGTGAACTCGAAATCTTCGAGTCGCGCCAGTACATCTGCTCGGTTGTCGCAGTTGGCCATGTACAGCTGCTGAGTTTGTCGCAGGAGCATTTTTGCCGTTGGCTGGCGTTAGATAACCATTTTAACCAGCGGATGCTGCGCTTTTTTAGCCAGCAATATTACCAGCTGTCGAAAAAGGCCAGCAGTGACAACCTCTACTCGCTGCATCAGCGGATGTGCCAGGCATTATGGCAGCGCTATCAACAGGATGGCGCGAATGAAATCTTGCTGAATAAGCAGAACCTTAGCCAGGAGTTTGCGGCGACGACCCGCAGTATTAATCGTATTTTGCATGACCTGAAAGCGTTACAGATTATTGATACCGATGGTGAACGCATTGTGTTGTTAGCCCCTGACAAATTAAAGCAGGAGGCTGATATCGGATAACCGTAAGAGTAAAGGAGGCGGGAGAATGGCGCTGCAACCCCATATCCAGTTAAGCCAGGAAATGACCAGCGCACGGTACGCGCTGTTACCGGGCGACCCGCAGCGGGTGGATCGCATTGTCAGTTTTCTTGATAACCCGGAGTTGCTGGGCCAGAACCGGGAGTTTCGCGCCGCACGCGGCTGGTATCAGGGCATTGAAATCCTGGTGGTCTCCACCGGCATCGGCGGGCCATCCACGGCTATCGCCATTGAAGAGCTGCGCCAGATTGGCGTGACCACCCTAATTCGCATCGGTAGCTGCGGGGCATTGCAGGATAACCTTGCGCTTGGCGATGTGATTATCGCTTATGCTGCGGTTATGGATGATGGCACCAGTCGAACCTATGCGCCAGCGGGTTACCCGGCCTGCGCCGACCCACATCTTACCTGGGAACTCATGGCGCAGGTGCGTCAGATGAATATCCCTGCCGTCTGCGGTCTGGTGCGTAGCCATGACAGTTTTTATACCGACCGGGAAGCGGAACTGGATGCCGAATGGTCAGCTCGCGGCGTGCTTGGCGCGGACATGGAAAGCGCCGCTTTGATGACTATCGGTACATTACGCGGGCTACGAACTGCCTCATTACTCAACGTGGTTGTTGCCCACAACGGTTGCCTGGACAGCAGTATCAATGATTATGTCCAGCAGGAAACGCTGTGCCAACAGGGCGAAGAACGACAAATTACTTTGGCGCTGCGCGCCATTCATTCCGATAGCCAGCAAGGGGGTCAGTGATGGACTTTTTTAGCATTAACAATGTGATGGTCAACATTCCTCTCGGCGAAGGCGGTTATGCGCTATCGTGGATTGAAGCCATCGGTACCGTGTTTGGCCTGTTGTGCATCTGGTGCGCCAGCCGGGAAAAAATTATCAACTACCTGTTTGGCCTGATTAACGTCACGCTGTTTGCGGCGATTTTCTTTCAGATTCAGCTCTACGCCAGCCTGTTGCTGCAGGTGTTTTTCTTCGCCGCCAACATTTACGGCTGGTATGCATGGAGCCGACAAAACGAGGCGCAGGAAGCTGCGCTCAAGGTACGCTGGCTTTCCCGCCAGCAAACACTGGCATTAGCAGGCGTTTGCGCGGTGGCGATTGTTATGATGACGCTGTTTATCGACCCCGTGTTCTCGGCGCTCACCCGCATCATGATTGCCTTGCTGCAAACATTTGGTATGCAGGTCGCTATGCCTGACCTCCAGCCCGATGCCTTCCCGTTCTGGGATTCCACCATGCTGGTATTGTCGATTGCGGCTATGGTACTGATGACGCGCAAGTTCGTCGAAAACTGGCTGCTGTGGGTACTTATCGACGTGATTAGCGTGGTTATTTACGCGGTGCAGGGCGTTTATGCCATGTCGCTCGAATATGTCCTGCTGACGGCAATTGCGGTGATGGGATCCTACAGCTGGATCAAGAGCGCGCAGCGCAACGGCTATACGCCACTTGCTGCGACGGCTTCCTGATAGATCGATTTTCAGGCTACCCTCAGGGGTAGCCTGTTACGCCTTCTCCCCCTCTTTCTGCTACAATCCCCACCCCGTTCGAAGATTGAGCAAAATACTCCCATGCGTTTAAACCCTGGCCAACAACAAGCCGTCGAATTTGTTACCGGACCGTGCCTGGTGCTGGCGGGTGCCGGTTCCGGTAAGACCCGCGTTATAACCAATAAAATCGCCCATTTGATCCGCGGCTGCGGCTATCAGGCGCGCCATATCGCGGCGGTGACTTTTACCAATAAGGCCGCGCGTGAGATGAAAGAGCGCGTCGGGCAAACGCTGGGACGCAAAGAAGCGCGCGGCCTGATGATCTCCACTTTCCATACGCTGGGGCTGGATATCATCAAACGTGAGTATGCCGCGTTAGGCATGAAATCTAACTTCTCGCTGTTCGACGATACCGACCAGGTAGCGCTGTTAAAAGAGCTCACCGAAGGGCTTATTGAAGACGATAAAGTGGTGCTTCAGCAGTTGATCTCCACGATCTCGAACTGGAAAAACGATCTGCAAACGCCTTCACAGGCTGCCGCTGGCGCGAAAGGAGAGCGGGATCGGATCTTTGCCCACTGCTATAGCTTGTACGACGCGCATATGAAAGCCTGCAACGTACTGGATTTTGACGATCTTATCCTGCTGCCAACGCTGTTGCTGCAGCGCAATGAAGAAGTGCGTGAACGCTGGCAGAACAAGATTCGCTATCTGCTGGTGGATGAATACCAGGACACCAACACCAGCCAGTATGAGCTGGTGAAACTGCTGGTGGGACAACGGGCGCGCTTTACCGTGGTGGGTGACGACGATCAGTCGATCTACTCCTGGCGCGGCGCGCGGCCGCAGAACCTGGTTCTGCTCAGTCAGGATTTTCCGGCGCTGCAGGTGATTAAGCTGGAGCAGAACTACCGCTCTTCCGGGCGTATCCTGAAGGCGGCCAACATCCTGATTGCCAATAACCCGCACGTCTTTGAGAAACGCTTGTTTTCCGAGCTGGGCTATGGTGTGGAACTGAAGGTACTTTCCGCCAATAATGAAGAACATGAAGCTGAGCGCGTCGCCGGTGAACTGATCGCCCATCACTTTATTAATAAAACCGAATATAAGGATTATGCGATCCTTTATCGCGGCAACCATCAGTCGCGGGTTTTTGAAAAGATGCTGATGCAAAACCGCATCCCGTACAAAATTTCCGGCGGCACGTCGTTTTTCTCTCGCCCGGAGATTAAAGACCTTCTGGCTTATCTACGCGTGTTGACCAATCCGGACGACGACAGCGCTTTCCTGCGTATCGTTAATACGCCAAAGCGTGAAATTGGCTCGGCGACCCTACAAAAGCTGGGCGAGTGGGCGATGGGGCGTAACAAAAGCATGTTTACCGCCAGCTTCGATATGGGACTGAACCAGACGCTAACCGGGCGTGGCTATGAGTCGCTGACCCGCTTCACCCACTGGCTGCGGGAGATCCAGCAGCTCTCAGAGCGTGAGCCGATTGTCGCCGTCCGCGACCTGATCCGCGGGGTGGATTATGAATCCTGGCTCTACGAGACCTCACCCAGCCCGAAAGCCGCCGAAATGCGGATGAAAAACGTCAATATGCTCTTCACCTGGATGACCGAAATGCTGGAAGGGAGCGAAATCGATGAGCCGATGACGCTCACTCAGGTTGTCACCCGCTTCACGCTGCGCGATATGATGGAACGAGGAGAGTCTGATGAAGAGACGGATCAGGTTCAGCTGATGACGCTTCATGCCTCAAAGGGCCTGGAGTTTCCGTATGTTTATCTGGTCGGCATGGAAGAGGGGTTGCTTCCCCATCAAAGCAGTATTGACGAAGACAACGTCGATGAAGAACGACGCCTTGCCTACGTAGGCATCACTCGGGCACAGAAAGAACTGACCTTTACGCTATGTCGGGAACGCCGACAGTACGGTGAGCTGGTGCGCCCGGAGCCGAGCCGCTTCCTGCTGGAGCTGCCGCAGGACGACCTGATTTGGGAGCAGGAGCGCAAGGTTATCTCGGCGGAAGAGAGGATGCATAAAGGCCAGGCGAACGTCGCCAACATCCGGGAGATGCTGGCGAAAGCGCGTAAATAGCGGTTAGCGGTCGTTTTCCTGCTGAAGCTGGAACTGGCGTAGCTCCTTGCGGGTCGGCGCACCGTCTGAGCCAGGCCTGCTGACGACGATAGCCGCCACCTCGTTGCCCAATTGCGTTGCCTGACGCAGACTCATCCCGCAGGCCAGCCCGGCAATTGTTCCTGCACAGTGGCTGTCTCCTGCGGCAATCGTATCGTGAACTACCACGCGGCATGCCGGGATATGCTGCGGCTCCGCGTTGGGTTCAACCACCCACGCGCCATCCTTATCAAACCGACAAATTGCCCGTAGCTGCCAGTCTCTGGCGAGCCGCAAGGCTGACTCAAGCGTAGCATTCTCCTGGTGATATAAACGTGCGCTTAGCGCGCTGAGTTCGTTGCGGTTCAGAGTGAGCACGGGACGTTTATGCAACAGTGCCTTAATAAAACCAATATCCAGATCGCACAGGCGGGGGCCAAAATCGACAAACAGCGTTTTATCTTCAGAAAGTGTGAGGATCCACTGACGCAGCGCTTCGCTGGCCAGCTCGTAGCCTGAGACGTAAATAATTGCGTCCTTCGGCTGTGGGATTTGCGCCAGTAGCTCAGTGCTCCAGTGCTGCTCGCAGCCCTCAACGGTGATAAACGTCCGCTCTTTGTTGGCCTCAACGAGGGCCAGACACCAGCCGTTATCGTGGGTAGGGTGGCGCAAGAGAACCGGTAAACTTTCCTGTGCCATTTTTTGCGCAACGGCTTGCCCCCAGTCGCCATTGCCCACCGGTATGGCGTTAACCGGGGCCAGGTTGAGACGCGCGAGCGCACGAGCGACGTTGAACGCGCAGCCGCCAATCTGCCGCCCGCCATCGCGGGCGGAGACATCGCTACCGCTTTGCGGCAGCGTATCGAGGTGGAGAATAAGGTCGCCAAAAGCAGCGCCAATAACCACTATCGGGCGCTGTGGTGATAGCAGGTCAGCTGTTATTGTCATGGCAAGCCCCCTTCCTGGCTCCAAAAGCGAGATACAGCACCAGGCTCAGAACAAAAGAGACGAATAATCCCAGGCTGGAGTCCGCGAAAATCCCGACCGCGAAAGGCCCGTCGATAAACCCGGTTTTGGATACCATCAATCCCGCCAACGCGCCGACAATCCAGCAGCCCAGCGCGGTTCGGTTCGCGCCGCTTTCCCTGAATAAGTCAGCTTCCGAGTATCCGACATGGCGGCGGATCCGGTAGAAGTCGACGATAAAAATGGCGGCCCAGGCGGCCAGAAATACGCCGCAGAAAATCAGAAACGCAATGAACGGTCCGAGAAAATCTTTCGACACAAACAGCACGTAGAGTGCGATCCCCAGCACCAGCACGGCGTCGATGGCCACGGCGGAACGCTGCTGTAGCTTAATCCCCATGCTTAATAGATTAAGGCTGGCGGAATAGAGGCTCAACACTGCGATGGTCACAACCCCGGCGGTAGCCGCCGCAAGATAGGGGATTGCCATCCACGAAGGCAGTAGTTTGCCGATCGCGGAAATTGGATTTTCGCTGGACGCCAAATCAGGGATTTGGGCGGTAAGCAGTATCCCGGTGAGCATCAGCAGCAGTAAGGGAAGGGCAGCGCCGCTAACAACGGCGAGAAAAATGCTCTTTTCACCGGAGTCAGGGCGCTGATCCCGACTATAGTCGGCACCGGCAATAGCCCAACTGATGCCGGTGCCTGCGGCGATAATAGAGACTGCCGGGAGAAAACCGGTCAGCCAACTGCCTGAAGGCAGGGCGAGGATGGCCTGCCAGTCCGCGGTGAACAGCAAATAAATCACTACCAGTAGCGTCATGGCACCAAAGATTCGGGTGATCCATTTTTGCATCATCAGCACGGCATTTTGGCCGAGTACGCTGACCAGCACGGTCAACCCGCCAAACAGGAAAAGCGATAGTGCAGTGGTCGTCAGGCTCTCTTCAAAACCCATGGCGGCAAACAGCGCGACGAGCGTGAGCGTGCCGGTAATGATATTGACCGATTCCCAGCCCATCAGGTTCACCCAGCAAAAGCTGGTGGGCGCGATATTACCGCGTTTGCCAAATATCACGCGGGAGAGCGTCAACGTTGTCGTTCGCCCGATTTTTCCGGCGATGCTGGTCACTCCGACCAGCGCAAAGGAGGCGACTCCTGCGACGGCAGCAAGAATTGACTGCCAGAATGAGAGACCGAACGACACAATAACTGCACCGTAAACAACCCCAAGAATGCCGATATTTGCGGCGCACCAGACGAAAAAGAGCTGTACCGGCTTTTGGTTTTGGTGAACCGGGGGAACCAGACCGATCCCCAACTCCGCCATTCCGGGATCCGCCGTTTGGATATTACCATCGTATGAAGCTTTGTTGTCCATATTGATGCCCTCTGTGAATTATGCGAAGCGGTAGCCTGCAAGCCGCTGTGCGTAAGGCGCGAAGTCGATGCCGTTGGCCTGATTAATCTGTTGTATATGTTCTTCAGGGAAAGCTTCTATGCCATGAAGCGCGCCGCAGATAGCCGTTGCCATCGCGCCGATGGTATCCGTGTCGCCGCCTAAATTTGCCGCCAGCATGGCGCATTTCATGGGCTGAGTTCCTGACAGTTCGACCAGCGCAATCGCTGCCGGGACGGATTCGATAATATCCATGCCGGCACCGATATCTTCGTAAATACGTTCAATGCCTGTCAGATGGTCAGTCTCTCTGGTCATCATATCTAACGCTAAGTGGATGCGATTCCCGAGAAGTGGACTAAAAGTGGACTCATACTGGCGCTGGGTTTCATTTGCGAGTGATGCCAGCTCGGTTTTGATTAACGCCCACCCGGCACCTTCAATGGCGCGGCTGATAGCCCAGGCAATCACCACTGCGCCGGCAATCGCGATATCTGATTTGTGCGTCGGTAGACAGGATAGCCGTACTTGCGCAATGAAAAACGCCCTGTCTCGGGTTGGCAATAGGCAACCCATCGGCGCTACACGCATCGCTGCGCCGTTGGTCACGCCGTTAGCCGCGATCTCATCAAGCGCTTGCCCTTGCTCGAGCGCGAGCAGAGAGGCCTTCGAAGTCGGGCCGAGAATATTTTTCTCAAACGCCCGGCAGCGTCTGGCCCACAGCAGAATATGTTTGGCGATGACCAGTGGATCGGTTACACCGTTGGTTTCATTCAGTGCATCCATTAAAGCGATACACTGGTGCGTATCATCGGTGAACTCCGCAGCGCTAAATTCGCAGGCCGCGATATTCTCTTTCGGGCCGGGAAGAAAGCGTTCAATCCAGCCAAAATGGTTGATGACTCGACGTTTAGGCCATAGCTCGGAAGGCATACCCATTGCATCACCAATGGCTTGCCCATAAAGACAGCCAAGGATACGGCGTTCGGCGGTATAGGTAGGGCGAATATCAGACATCGACGACTCCCGGTAAGAGATGAATAAAAGTTGTACTAAAAATAGATCCAGATTAAGTCCAGTTAAAGTCCTTTATAATCACTCTGTGATCGACGGCGCATTCTGATAGCAAATTGGGATTCGGGAGAGTGCGGGGAGGGGTTATGATGAGGGTATAGATTCCAGTATGGATCCACTATGATAAATCCACTGGTGATTAATCCTTTAAGGCCACATGAATTATGTCGCAACCGCTGCTTGAGTATATAAAAGGTCGTCTGAATGCCGAGGCGCCTGCGCCGCTTTATATTCAATTAAAACAGGCTATTGAAGCTGCAATAGCGGATCGGTTACTGACTCATGGCAGTATTTTGCCCTCTGAACGCAAAATGTCCCAGGCTCTCGAGCTATCGCGCGTGACGGTGGTCAAGGCGCTGGAGGCGCTGCTGGAAGCCGGACTGGTTACCAAGCGTCACGGGAAAGGCACTGAGGTGAATCTGCCGGTAAGCTATAACCTTGCCAGTGGCGGATTTTCTGCCCAGCTACAAAATTCAGGGACGGTGTCTAATCGGTGGCTGGTGAGGGAAAAGCTGGCGGCGGATGATATTCTGGCTCGCGAGCTGGAGATCGCGGTTGGAGATCGGGTGGCAAAAATAAAACGTGTACGTTTAGTTGATGCCCTTCCTGTTTCCATCGAAACCATGTTTATCCCTGAACGTTTCTTGCCTCGCCCGGATTTGCTCGAAGGCTCGCTGTATGCCCACTGGGCTGAAAACAATATTTTTCCCGATCTTCAGGATTACTCCCTGACGGTGCATATCCCTTCGGGTGAGGAACTGAATTTGCTCGACTTACCTCATGGGATGCCGTTGATGAAAATTACGCTGAAAAGCCGTAATGCTCATGGGGACGTGCTTGAGTATGGAACCGCGTTTTGCCTGAGTAATTACTTTAATTTTGATTTCAGAGTAAAGCTTCAGGCGTTGCGGACATAGGGCACTGCAGGCACAGCCTGGAAAGATGAATAGTTGCCACGCGGCGGAGAAGGGCATTACCAGAATTAGCGATGGCAGCATATTTGCCGTAGGAAAGCGTGAATTCCGCAGAGCCGAAAACCTGTCGCCAGCATGATGATGCCCCCCGCAGGCCGTAAAATCGGCCACCATCGAGGGATTAATCATCGTCATGATAAAACTGGCGGCAAAAAAGAGAATAACGAAGACAATAAGCTGAGGCACAAAGATGATGGCGATAATGTAGCCGAGTGCGGAGGTAAAAATAACGGTGGTAAAGGAATCGAGAATGGATTTGGTAATTAATAATGAAAAGGGCCTGTGTCAGGCCCTTTTGTTACGACAGGAGGAAATTATTTGATATTGAATACGCGGTTGGCGTTGCCCCAGGCGATTTTATTTTTCAATTCAGTATCCATTTCCAGCGGATCGAACCAATCACAAGCCTGATGAATATCCTCATACGGATAATCGACGGAGAACATCACGCGATCCGGGCCCATAATATCAATCGCATTTTGCAGAGAATAGGTATTGAAGTGACCGCTGGTGGTGACGATAAAGTTATTCTGCAAATAGTGCATTAACGGTTTCTCTGCTTTGCCCAAACCGCAGCCGAAGCGTTGACGGTAGAGACGATGCTGAGTACGCGGCAGCATGTGTACCAGGCCTTCGCCTAAGTGGCCTAAAACCAGGTTCAGGTCAGGATAACGGTCAAACAGACCACTCATCATCAGGCGAATCGCATGGACCGCCGTTTCCTGAGCAAAGCCCCAGGCGGAACCGATCAGGCTTTCATAGCCGGTGTAGATACCGCGCGCTGGGCCTTCTAATGGTTCACGCGGGTGCAAATATACGGGGACGTTCAGCTCATTGACTTTATCCCAGAATACCAGCATGGATTCATCATCCAGGTACAGGCCATGTTCGCTATCCTGGACGTTGGTATAACCGTTAATCAGTGCGCCTTTCATGCCTAGTTTTTTGACTGCGCGATCCAGTTCTTCGGCTGCAGCCTCTGGATTTTGTAATGCCAGAGTCGCAAATGCGCTGAATTTATCCGGGTTTGGCTTAACATAATTTTCAACGATATAGTCGTTGGTTTCACGAGCGAAAGATACCGCAGCTGATTTATCTAAAATAGATTGTGCGCCAGGTGAAGTCAGAGAAAGAATCACGTGGTCGATATTACGTTGCGCCATTTCATCCAGCTGATAGCTGCGATCTAATAAACGGCGTTCAACGTCTTTCATATATTCTGAGCCATTTCTTGCCGCTTCGCCAGTTGAGTCCCAGAGGCTGTTATTTTTCGGTGTTGAAACGTGCTCTTCTAAAGCGATTTTTCCACGCATAATATATTCCTCGAATCTGTTTTTGTATGACCTGATGCGAGGAGAATAGAATTTTTTACGTACTTACGGCAATAAACAGAATCCAATACGGGTTATCAGAAAAACTAATACAGCATTATTTTTGAATGCTTAAAAGTTAATAGAGGTTTTTATTGTTGCTGGCTGTAGCAAAGTTGGCGATCAGCGTACGCAGCCAGATGTGCCCGGGATCGCGGTGCAGACGCTGATGCCAGACCTGACGAATCGCGATTTCCGGCAGCGAAAAGGGTAACGGCCAGCTGCAGCAGGGATAACGATGGGTAATATGGTGTGCCAATTGCTCGGGAACGACGGCGATCAGTTCACTGCCCGCAACCAGCTCACCTGCACCTAAAAAGCTGGGGAGGGTGAGGGAAATACGGCGCGGCATGCCGTACTCATTGAGCAGTCGATCGATATCGCCATGCCCGGTGCCGTTGACGTGAACGGCCAGATGTTTTTCCAGCCGCCAGTTCTCGGCGGTAAACGAGGAACGGATCCGCGGATGATTTTTTGCCGCCAGGCAAACATAGGATTGATTAAACAGGCGCTGCTGGTAAACGCTATCCGGTAGCTGCATCAGATAACCGATGGCTAAATCACACTTGCCTGATTCGAGCGCGCCCAGCGTTTGATCGTCGATATTCAGCACTGAAAAAGTAATACCTTCAGCGTTCTGTTGTTGTAACCGTACCTGCAAGGGCGGTAACAATGTCATCTGGCTGATATCGGTCATGCCAATAGTGAAATTACGCGTACTGGTTTGGGGGATAAATTCAGGGTTGCCAGGAAGTTGATTATCGACCAATTGAAGAATGGTAAAAATGGTCTGGGCGATATCATCAGCGCGCGGCGTGGGCACCATGCGTTGCCCTATACGCACAAACAGAGGATCGTCAAAATGCTCGCGCAGTTTTTTCAACAGCAGGCTGCCGGTCGGCTGGCTGATATTGAGCGCTTCGGCGGCGGGAGAGACGTTCCCCAGGCGGAAGAGGGCGGAAAAAAAACGCAGCGATTTGAAATCCAGTTCTTCTCGCATGATATTTCCCTGGTTGAGCTATTTTGCTGCGCGCTCCTCGCTGAGCTGCAACGGCCAGTGAACGTAACTTTGCCACTGGCACTCTTGTTCTACCATCTCCCGGCCCAGCGGATGATTCTCCAGCCAGCCTTGCGGTAGCGTCAGCGTCAAACTTTCATCTTTGGCAGTCAGCGTAATCATCGGTAGCAGATCGTCGCGTCGGCGGCTGGCAAACAGAATAGCCAGACGCAGCAGGCGGCACATATGTTCCGCGACTCTCGGCGGCACCGCGTTTTGCTGATGAATCGAAGAGAGGTCGACGGCGTTGGTCTGGTTTAGCAACAGCGTCGCCAGCAGTTTTTTTTGCGCAGGCGTGAAGCCAGGCAGGTCGAGATTTCGAACGAGCCAGGCCGCGTGCAGAGGCGCTTGCTTATACTCTACGCTCAGGCCTATTTCATGCAGTTGACAGGCACTTTGCAGCAGATCGAAGCATAATGGCTCAATATCCCAACTATTTTCCACCTGACGAACAAAATGCGCGGACAGCTGTGCAACGCGCTGCGCCTGCTCGGTATCCACCAGAAACCGGCGCTGAATATTACGCAGTGTGCGGCTACGAATATCCTGATCGACCGACAGATGCAGCATGCCGTAGACAAGACCTTCACGCAGTGCCCCACCCGCGAGGGTCATGCACTGAATGTTCAGCTCGCTGAAAATGGCCATCAGTATTGCCAGACCGCTCGGGAAGACTAACGCCCGTTCGAGCGTCAAGCCTTCAATCTCCAGCTCTTCCAGACGACCGCACTGAATTGCGCGCTGTTTGAGCTGCTGCAGTTTGGCCAGGGTGATGCGTTCATCCATCCCCTGCGCCATCATGATTTCCTGCAAGGCCTGAACGGTACCGGATGCGCCGACACAGACCTTCCAGCCGTGATAGCGCAGAACATAGGCCACGGGACGCAGCACTTCGCGCGCGGCGGTTTCGGCAAGGTCGAAATTTTCTTTGGTGAGGCTGCGATCGGCGAAGTAGCGCTCCAGCCAGGTGACGCAACCCATCGACAGGCTGAAAAGCGAGGTGGTTTGCGCACCGGTTCCAGTAACCAGTTCAGTACTGGCTCCGCCGATATCCACGACCAGACGCTGATCTGCGCCGCCAGTGGTATGCGCAACGCCCTGATAAATCAGACGAGCTTCCTCTTCACCGCTGATGACCTGCACCGGGCAGCCGAGGATTTCCCGCGCTTTTTCCAGAAACTCTCCAGCGTTTACTGCCAGACGAAGCGTCGCGGTGGCGACCACGCGAATTTGCGCTGGAGGTATATCCTGCAGGCGCTCGGCAAACAGACGTAAACATTGCCAGCCGCGCTCCATTGCTTCTACGGAGAGCGTATTGTCGCCATTCAGACCGGCAGCCAAACGCACTTTGCGTTTAATACGACTGAGGGTCTGGATGCTCCCCGCCACCTCGCGTACAACCAACATATGAAAGCTATTAGAACCTAGATCGATAGCTGCATAGAGCGAGGTGGAGTTCATACACTTCATCCTTCAAATTGCCTCTGCGTTGGCTGCGTTCTCTTACCCGAATCACTTACCAGAGTAAGCTCGTCGGGATTCGTTCTCTTGCCGCCTTGATGCAACTTGAATGATTTTGTGTATGGCATATAGCTTTAACCTGAACGACGACGGTTACGTGGCGGACCGTTACGGCGTGGACCGTTACCCGGACGCGGACGCGTCAGACGTAGTGCCCTGGGCAGATCGGTCATGAGCGCATCTGGATTGTATTTGCTCACCGGAATCGAATGTCCAATATAGGTTTCGATAGCCGGCAGATTCAACGCGTACTCTTCACAAGCCAGGCTGATTGAGTGACCGCTAGCGCCAGCGCGTCCAGTACGACCGATGCGGTGAACGTAGTCTTCACAATCGTCCGGTAGGTCGTAGTTAAAGACGTGAGTAACCGCTGGGATATGCAGGCCGCGGGCGGCAACGTCGGTGGCGACCAGAATATCGATATCGCCGCGAGTGAATTCGTCGAGAATGCGCAGGCGTTTTTTCTGTGCGACATCGCCGGTCAACAGACCAACGCGATGGCCGTCCGCCGCCAGGTGACCCCAGATATCTTCACAACGATGTTTGGTGTTGGCGAAGATAATGGCGCGATCCGGCCACTCTTCTTCCAGCAGCGTCTGCAGCAGGCGCATTTTTTCTTCGTTGGAAGGATAGAATAACTCTTCTTTAATTCGGTGACCTGTTTTCTGCTCCGGCTCGACTTCGACGTATTCGGCGTTGTTCATTTGCTCGAACGCCAGTTCACGCACGCGATAAGAAAGGGTGGCAGAAAACAGCATGTTCAGGCGCTGATTGGCCGGCGGCATACGACGGAACAGCCAGCGAATATCTTTAATAAAGCCGAGATCGTACATGCGATCGGCTTCGTCGAGGACAACAACCTGAATGGCGCTGAGGTTGATATGGTTCTGTTTGGCGTAGTCGATAAGGCGGCCGGTGGTTCCGATCAGGATATCAACGCCGCTTTCCAGTACTTTCAACTGCTTGTCGTAGCCGTCGCCGCCGTATGCGAGGCCGAGCTTCAGACCGGCAGTCTGTGCCAGCGGTTCTGCATCAGCGTGGATCTGCACTGCCAGTTCGCGGGTCGGAGCCATGATCAGTGCGCGCGGCTGGTTGACCTGGCGGTCAGCAATGGCCGGGTGAGTGAGAAGATAATGAAACGTTGACGTCAGAAACGCCATCGTTTTACCGGTACCGGTTTGCGCCTGCCCGGCAACATCACGACCTTCCAGCGTCAGCGGGAGAGCGAGTGCCTGGATGGGTGTGCAATTATGAAACCCTTTTTTTTCAAGGGCTTCAATCACTGCCGGGTGCAGGGCGAAGTCGGAAAACTTCTGTTCTGTTAAGTGTGTTTTGCTCATAGTGTGGTAGAATATCAGCTAACTATTGCATTAAGAAAGCGTATCCGGTGAAATAACGTCAACCTTTCGTTGGCTATGCATGAAATGACTCAAGGTGCGTCTGCGGCAATTGAACGAATCCTCGAAAGCTTAGACTACTTAAGCGAGCCGGGGTGACAAATCTGCGATAAGCCGGTTTGAATACAGATTGCTTTGACTCCTGAGCGGCGAGGTCCATGATGGGCCGTGTCGCGCAGGTGGCTTAAAGGGGCATCCTGAAAATAGCGTGCATAACGGAGCATCGACACGTCGTTGATGACTGCGACACCAACACACCAGGCTTATTCCTGTGGAGTTAAATATGAGCGATAAAATTATTCACCTGACTGACGACAGTTTTGACACGGACGTACTCAAGGCTGACGGGCTAACCCTCGTCGATTTCTGGGCAGAGTGGTGTGGTCCGTGCAAAATGATCGCCCCGATTCTGGATGAGATCGCTGAAGAGTATCAGGGCAAACTGACCATTGCGAAACTGAACATCGATCAGAACCCGGGTACTGCGCCGAAATACGGCATTCGCGGCATCCCGACTCTGCTGCTGTTCAAAAATGGCGAAGTTGCAGCAACCAAAGTTGGTGCGCTGTCTAAAGGCCAGTTGAAAGAGTTCCTCGACGCCAACCTGGCGTAAGCGATTTGCTATTCCGGCGTCCAGACTCCTATTTTTTGCGGATCTCTGGACGCCCGGCAAGAGTCGTGCTAAGTTAATTCCAGACTTCGTTTTAAACATACCTTTGTTTGAATCTTGTTTTACCCAAAGCGTCCCGCAGAAAATGCGCGTGAAGCTAATAATTCCGGGCTTATCACTCATTCCGTCTAGTCGTTTCAGTTCTGCGTTCTTTCCTGTGACCAGGCGACGTACAGACACGAGATGAAGGCCGTTAACAGGCATGGATGTTCCTGCCATACCATTCACAACATTAAGTTCGAGTTTTACCCCGAGTTTAAGAACCCACACCATTATGAATCTTACCGAATTAAAGAATACGCCGGTTTCTGAGCTGATTACTCTCGGCGAAAATATGGGTCTGGAAAACCAGGCACGTATGCGCAAGCAGGACATCATTTTTGCCATCCTGAAGCAGCACGCAAAGAGTGGCGAAGATATCTTTGGCGACGGTGTGCTGGAGATACTGCAGGATGGATTTGGTTTCCTCCGTTCTGGAGACAGCTCCTACCTCGCCGGTCCTGATGACATCTACGTATCCCCTAGCCAAATCCGCCGTTTCAACCTCCGCACTGGTGACACCATTTCCGGTAAGATTCGTCCTCCTAAAGAGGGTGAGCGTTACTTTGCATTGTTGAAAGTTAACGAAGTTAACTACGACAAGCCGGAAAACGCGCGTAATAAGATTCTGTTCGAGAACTTAACGCCGCTGCACGCAAACTCACGTCTGCGTATGGAGCGTGGTAATGGTTCTACGGAAGACTTAACTGCTCGTGTCCTGGATCTGGCATCGCCGATCGGTCGTGGTCAGCGTGGTCTGATTGTTGCACCGCCGAAAGCGGGTAAAACCATGCTGCTGCAGAATATTGCACAGAGCATTGCGTACAACCACCCTGATTGTGTGCTGATGGTACTGCTGATCGACGAACGTCCGGAAGAAGTGACAGAGATGCAGCGTCTGGTGAAAGGTGAGGTTATTGCTTCTACCTTTGATGAACCGGCATCCCGCCACGTTCAGGTTGCGGAAATGGTTATCGAGAAAGCGAAACGTCTGGTTGAACACAAGAAAGACGTTATCATCCTGCTCGACTCCATCACCCGTCTGGCTCGTGCCTACAACACCGTCGTACCGGCTTCCGGTAAAGTGTTGACCGGTGGTGTTGACGCCAACGCCCTGCATCGTCCGAAGCGTTTCTTCGGTGCTGCGCGTAACGTGGAAGAGGGCGGTAGCCTGACGATTATCGCCACAGCTCTGGTCGATACTGGCTCTAAAATGGATGAAGTTATCTATGAAGAGTTTAAAGGTACCGGCAACATGGAATTGCACCTCTCGCGTAAGATCGCTGAAAAACGCGTCTTCCCGGCGATCGATTACAACCGTTCCGGTACGCGTAAAGAAGAGCTGCTCACCACTCAGGAAGAGCTGCAGAAGATGTGGATCCTGCGCAAAATCATCCATCCTATGGGTGAAATTGACGCGATGGAGTTCCTCATCAATAAACTGGCGATGACCAAAACTAACGATGACTTCTTTGACATGATGAAGCGCTCGTAAGTTAAAAAAAGCCAGAAAACGCCACGCTATTGCGTGGCGTTTTGTTTTCTGGGTTTGTATGATCCAGAAAGGGAAAACAAAGCGGGTGTTATCGTATGATGTGTGCAGCACAATACCAGGCAGAGAGAACTTTAACAGACTAAAATCTATACAATAAATTTGTAATGTTCTGCTTTACCCCTTCAGGAGTTGAGACATCATCGTTATACTTCCCGGATTAACTATGCTGAGAGCACATGCGTTGTGAATTTACTCACTGCTATTACTGAATTAATCAGTATTTTCTTATTCACTACCCTATTTATATTTGTTGCTCGTAAGGCGGCAAAAAGAGTTGGGTTGGTGGATAAACCTAACTATCGCAAACGGCATCAGGGTTTGATTCCGTTAGTCGGTGGTATCTCAGTTTATGCAGGTATTTGTTTTACGTTTGCTATCGCAGATTATTATATCCCCCACGCGCGGTTATATCTGTCTTGCGCAGGGGTGCTTGTGCTGGTTGGTGCACTGGACGACCGCTTTGATATCAGTGTAAAAATTCGCGCGGTTATTCAGGCCGCCATCGCCGTCATTATGATGACGGTCGGTAATCTTCATCTTAGTAGCCTGGGTTTTATTTTTGGTTCGTGGGAGCTGGTGCTCGGCCCTTTCGGATTCTTCCTCACGCTGTTTGCCGTTTGGGCTGCGATCAATGCCTTCAATATGGTTGATGGTATTGATGGTCTGCTTGGCGGTCTCTCCTCTGTCTCTTTCGCGGCGACGGGCATCATTCTGTGGTTTGATGGTCAATACAGCCTGGCGATGTGGTGTTTTGCGATGATCGCCGCCATTTTGCCCTATATTTTACTTAACCTCGGTGCGCTTGGTCGTCGCTACAAGGTCTTTATGGGTGATGCCGGCAGTACCATGATTGGCTTCACTATCATCTGGATCCTGCTGGAGACCACGCAAGGCAAAACGCACCCCATTAGCCCGGTTACCGCGCTGTGGATTATTGCCATTCCGTTGATGGATATGGTGGCGATTATGTATCGCCGCCTGCGTAAAGGGATGAGTCCGTTCTCCCCGGACCGTCAACATATTCATCATTTAATCATGCGTGCCGGGTTTACTTCCCGCCAGGCATTCGTGCTGATCACCCTGGCCGCCGCGTTGCTGGCGCTGGTAGGCGTGGTGGCGGAATACACCCGTATTGTTCCTGAATGGGTGATGTTGATACTGTTTTTGTTAGCCTTCTTCCTTTATGGCTACTGCATTAAACGCGCCTGGAAAGTGGCGCGTCTGGTTAAGCGCATTAGACGCAGAATACGGCGACACAGCAGCAATAATCCAAATTAACCAAGTAAGTCTGGGGATGTGATGACTCAACCATTACCGGGAGCACGAGCAGTGAACGTTGAGAATGAGCTGGATATTCGCGGGTTGTTTCGCGCCTTATGGGCAGGAAAAAGCTGGATAGTAGGTACGGCAGTGCTCTTTGCGCTGATTGTTCTGGTTTATACCTTTTTTGCTCGCCAGGAGTGGAGCGCAACGGCGATTACTGACCGGCCAACAGTGAATATGCTGGGCGGCTACTATTCGCAGCAGCAGTTCTTACGCAATCTCGACATCAAGGCCAATCTTGTATCGGTCGATCAACCTTCGGTAATGGACGAGGCGTACAAAGAGTTCATTATGCAGCAGGCGTCCTGGGATACCCGGCGCGACTTCTGGCTGCAAACGGATTACTACAAACAGCGCCAGTCGGGCAACGCCCGCGCAGACGCTGCATTGTTGGATGACCTGATTAACGATATTCAGTTTATGCCCGGCGATGCGCTAAAAAGCGTCAATGATAGTGTGAAGCTGACGGCTGAAACGGCACCGGATGCTAACAACTTGCTGCGTCAGTATGTCGCTTTCGCCAGCCAGCGTGCGGCAGGGCATCTGAACGATGAACTGAAAGGTGCCTGGGCGGCGCGGACCGTGCAGATGAAAGCGCAGGTAAAGCGACAGGAAGAGGTGGCGCGTGAGATTTTCAATCGCCGCAACCATAGCGTGGAGCAGGCGCTGAAAGTCGCGCAACAGCACAACATTTCTCGCAGCGAAACCGATGTTCCGCCTGACCAACTGCCAGATTCGGAACTGTTTTTACTGGGGCGGCCGATGCTGCAGGCTCGACTGGAAAACCTACAGGCAGTAGGACCGGAATACGATATCGACTATGACCAAAGTCGCGCAATGCTAACAACATTGAACGTTGGGCCAACGCTGGACCCTCGTTTTCAGACTTACCGGTATTTGCGAACACCTGAAGAACCGGTAAAACGCGATAGCCCGCGCCGCGTATTTCTGATGGTGATGTGGGGGATTGTGGGCGCGCTCATCGGCGCAGGCGTTGCGTTATCGCGTCGCCGTATCCAGTGAATGCAGCCTGTGATGAAGGACATTCGCCCTTCATCACCTAATCGAAGAGAATCGATGTGAAAGTACTAACCGTATTTGGCACGAGACCAGAAGCCATCAAGATGGCACCTCTGGTACATGCGCTGGCAAGGGATCCTCATTTTGAGGCGAAAGTTTGCGTGACCGCGCAGCATCGGGAGATGCTCGATCAGGTGTTGAAACTTTTTTCAATTGTTCCGGATTATGACCTCAACATTATGCAGCCGGGTCAGGGCTTGACGGAGATTACCTGCCGCATCCTTGAGGGATTAAAGCCGGTGCTGGAGTCATTCAAACCGGACGTCGTGCTGGTGCATGGCGACACTACCACCACGATGGCGGCGAGTCTGGCGGCTTTCTATCAACGCATCCCGGTGGGACATGTCGAAGCAGGGTTGCGCACGGGGGATTTGAACTCGCCGTGGCCGGAAGAGGGGAACCGCACGTTAACCGGACGGCTGGCGACGTACCATTTTGCGCCGACGGAGACCTCGCGACAGAATCTGCTGCAGGAAAACATTGCGGATGCTCAAATTACGGTCACGGGTAACACGGTGATTGATGCGTTGTTCTGGGTACGCGATCGCGTGTTGAGCAACGAAGCGTTAAGCAGTGAACTGACCGAGCGCTATTCCTTCCTTGGCAATGGCAAGAAGATGATCCTGGTTACCGGGCATCGTCGGGAGAGCTTCGGTCGCGGTTTTGAGCAAATCTGCCATGCGCTGGCGGAAATTGCAGCTAATAACCCGGACGTACAAATTGTTTACCCGGTTCATCTGAACCCGAACGTCAGCGAACCGGTTAACCGCATTCTCGGCCATGTTGATAACGTCATGCTGATTGAGCCACAGGACTATCTGCCGTTTGTCTGGTTGATGAATCGCGCATGGCTGATTCTCACCGACTCCGGTGGTATTCAGGAGGAAGCGCCGTCGCTTGGCAAGCCGGTACTGGTGATGCGTGAAATGACTGAGCGCCCGGAAGCCGTCAGCGCTGGCACCGTGCGCCTGGTGGGTACTGACAGCCAGCGCATCGTCGATGAGGTCACGCGCTTACTGCAAGATGAGTCCGCGTATCAGGCCATGAGTCGGGCGCATAACCCGTACGGCGATGGACAAGCGTGTCATCGTATTTTGTCCGCACTTAAAAATAATCAGGTAACGCTATGAGCTTTTCTACCATTTCGGTAATTGGCCTTGGGTATATTGGCCTGCCAACTGCAGCCGCGTTCGCCTCCCGGCAAAAGCGGGTAGTCGGCGTTGATATCAATCAACATGCCGTGGAGACCATTAACCGTGGTGAAATTCATATCGTGGAGCCGGATCTGGCGAGCGTCGTCAAAACGGCGGTCGAGCAGGGTTATCTGAGCGCCACCACCGCGCCGGTGGAAGCCGATGCTTACCTGATTGCGGTACCGACGCCGTTTAAAGACCTGCATAAGCCGGATATGGTTTTCGTTGAATCGGCGGCCAAATCTATCGCACCGACGCTGAAGAAAGGTTCGTTGGTGATCCTCGAATCCACTTCCCCTGTCGGCTCAACCGAGCAAATGGCAGGTTGGCTGGCGGAAATGCGCCCTGATCTGAGCTTCCCACAGCAGGTTGGTGAAGCGGCAGACGTCAATATCGCCTACTGTCCTGAACGTGTTTTACCGGGGCAGGTCATGGTTGAGCTGATTAAAAACGACCGCGTGATCGGCGGAATGTCCCCGGTTTGCTCCGCCCGCGCCAGCGAGCTGTATAAAATTTTCCTCGAAGGGGAATGCGTGGTGACCAACTCACGCACCGCCGAGATGTGCAAGCTGACCGAAAACAGTTTCCGCGACGTTAACATCGCTTTTGCTAATGAACTTTCGCTAATTTGCGCCGATCAGGGGATCAACGTCTGGGAACTGATTCGCCTGGCAAACCGCCATCCGCGCGTCAATATTCTCCAGCCCGGCCCGGGCGTTGGCGGCCACTGCATCGCGGTTGACCCGTGGTTTATCGTAGCGCAGAACCCACAGCAGGCGCGGCTTATCCGCACCGCGCGCGAGGTGAACGACCATAAACCAGAATGGGTGATCGACCAGGTTAAAGCGCGGGTTGCCGACTGCCTCGCGGCCAGCAATAAGCGCGCCAGCGAGCTGAAAATTGCCTGCTTCGGCCTCGCATTTAAACCCAATATCGATGACCTTCGTGAAAGTCCGGCGATGGCGATTGCCGCGCAAATCGCCCGCTGGCATGGCGGTGAAACGTTGGTTGTTGAGCCAAATATTCATCAGTTGCCGAAAAAGCTCGACGGCTTGTGCGCTCTGGCGTCGCTGGACGAGGCGTTGGCGAGTGCGGACGTGCTGGTGATGCTGGTCGATCACAAAGAATTTAAAGCCATTAGCGGCGATAGCGTCAGCCAGCCGTTTATCGTCGATACCAAAGGGGTCTGGCGGTGAGAACGATTCTGGTCACCGGCGGAGCCGGGTTTATCGGTTCGGCGGTGGTACGTGAAATTATCACTGAGACCGCCGATAACGTGGTGGTCGTTGATAAGCTGACCTACGCCGGGAATCTGATGTCGTTGGCTCCTGTTGCTCAGGATGCTCGCTTTGCTTTTGAGCAGGTGGATATCTGCGATCGCGCGAAGCTGGATCGCGTATTTAGCCATCATCAGCCGGATATCGTGATGCACCTGGCCGCCGAAAGCCACGTTGACCGCTCTATTGACGGCCCTGCGGCGTTTATCGAAACCAATATCGTTGGCACCTATACGCTGCTGGAAGCGACGCGGGCTTACTGGAATGGGCTCAAGGATGACCCAAAATCGGCCTTTCGCTTCCACCACATCTCGACGGATGAGGTCTATGGCGACTTGCATAATAGCGGTGAATTTTTCACCGAAACTACGCCTTATGCGCCAAGCAGCCCTTATTCCGCCTCTAAAGCCAGTAGCGATCATCTGGTACGCGCCTGGCAGCGCACCTATGGCTTGCCGACGCTAGTAACTAACTGCTCGAATAATTATGGACCGTATCATTTCCCGGAAAAACTGATCCCGCTGACCATCCTCAACGCGCTGGCGGGTAAACCCCTGCCGGTTTACGGCAATGGTCAACAGATCCGTGACTGGCTGTACGTTGAAGATCACGCCAGGGCGCTGTATCGGGTGGCAACGAGCGGGGAGCCGGGCGAAACTTACAATATCGGCGGTCATAACGAGCGTAAGAATATTGAGGTAGTGGAAACGATTTGCGATCTGCTGGAGGAGCTAGCGCCGCACAAACCGGACGGTCTGGCGCATTATCGCGATCTCATCACTTTTGTTACCGACCGTCCCGGACACGACCTGCGCTACGCCATTGACGCGGCGAAAATTGAGCGTGAGCTGGGCTGGACGCCGGACGAAACGTTTGCCAGCGGGATGCGCAAAACCGTTCAGTGGTACCTGGTCAATGAAGCCTGGTGGCAGCAGGTGCTGGACGGCAGTTATCAAGGCGAACGCCTGGGGCTGCAAGCCTGAGTGCTTGAGGGGGAAAAATGAAAGGTATTATCCTTGCAGGCGGTTCTGGTACCCGCCTGCATCCGATCACGCGCGGCGTCTCAAAGCAGCTGCTACCTATCTACGACAAGCCGATGATCTACTACCCGCTCTCGGTGCTGATGCTGGCCGGGATCCGCGAAGTCTTGATTATCACCACGCCTGATGACCAGCGCGATTTTCAGCGCCTGCTTGGCGATGGCTCGGAGTTCGGCGTGCACTTAAGCTATGCCGCCCAGCCTAGCCCGGACGGATTAGCGCAGGCGTTTATCATCGGCGAGGAGTTCCTCAACGGCGAACCCTCATGCCTGGTGCTGGGCGACAACATCTTTTTCGGTCAGGGTTTTAGTCCGAAGTTGCGCAGCGTGGCGGCCCGCACTACCGGGGCGACGGTGTTCGGCTATCAGGTCATGGATCCTGAACGCTTTGGCGTGGTGGAGTTTGATGACGATTTCCGCGCGATTTCGCTGGAAGAGAAGCCAAAACAGCCCAAATCCAACTGGGCGGTGACCGGCCTCTATTTTTACGATGGTAAAGTGGCGGAGTACGCGAAGCGGGTTAAACCCTCGGAACGCGGTGAGCTGGAAATTACCTCTATCAATCAAATGTACCTCGACGATGGCGCACTGACGGTAGAGCTTCTTGGCCGTGGTTTTGCCTGGCTGGATACCGGCACGCACGACAGCCTGATTGAAGCCAGCATGTTTGTACAAACCGTTGAAAAACGCCAGGGTTTCAAAATTGCCTGTCTGGAAGAGATCGCCTGGCGCAACGGCTGGCTGGACGACGACGGCGTCAAACGTGCGGCGAAACGGCTGGAAAAAACTGGTTACGGCCAATACTTACTGGATCTGCTCCGTGCTCGCCCGCGCCAGTATTGAGCCCCTGGAGTGGGAAAACCGCTTCTTTGGCGTCAACAGCGCCATCGTGCGCTTTGGCGATGATGCGCCGCTGCTGACGGCGCAGGCGCTGGCTGGATGGTCGCGGGTGCAGGCGAAAGTCGCGGCGGATGATACCGCCCGTCTGGATGCGCTGCAGGCATTAGGCTTTCGGCTGGTGGAGGGAGAGGTCGATCTTGCGCTTGCGCTGACTGCCTCTGACGATGCCGGAGCTGAGCTGGCGACGGAGGCGGATATTCCTCGGCTGCGCGAGCTGGCGGCGCTGGCCTTTGCCCTAAGTCGTTTTCGTGCCCCCTGGTACGCTGCCGATGCCAGCGGTCGTTTCTACGCCCAGTGGATTGAAAATGCGGTACGAGGGACTTTCGATCACCAGTGCCTGATTTTTCGCGCGCCCGATGGCGATATCCGCGCGTTTGTCTCTCTGCGACAGCTTAATGAGCGTGAGGCGAGGATTGGCCTGTTGGCCGGACGAGGCGCTGGAACTGAATTAATGCAGGCGGCGCAACATTGGGCCGTGCTGCGCGGGCTGACGATACTGCGGGTGGCGACCCAGATGGGCAACACCGCCGCGCTTAAACGTTACATTCTTAGCGGTGCGAATGTGGAAAGCGCCGCGTACTGGTTATACAGGTGAAATGATGATTCCATTTAACGCGCCGCCGGTGGTGGGAACCGAGCTTGATTATATGCAGTCCGCAATGGGTAGCGGCAAGCTGTGCGGCGATGGCGGCTTTACCCGTCGCTGCCAGCAGTGGATGGAGCAGCGTTTTGGAACGGCGAAAGCGCTGCTGACGCCATCGTGTACCGCGTCACTGGAAATGGCGGCGCTGTTGCTGGATATCCAGCCGGGCGATGAAGTGATAATGCCAAGCTACACCTTCGTCTCCACCGCGAACGCCTTCGTACTGCGCGGAGCGAAAATCGTCTTTGTCGATATTCGTCGCGATACCATGAACATAGATGAAACGCTGATTGAAGCGGCAATCACCGAAAAAACACGGGCGATTGTGCCGGTCCACTATGCGGGCGTGGCCTGCGAGATGGACACCATTATGGCCATTGCCAGCAAGCATAATCTGTTTGTAGTGGAAGATGCCGCGCAGGGCGTGATGTCGACGTACAAAGGCCGGGCGCTCGGCACTATCGGTCATATTGGCTGCTTCAGCTTCCATGAAACCAAAAACTACACCGCGGGCGGTGAAGGCGGCGCGACGCTGATTAACGATCGTAAGCTGGTGGAGCGTGCGGAGATCATTCGCGAAAAAGGCACCAACCGCAGCCAGTTCTTCCGTGGTCTGGTGGATAAATACACCTGGCGCGATATTGGCTCCAGCTACCTGATGTCCGATCTACAGGCGGCTTACCTGTGGGCACAGCTGGAAGCGGCGGAACGGATTAACCAGCAGCGTCTGACGCTATGGCAGAGCTACTATGACGCGCTTTTACCGCTGGCGCGCGCCGGGCGTATCGACCTGCCTGTGATTCCGGCCGACTGCGGACACAATGCGCATATGTTCTATATCAAGCTGCGCGATATTGACGATCGTAGCAAGCTGATCGCCTGGCTGAAAGAAGCGGAGATTCTGGCAGTGTTCCACTATATCCCACTGCACAGTTGCCCGGCAGGGGAGAACTTCGGCGTGTTCCACGGTGCAGATCGTTATACCACCCAGGAGAGCGAGCGCCTGCTGCGCCTGCCGTTATTTTACAATCTGTCGAACGTAAACCAGCGTACGGTGATTAACTCGCTGCTGAGCTATTTCTCCTGATATGTCGCTGGCTAAAGCTTCTCTGTGGACCGCCGCGTCCACGTTGGTCAAAATCGGGGCGGGACTGCTGGTAGTTAAACTGCTGGCGGTATCGTTCGGCCCTGCCGGAGTGGGTCAGGCGGGTAACTTCCGCCAACTGGTGACCGTGCTTGGTGTACTGGCGGGGGCCGGGATTTTTAACGGCGTCACTAAGCTGGTGGCCCAGCATCATGACGATCGTCAGCAACTGAATAAGGTTGTCGGCACTTCTTCAGCGATGGTTCTGGGTTTCTCAACCCTACTGGCGCTGATATTCCTGCTGGCGGCAGCGCCGATAAGCCAGGGGCTGTTTGGGCATCAGCATTACCAGAATCTGGTCCGGCTGGTGGCGCTGGTGCAGATGGGTATCGCCTGGGCGAACTTCCTGTTAGCGCTGATGAAAGGCTTTCGCGATGCGGCGGGAAACGCGCTGTCGCTGATCGCCGGGAGCCTGATTGGCGTGGCGGCATACTATGCCTGCTACCGTTTCGGCGGCTATCAGGGCGCATTGCTCGGTCTGGCGCTGGTACCTGCTCTGGTGGTGGTTCCGGCAGCTGTTGTGCTGTGGCGACGCGGTAATATCCCGCTGAGTGCGCTGCGCCCGCGTTGGGATAACGGCCTGGCGGGTCAGCTGTCGAAGTTTACCCTGATGGCGCTGATTACTTCGGTGACGCTGCCGGTCGCCTACGTGATGATGCGTAACCTGCTGGCGGCCCATTATGGCTGGGAAGCAGTGGGGATCTGGCAAGGCGTCAGCAGCATTTCCGACGCCTATTTGCAGTTTATTACCGCTTCGTTTAGCGTGTACCTGCTGCCTACGCTCTCTCGCCTGACCGCCAAAGCGGACATCACCCGTGAGATTGGCAAATCGCTGAAATTTGTCCTTCCGGCGGTGGCGGCAGCGAGTTTAACCGTGTGGTTGCTGCGCGATTTCGCCATCTGGCTACTTTTTTCCGACCGCTTTACGGCGATGCGCGATCTCTTCGCCTGGCAGCTTGTGGGCGATGTGCTGAAGGTCGGGGCGTATGTTTACGGCTATCTGGTGATCGCCAAAGCCTCGCTGCGTTTTTATATTCTGACGGAAATCAGCCAGTTCGCGCTGTTAACCGCATTTTCGCACTGGCTTATTCCGGCACACGGTGCAATCGGCGCGGCGCAGGCGTATATGGCTACTTATATTGTTTATTTCGCCCTCTGTAGTGGCGTGTTTTTACTTTGGCGTAAACGGGCATGACAGCACTAATACATGTACTGGGATCGGATATCCCGCACCACAACCAGACCGTTCTGCGGTTCTTTAATGACGAGCTGGCCGTTGATGACGAGCAGGCTCGTACGTTTATGGTCGTCGGTGATGTGACAGGAGTTCGCGAAGCGTATCCCGCGCTATCCATCACCTGCTTTGCAGGGAAAAAGTTGCTGGCACAGGCGGTTATCGCGCTGGCAAAGGCCAACCGGCAGCAGCGCTTTTTCTTTCATGGCCAGTTCAATACCGGGCTGTGGCTGGCGTTACTCAGCGGTGGGATCCGCCCAGCGCAGTTTAACTGGCATATCTGGGGCGCGGATCTGTATGAGAATTCCGCCAGCCTGAAGTTTCGCTTGTTTTATCCACTACGGCGTATGGCACAGGGGCGAGTAGGGCGAGTATTTGCCACCCGCGGCGATCTCAGTTGGTTTGCCGCCCGTCATTCGGACGTGCCGGGCGAACTGCTCTATTTCCCGACCCGAATGGACCCGGCGCTGAATACCCTTGCTGATAGCGCTCCGCGCGGCGACACGCTGACTATCCTGGTGGGGAATTCCGGTGACCGCAGCAATGAACATATTGCGGCGCTGCGCGCGATTCATCAGCAGTTTGGCGATACGGTCAACGTGATTGTGCCGATGGGTTACCCGGCCAATAATAGTGATTACATCAACCAGGTCCGCGAGGCCGGAGCGGCGCTGTTTAGCCCGCAGCATCTTCAGGTTCTGAGCGACAAGCTGGCGTTCGATGACTACCTTGCGCTATTGCGCCGTTGCGATCTCGGCTACTTCTTGTTTGCCCGCCAGCAGGGTATCGGCACGCTGTGCCTGCTGATTCAGGCGGGGATCCCCTGCGTTCTGAACCGGGAGAATCCCTTCTGGCAGGATATGTCGGAGCAGCATATTCCGGTACTCTTTACCAGCGATACGCTGGACGCGGCCGTGGTGCGAGAAGCGCAGCGGCAGCTGGCCGGTGTGGATAAGAATCAGATTGCCTTCTTCCGTCCGAATTACCTGACGGGCTGGCGACGAGCGTTGCGGGTTGCCGCGGGGGTGGACGCATGACATTAATGCAATTTAGCGGGTTACTGGCGGTCTGGTTGCTGTCGACGCTATTTATCGCCACCACCACGTACTTTGAATTTCGCCGCGTGCGGTTTAATTTCAACGTCTTTTTCTCGTTGTTGTTTCTGTTGACCTTCTTCTTCGGTTTCCCGTTGACCAGCATTCTGGTGTTCCGTTTTGACGTGGCGGTGGCCCCACCGGAAATCCTGCTGCAAACCCTGCTGGTTTCGGTCTGTTTTTATGCGGTTTACTACGTCACCTATAAAACGCGACTGCGCCCAGCGAGTCGGGAGCATCAGCATCGCCCGTTGTACACCATGAACCGCGTGGAAACTCACTTGACTTGGTTGATTTTACTGGGTATTGCGCTGCTTTGCGTGGGGATTTTCTTTGCGCACAACGGCTTCCTGTTATTCAGACTCAACTCCTATAGCCAGATCTTTTCCAGCGAAGTTTCCGGCGTGGCGCTCAAGCGCTTTTTCTACTTCTTCATCCCGGCGATGCTGGTGGTCTATTTTCTGCGTCAGGATTATAAGGCGTGGATATTTTTCCTTGTCAGCACCGTGGCCTTTGGCCTGCTGACCTATGCCATCGTCGGCGGCACCCGGGCGAACATTATCATCGCTTTTGCTATCTTTTTGTTCATCGGCATTATTCGCGGCTGGATCAGCCTGTGGATGCTGGCGGCGGCGGGCGTGCTGGGTATCGTCGGTATGTTCTGGCTGGCGCTTAAACGCTATGGCATGAACGTGAGCGGCGATGAAGCGTTTTATACTTTCCTTTATCTGACCCGCGATACCTTCTCGCCGTGGGAAAACCTGGCTCTGCTGCTGCAAAACTACGACAAGATTGAGTTCCAGGGTCTGGCGCCGATCGTCCGGGATTTTTATGTCTTTATCCCTAGCTGGTTATGGCATGGTCGCCCGACGATGGTGCTCAATACCGCTAACTATTTCACCTGGGAAGTGCTGAATAACCATTCTGGCCTGGCGATTTCGCCGACCCTGATTGGCTCACTGGTGGTGATGGGCGGCGTCTGGTTTGTACCGCTGGGCGCGGTGGCGGTTGGGCTAATTATTAAATGGTTTGACTGGCTGTACGAGCTGGGCAACCGGGAGACTAACCGCTATAAAGCGGCGATCCTGCACAGTTTTTGTTTCGGCGCTATCTTCAATATGATCGTGCTGGCGCGCGAAGGGCTGGATTCATTCGGCTCCCGCGTGGTTTTTTTCCTCGTTATCTTTGGTCTCTGCTTGCTGGCGGCAAAGCTGCTGTACTGGTTCCTGGATAGCGTTGGACTGATTCATAAGCGGGTTAAACCGCTGACGCAACCTCAAGTCTGATAAGGGTGTACATGACTGGGACTACATCCGCGCCGTTGTATCTGCTGAGAGGCTTGCAACTCATTGGTTGGCGCGATATGCAACACGCTCTGGATTATCTGTATGGCGATGGCGAGCTCCGCAAGGGGACGCTGGTCGCGATTAATGCAGAGAAGATGCTGGCGGTAGAAGACAACCCCGAGGTTCGGGCGCTGATTGAAGCCGCAGAATTTAAATATGCTGATGGCATCAGCGTGGTGCGCTCATTACGTAAAAAATATCCTCAAGCGCAGGTGTCGCGCGTCGCCGGGGCTGATTTATGGGAAGCGCTGATGGAGCGTGCTGGCGCTCAGAGAACGCCGGTATTTCTGATTGGCGGCAAGCCGGAAGTGCTGGCGCAAACCGAGCGGCAGCTTCACCAGCGCTGGAACGTGAATATCGTCGGTAGCCAGGACGGCTATTTCGCCGCCGATCAACGTCAGGCGCTGTTTGAACGCATTCGCGAAAGTGGGGCGAAAATTGTCACCGTGGCGATGGGCTCGCCGCGTCAGGAGATCTTGATGCGCGATTGCCGGAATGTTTATCCGCAGGCGCTGTATATGGGTGTCGGCGGGACCTACGATGTCTTTACTGGTCACGTTCAGCGGGCACCAAAATTCTGGCAGGACCTTGGGCTGGAATGGTTTTATCGTTTGGTGTCGCAGCCGAGCCGGATAAAAAGACAGGCCCGCCTGCTACGCTATTTACGCTGGCATTACACCGATAAGCTTTGACATTCCACTACGTTCTGGCGAGTTTACCTGGGTATTCTGTGTAATGTATTCACTCGCCTGATACTTTATTTGCCATTTCCATAAAATTCATTAACCATTCGCATGCTTAATACGCGACGGGCAGGTTTTGCCGTCGCTCAGGCAGGGCTTTCCATTTTATTTATTCATAAAAATAACCGGGATATATACACCTTCGTTTGGAGTGCAATAAACCCGGAGCAGGGCAAACACAAGAGGCTATATGACTGAGAAAAAAGCGGAACTTCAGCGAGGACTGGAGGCGCGGCATATTGAGCTAATCGCCCTTGGCGGCACGATTGGCGTGGGTTTATTTATGGGAGCGGCAAGTACGCTGAAGTGGGCCGGTCCGTCGGTCCTGTTGGCGTATATTATCGCAGGGCTTTTTGTCTTCTTTATCATGCGTTCGATGGGTGAAATGCTGTTCCTCGAACCGGTAACCGGCTCGTTCGCCGTTTACGCACATCGCTATATGAGCCCGTTTTTCGGCTATCTCACCGCCTGGTCCTACTGGTTTATGTGGATGGCGGTCGGGATATCGGAAATTACCGCTATCGGGGTTTACGTCCAGTTTTGGTTCCCGGATATGGCGCAGTGGATACCGGCGCTGATTGCCGTTGGGCTGGTGGCGCTGGCGAACCTGGCGGCGGTGCGGCTATATGGTGAAATCGAATTCTGGTTCGCGATGATTAAAGTCACCACCATTATCGTGATGATTGTGGTTGGGCTGGGCGTCATTTTCTTTGGCTTTGGCAACGGCGGACACTCCATTGGCTTTGGGAACCTGACCGAGCATGGCGGCTTTTTTGCTGGTGGCTGGAAAGGCTTCCTGACGGCGCTGTGTATTGTGGTCGCCTCCTACCAGGGTGTTGAACTTATCGGTATTACTGCCGGTGAAGCGAAGAACCCGCAGGTCACTCTGCGCAGCGCGGTAGGGAAGGTGCTGTGGCGTATCCTGATTTTCTACGTCGGTGCGATTTTCGTTATTGTGACTATTTTCCCGTGGGATCAGATTGGCTCCAACGGCAGTCCGTTTGTGCTGACCTTTGCCAAAATCGGCATTACCGCAGCGGCGGGAATTATTAACTTTGTGGTGCTGACGGCAGCGCTTTCCGGCTGTAACAGCGGTATGTACAGCTGTGGGCGTATGCTTTATGCGCTGGCAAGAAATCGCCAGTTGCCAGTGGCGATCGCTAAAGTCTCGCGTAATGGCGTGCCGGCGGTGGGTGTTGCGCTGTCGATACTGATTCTGTTAGTTGGTTCTTGCCTCAACTATGTCATCCCTAATCCACAGCGGGTCTTCGTCTATGTCTACAGCGCCAGCGTGCTGCCGGGCATGGTGCCGTGGTTTGTGATTCTGATTAGCCAGCTGCGTTTTCGTCTTGTACACAAAGAAGCAATGGCCAGCCATCCTTTCCGCTCGCTGCTGTTCCCGTGGGCGAACTATTTAACCATGGCATTCCTGATTTGCGTGCTGATAGGTATGGGATTTAATGACGATACCCGCATGTCGCTCTTCGTCGGGATTATTTTCCTGGCGGCTGTCACGCTCATTTATAAGGTTTTTGGCCTTGGTCGACGCGGAAATGTGGATAATGTGGCGGAATAAGCGACAAAATGCACAAAGCATGAGCAAACGGTAATTTTCTTTAAAAAGGCACTAGACAGCGGGGTAGGAAGTCCGTAATATCCGACCCCGCAACGGCGCTAAGCGCCCGTAGCTCAGCTGGATAGAGCGCTGCCCTCCGGAGGCAGAGGTCTCAGGTTCGAATCCTGTCGGGCGCACCATTTACCCGGTGCTGGAGCTGCGGTGGTTATAAGACCGCGTAAAAAGATTTGTAGTGGTGGCTATAGCTCAGTTGGTAGAGCCCTGGATTGTGATTCCAGTTGTCGTGGGTTCGAATCCCATTAGCCACCCCATTATTTAGAAAGTTGTGAACATGCGATGGTGGCGGAATTGGTAGACGCGCTAGCTTCAGGTGTTAGTGTTCTTACGGACGTGAGGGTTCAAGTCCCTCCCTTCGCACCACGACTTTATAAAGAATTGAACTAAAAATTCAAAAAAGCAGTACATCGGCGAGTAGCGCAGCTTGGTAGCGCAACTGGTTTGGGACCAGTGGGTCGGAGGTTCGAATCCTCTCTCGCCGACCAATTTTGAACCCCGCTTCGGCGGGGTTTTTTGTTTTCTGAATTTGCCAAAAACTCTCTTATCCCCATGATCTCCCTAAAAATATCTCGCTGATTGCGACGCGATTTATTATGCGGAATACTCCCAATTCATTACTCTCATAGATGCAATTTCCGTAGATCCTGTGCGATAATAAACGGGTAGATGCTCATTCCATCTCTTATGTTCGCCTTAGTGCCTCATAAACCCAGGAATGATGCAGAGCCGTTTACGGTGCTTATCGTCCACTGACAGATGTCGCATTTTATATGCTAAATCATTCATGATGTGTCGAGACGGCCAGCACGGGAATCCCCAGGAGCTTACAAAGGTAAGTGACTAGGGTGAGCGTGTGCAGCCAACGAAGAGACAACGTGAAGGATGAAGCATATAGCCTCATCAAACACCATGGACACTACGTTGAGTGAAGCACCCAATTTGTTGTCAAACAGACCTGTTTTAACGCCTGCCCTGGTTTCAGAGCAGGCGTTTTTTTATTTGGGTGTGTGAAGCATTTGCTGAAGGGGAGTGCTATCGCCCCCGATGGAGGCGATAGTGAAGATCGTGCTTACTGCTGCGGGTTGTTTTGCAGGGTCAACAGCAGGCCGTCACGGCGCATGGTTGCCGCTTCTTCCGGCTGATGCAGGCGGTCAAGGGTATCGGCCAACCACGCGTAATCAAACGCATCCGGACGCTGCTTGAGCGCGGCGCGGAACGCAATGCTGGCTTCCTGCCACTCACCGTGGCGCATTAACGACTGCCCCAGCGTGCTCCACAGCAGCGGGCGGTCGCCGACCGTTTTAAGCTGCTGGCGCAGCACCTTCTCCAGCTGTTCCGGATTATTGGTTTTCAGCCGCGGAATCGGCATCACCAGACGGTCGTCGTAGTGCTTTTTCAGACCATCAATAATAATCTGCTGGGCGGTATCATGGTCGTCGCTTTCGATAAGGCGATTCGCCATGGCCACCTGTAGAGCCACGTGGCTACGAGTTTTACGACTCTGGCTTTTCCACCAGTCGCGCAACCCTTCGCTGCCGCCGTCGGCCAGCGCTTTATCCATCAGACCAATCCACGCAAGCTGTTCCAGCTCGGCGCGATGCTCTTCATCGCTGACGTTGGCTTTCGCCATTGACGGAATGATATCCAACAGCGAATTCCAGGCCCCGGTACGGATATAGGCCTGCTCGGCAAGGCGAAGAACTTCAGGATGACGCGGGGTGATCTCCAGCAGTTTGTCGATACCGTGGCGGGCAGCGTGATTTTCATTACGCGCCAGCTGCAGACGTACGCGAGTGATTTCTACCGGGATCAGATCGTCACCTGCCAGTTCGGTCGCGCGCTCCAGATGCTGGTTAGCGCGGGCTTCATCCCCACGCTGCTGGGCCGCTTCCGCCGCCAGCAGGTAATTCACTACCGGCTGCTCCGCGTGATCGGCATTTTTCGCCATCAGCTTCTCAACCTGCTGGTAATCACCTTCCGCCAGCTTCAGCAACGCCTGTTCGGTTTGCTTGCGGGCACGACGGCGTTTACGGCCAACGAACCAGCCGCGGGTATGCGCGCCGGTGCGGAAAATACGCCGCAGCAGCCATTCAATCGCAAACAGGACCACCATGGTGAGGATCAGAATGATCGCTAACCCGGTGACGCTGGTTTCAATGTTGTAGTTATCGGTCTGGATCAGAACGTAGCCTTGATGACCGGCGATCATCGGGCCGACAACGATCCCAGCAATCAGCAGCGCGAAGAGTAAGAGAATTTTCAACATGCGTTACTCTCCTTGTGGCGCAGGCGTTGGCGCGGGGGCTACAGGCGCAGGAACAGCAGGCGCCGGAGCGCTGGTCTGTGTTTCAGCCGGTTGCGTCATCAGATTACGTACCCGCGTCTGCATGAGTTTTTCAAGCAGGCCCTGGCTCTGCAGGGTTTCCGGTACGTTCATAGTGATGCTTTGCTGACTGAGCTTGTCCACATCCTCAAGGAAGGCTTTAGTGGTCGCATCTTCGGTGTCGTAGTAGGCACGAACCCAGGTAGAGACGTTATCCAGAGCCTGTTTATAGGTCTCTTCCTGATGACGTGGTACGGCCTGTGCCGCAACTAACAGGCGGGAACGAATATTTTCGCGCAGGTAGACGTCCTGGTTTGGAGCCAGCAACGGAACCGCTGTTTCGTCACGGCGGCGAACGGTAATAAAGCTGTCCATAAAGTTCTGCCAGCTTTTTTGCAGGTTCACCCGCCACTCCTTAATGGAGCTGGATAGTTCGTCGCTATCAGAATCCATCGGGGAGTCATCGTCGTTATTGTCCGCCAGACGTAAATTATCAATCTGGTTGGCGAGCTGGTTAACCTTCAGGATGATGCCGTCATAGTCCACCTGACTCACGGCGGAAAGCGAGGCGATATCGTCAGTGATGGCGCGACGGGCGCTAATCAGGCTCGGATCGTTCATATCCGCAAGGCTGGCGTCGGCGCTTTTCAGCAGCGCGGCAGCGGTCGTCACGTCCTGGTCGCTCCACAGCTTACGCCCGGCTAGCTTTACCAGAAAATCAGCCTGTGCGAGTAGCCAGGTTTTGGCGTCGCTACCGGAGATAATGGCAACTTTTTCCTGTACCTCTTCAAGCTTCTTCGTTAGCGAATCTTGTTGGCGCTGGGCTTCCGTCAACTGGTCGGTTTGCTGCTTAATAATGCCTTCGAGTTCGCTTTTTTGGCTTTCCTGCGCTTTTTGCAGTGTGGCGATCTGGCTGGATAGCTCGGCGCTGGTTTCGCTCTGACGGGTTGCCTGAGTTTTCGTGAGGCCGTAAAGACCTACGCCAGCGGCGAGGGCGATAGCAATGGCTATTGCGCTCAGGGCGAGACTGGTTTTACTGCCGCCGTTTTTCTTTTCTACATTATTCTTTTCTGGCTGTGGTGTTTTTTCCACGGCCTCCCTGGTCTCTTCAACCACGGCGGATTGATTCTGTTGTTCCGTCATTATGGCTTCCAATGTTGAGAGTTATTGTAATGCGCGTAGCAGCGCATCGTTGTCGGCGCTATCGGCAACCTGGATATCCTGCCAGCCCAATTCCCTGGCTTGTTCGGCCAGACGTTCACTGACAACTAAAATGCGACAGCTCAGGAGCCAATGTTCGCGGTACCACTGCGGTATTAACGTCCAGAGCTGTTGCAGCATCTCGCCGCTGGTAATCACCAGCGTCGAGACCCCACGAGACTGCCAGCGCATTGCTTCTTCTGCGCCATCATAGTGCCTTGCACTACGTTGATAACATTCACAAAAAGTGACATCGGCACCGCGTTCACGGAGTGTGTCACCGAGTAATTCTCGCCCACCGTTACCGCGCAGGATGAGCGCCCTTTTCCCCGCAATGTTTTGTAATTCAGGTAATTGTAGCAAGACTTCGCTGATTTCCCGATCTAACGGATAGCGAACATCATGACTGCTGACTTTGTGTAGGGCCAGCGCGGTGGTACGGCCAATCGCAAAATAATCAGGCGCAGAGGGCCAGTGCAGTCGCTGTTGCTGGAGGCGAGCGTGGGCAAACTCAACGGCGTGCTGCGATAGCGCGAAGAGTAAATCACCCGCCTTGAGGCCTGCCAGCTGGCCGCCCAGCTCCTGAAGCTGACGGCCCGGAGTAAATTCAATGAGCGGAAAGCTCCAGGCCACGCGTCCCAGCGCGCGCAGGCGGCTGACTAACTCTTCGCCTTGCGGCAGCGGACGGGTGACCAGGATACTCATTGCGGGGCCTCTCCTGCATAGACGACGGCGAGAATGTCGCGAGCGCCGTTATCCAGAAGTTCTTCGGCGAGGGAGACGCCGAGCGTTTCGGCATCTTCCGGGCGACCACGCCGCTCGCCGCGAACCATCCGTGAGCCATCCGGCGCGCCAACCAGCGCGCGCAGCCATAGCTCACCGTCGATCAGTTCGGCATAGCTGCCGATTGGGACCTGACAGCCGCCTTCAAGACGGGTGTTCATCGCCCGTTCGGCGCGCACGCGTATGGCCGTTTCCATATGGTTCAGTGGGGCCAGCAGCGCTTTAGTCCACTCGTCGTCAAGACGGCATTCGATACCGACCGCGCCCTGACCTACTGCGGGCAGAGATTGCTCTGGTGATAGCGGCTGGCGAATCCGTGCTTCCAGCTTCAGGCGCTTAAGTCCCGCCGCCGCAAGAATAATGGCATCATACTCACCGCTGTCCAGTTTACCCAGGCGTGTGCCGACGTTACCGCGCAGAGAGCGGATCACCAGATCCGGACGATCGGCGGCCAGTTGGCACTGTCGGCGTAAACTTGACGTGCCAACAATGCTGCCATGCGGCAGTTCATCAATGGACGCATAGTGATTTGAGACGAAGGCATCGCGCGGGTCTTCACGTTCGCAAATGGTGACCAACCCCAGGCCTTCGGGGAATTCTACCGGCACGTCTTTCATGGAATGGACGGCGATATCGGCGCGACCATCCAGCATGGCCAGCTCCAGCTCTTTGACAAACAGACCTTTACCGCCCACTTTTGCAAGGGGAGTATCAAGGATCACGTCACCGCGGGTGACCATCGGCACCAGTTCAACGGAAAGCCCCGGATGACAGGACTCCAGGCGCTCTTTCACATAATGTGCCTGCCATAGTGCAAGCGGGCTTTGCCGTGTGGCAATTCTCAAAACTTTGTCTAACATGCTTGTTACCGTCATAGTCGACCACTAACCATCCTAACATTGTTGTCTTAGGGATGTTAGTTTTGTGGGGATAAGGGTCGCGGCCATCTTTTTTAGCCTTTCATGCGTTTGCGGGTTGCCGCAAACGTAGTGAAGAATTTACACATAGTAAAGGGTGCTACACTTGTATGTAGCGCATCTTTCTTTACGGTCAATCCGCAAGGTGTTAGATTGATCACGTTTTAAACCATTTGTCAGTCAGCAGTTCATCACAACCACACCGACGACGAATGGTGACGGTTTTTGTTGAAATACTGAAACTCTCCGTACTATTGTACGTCGGGTTTTTGAACATCAGGCGATATGTCTTGTACCTCTATATTGAGACACTGAAACAGAGACTGGATGCCATCAACCAATTGCGCGTGGATCGCGCCCTTGCTGCCATGGGACCCGCTTTCCAGCAGGTTTACAGTCTACTGCCGACATTACTACATTATCATCACCCGCTGATGCCGGGTTACCTTGACGGTAACGTTCCCCGCGGCATTTGCCTCTACACGCCTGATGAAACCCAACGCCACTACCTTGACGAGCTTGAACTGCACCGTGGAATGCTGACGCAGGAGCCGCCGAAAGGCGAACTGCCGATCACCGGCCTTTACTCCATGGGCAGTACTTCATCCGTCGGCCAAAGCTGCTCTTCCGATCTCGACATCTGGGTTTGTCATCAGGCCTGGCTGGATACCGATGAGCGTCAGCTGTTACAGCGTAAATGCAGCCTGCTGGAAAGCTGGGCTGCATCGTTGGGCGTTGAAGTTAGCTTCTTCCTGATCGATGAAAACCGCTTCCGTCATAATGAAAGCGGTAGCCTCGGCGGCGAAGACTGCGGTTCAACCCAACATATCCTGCTGCTGGATGAGTTTTACCGTACCGCTGTGCGTCTCGCCGGGAAACGTATTCTGTGGAATATGGTGCCGTGCGATGAAGAAGAGCATTACGATGATTACGTGATGTCGCTGTACTCGCAGGGGGTCCTGACGCCGAACGAATGGCTGGATCTCGGCGGCCTGAGTTCGCTGTCGGCGGAAGAATACTTCGGTGCCAGCCTGTGGCAGCTCTACAAAAGTATCGACTCGCCGTATAAAGCGGTGCTGAAGACGCTGCTGCTGGAAGCCTATTCCTGGGAATATCCGAACAACCGCCTGCTGGCGAAAGATATCAAACAGCGCCTGCATGACGGTGAGATTGTCTCGTTTGGTCTCGATCCGTACTGCATGATGCTGGAACGCGTGACGCTCTATCTGCAAGCCATTGAAGACGAAACGCGCCTCGACCTGGTGCGCCGATGTTTCTATTTAAAAGTGTGCGAAAAGCTTAGCCGCGAGCGCGCCTGCGTCGGCTGGCGCCGTGAAGTGGTTAGCCATCTGGTGAAAGAGTGGGGCTGGGATGAAAAGCGTCTGATGATGCTCGACAACCGGGCCAACTGGAAGATCGACGAAGTACGCAAGGCGCACAACGAGCTGCTTGATGCGATGATGCAAAGCTATCGCAATCTGATTCGCTTCGCGCGCCGCAATAACCTGAGCGTTTCCGCCAGCCCGCAGGATATTGGCGTGCTGACACGTAAGCTGTACGCTGCATTTGAAGCGCTGCCGGGGAAAGTCACCCTGGTCAACCCGCAAATTTCACCGGATCTGTCTGAGCCGAATCTGACCTTTATCCATGTGCCGCCGGGCCGTGCCAACCGTACCGGTTGGTATGTCTATAACCGCGCGCCGGATATGGAGTCGATCATCAGCCATCAGCCGCTGGAATATAACCGTTATCTTAATAAGCTGGTGGCCTGGGCCTGGTTTAACGGCCTGCTGACGTCACGAACTCGCCTGTTTATTAAGGGCAACGGCATTGTCGATCTGGCTAAATTGCAGGAAATGGTTGCCGACGTATCGCACCACTTCCCGCTGCGCCTGCCGTCTCCGACGCCTAAAGCGCTGTATAGTCCGTGCGAAATTCGCCATCTGGCGATCATCGTAAACCTGGAATATGACCCGACGGCGGCCTTCCGAAATCAGGTGGTGCATTTTGACTTCCGCAAGCTGGACGTTTTCAGCTTTGGTGAAGAGCAAAAATGTCTGATTGGCAGCGTTGATCTGCTGTATCGCAACTCGTGGAACGAAGTGCGTACGCTGCACTTCAACGGCGAGCAGGCGATGATCGAAGCGCTGAAAACCATTCTTGGTAAAATGCATCAGGATGCCGCGCCGCCGGACAGCGTAGAAGTGTTCTGCTATAGCCAGCATCTGCGCGGGTTAATCCGCACTCGCGTGCAGCAACTGGTTTCCGAATGCGTCGAGCTGCGTCTCTCCAGCACCCGCCAGGATACCGGCCGCTTTAAAGCGCTGCGCGTTTCCGGGCAGACCTGGGGCCTGTTCTTCGAACGTCTTAACGTCTCGGTGCAGAAGCTGGAGAACGCTATTGAGTTCTACGGTGCGATTTCACATAACAAACTGCACGGCCTGTCGGTGCAGGTGGAAACCAACCACGTCAGGCTACCGCAGGTGGTGGATGGTTTTGCCAGCGAAGGGATTATTCAGTTCTTCTTTGAAGATGCGGATAACGATAACGGCTTTAACATCTATATCCTTGATGAGAGCAACCGCGCCGAGGTGTATCATCATTGCGAAGGCAGTAAAGAGGAGCTGGTGCGCGACGTCAGCCGCTTCTACTCGTCATCCCATGACCGCTTTACCTACGGTTCGAGCTTTATCAACTTTAACCTGCCGCAGTTCTATCAGATTGTTGATGTTGATGGTCGTGAACAGGTGATTCCCTTCCGCAGCCAGGTGATTGCCGCTGCAACCCTTGCTGCAGGTGAGGATTCCGCGACATCATCGATGTTGCAGCACTACTCTTAACCTGCTGCGTTTCGCTTGCCCGGGCTACGAGTACGTGCGGTATCGGATCGTGTAGCCCGGACAGATGCGTTAGCATCGCCTCCGGGGAAAATCGAAGCTTTGCCGCCTTAACGAAAACTCACTTCTTCACCGGCCTGATTCGTTGCCGCCTGTTCCAGTAGATCCCAGAAGGTTTCGCCGCTGCGGTCGCAAATCCACTCATCGCCTTTTAGATCGAAATGATAGCCGCCTTGCTTGGCTGCCAGCCACACCTGGTGCAGTGGCTCCTGACGGTTAATAATGATTTTGCTGCCGTTTTCAAAACTGATGGTCAGTACGCCGCCGTTGATTTCACAGTCGATATCGCTGTCGCCGTCCCAGTCATCCAGACGTTCTTCGATGGTCATCCACAGGGTATCGGCCAGGCGATGGAATTCACTGTCGTTCATGGTTCAGTTCCGCTTTTTTTTGATAGTGGCGGCAGTATAGCGCAATCTACGATGACTTCGGCAGATTGCGAAGGCGGATAAGCAGCGCCAGGGTGATGACCACCATTCCCTGCGCTTGTCCGATATGGCGCGAGGCGGCCTGGACGCCGCCAGACTGTTCAGCATGCTGATTCCCTGCGCCAGTGGTGACCAGTATTGGGGCATTGGTCGCGATAGTACCCTACCCATTCCTGCGCCTATCAAACAAAGCCCTGAGGCCATCAGCACAGGAGTAAAATCCCTTCACGTGCAGCGCTGCTGCGGCAATGAGCGCGCCTGATATTCCTGCGATCAGCCCCATTTGGCATTGGCGGCGAGGGTTTCGCTGTTGAATAAATAGCGGTAGCTCCAGAGAACAGGCGTCGAGACATAGTGCAAAAGGAAATATCAGCAGCCCTGTTTCCATCGCCGATCTCCGCAAGGATAAAAATCAGGCACCCGATACGGAACAGCATTCGCCAACCCCAGATGCACCCCAAAAAGTTGCCGGGCTGGCAGTGTTAACCCACGGAGAGCGGGTAAATCCTGAATCGCGTCGCGCGGCTTAGGTTCGGCTCTGTGAAGTGGGGACCCTCGCTGTTTACGGCGGGAAGCAGTCAAAAAGCTGCCCTAAACGCTTGCGTTTACGTCTTCTCCTGCGATGATAGAAAGCAGAAAGAATGAATCACGGGCAACTATCCATGAAAAACGTTTTCCCAACGCTTGCCGTTTTATTAGCGGTCCTCAGCCTCACCGGCTGTGGCCTGAAAGGTCCGCTTTATTTCCCGCCAGCGGAAAAAACGGCATCCCCGCCGACCAAACCGGTTGATAGCGGTATCCAGAGCTCTACGCCGGATCGTAACGATCGCGGTGATAGCGGCGGCCCGACCCAGGTAAATTACTAACGTTCTGTTCCGCGCAACTGGAGTAGATAATGCAGTTTTCTAAAATGCATGGCCTTGGCAACGACTTTATGGTCGTTGACGCGGTAACGCAGAATGTTTTTTTCTCACCGGATCTGATTCGCCGCCTGGCGGATCGGCACCTTGGCGTGGGTTTCGATCAGCTGCTGGTGGTTGAACCGCCTTACGATCCCGAACTCGATTTCCATTATCGTATTTTCAACGCTGACGGCAGCGAGGTGGCGCAGTGCGGCAACGGTGCGCGCTGTTTCGCCCGCTTTGTACGCCTGAAAGGCCTGACCAATAAACGTGACATCCGCGTGAGCACGTCAAACGGTCGTATGGTATTAAGCGTAACGGAAGACGACCTGGTGCGCGTGAATATGGGTGAGCCGAACTTCGAGCCATCGCAGGTGCCGTTCCGCGCCAACAAAGCGGAAAAGACCTATATTATGCGCGCTGCTGAACAGACAGTATTGTGCGGCGTGGTGTCGATGGGTAACCCGCACTGCGTTATTCAGGTCGATGACGTGGAAACCGCGCTGGTGGAATCGCTCGGCCCGGTGATGGAAAACCACGAACGCTTCCCGGAGCGGGCGAACATCGGTTTTATGCAGGTGGTCAGCCGTTCCCATATTCGTCTGCGCGTGTATGAACGCGGCGCGGGCGAAACGCAGGCTTGCGGAAGCGGCGCCTGTGCGGCGGCGGCAGTCGGTATCCAGCAGGGATTACTGGGCGAAGAGGTCCGCGTGGAACTACCCGGCGGGCGTCTTGATATCGCCTGGAAAGGCCCGGGCCAACCGTTGTATATGACTGGCCCGGCGGCACATGTCTATGACGGATTTATTCATTTATGAAACACATCGGGGAAGAACAGCAGGAACTCGCCAGCGAGCTGAACGATCGCGCAGTGGTGGACTATCTGTTGCAACATCCTGAATTCTTTATTCGTAATGCGGCTCTGGTGGAACACATGTCGGTTCCGCATCCGGTGCGTGGTTCGGTATCGCTGGTGGAATGGCACATGGCGCGGGCGCGGAATCATATCAACGTGCTGGAAGAGAACATGACGCTACTGATGGAGCAGGCAACGGCTAACGAAAGCCTGTTTCAGCGTTTGTTTCATCTGCAAACGCGGCTGGCGTCGGCTGATAGCCTCGATGAAATGCTGAATCGCTTTCATCGTTGGGCGCGTGAGCTGGGGCTGGCGGGGGCGACGGTGCGCCTGTTTCCTGACTGTTGGCGGCTCGGCGCGCCCTCCAAATTCACTCATCTGGCGCTGAGTCGCCAGGCGTTTGAACCTATCCGCATTCAGCGTCTTGGGCAGCAACGCCATTATCTTGGCTCATTAAACGGCCCGGAACTGCTGGTCGCGCTGCCGGAAGCGAAAGCCATCGGTTCGGTCGCAATGTCGCTGCTCGGCGGCGATGATGCTCCCGGCGTCATGTTCTTCAGCAGTCGCGATCCCCAACATTATCAGCAAGGGCAGGGAACGCAGCTATTGCAGGAGATTGCTTCGATGCTCCCCGGATTGCTGGAGCGCTGGATTGAGCGAGCATGACCGACTCACCCCTGTTCGCTCCCGTAGAGCGCTTTTTACGCTATCTCGGCGTCGAGCGTCAGCTAAGTCCGATAACGCTGCTGAACTACCGTCGCCAGCTGGAAAAGCTTATCACGCTGGCGGAAAACGGCGGTCTTAAAAGCTGGCAGCAGTGCGATGCCGCCCAGGTCCGTAGCCTGGCGGTGCGCAGCCGTCGCCAGGGGCTGGGGCCTGCCAGCCTGGCGCTGCGGCTTTCTGCCTTACGCAGCTTTTTTGACTGGCTGGTGAGCCAGGGTGAACTGACGGCCAATCCGGCGAAGGGCATCTCCGCGCCGAAAGCGCCACGCCACTTGCCGAAAAATATCGATGTCGACGATGTTAACCGACTGCTGGATATCGATCTTAACGATCCGCTGGCAGTGCGCGATCGGGCGATGCTGGAGGTGATGTACGGCGCCGGGCTGCGTCTTTCGGAGCTGGTGAATCTCGACATTAAACACCTTGACCTGGAGTCAGGCGAGGTGTGGGTGATGGGCAAAGGCAGCAAAGAACGCCGCCTGCCGATTGGCCGCAACGCGGTTGTGTGGATTGAGCACTGGCTCGACCTGCGCGGCCTGTTCGGTACCGATGACGACGCGCTGTTCTTATCCAAACTGGGCAAGCGAATTTCCGCGCGTAACGTGCAAAAGCGCTTTGCCGAATGGGGCATTAAGCAAGGCCTCAATAGCCATGTACATCCGCATAAGCTGCGCCACTCCTTTGCGACCCATATGCTGGAGTCGAGTGGCGATCTGCGTGGGGTGCAGGAGCTGCTGGGCCATGCCAACCTCTCCACCACTCAAATTTATACCCATCTTGATTTTCAACACCTTGCTTCGGTGTACGATGCGGCGCATCCGCGCGCCAAACGGGGGAAATAATGCGTTTTTACCGACCTCTGGGCCAGATTTCAGCACTGACGTTTGACCTGGACGATACCCTTTATGACAATCGCCCGGTGATTGACCGGACGCTGCATGAGTCGCTGAGCTTTGTGCGCAGCTATCACCCTTCGCTGAGCCAATTTGATGCCAGCGAGCTGAACCAACTGCGCCAGACGCTGCTGGCGTCGGAGCCGGAGATTTATCACGATGTCACCGAGTGGCGGCGTCGCGCGCTAGAGCTGGGGATGATCAACGCTGGGCTTTCTGCGGAGCAGGCGAAGACGGGGGCAGACGAAGCGATGGCTAACTTCGCCCACTGGCGCAGTCTGATCGACATTCCGCAAGAGACGCACGATACGCTGGCTAAACTCGCCGAAAAATGGCCGCTGGTGGCGATTACCAATGGCAATGCTCAGCCGGAGCTCTTTGGCCTGAGCGACTACTTCCGCTTTGTGCTGCGCGCGGGTCCGGACGGGCGCTCTAAGCCCTTTGCCGATATGTACCACCTGGCGGCGGATCGGTTGGAACTGCCGTTAGCGCAAATCCTGCATGTGGGTGACGACCTGACCACCGATGTGGCGGGCTCCATTCGCTGCGGTATGCAGGCCTGCTGGATCAAACCGCAGGGCGCAGACCTGATGCATACCACCGATAGCCGCCTGCTGCCGCACATTGAAATTTCACGGTTGGCATCTCTGACCTCGCTGATATAATCGTCTGTAGTTCTGTATAAATTAACAGTAGCCCGGTGAACTGAACGCTGCCGGGCGTCTCATTTCCGGCGGTGCCAATGGACGTTTCTTACCTGCTCGACAGCCTCAATGATAAACAGCGTGAAGCCGTTGCGGCATCACGTACTAACATGCTGGTTCTGGCTGGAGCGGGCAGCGGTAAGACGCGCGTACTGGTTCATCGCATCGCCTGGCTGCTGAGCGTGGAGAACTGTTCCCCTTACTCCATTATGGCGGTGACCTTTACCAACAAAGCGGCGGCGGAAATGCGCCATCGTATTGGTCAACTGATGGGTACCACCCAGGGCGGTATGTGGGTCGGCACCTTCCACGGGCTGGCGCACCGCCTGCTGCGCGCTCATCACCTTGATGCCAACCTGCCGCAGGATTTCCAGATCCTCGATAGTGAAGACCAGCTGCGTCTGCTGAAGCGCCTGATTAAGGCGATGAATCTTGATGAGAAGCAGTGGCCGCCGCGTCAGGCCATGTGGTACATCAACGGTCAGAAAGACGAAGGGCTGCGCCCGCATCATATTCAAAGCTACGGTAATCCGGTTGAGCAGACCTGGCAGAAGGTTTATCAGGCCTATCAGGAAGCCTGCGATCGTGCCGGGCTGGTAGATTTTGCCGAGCTGTTGCTGCGCGCGCACGAGCTGTGGCTCAACAAACCGCATATTCTCCAGCACTACCGCGAGCGCTTTACCAATATCCTGGTGGACGAATTCCAGGATACCAACAACATTCAGTATGCGTGGATCCGCCTGCTGGCGGGCGATACCGGCAAGGTGATGATCGTCGGCGATGACGACCAGTCCATTTACGGCTGGCGCGGTGCGCAGGTGGAAAACATCCAGCGCTTCCTCAACGACTTCCCGGGCGCTGAAACTATCCGCCTGGAGCAGAACTATCGTTCGACCAGCAATATCCTCAGCGCGGCGAACGCCCTGATTGAGAACAACAGCGGGCGTCTGGGCAAAAAACTGTGGACCGACGGTGCTGATGGCGAGCCGATTTCGCTCTACTGTGCGTTTAACGATCTTGATGAGGCGCGTTTTGTCGTCAACCGCATTAAAACCTGGCAGGAAAACGGTGGTCAGCTGGCGCAGTGCGCGATTTTGTATCGCAGCAACGCCCAGTCGCGCGTGCTGGAAGAGGCGCTGCTGCAGGCCAGCATGCCGTACCGTATTTATGGCGGCATGCGCTTCTTCGAACGCCAGGAGATCAAAGATGCGCTTTCCTACCTCCGACTGATCGCTAACCGCAACGACGACGCGGCGTTTGAGCGCGTGGTGAATACCCCAACGCGCGGTATTGGCGATCGTACGCTGGACGTGGTGCGCCAGACTTCACGCGACCGCCAGCTGACCCTGTGGCAGGCCTGTCGCGAGCTGTTAAAAGATAAAGTTCTTGCCGGTCGCGCCGCCAGCGCCTTACAGCGCTTTATGGAGCTGATTGACGCGCTGGCGCAGGAGACCGTCGATATGCCGCTGCACGTGCAGACCGACCGGGTGATTAAAGACTCCGGCCTGCGCACGATGTACGAGCAGGAGAAGGGCGAGAAAGGCCAGACGCGTATCGAAAACTTAGAGGAACTGGTGACGGCAACGCGCCAGTTTAGCTACAACGAAGAAGATGAAGACCTGATGCCGCTACAGGCGTTCCTTTCCCACGCTGCGCTGGAAGCGGGCGAAGGGCAGGCGGACACCTGGCAGGACGCGGTACAGCTGATGACCCTGCACTCGGCGAAAGGGCTGGAGTTCCCGCAGGTATTTATCGTCGGCGTGGAAGAGGGGATGTTCCCGAGCCAGATGGCGCTCGATGAGGGCGGTCGCCTGGAAGAGGAGCGTCGCCTGGCCTACGTTGGTGTGACTCGTGCGATGCAAAAACTGACTCTGACCTATGCCGAAACCCGACGCCTGTATGGCAAAGAGGTTTATCACCGTCCGTCACGCTTTATCGGCGAGCTGCCGGAAGCGTGTGTGGAAGAGGTGCGTCTGCGCGCAACGGTGAGTCGTCCGGTGAGCCATCAGCGCATGGGGACGCCGATGGCGGAAAACGATACCGGCTATAAGCTGGGCCAGCGCGTGCGCCATGCCAAGTTTGGCGAAGGCACGATCGTAAACCTTGAAGGCAGCGGCGAGCATAGTCGCCTGCAGGTTGCGTTTCAGGGGCAAGGGATCAAGTGGCTGGTTGCCGCTTATGCCCGGCTGGAAACAGTGTAACATTAAGAAAAATATCATTATTTTGTAATATTCTGCTACCTTTGTACGTTAAGGCGCTTGATTTGCTCTTTAGCGTTCCGTTGCGTGTTGACGCCGTTTTGGCGCTGGCGTAACATGCGCGCACGATTACGCTAAGAGGACATTCGCCTTGGACACACCCAGTAGATGCTGGCTCAACTTCCTGTCCATCAGGAACAACTCCTAAGGCTATCCTCTTATGCTGATAGCCTTAGCGGTTGTCGGCGACCCGTTCTATTCCCGTCGCTCTGAGTCAGGCTTTATGGTCTGAAACCCAAATTGTTTCTGTGTGCCCACCGAACTGTCCGATAATTTTTTTGCATTGGGAGTCCCGGTCATGCTGAGCGCATTTCAACTGGAAAATAATCGTTTAACGCGTCTGGAAGCCGATGAGATCAAGCACCTCGCCAGTTCGGTGTGGGTCGATCTGGTCGAGCCTGACGATGAAGAACGAAGCCGCGTGCAAACGGAATTGGGCCAGAACCTGGCAACGCGCCCGGAACTGGAAGACATCGAAGCGTCAGCACGTTTCTTTGAAGATGAAGACGGTTTACACATCCACTCATTTTTCTTTTTTGAAGATGCAGAGGATCACGCCGGTAACTCGACCGTGGCGTTTACTATCCGCGAAGGGCGTCTGTTCACCCTGCGCGAGCGGGAGCTGCCCGCTTTTCGCCTGTATCGTATGCGCGTTCGCAACCAGTCGATGGTTGATGGTAATGCCTACGAGCTGCTGCTTGACCTGTTCGAAACCAAAATCGAACAGCTGGCGGATGAAATTGAAAACATCTACAGCGACCTGGAAAAACTCAGCCGGGTGATTATGGAAGGCCGTCAGGGCGATGATTACGATGAGGCGCTCTCTACCCTCGCTGAGCAGGAAGATATCGGCTGGAAAGTTCGCCTGTGTCTGATGGATACCCAGCGCGCGCTCAACTTCCTCGTGCGTAAGGCGCGTTTACCGGCGGGCCAGTTGGAGCAGGCGCGTGAGATCCTACGCGATATCGAATCCCTGCTGCCGCACAACGAATCACTGTTCCAGAAAGTTAACTTCCTGATGCAGGCGGCGATGGGTTTTATCAACATCGAGCAGAACCGCATCATCAAGATCTTCTCGGTGGTTTCCGTGGTCTTTCTGCCGCCGACGCTGGTGGCTTCCAGCTATGGGATGAACTTCGAATTTATGCCCGAGCTGCACTGGAGCTTCGGCTATCCCGGCGCGATTGTCTTTATGATGCTCGCCGGTCTGGCTCCGTATCTGTACTTTAAGCGTAAAAACTGGCTGTAAAAAAAGGAGCTTCGGCTCCTTTTTTTGTTATGCCCTGCGCGTTCTGCGTATGGTGTAAATTGCATCCATCACGAAAATCGCCAGCGCCACCCAGATAAAGGCGAAGGTTACCATCTTATCTGCGCCCGGCACTTCGCCGTAGAACGTCACCGCCAGTAGGAACATCAGCGTTGGGCCGATATACTGGAAAAAGCCCAGCGTGGAGAGGCGCAGACGTGTTGCCGCGCCGGTAAAGCACAGCAGCGGGATGGTGGTCACCACGCCCGCTGCCATCAGCAGCAGGTTCAGCGACCATGGGTTCTGACCCATATGGCTGGTCGGGCTATCAGCGATGCCGAACAGATAAATCGCGGCGACCGGCAGCAGCCACAAGGTTTCAAACAGCATGCCGGTTTGCGCATCGACGGCGATCTTTTTACGCAGCAGGCCGTAGAACGCAAAGCTGAACGCCAGGCCCAGCGCGATGATCGGTAGCGAGCCGAAGGTCCACAGCTGCACCAGAACGCCGCAGGCCGCCAGCATTACCGCCAGCCACTGCATCCGGCGAAAGCGCTCCCCGAGGAAGATCATCCCTAATAGAATATTCACCAGTGGGTTAATAAAATACCCCAGGCTGGCTTCCAGCATATGGTGGTTATTTACCGCCCAGATAAACAGCAGCCAGTTGCCGCCTACCAGCACGGCAGACAGCGCCAGCAGGAACACCTTTTTCGGCGTTTTTAGCAGTCTTTTAACCTGCGGCCACTGACGGCTGACGCTGACCAGCGCCACCATAAAGAAGAAGGACCAGATCACGCGGTGAGTCAGAATTTCATCGGCGGGAACATAGTAGATAAGCTTGAAGTACGCGGGCGCGATACCCCAGATAAAATAGGCGGCCAGGGCCAGCAGAACCCCTACCCGCGTTTGTTTAGCATCCATCGGTACAAATCCATTGCCAAAGAGAGTGATGTTACTCGATTTATGGCAATCAACCCACCATATACGTCGCCGTGGCGCTGGCGATATAAACCTGCTCTTCGTTATGTAGCTCGACGCGGGCCACTGCGACCTTGTTACCGGCGCGCAGCAGGCTGCTGGTGGCGGTGAAGCGTTCCCCGCGGCCCGGGCGCAAATAATCAACGCGCAGATCGATGGTCCCCATTCGCGACAGGCGCTGGCGCAGCTCTTCTTCATTGATGGTGTCATGACGAGTCAGCGTACTACCCACACAGACCAGCCCCGCGGCAACGTCCAGCGCGGAGGCGATAACGCCGCCGTGTAAAATGCTTTGCGCCCAGTTGCCAACCATCATCGGCTGGTTTTTAAAGCTGATCTGAGCAAACTCTTTTTCGTAGCGCTCCAGCTCCAGCCCTAAGGCACGGTTATAAGGCATATGATAAACAAAGATTTCTCCCACCAGCTTAAGGGCGGCGGCGGCGGTAAGCTCAGACATGGCAACATTCCATTGGTTAATGAAATGTTGATTTTATGCTTCTAAAATATTGATTTCTACTTTAAGAACGGATAACAGGTCAGAAGACGCATAAATAGGTAGAATGCTGGCTGGGTTAAACAGAAATAATAATTATCCATCCAGGAGAACAGTAATGCGTATCTCTTTGGCCTGCCTGCTGGCGCTTGCTGCGCTTCCGGCTGGCGTTCTGGCGCAGGACGCGCCTGTAAATAAACAGGTTCACGACACTCCGGCCGTTCGCGGGAGCATTATTGCCAACCTGTTACAGGACCATGATAATCCGTTCCTGCTGTATCCCTATGAGAGCAACTATCTGCTCTATACGTGGACCAGCGATCTCAATAAAGAAGCAATTCGCAGCTACGACTGGGCCGAGAATGCACGTAAGGATGAGGTGAAATTCCAGCTTAGCCTGGCGTTTCCCCTGTGGCGGGGGATCCTTGGCGATAATTCGCTGCTGGGCGCTTCTTATACGCAAAAATCCTGGTGGCAGCTCTCCAACAGTAAAGAGTCCGCGCCGTTTCGCGAAACCAACTATGAGCCGCAGCTGTTTCTCGGTTTTGCGACCGACTATTCGTTTGCTGGCTGGACGCTGCGTGACGTTGAGATGGGCTATAACCACGACTCTAACGGCCGTTCCGATCCCACGTCCCGCAGCTGGAACCGTCTTTATACCCGGCTGATGGCGCAAAATGGCAACTGGCTGGTGGAAGTGAAGCCCTGGTACGTGATTGGCAGCACCAACGATAACCCGGATATCACCAAATATATGGGCTATTACCGCCTGAAAGTGGGTTATCAACTGGGCGAGGCGATTCTCAGCGCTCAGGGGCAATATAACTGGAATACCGGCTACGGCGGAGCTGAGCTTGGGGTGAGCTATCCGGTCACCAAACATGTGCGCGTCTATACTCAGGTCTATAGCGGTTATGGCGAGTCGCTCATCGATTATAACTTTAACCAGACCCGCGTCGGCGTCGGGCTGATGCTCAACGATCTGTTTTAATCGTTGCACTCTGGCTCTCAGGCGCTGAAAATAGCGCCTGTTTTCTTTTCAGGCATATGGGGTCAACGTGGCACAGGCGGAAGTATTAAATCAGGAATCGCTGGCTAAGCAGGTTTTACAAGAAACCTTCGGCTACCAGCAATTTCGCCCGGGCCAGGAAACCATTATCGATACGGCGCTGGCAGGGCGCGATTGCCTGGTGGTGATGCCGACCGGCGGCGGAAAGTCGCTGTGTTATCAGGTTCCTGCGCTGGTGCTGGGCGGCCTGACCGTCGTGGTATCGCCGCTTATCTCACTGATGAAGGACCAGGTCGATCAGCTACTGGCTAACGGCGTGGCGGCGGCGTGCCTGAACTCAACGCAGAGCCGTGAGCAGCAGCAGGACGTGATGGCCGGCTGTCGCAGCGGGCAAATCCGCCTGCTGTATATTGCCCCGGAACGCCTGATGCTGGATAACTTCCTTGAGCATCTCACGCACTGGAATCTGGCGATGGTGGCGGTGGATGAAGCACACTGTATTTCCCAGTGGGGTCACGATTTCCGCCCGGAATACGCCGCACTAGGGCAGCTGCGCCAGCGGATACCGCAGATTCCGTTTATGGCGTTAACCGCCACCGCCGATGATACCACCCGTCGCGATATTGTCCGCCTGCTGGGGTTAGACGACCCGCTTATTCAGGTCAGCAGCTTTGACCGCCCCAACATCCGCTATATGTTGATGGAGAAATTTAAGCCGCTGGATCAGCTGATGCGTTATGTGCAGGATCAGCGCGGTAAGTCGGGCATTATCTACTGCAATAGCCGGTCGAAAGTGGAAGATACCGCCGCGCGCCTGCAAAGCCGTGGTATCAGCGCGGCGGCTTATCACGCTGGCCTGGAAAACGATATTCGCGCCGATGTGCAGGAGAAATTTCAGCGCGACGACCTGCAAATCGTGGTGGCGACGGTGGCCTTCGGCATGGGCATCAACAAACCGAACGTCCGTTTTGTGGTGCATTTCGACATCCCGCGTAATATAGAATCCTACTATCAGGAAACCGGGCGCGCCGGGCGCGATGGCCTGCCTGCGGAAGCGATGCTGTTTTACGATCCGGCGGATATGGCGTGGCTCAGACGCTGTCTTGAAGAGAAACCCGCCGGTCCGTTGCAGGACATTGAACGCCATAAGCTCAACGCAATGGGGGCGTTTGCCGAAGCGCAAACCTGCCGCCGCCTGGTGCTGCTCAACTACTTTGGCGAAGGGCGTCAGGAGCCGTGCGGTAACTGTGACATCTGCCTTGACCCGCCGAAACAGTACGATGGCTTGATGGATGCGCGGAAGGCGCTGTCGACGATTTACCGCGTCAATCAGCGTTTTGGTATGGGCTACGTGGTGGAAGTGCTGCGCGGCGCTAATAACCAGCGTATTCGCGATATGGGGCACGATAAGTTGCCGGTCTACGGTATTGGGCGCGAACAGAGCCACGAGCACTGGGTCAGCGTTATCCGTCAGCTTATTCATTTAGGGCTGGTGGCGCAGAATATTGCCCAGCACTCCGCGCTGCAGCTTACCGAAGCCGCCCGCCCGGTTCTGCGCGGCGACGTGACGTTACAGCTTGCCGTGCCACGTATTGTGGCGCTGAAGCCGAAGGCGATGCAGAAATCTTTTGGTGGCAATTACGATCGCAAGCTGTTCGCTAAGCTGCGCAAATTGCGTAAGGCGATCGCCGACGAAGAAAACATCCCACCCTACGTGGTATTTAACGATGCGACACTGATCGAAATGGCCGAACAAACGCCGCTAAGCGCTGGAGAGATGCTGAGCGTCAATGGCGTCGGCACGCGTAAGCTCGAGCGCTTTGGTAAAGAGTTTATGGCTCTGATCCGCGCGCACGTGGATGGTGATGATGAGTAGTCAGCCAGCCGAAAAAGTGCAAATATAGTTTTCGTCCTTACTATTTTCCTGCGAGTTAATCATGTTGACGCTCTTCTTCACCGTGGCGCTGGTGCATATCATTGCGCTGATGAGTCCTGGCCCGGACTTTTTCTTTGTCTCACAGACCGCCGTTAGCCGCTCCCGCAAAGAGGCGATGATGGGCGTCCTGGGGATCACCTGCGGCGTGATGGTGTGGGCGGGCGTGGCGCTGCTCGGCCTGAACCTGATTATCGAGAAAATGGCCTGGCTGCACACCATTATCATGGTCGGCGGCGGGCTGTATCTATGCTGGATGGGCTTTCAAATGCTGCGCGGCGCGCTGAAGAAAAGCGACGTAGCGGCGGCGGAGCCACAGGTTGAGCTGGCGCGTAGTGGTCGCAGTTTCCTGAAGGGGCTACTCACCAACCTGGCGAACCCGAAAGCGATTATTTACTTCGGTTCTGTGTTCTCGCTGTTTGTTGGCGACGACGTTACCGCCAGCGCGCGCTGGGGCATTTTCCTGCTGATCGTGCTGGAGACGCTGGCCTGGTTTACGGTGGTCGCCAGCCTGTTTGCTCTTCCGGGTATGCGCCGCGGTTATCAGCGGATGGCGAAGTGGATCGACGGCGTTGCCGGTACGCTATTCGCCGGTTTTGGTATTCATTTGATTATTTCGCGCTAAGTATCCTGCAGCCCACCCTGGGTTTTCGGGTGGGTTAGATTTTAGTGACGGAGTTGCTGCAAATCGTCAGGTGTGAGGCCGGTCATTTCCATAACCGCAGTAGCATCAATGCCCCGGTTGAGCATTGCTTTTGCGACCTCCATAAAGGCGGCGCGTTTGCCGTTTTTTATGCCTTCCTTCATGCCTTCCTTTATGCCCTTCTGCATACCTTCCTCGAGCCACTTTTCTGCCAGAGTCATCAGTACTTCTCCATGCTGCGGCACCCGCTGTGCCAGCTCATATAATAGCGGCCGAACGTCCTGCTCTTCTCCCGCCTGGGTCATATATTTTATCAGTACGGTAACTTGTTGTCTGCTCATCTGTTCGAGCATCAACAGGCTGGTGAGCCTGTCCAAAAGCTCAGCCATCTCGCGCTGGCGAATATGCTTTTGCACCAGCGTCAGGGCTGCCATGCTGCGGTGCTGCATGATTTCGTCGTCGGGGATAACGGTGATATCCACCAACGGAAAGGCATTGGCGTAAAGCTGACGCGCAGTATCCGGATCGGCAAAGCTTTCCAGCCAATTCAGGGGCCAGGGGTAGGGGCTTCGCTGCCCCTGATAAAAGAGTATCGGGATCACCAGCGGCAGTGTCTTGTGCCCATTCTCGAGATGCCTCTGCATGGCGGCGATGGCGTAACGCATCAAGCGAAACGCCATCAGTTTATCGGGCGAGCTTTGGTGTTCGATCAGAACATGCACGTAGCCCTGACCGCTGGTGGTCTCCAGTGAATAGAGTATATCGCTGTAATAAGGCCGCAGGTCGTCTTCAATAAAGCTCCCTGATTCCAGGCGTAGCGTATCCAGTTTGCAAATCTGAATTAACGAGGGCGGCAGGTGGATCTCAATAAAGTCCCGCGCGGTTTCTACGCGGGAGAGAAAGGTTCTGAATACCGCATCATGTGGAGTTGCCGCTTCCGCCATTGTTTTCGTCCATGAATAAGAGCATCTGGCGGCATTCTGGCATTGGCGCTGCGGAGTCGACAGTACGCAAAAGAATTATCTTATCTCTTTGCGTACGCCCTCGAGCGGCGGTGTTGCTGCATCCACAAGGTGAACCTCAAATTGCGAGCGTGATTCCATTCATCAGGCGTGACGGGCGGAAGCCAGCAGTGCACCGACCAGCATAAACAGCGAGCCAAATACCTTGTTCAGCGCCTTCATCTGTTTCGGTCCCTTAATCCATCCGGCGATGCGCCGCGCCAGCGTGGCATAGCCAATCATCACAATAATATCGACCACGATGGTGGTGACGCCGAGCACGAAGTACTGCATTACCTGAGGCTGATTGGGCACGATAAACTGCGGGAATAGGGCGGCAAGAAACACGATGCTTTTCGGGTTGGTCAGGTTAACAAACACCGCGCGTTTAAAGAGCTTTCCGCGAGTTTGCGCTTTCGCCAGAGTATTGAGATCGATTGAACCCGCGGCCCGCCATTGCTGAATCCCGAGCCAGATAAGATAGGCGGCGCCCGCCCATTTGAGGATTTCAAATGCCAGCAAAGAGCGGGAAAACAGGGTGCCCAGACCGACGCCGACCAGCACGATATGAATGCCCAGCCCGGCCTGTAATCCGGCGATTGAAGCTGCGGCACCGCGATAGCCGTGGTTGATTGAGGTGGTCATCGTATTTATCGCCCCGGAACCTGGTGACAGGCTGAGAATAATTGATGTCAGCAAATAGGCAAACCACCACTCGAACGTCATGAGAAACTCCCTGATTGTCTGTTTTTATGCCACAATACGCTGTTGTGTAAGCATTGTGTGATGCACGGCAAAAAAACGATTTTCAGCGGTTATCAGGGGTGTAAGCCCGATGTTTTTGCAGCAAAAGGACTGGGAAACACGAGAAAACGCGTTTGCGGCCTTTACCATGGGGCCGTTGACCGATTTCTGGCGTCAGCGAGAAGAAGCGGAATTTACGGGCGTGGATAATGTTCCGGTACGCTTTGTTCGCTTCTGCGCCAAAAGTAACGACCGGGTGATTGTTATCTGTCCGGGTCGCATTGAAAGCTACGTGAAGTACGCCGAACTGGCTTACGATCTTTTCCATAGCGGCTTTGATGTGATGATTATCGATCATCGCGGTCAGGGGCGCTCCGGGCGAATGCTTTCCGATACCCACCGTGGTCACGTTGTTAATTTCAGCGATTACGTCGACGATCTTGCCGCTTTCTGGCAGCAGGAAGTGGTGCCCGGGCACTGGCGAAAACGGTTTATACTGGCCCACTCAATGGGCGGTGCAATCGCGACGCTTTTTTTGCAGCGCCACCGCCAGCATTGCGACGCAATAGTGCTCTGTGCGCCGATGTTCGGCATTGTCATGCGCCTGCCTGACTGGATGGTGCGTCATATTCTCGATTGGGCTGAGGGCCATCAGCGCATTCGTGAAGAGTACGCCCTTGGAACTGGCCGCTGGCGGGCGTTGCCTTTTGCGGTCAACGTACTGACGCACAGCCGTCAGCGTTATCGTCGCAATTTGCGTTTTTACGCTGATGAACCACAGCTGCGGGTCGGCGGCCCAACGTTTCACTGGGTACGCGAGGGTATCCTTGCGGGTGAAGAGGTGCTGGCTGGCGCGGAAAAAGACGTCACGCCAACGTTATTGCTCCAGGCGGAAGAAGAGCGGGTGGTCGATAACCGTATGCACGATCGCTACTGTGAACTTCGCGCTTCTGGCGGTCACCCTTGTGAGGGGAATAAGCCGTTTGTCATAGAAGGGGCATACCATGAGATCCTTTTTGAAAAGGACGCCATGCGCTCGGTCGCGCTGAATGCTATCGTCGATTTTTTTGGTCGACACAATTAATCCGGCGAAACGCTCGTCGCCCTGCTTAGAGGTTAAAATTTTTATGTACCAGGTTGTTGCGTCTGACTTAGATGGCACGCTGCTTTCCCCCGATCACTGCTTAACCCCTTACGCCAAAGAGACGCTGAAGCTGCTTACCGCACGCGGCATCAACTTCGTATTTGCGACCGGCCGTCATTACATCGATGTTGGGCAAATTCGCGATAATCTTGGCATTAAATCCTACATGATCACCTCTAATGGCGCGCGGGTGCACGATAGCGAAGGGAAGCAGATCTTCGCCCATAACCTCGACCGCGATATCGCCACCGATCTGTTCGAGATGATGCGTAACGATCCGGCGATTGTGACCAACGTTTATCGTGAGGATGAGTGGTTTATGAACCGTCATCGTCCTGAAGAGATGCGTTTCTTCAAAGAGGCGGTGTTCAACTACAAACTGTATGAGTCGGGCGAACTGGACCCTGAGGGGATCAGCAAGGTCTTTTTCACCTGTGATAAGCATGAGCAGCTATTGCCGCTGGAGCAGGCGATCAACGCGCGCTGGGGCGACCGCGTAAACGTGAGTTTCTCTACCGTGACCTGCCTGGAGGTGATGGCGGGCGGCGTGTCGAAGGGGCATGCGCTGGAGGCGGTGGCGAAAATGCTCGGCTATAGCCTGAAAGAGTGTATCGCCTTCGGCGACGGCATGAACGATGCGGAAATGCTATCGATGGCGGGCAAGGGCTGCATTATGGCCAACGCGCACCAGCGCCTGAAAGACCTGCATCCGGAGCTGGAAGTGATCGGCAGCAACGCCGATGACGCCGTACCGCACTATCTGCGTAAACTGTATCTCGACTAAAAAAGATTGACGGTTGCTCTATAATTGAGCAGTTGTCAACTAACCTCTTCGCTACAATGGGTGTTCTTTAATCTACGAGACATTCATTGTGGCGCTACTGATTATCACCACCATTCTGTGGGCCTTTTCCTTTAGCCTGTACGGCGAATATCTGGCGGGTCATGTCGATAGCTATTTCGCGGTGCTGGCGCGCGTTGGCCTGGCGGCGCTGGTGTTTTCACCCTTCCTGCGTACGCGTGGGCAAAGCCTGACTACTATTGGCTTGTATATGCTGGTGGGGGCGATGCAGCTTGGCATCATGTATATGTTGAGCTTCCACGCCTACCTCTATTTGACGGTCTCTGAGCTCCTGCTGTTTACCGTTCTGACGCCGCTCTATATTACTCTAATCTACGATCTGATGAGCCGACGTCGCCTGCGCTGGGGCTACGCCTGCAGCGCATTGCTGGCAGTGATCGGCGCGGGAATTATCCGTTATGACCAGGTGACCAACCATTTCTGGACCGGTCTGATCCTGGTACAGCTCTCCAACATCAGCTTTGCTATCGGCATGGTGGGCTATAAGCGCCTGATGGAAACGCGCCCGATGCCGCAGCATAACGCTTTCGCCTGGTTCTATATCGGGGCGTTTCTGGTGGCGGTAGTTGCCTGGACTCTGATGGGTAACGTGCAGAAAATGCCGGAAACGTCGCTACAGTGGGGCATTCTGGTCTTTCTTGGCGTGGCGGCGTCGGGAATCGGTTATTTTATGTGGAACTACGGAGCCACCCAGGTGGATGCTGGTACGCTCGGCATCATGAACAATATGCACGTGCCTGCCGGGCTGCTGGTGAACCTTGCCATCTGGCAGGAGCAACCCCGCTGGCCGAGCTTTATTGTTGGAGCTCTGGTGATCCTGGCCTCGCTGTGGGTCCATCGGCGTTGGGTCGCTCCGCACTCCGCACAAACGGTAAGTGGTCGCAAGCGTGGTTCCGCGCTGAGCGAATAAACGCCTCGGTAGCCGGCTGACGCTGCTCGCCATCGCGCACTGCGGCGTACAGTCGGCTCCACAGTCCCTCGCCCAGGGTCTTGGTCACCACCAGGCCCTGGCGTTCAAAGTTTTCTACTACCCAGTGCGGTAGGGCAGCGATACCCATCCGTGCGGCCACCATCTGAATTAACAGCAGCGTATTGTCGACGCTCTTCAGCTGCGGGCTAATCCCTGCTGGCTGTAAAAAGTGACGCCAGATATCCAGGCGCGCGCGCTGCACCGGGTAAATCAGCAGCAGCTCGGTGGCTAAATCCTCAGGCGCAATCCGCGTTTTTGCCGCCAGCGGATGATCCGGCGCCATCACCAGACGCACTTCAAAATCAAACATCGGTGAATAGTGCAGACCGCTGCGCGGCAGGATATCAGAGGTCATCACCAGATCCAGCTCACCCTGCTGCAACCCCGGCTGCGGGTCAAAGGTGACGCCGGACTGGAAATCTACTTCTACATGCGGCCAGCGGGCGCGGAAATTTTCCAGCGCCGGGGTGAGCCATTGAATACAGCTATGGCATTCGATGGCGATACGCAGCCTAGTTTGCTGCGGCTCGTTACAGTCCTGCAAGGCGCGGCTGATTTGCGGCAGCACCTGATTGGCCAGCTGCAGCAGAATCTCTCCCTGCGGGGTAAAGCGCAGCGGCTGGCTTTTACGCACAAATAGACGAAAGCCAAGGCGCTGTTCCAGATCGCTGAACTGGTGGGACAAGGCGGATTGGGTCTGGTGCAGGGCCGCTGCCGCGCCTGCCAGAGAACCGCTATTCCGCAACGCCTGGAGCGTTTTCAGGTGTTTTATTTCGATCATGAAAGTCCTTCACTTCGGCATGAATAATTTGCGCTTGAGGAATATACAGTACATTCACATTATGGATGTGTAAACATCCAGACGGCTAAATACTAAAAATTCCATAAGGGCATATCATGACAATTATTAACCACACCCTCGGTTTCCCTCGCGTTGGCCTGCGTCGCGAGCTGAAAAAAGCGCAAGAGAGCTACTGGGCAGGCAATAGCTCCCGTGAAGAACTGCTGGCGGTTGGGCGTGAGCTGCGTGCTCGCCATTGGGATCAGCAGAAGCAGGCAGGCGTTGATCTGCTGCCGGTGGGCGATTTCGCCTGGTACGACCATGTTCTGACCACCAGCCTGCTGCTCGGCAACGTGCCGGCTCGTCATCAGAACAAAGACGGTTCCGTCGATATTGATACCCTGTTCCGCATTGGCCGAGGTCGCGCGCCGACCGGTGAACCGGCTGCCGCCGCGGAGATGACCAAATGGTTTAACACCAACTACCACTACATGGTGCCGGAGTTCACCCAAGGCCAGCAGTTCAAGCTGACCTGGACCCAGCTGCTGGATGAAGTGGACGAAGCGCTGGCGCTGGGCCACAAGGTGAAACCCGTTCTGCTGGGGCCGGTCACTTACCTGTGGCTCGGTAAGGTGAAAGGTGAGCCGTTCGACCGTCTGAGCCTGCTGAACGCTATTCTGCCGGTCTACCAGCAGGTGCTGGCGGAGCTGGCGAAACGCGGCATTGAGTGGGTACAGATTGATGAACCGGCGCTGGTGCTTGAGCTGCCGCAGGAATGGCTGGCGGCCTTCCAACCGGCTTATGAGGCGCTTAGAGGCCAGGTTAAGCTGCTGCTGACCACCTATTTTGAAGGCATTACGGCGAACCTTGAGACCATCACCGCGCTGCCGGTACAGGGTCTGCACGTTGATTTTGTTCACGGTAAAGATGACGTGGCAGAGCTGCATCAACGTCTGCCTGCCGACTGGCTGCTCTCTGCGGGGCTGATCAATGGTCGCAACGTCTGGCGCGCCGATCTCACCGAGAAATACGCGCAGATTAAAGACATCGTCGGTAAACGCGAGTTGTGGGTAGCCTCTTCCTGCTCCCTGCTGCACAGCCCGATCGACCTGAGCGTGGAAACTCGTCTGGATGCGGAAGTGAAGAGCTGGTTTGCCTTCGCCTTGCAAAAATGTGTCGAGCTGGCGCTGCTGCGTGATGCCCTGAACAGCGGTGATACTACCGCAATTACCGAATGGAGCGCGCCAATTCAGGCCCGTCGTCATTCAACCCGCGTGCATAATGCGGCGGTTGAAAAACGCCTGGCGGCGATTACCGTGCAGGACAGCCAGCGCACGAGCGCCTATGAAGTGCGTGCCGAAGCCCAGCGTGCTCGCTTTAATCTGCCTGCATGGCCGACCACCACTATCGGCTCTTTCCCGCAAACCACGGAAATTCGCAGCCTGCGTTTGGACTTCAAAAAGGGCAATCTTGATGCGAATAACTATCGTACCGGCATAGCAGAGCACATCAAGCAGGCGATTGTAGAGCAGGAGCGGCTGGGGCTGGACGTGCTGGTTCACGGTGAAGCCGAGCGTAACGATATGGTGGAATATTTCGGTGAACACCTGGACGGTTTTATCTTTACCCAGAACGGCTGGGTGCAGAGCTACGGCTCCCGCTGCGTCAAACCGCCGGTAGTGATCGGCGACATCAGCCGCCCTGAGGCGATCACCGTTGAGTGGGCAAAATACGCCCAGTCGCTGACCAACAAGCCGGTAAAAGGTATGCTGACCGGCCCGGTGACCATTCTCTGCTGGTCCTTCCCGCGTGAAGACGTCAGCCGTGAAACCATTGCGAAACAGATTGCCCTCGCGCTGCGTGACGAAGTTGCGGATCTGGAAGCGGCCGGTATTGGTATCATTCAGATTGACGAGCCAGCGCTGCGCGAAGGTCTGCCGCTGAAGCGTAGCGACTGGGATGCGTATCTGGCGTGGGGCGTTGAGGCTTTCCGCATCAACGCCGCCGTGGCGAAAGACGACACGCAGATCCACACCCATATGTGTTATTGCGAGTTTAACGACATTATGGATTCCATTGCCGCGCTGGATGCTGATGTGATCACTATCGAAACCTCGCGTTCCGACATGGAGCTGCTGGAGTCGTTCGAAGAGTTCGACTATCCGAACGAAATCGGGCCGGGCGTTTACGATATTCACTCGCCGAACGTCCCGAGCGTGGAGTGGATTGAAGCCCTGCTGAAGAAAGCGGAGCAGCGTATCCCGGCAGAGCGCCTGTGGGTGAACCCGGACTGCGGCCTGAAAACCCGCGGCTGGCCGGAAACCCGTGCCGCGCTGGCTAACATGGTTAAAGCCGCGCAGAACCTGCGTCAGGGATAATGCAGAATTACCCGGCTCGCAGAAGATGGTGAATCCGTAGGTCGGGTAAGGCGTTAGCCGCCACCCGACGAAATGCGGTACAAGATATAAAGATAAAACAGACTTGTGGGAGGCTTTGGCCTCCTTTTTTTGTTTCTGCTCCCGCCAAAAACGCTCGTTAATTCGCCTTTATGATCGCCCTCACAAACATGATAACATTATATTGTTATAACAATTGCCACCAAAATAATAAAGGAACCTCTGTATGGACTACAACCAGGTGGGCAATGCGATTGTGAAGCACTGTGGCGGCTTATCTAATTTGCTGCACGTCACCAACTGTATGACCCGCGTCCGAATGACCATCGGTGAGCAATCACAGGTGGATATCGCCGCACTTAAAAGTATTGAAGGCGTGCTCGGCGTGGTGGAAGACGATACTCTGCAGGTGATCGTCGGGCCGGGGAAATCATCGAAGGTCGCGAATGTGATTAACGATCTGCTCAAGGGCCAGCCCGCAGGTGATACTCCCTTAAGCGCTGTCGAGCAAAAAGCGAAGCAGGCGCGGGAAAAGGCGAAAAAGCAGACTCGTACCAAAGTTATCCTCAAACATATCGCCAATATCTTTGTGCCGATTCTACCGTCGCTGATTGCGGCCGGTATCCTGATGGGTATCAACAACGTGTTGGTGAACTCCGCTGCTTCCTGGGCGCTGGCGCATCATGTGGCGGCGCTGGGGGATCTGTCACCAACTCAGGTGGTACTCGATCAGCGGCATATGCTGGGCGTTAGCCAGTTCCTTGATATTGTCTCAAAGGCGCTGTTCGGTTTCCTCGCCATCTATACCGGGGTCACGGCGGCGAAGGAGTTTGACGGTAACGCGGTGATGGGCGGCCTGCTGGGGGCGATCACCATTGTGCCGCAGATTACCGCGCTGGGGCTGATCCCGGGGCAGGGTGGGCTGATTGGCGTCATTCTCTGCGCCTGGCTAATGTGTCTGCTGGAAAAACAAGTTCGGCGCTTTGTGCCGGATATCGTGGATGTGGTGGTGACGCCGACTATCGTGCTGGTGGTGATGGCGGCGGCGCTGCTGTTGGTGATTATGCCCGTGGCGGGCGTGGTTTCTAACGGTATTCTGCACGGGCTGAACGGCCTGCTTTCTACCGGCGGCATCGCAGCGGGCTTTGTGCTCTCGGCGCTGTTCCCGTTCCTGATTTCGCTCGGTCTGCACCACGGCCTGTTTCCAATCCATCTGGAGATGATTAACGCCACCGGCCACGCGCCGCTGTTCGCCATCCAGATCATGTCCAATGCCGGAATGGTCGGCGCGGCGACGGCGGTACTGCTGCTGACCCGCGACCCGGTGATGAAGAAAATCGCCAGAGGCGCAATCCCAACCTCCATTCTGGCAGTAGGCGAACCCACCATTTTCGGCGTCAATATTCCGGCCGGATTCGCCTTTATTACCGGCTCCATCGGCGCGGGTTTCGGCGGAATGATGGTGGTGCTGCTGGGCGTCTCGACCAACGGCGTTGGCGCAGCTGGGCTATCCGCGCTGCCGCTCATCGCTGACGGTAAATATTTGCAGTACATCATTTCCTGGTTAACCGGCTGCGCCGCAGCCTTCGTGCTGACCTATATCGTTGGCAAAATGCGCGGTTACGATAAAGAAACGGCGTGAATGAAGGATTAAGGAGTAAAGCATGAAAGCGATTATGTTGATGTTTGATTCGCTGAATAAGCGCCTGCTGTCGGCCTACGGCAGCGATCGGGCGATTACGCCGAATTTTCAGCGCCTTAAGGAACGCACGGTCCGTTTCGATAACTGCTACGTCGGCAGCATGCCCTGTATGCCCGCCCGCCGGGAGCTGCATACCGGACGCTATAATTTTTTACACCGCGGCTGGTCGCCGATCGAGCCGTTCGATGATTCGGTTCCAGAGTTGCTGAAGAAGAACGGCATTCACACTCATCTGGTGACGGATCATAAACACTACTGGCGCGACGGCGGGGCGACCTATCATTCGCGCTACAGCACCTACGAATTTGTGCGTGGTCAGGAGGGCGACGCCTGGAAAGGCGTCGTTGATAAACCAGAATATCGCTACGAATCCGGCGAGCCGGAAGAGATCAAGCAGCGGAAGATCGCCAGCCGGATACAGCATCAGATCAACGTGCAGTTTATGCACAACGAAGAAGATCATCATCTGGCGCGGACGATCGGCAAAGGGCTGGAGTTTATTGATACCAACCACGCCAGCGATAACTGGTTTTTACAACTGGAGTGCTTCGATCCGCATGAGCCGTTCTTCGTGCCGGAAAAGTACCTGAAGATGTACGGCATTGACGATCCTGCGCAGTTTGACGGCTGGCCGCCGTACTACTTTGTTACCGAAAGCGCCGAACGTAAGAGCATGATCCAGAAGTATTATATGGCGCTGCTGACCATGGTCGATGCGTATGTTGGCAATGTGCTGGACCATATGGATCGCTACGACCTGTGGCGTGATACGATGCTGATCGTCAATACCGATCACGGTTTTCTGCTCGGTGAGCACGAGTGGTGGGGAAAAAATATCATGCCGCTGTATAACGAAGTGGCGAATATTCCTTTATTTATCTGGCACCCGCAGTACGGCGGTGCGGGCGAATCCCGCCAGGCGCTGGCGCAAACAATTGATATTCCGGCGACGCTGCTGGATTGCTTCGGTCTGGATAAACCGGCGGATATGCAGGGCGTGTCGCTGCTTCCCGCGCTGTGCGACGATACGCCAGTACGCGACTATGCCCTGTTTGGCTATCACGGCTGCCATATTAATATTACCGATGGCCGCTATATCTACATGCGCTCGCCCGTTGAGCAAGGTATCGATGGTCTGTACGAATACACGCTGATGCCGACCCGTATCAACCGCCGCTTTACGCCGCAGGAGCTACGCGAAACGACGCTGCATCCGCCATTTCGCTTTACTAAAGGCTGCCCGGTGATGAAAATCCCCGCCGAGTCGTTGATGACCCGCGGTGCCGATCGCTTTGGTCATCGGTTGTATGACTTAGAGTCCGACCCGACGCAGCAAACCCAGTACCGTGATGAACAGGTGGCGCGGCGGCTAGTGGAGCAGATGATTCGCATGATGCAGGAAAACGATGCGCCCGCTGAGCTGTACGCGCGCTATGGCCTGGATGATGCGCAAAGCCCGCTGTTGGGGCTGGACCCGCATTTGTTACCGGAATTGGCCGCCTTTGCGCCGCAGGTGCGCTACGGCCTGTTTGCGCTGTTGCAGCATCTGGAAGGTAGTGGTCAGCATGCGCTCGCAGAGAAGCTTCAGTCGTCCTGCCAGCCGACATGGGATCGGGAAAATTTGTGGGCTTTCGTGCAGAATGAGGTTCCGCAGGAGCAGCATCAGAGCGTGTACTATAAGATGGCGCTAGAAATGCGACTTGATTAAGTGCCTATCCCATTAGGCTATTTTATTTGCCATTTTGGCGTTGGGCAGTGCTCGAAATCCTCACGTACAGCGTGTACGCTCCGGTTTCTGCGCGCTGTCCAGCACCAAACTAGCTTCAACAACTACGCCTACTGGGACAGGCTCTAAGGGGTATCCCCGGCAGCGGCCGGGGAACAGGAGTGCCAAGTTAATGAAAGAAGAACTGGACTATTCTCGCGGTGCGAAGCCTTTATACGCTCAGCTATACGACATCTTGCTGGAAAAGCTAAGAACTGGGGCCTACAAGAAGAATGATGTCCTGCCTACCGAAGCCGAGTTTGAAGAGCTTTTTGGCGTCAGCCGCATTACGGCGCGGCGCGCGCTGGCCGAACTGGCTGCCAAAGGGCTGGTAAAACGCCAGGCCGGTATCGGCACAATGGTCATCAGCACTTCCGAGAAACAGGGAGTAAAGACCCGCATTCGGCTGGTCGACGGTCAGCAGCAGCACTCTATTTCGCGACATAATCTGACACTCGAGCAGCGCTTGCCGCCACCGGAAGTGGCGCAGGCGTTCGCTCTCCCGGCGGAGCAGAAAATTCAGTGTCTCACCCGCACGATTTATCGGCAAAATGAACTCCCCGCGCAGGTAAACTACATCTGGCTAACGCCGCGTCTGGGTGAGCTGACGCTAGAGGCGTTTAAAGAAGGTTTGTACAGCGCCCTGGAACAGCGCGGTGAGAATATCGACGGCTATAAAGATACCATTACCGCCGAACTGCCCACGGAGCAGGACTGCGATATTTTGCAGGTTGCTGCAGGCGAACCGCTGCTGGTGAAGACCCGTCAGGGCTTTAACGATCGCGGCGAGCTGGTGGAATACACCATCGCTCGCCATATCGCCAGCTGCTATCAGTACATTGTCGAGAACAGTTAATGGCAAGGTTTACCGGGCCATCGAATCAGGGAAAATCAGCATGATCAATGGCTGCCACGTGATGGCAAAACCGAGCGGATCGGTGTGTAACATCGATTGCACCTACTGCTTTTATCTGGAAAAAGAAGCGCTTTACCCCGAGCGTAATAAAAACTGGCGCATGTCCGACGAGACGCTGGAAAACTATATTCGCCAGCATATCGAAGCGCAGTCTGGTGATGCGGTGACCTTTGCCTGGCAGGGCGGCGAACCGACGATGATGGGGCTGGCGTTCTTTCGCCGCGTCGTTGAGCTTTGTGATAAATACGCCAACGGCAAAAAGATCGATCATGCCCTGCAAACCAACGGCGTGCTGGTGGACGACGAGTGGGCGCGATTTTTTGCCGAGCAGCGTTTTCTGGTGGGCTTGTCGATAGACGGCCCGGCGCATCTGCATAACCAGTACCGCGTCAACCGCGCCGGAAAAGGGACCCACGATAAGGTCGTTGCGGCGATGGCGCTGCTGAAGGCGCATAACGTCGAGTTCAATACTCTGACCGTTGTCGGCAAGCATAACGTTGAACACGCCCGCGAAGTGTATGATTTCCTGCTGGCGGCGGGTTCGCGCTATATGCAGTTTATTCCGCTTGTCGAACGGATGAGCAGCGATGCGTCGTCGCCACTACAGCTGGTACTGCCGGGAGAGAGCGCGGCAAGACTCGCGCCCTGGACGGTGCCGTCCTGGCAGTTTGGCGAGTTTCTGAACCAAATTTTCGATATCTGGGTGCGCCGCGACGTCGATAGCGTCTATGTGCAGATGTTTGACGTTGCCCTGGCGGCGTGGACTGGCCAGCCGCCGGTGCTGTGTGTGCATTCCGAAACCTGCGGCCATGCTTTCGCGCTGGAATCAAACGGCGATCTGTATAACTGCGATCACTTTGTCTATCCGGAGCATAAGCTGGGCAATATTCACCAGCAGAGCATTCGTGAGTTAAACAATAGCGAACAGGCCATCGCCTTTGGTCAGGCCAAAAAAGAGACGCTGACGGCGGATTGCCGAAACTGCGAGTTTCGTTTTGTTTGCCACGGCGGGTGTCCGAAACATCGCTTCGCCGTTTCCCCAAGCGGTCGCCCCGGCCACAACTACCTGTGTACGGGCTATAAGCACTTTTTCAAGCACGTGACGCCTTATATGAACGTCTGGCGGCAGCTTCTGGAAAATGGCTATCCGCTCCCGGCGATGATGCAGTGGCTGGCGCAAGAGGCGCAGCAGCAGCCGAAGACTGCTACCCGCAACGATCCCTGCCCGTGCGGCAGCGGGCGTAAATATAAAAAATGCTGCGGCGCACAGCATTGAGGTTGCCAGAAGGTCTACAGAACCCCCTCTGTACCGTGCAATTCACTCGCCTGCGGCATAGTGAAAGCCTGGTGGAGTATGGCATCATAGCGTGCAGACAACAGTAAAATCAGGGTGATGAATGTGAAACCGGTAACGCTATACGATGTCGCAGATCACGCAGGGGTCTCCTACCAGACCGTTTCCCGTGTGGTGAATCAGGCTAACCATGTTTCCGCCAAAACTCGTGAAAAAGTTGAAGCCGCGATGGCGGAGCTGAATTACATTCCCAATCGCGTTGCGCAGCAACTGGCGGGAAAACAGACGCCGCTTATTGGCGTCGCCACTGCTAATCTCGCGCTACATGCTCCATCACAGATTGTTGCGGCCATTAAATCTCGCGCCGACAGGTCAGGCGCCAGCGTTGTGATCGCCATGGTGGAGCGCAACGGCGTTGAGGCCTGCAAAGCGGCGGTACATAACCTGCTGACGCAACGGGTAACCGGTTTGATCGTTAACTATCCGCTCGATGAAAACGACGCTATTGCGGTGGCGGCAAGCTGCGGCAACGTGCCGGTACTCTTTCTCGACGTTTCCGACCAGTCCCCCATTAACAGCATTATTTTTTCTCACGATGACGGCGCGCGTCTGGGTGTTGAACATCTGGTAGAACATGGACATCAGCGCATTGCGCTACTGGCCGGACCGCATTCTTCGGTTTCCGCGCGGCTGAGACTCGCAGGCTGGCATAAATATCTGGCGCACTACCAGTTACAGCCGGTTGCTGAAACAGAAGGCGACTGGAGTGCGATGTCAGGTTTTCAGCAAACCCTGCAAATGCTTAATGACGGGACGATTCCTACCGCCATTCTGGTGGCTAACGATCAGATGGCGCTGGGTGCAATGCGGGCGATAATCGAATTTGGTCTACGCGTGGCGAGCGACGTTTCCGTTATTGGCTATGACGATACTGAGGATAGCGCCTGCTATATTCCGCCGCTGACCACCATCAGACAGGACTTTTCGCTGCTTGGCAAAACGAGTGTAGACAAACTGCTGCAACTCTCTGGCGGAGAACCCGCGACTAATAACCAGCTACTGCCCGTGTCATTGATTCAACGTAAGACCGTTCAGCCTCCCAATGTCCTGGCGACCTCCCCTGAGATCCTGGCCGAATCACTGATTCAGCTGGCCCGTCAGATTTCCCAGCTATCGCCCAAAATATGAACGGGTAAAATTGTGTGAGTGAGTTCACTCATTGTTCATCTCATCCTTTACAGAAATAACGTTATGCCTCTATTTTGATTTAAATTGTGAGCGGATAACAATTTCTAAAAGGATACAGCTATGCCCCTGAACACAAATTCACTCGCCGCAGTGCTGGCTCGACGCGACTGGGAAAACCCAGGCGTAACGCAACTCAACCGGCTGGAGGCGCATCCTCCTTTTTACAGCTGGAAAAATGCTGATGACGCTCGCGATAATCGTAAATCTGCGCAGAAATTCAGTCTGAATGGACAGTGGCAATTTGCCTGGTTTGCCTCGCCTGAAGCGGTGCCGGAAAGTTGGCTGACAAGCGATCTGCCGCAGTCGGATACCATCAACGTACCGTCCAACTGGCAGATGGACGGTTATGATGCACCGATTTATACCAACGTCACTTATCCCATACCGGTTAACCCGCCGTTTGTACCGACTGATAATCCTACTGGTTGTTACTCGCTCACATTTCGCGTTGACGATGCCTGGCTTCAGGAAGGACAGACGCGAATCATTTTTGATGGCGTGAACTCGGCGTTCCATCTGTGGTGCAACGGGCGCTGGGTGGGCTACGGGCAGGACAGCCGCCTGCCGTCTGAATTTGATCTTAGCGATTATCTGCACAATGGCGAAAACCGTCTGGCGGTCATGGTGCTGCGCTGGAGCGATGGTAGCTATCTGGAAGACCAGGACATGTGGCGGATGAGCGGGATTTTTCGCGATGTCTCTCTGCTACACAAACCTGGTACGCAAATCAGCGACCTGCGGGTAAACACCCGTTTCAACGACGACTTTAGTCGCGCGATTATGGAAGCGGAAGTGCGGGTAACAGGCGAGCTACGCGATGATTTACGCGTGACGGTACAGCTGTGGGATGGCGAAACGTTAGTCGGCGAAAAAAGCGCCCCATTAGGCAGTGACATCATTGATGAGCGCGGCGCTTACCATGACCGAATCACCCTGCGTCTGAACGTCGAAAACCCAGCATTATGGAGCGCCGAGACACCGAATCTGTATCGTGCCGTGGTGCAACTGCATACCGCCGACGGTACGCTGCTGGAAGCTGAAGCCTGTGACGTTGGTTTCCGTCAGGTCAGCATTGAAAACGGCCTGCTGCTGTTGAACGGCAAGCCATTGCTGATTCGTGGCACCAACCGTCATGAACATCACCCGGAGAATGGCCAGGTGATGGACGAGGCGACGATGGTGCAGGATATTCTCCTGATGAAGCAGAACAACTTTAACGCCGTACGCTGCTCTCATTACCCGAACCACCCGATGTGGTACACATTATGCGATCGCTACGGCCTGTATGTTGTGGACGAAGCCAACATTGAAACCCACGGAATGGTGCCGATGAATCGCCTGACCAACGATCCCGACTGGCTGCCCGCCATGAGCCAGCGCGTGACGCGGATGGTGCAGCGTGATCGCAACCATCCGAGCATTATCATTTGGTCACTGGGTAATGAATCGGGTCACGGTGTAAATCATGACGCGCTGTATCGTTGGTTGAAATCAGAGGATCCGTCCCGCCCGGTGCAGTATGAAGGCGGCGGAGCCAACACTGCCGCCACCGATATTATTTGCCCGATGTACGCCCGCGTCGATCAGGATCAGCCTTTTCCTGCCGTGCCGAAATGGTCAATCAAAAAGTGGCTGTCGCTACCCGGCGAGCAGCGCCCGCTGATCCTCTGCGAATATGCTCACGCGATGGGTAACAGTTTCGGCGGCTTCGCCAAATACTGGCAGGCATTCCGCCAGTATCCGCGTCTGCAGGGGGGCTTCGTCTGGGACTGGGTGGATCAGTCGCTTATCAAACACGATGCTGATGGCAAGCCGTGGTCTGCCTACGGCGGTGATTTTGGCGACACGCCTAACGATCGCCAGTTTTGCATGAATGGTCTGGTGTTCGCCGATCGCACGCCGCACCCGGCACTGTATGAAGCCAAACATGAACAGCAATTTTTCCAGTTTGCACTGCTGCCGGGGGCCGAACGTAAGATTGCAGTCACCAGCGAATACCTGTTCCGCCACAGCGATAACGAGGTTCTGCACTGGTCACTGATGCTGGATGGTTATCCACTGGCTTCAGGCGTGGCGACGCTGGATATTCCGCCGCAGGGGCGTCAGATCATCGCGCTGCCGGACCTCCCGAAGCCGGAAACAGCAGGCCAGCTGTGGCTGACCGTTCGCGTTGAACAGCCTGAAGCAACCGCATGGTCGCAGGCCGGACATATTTGCGCCTGGCAACAATGGAAGCTCGACGAGAAACTCTGTACGCCGCTGCCGCAGCCCGCCAACCACACGCCAAAGCTCACTGCCAGCGAGAGCACATTCAGCATCACAGTGAACGAGAAGCGTTGGGAGTTTAGCCGCCAGCAGGGCGTATTGACGCAGTACTGGATTGGCGAAGAAGCACAACTGTTGACGCCGCTTATTGATCAGTTTACGCGCGCGCCGTTGGATAACGATATTGGCGTGAGCGAATCAACTCGCATCGATCCTAACGCCTGGGTGGAGCGCTGGAAGTCTGCCGGGCATTATCAGACCGAAGCCGTATTGCTGCAATGTGATGCCGACGTACTGGCCAGTGCTGTGCAGATAACTACCGCTCATGCCTGGCAGTATCAGGGTGAAACGCTGTTCGTCAGCCGTAAAACGTACCGTATCGATGGCAATAGCGAGATGCGAATAACTGTCGACGTTGATGTTGCCAGCGGCACGCCTCACCCGGCACGTATCGGTCTGAGCTGCCAACTCGCGCAGGTGGCTGAGCGAGTTAACTGGCTGGGGTTGGGGCCACATGAAAACTATCCGGACAGGCTTTCCGCTGCCTGCTTTGACCGCTGGGATCTGTCGCTGGAGGAGATGTATACCCCGTATGTTTTCCCGACTGAAAATGGGCTGCGCTGTGGAACGCGTGAACTCAAGTACGGCCCGCACTGCTGGCATGGTGATTTCCTGTTCAACATCAGCCGCTACGGTCAGAAACAGTTGATGGAGACCAGCCACCGTCATCTGCTACAGCCGGAAGCTGGGACCTGGCTCAATATTGATGGTTTCCATATGGGCGTCGGCGGCGATGACTCGTGGAGTCCTTCGGTTTCGCCGGAATTTCAGCTTAGCGCCGGACGCTACCACTACCAGCTGGTCTGGGGCCAAAAGTAAAAACACTCGGGCAGGTTCACGCCTGCCCGCATTCAGGGTAAGGAAGTCCATATGTACTATTTAAAAAATACCAACTTTTGGATGTTCGGCTTTTTCTTCTTCTTCTACTTTTTTATCATGGGTGCTTATTTCCCCTTCTTTCCTATCTGGTTACACGATGTAAACCATATAAGCAAAGGGGATACCGGGATCATTTTTGCCTGTATTTCACTCTTTTCACTCCTGTTCCAGCCAGCCTTCGGTCTGCTCTCCGATAAGCTTGGTCTGCGTAAACACCTGCTGTGGATCATTACCGGGATGCTGGTGATGTTTGCCCCATTCTTTATTTACGTTTTTGGTCCTTTATTACAGGTTAATATTTTACTGGGGTCGATTGTTGGTGGGATCTACCTTGGCTTTATTTACAATGCCGGTGCACCGGCGATTGAAGCCTATATTGAAAAAGCCAGCCGCAGGAGCAACTTTGAATTTGGCCGCGCCCGCATGTTTGGTTGCGTAGGCTGGGCGCTATGCGCCTCGATTGCCGGAATTATGTTCACCATCAATAACCAGTTTGTTTTCTGGCTGGGTTCCGGTTGCGCCGTTATTCTGGCATTGCTCCTGTTCTTTTCAAAAACAGATGCGCCTTCTTCTGCGAAGGTCGCCGATGCTGTGGGGGCCAACAACTCAGCTTTCAGCTTGAAGCTGGCGCTGGAGTTATTTAAACAACCGAAACTCTGGTTCCTCTCGTTATACGTGGTCGGCGTTTCCTGTACTTACGATGTATTTGACCAGCAGTTTGCTAACTTCTTTACCTCTTTTTTTGCTACCGGTGAACAAGGCACTCGCGTATTCGGCTACGTCACCACCATGGGGGAGCTGCTTAATGCCAGCATCATGTTCTTTGCGCCGCTGATTGTGAATCGTATTGGCGGAAAGAACGCTTTGCTGCTGGCTGGCACGATTATGTCGGTAAGGATTATCGGCTCCTCGTTCGCCACTTCCGCACTGGAGGTCGTGATCCTAAAAACGCTGCATATGTTTGAAATACCGTTCCTGATCGTCGGCTGCTTCAAGTACATTACCAGCCAGTTTGAAGTCCGTTTCTCGGCCACGATTTATCTGGTCTGTTTCTGTTTCTTCAAGCAGTTAGCGATGATTTTTATGTCAGTTCTGGCCGGGAATATGTATGAGAGCATTGGCTTCCAGGGGGCTTATCTGGTGTTAGGGATGATTGCGCTGGGCTTTACGCTGATTTCCGTATTTACCCTTAGCGGGCCGGGACCTTTTTCCCGCTCATTCGCGCAACCGGGTAAACAAGCTTGAATACAAAAAATAAGAAAGGAATATCACCGATGAGCATTTCTATGCGAGACAGAATTAAAGCAGGAAAACTGTTTACCGATATGTGCGAGGGCCTGCCAGAAGAGAGATTACGTGGCAAGGAACTCATGTACGAATTTAATCACACTCGTCCATCAGAGGTTGAAAAAAGAGATAAGCTGATTCGTGAGATGTTTGGAAAAGTAGGAAAGCATGTGTGGGTAGAACCGCCAGTTTATTTCTCTTATGGAACCCATATCCATATTGGCGATAACTTCTATGCAAATTTTAATTTTACCATTGTGGACGATTACACGGTCACCATTGGCGATAACGTTTTAATTGCGCCAAACGTGACGATCTCTGTAACAGGGCATCCCGTTCATCATGAGTTAAGAAAAGCCGGAGAAATGTTCTCCTTTCCGGTTACCATCGGCAATAACGTATGGATTGGCAGCAATGTGGTTATTAACCCCGGTATAACGATTGGAGACAATTCGGTTATTGGCGCGGGAAGCGTGGTCACCAAAGATATCCCGCCGGATGTCGTTGCCGTCGGTGTTCCTTGTAAGGTGATCAGAAGTATTAATGAAAGAGATAAAATATTTTATTATAAAAACTACACCGTCGGCTCAGAGGAATAATGACGCTATTCTGCCGTCAGTTTCCCCGGTCATACACGATGCTGACCGGGGTTCTGTAGTGGGATTTATTGCCGGAGGGCAGCGTTATGCTTCCGGCACCTCGTTAACAATGCGGTTGCGCAGGCAGCCAATCTTTTCAATTTCCACTTCAATAATATCGCCATCCTGCAGGAACAGCGGTGGGGTACGTTTTTTCCCCACGCCGCCCGGTGAGCCAGTCAGAATGACATCACCCGGCGTCAGAACGCAGAAGGTGCTGATATAGGCAATCAGCTCCGGGACGCTGTGGATCATGCTGGCGGTATTGTCGTTCTGTACTTCCATGCCGTTGAGCCGAGTTTTGATCGCCAGCGCGTTAGGGTCGTCGATTTCATCCCTCGTCACCAGCCAGGGGCCGAAGCCGCCGGTCGATGGCCAGTTTTTGCCGGCGGTAAACCAGGCGTGCTGCCAGTCGCGGGCCGAGCCGTCCATATAGCAGCTGTACCCGGCAACGTGCTCCAGCGCCCGTTCTGCGGGAATATTGCGCCCACGTTTACCGATTACCAGCGCCAGCTCGCCCTCGTAATCAAACTCGTGGCTGGCAGCCGGTTTAATGATCTCGCCCAGGTGCCCACACTGGGAATCCGGGAAACGGATAAACAGCGTTGGATCGGGATCCTGCTCATCAAACTCTAGCCGCTTGGCCTGGTAATTCATCCCGACGCAGAGGATCTTTTGCGGGTCGGGGATCAGCGGCAAAAATTCGATCTCATCCAGGGCATAGTCGATCGCCATATGCGACAGCATTTCTGCCGGGATATTGTCCATTGCCGCCAAAAAAGACTTCAGCGACGGATATTGCAGAAAATGCCGGGTTAGATCGACAACACCATCCCCCCGCAACAAACCATAGCGGGGAATATTGCTTACACAAAAACTGATTAACTTCATTAATAACTCTCTGGATATTCTTCAGAAAACAGAGGTCCCGCCGGGAAGTGGACTAAAAAACCGGTGGTGGTCAGTAGTTCACTCAGCCCGCGGAACACGATGCATCGGAGGGCGGCTTCATCGTCGAGGGATGTTAACACGGCCTCTCCTTTTTCACCCAACACGCCGCCTTGCCAGAGTATTCGCTGCGCCTGATCCTGCAGCCATGGCGACTCGCTCCGCCAGGCCAGGATATGCAGCAGCGTCTGCCTGACAGCCGTATCATCGCCGTGTCCATCGCGACGAAGGCGTGACCAGACCGGCAGCGCCACGCTGCGCACGGTCTCAACCAGGGCGGGCAGATCAGCCGTCAGGCCGGGAGCCTGGCGGAAGCGCCGCAGCACGTCGTCACAAAGCGGGTTTTGCGCCAGGGGTTGCTGGTGGGCAAGGCGCAACCCAGCAGCGGCGTAGACCGGCTCCGTAAGTACTACAGCGGTTCGATCGGTGTCATTGACCGGTAGCTGGAGCATTTTCAGGCCAGAGGCCAGCTTGCAGACCTGTTCCAGCGACTGATGAAGGTAGCCTGCCAGCGAGGTCCTGGTGATCCGGGAGGCGATATATTCAGGTATTGCTGTTTCAGACATCTCTTTCTCCTTATGGGAAATATCCCGGTGGCGCTGCGGCTTCCCGGGCTACGGGTTCACAACCTTCTGCTATCCGGTAGCCCGGACAGGCGCAACGCGCCGCCTCCGGGAATCACGCGGTGTTACAGCGATACGATATATTTGAGCATCACCCCGGCGGCAATCGCCGAGCCAATCACCCCGGCCACGTTCGGACCCATCGCGTGCATCAGCAGGAAGTTCTGCGCATCCGACTCCAGGCCCACCTTGTTCGACACCCTTGCCGCCATCGGCACCGCCGACACCCCGGCTGAACCAATCAGCGGATTGATTTTGTTCTTACTGAACAGGTTCAGCAGCTTCGCCATCAGCACCCCGGCCGCCGTCCCGATACCGAACGCTACCACCCCCAGCACCAGAATCCCCAGCGTCTGCGGCTGCAGGAACTTGTCCGCCACCAGCTTCGCCCCCACCGACAGCCCGAGGAAAATGGTTACGATATTAATCAGACCGTTCTGCACCGTGTCGCTCAGACGCTCCACCACGCCGCTCTCGCGCATCAGGTTGCCGAAGCAGAACATCCCCAGCAGCGGCGCCGCGTCCGGCAGCAGCAGCGCCACCAGCAGCAACAGCACCGCCGGGAAGAGGATTTTTTCCCGCTTACTCACCGTGCGCAGCTGCACCATGCGGATTTTCCGCTCTTTATCGCTGGTCAGCGCCTTCATAATCGGCGGCTGGATTAACGGCACCAGCGCCATATACGAGTACGCCGCCACCGCGATGGCCCCCAGCAGCTCCGGCGCCAGCTTGCCCGACAGGTAAATCGCCGTCGGGCCGTCCGCGCCGCCGATGATGCCGATGGCCGCCGCCTGCGGCAGGGTGAAGGAAATCAGGCCGAAGTAGTTCAGCGTCAGCGCCCCCAGCACTGTGGCGAAGATACCGAACTGCGCCGCCGCCCCCAGCAGCAGGGTGCGCGGGTTGGCCAGCAGCGGGCCGAAGTCGGTCATCGCCCCCACGCCCATAAAAATCACCAGTGGGGCGATGCCTGAACCGATGGCGACCTTATAGAAAATCGCCAGCACCCCGGACGAGTAGCCCATATCCACGGCGAGGTCTTCCATCTGGTTTTGTACCGACGGCAGCGCCAGCGCTAATGCCTCCTTGATGGCATGCACGTCCGGCAGGCAGTTGAGCTTCGCGGCAATCACCGCCAGCTGCCCGGCGTCGTGATGGGCCAGCAGGCTCTCCAGCGCGGTCAGCGCCAGCCCGGCCTCCGGGATATTCGACAGCAGCCCGCCGAAGCCAATCGGCAGCAGCAGCAGCGGCTCGAACTTCTTCGCAATCGCCAGCCACAGCAGCAGCAGGCTCACCAGCAGCATGATGGCCTGGCCGATGCCGAGGTGCATCAGGCCCATGCCCTGAATCAGGGCGTTCAGACTTTCCATTTCTGTTCCTCTTCCTTACGCCAGCTGCATCAGGGTGTCGCCCACGGCGACCGCGTCCCCGGACTTCACGGCGATACCGCGCACGGTCCCGGCCTGCGCGGCGCGGATTTCGGTTTCCATCTTCATGGCTTCCAGAATCAGCAGCACGTCGCCTTCCGCCACCATCTGGCCCTCTGTGGCAATTACCTTCCAGATGTTGCCCGCCAGCGGCGCGGTGACCGGGGTGCCTGCGCCGGCCGGAGCGGCAGCGGCTGGCGTGGAGGCAGGTGCAACCGCCGTCAACTGGCTGATATCGCCGCCGTCGCTGACTTTGACCACAAAGGCCTTACCTTCCACCTCCACGGTGTAAATACCGGAAGCGGCCGGTTTTTCTGCTTTTGCCACCGGCTGCGCGGTTTCCGCCTGCGGCACCGGCTCAAACGCCGCCGGGTTGTGGCGGTTCTCAAGGAATTTGAGGCCGATTTGCGGGAACAGCGCCACGGTCAGCACGTCGTCGATGGCGTTTTCCGCAAGCTGAATACCCTTCTCCTGCGCCTGGCGCTTCACGTCGGCCTCAAGCTGCGCCAGCTCCGGTTTCAGCAGGTCCGCCGGGCGGCAGGTCACCGGGGCAGCTCCTTCCAGCACGCGGGCCTGCAATGCCGCATTCACCGGTACCGGAGTATGGCCGTATTCGCCTTTCAGAATCCCCGCCGTTTCTTTAGCGATAGTTTTGTAGCGCTCGCCGGTGAGGACGTTAAGCACCGCCTGGGTGCCGACAATCTGCGAGGTCGGGGTGACCAGCGGGATAAAACCGAGGTCCTCGCGCACGCGGGGAATTTCCGCCAGCACCTCATCCAGCCTGTCGGCGGCGTTCTGCTGCTTCAGCTGACCCTCGAGATTAGTGAGCATCCCGCCCGGCACCTGGGCCACCAGAATACGGCTGTCGTAGCCCTTCAGCTGGCCTTCAAAGGCGTGGTACTTCCTGCGCACCTCGCGGAAGTACGCGGCGATGCTCTCCAGCTTCAGGATATCCAGCCCGGTGTCGTACTGTGTCCCGGCGAGGGTGGCGACCAGCGCCTCGGTGGCCGGGTGGCCGTAGGTGGCGCTCATGGAAGAGATGGCGGTGTCGACGCCGTCAACACCCGCTTCGATGGCCTTCAGCAGGGCCATCTCCGCCATCCCGGTGGTGGCGTGGCAGTGCAGGTGCAGGCGCACGTCGTGGCGTTTTTTGATTTCGCTCACCAGCTCAAAGGCCGCCGACGGGGTGAGAATGCCGGACATATCCTTGATGGCGATGGAATCGACGCCGGTTTCCAGCAGCTGTTCGGTCAGGTCCAGCCAGGTCTGCAGGGTGTGCGCCGGGCTGGTGGTGTACGAGAGCGTGCCCTGAGCGTGCGCACCGTGGCTGCGCACGGCTTGTAAAGCCGCCTTCATATTGCGCGGGTCGTTCATGGCGTCGAAGACGCGGAACACGTCCATGCCGTTTTTAACGGCGCGTTCAACGAAGCGCTCCACCACGTCATCGGCGTAGTGGCGGTAGCCGAGCAGGTTCTGGCCGCGCAGCAGCATCTGCAGCGGGGTCTTCGGCATGGCTTTTTTCAGCTCGCGCAGGCGGACCCACGGGTCTTCGCCGAGAAAGCGGATGCAGGCGTCATAGGTGGCGCCGCCCCAGCATTCGAGGGAGCCGTAGCCCACGTCGTCGAGCTGAGCGGCAATCGGCAGCATATCGTCAAGGCGCAGGCGGGTGGCGAAAAGGGACTGGTGGGCGTCGCGCAGGACGACATCGGTAATGGCAACGGTCATGGAATGCTCCGTGAATTAAGGGTTAAGGCGGCGATGGTGGTGGATAGCGGCGGCAATCACCGGCTTTAAGCGGGCGAAGTCGTCAGCGGGCGCGGCGGCAACGGGAGCCGCTTTGGGCGCCGGGGCCGGTTCAGGGAAGAAGCGGTTGACGGCGACGGACATGCCCTGGATGGCGAAAATCAGCAGGAACAGAAACGCCAGCACGAATCCCATGCCGAGGAACATCAGGGTGAAGCCTTCTTTTAGTAGCAGTGCATTATCAGTCATTGTATTTTCCTGAATGCGCAGCAGCGTCGCGTCAGAGGGATAACAGTCGTTGGCATTTTGGATTTCCCTTCACCCTCGCAGGTGATGACCATTGCCCACTCTTCTGCCAGTGCTGCTGCGCAGATACAGAATTAAAGAGTTATTTGGAAAAGGGTTTTATTCGCTTTTTCCGTGTACTGACCCAACTGGTCGAAGTTCAGATAGCGGTAGGTATCCGCCGCCGTCTTATCCACCTGCGCAACGTAGGTCTGGTACTCTTCCGGCGTCGGCAGCTTACCGATAAGCGCCGCGACTGCCGCCAGCTCCGCAGAAGCCAGGAAGACGTTCGCACCGGTACCTAAACGGTTCGGGAAGTTACGGGTTGAAGTCGAGACGACCGTCGCACCGTCGGCTACACGCGCCTGGTTACCCATGCACAGCGAACAGCCCGGGATTTCAATGCGCGCACCGCTCTTACCAAACACGCTGTAGTAGCCTTCTTCGGTCAGCTGCGCGGCGTCCATACGGGTTGGCGGGGCCACCCACAGGCGGGTTGGCAGCTGGCCTTTGTGGCTGTCCAGCAGCTTACCGGCGGCACGGAAGTGGCCGATGTTGGTCATGCAGGAACCGATAAACACTTCGTCGATCTTCTCGCCCTGCACATCGGACAGCAGACGCGCGTCGTCCGGATCGTTCGGCGCACACAGGATTGGCTCTTTGATATCCGCCAGATCGATGTCGATCACCGCTGCATACTCTGCATCCGCATCACCTTCCAGCAATTGCGGATCCGCCAGCCATTTCTCCATGCCCTGCACGCGACGTTCCAGCGTACGGCGATCGCCGTACCCTTCCGCGATCATCCACTTCAGCAGCACGATGTTCGAAGTCAGGTACTCAACGATCGGCTCTTTGTTCAGTTTGATGGTACAGCCAGCAGCAGAACGCTCAGCGGAAGCATCGGTCAGTTCAAACGCCTGTTCGACTTTCAGATCCGGCAGACCTTCAATTTCCAGGATGCGGCCGGAGAAGATGTTTTTCTTACCTTTCTTCTCAACGGTCAGCAGGCCCTGTTTGATTGCATACAGCGGGATCGCGTGCACCAGATCGCGCAGGGTGATACCTGGCTGTATCTTGCCTTTGAAACGAACTAAAACGGATTCCGGCATATCCAGCGGCATCACGCCGGTCGCCGCAGCAAACGCCACCAGGCCAGAGCCCGCCGGGAAGGAAATGCCAATCGGGAAACGGGTATGGGAATCACCGCCGGTACCCACGGTATCCGGCAGCAGCATACGGTTCAGCCAGGAGTGGATAACGCCGTCACCCGGACGCAGCGACACACCGCCACGGTTCATGATGAAGTCTGGCAGCGTGTGGTGCGTGGTCACGTCAACCGGCTTCGGATACGCCGCCGTGTGGCAGAAGGACTGCATCACCAGGTCAGACGAGAAGCCCAGGCACGCCAGGTCTTTCAGTTCATCACGGGTCATTGGACCGGTGGTGTCCTGAGAACCGACGGAGGTCATCTTCGGCTCGCAGTAAGCACCCGGACGGATACCGGCCACGCCGCAGGCGCGACCCACCATTTTCTGCGCCAGAGAGTAGCCACGATTGCTTTCCGCCACATCTTTCGCCTGACGGAAAACGTCGCTGTGCGGCAGACCCAGCGCTTCACGCGCTTTGGTCGTCAGACCACGACCGATAATCAGCGGAATACGGCCACCGGCGCGCACTTCGTCAACCAGCACGTCGGTTTTCAGCTCAAAGTTAGCCAGCAGTTCGTTGGTTTCGTGGTTACGCACTTCACCTTTGAACGGATAAACGTCAATCACGTCACCCATGTTCAGTTTGTTGACGTCCACTTCAATCGGCAGCGCGCCCGCATCTTCCATAGTGTTGAAGAAGATAGGGGCAATTTTACCACCGAGGCAAAGACCGCCGCCGCGCTTGTTCGGCACGTTCGGGATATCGTCGCCCATAAACCACAGCACCGAGTTGGTGGCCGATTTGCGGGAAGAACCGGTCCCCACCACGTCGCCAACGTAGGCCAGAGGAAAACCTTTCTGCTGCAACGCTTCGATCTGTTTGATCGGGCCAACGCTGCCCGGCTGATCCGGGTCAATGCCTTCACGGGCGTTTTTCAGCATCGCCAGAGCGTGCAGCGGGATATCCGGGCGGGACCAGGCATCAGGGGCCGGAGACAGGTCATCGGTGTTGGTTTCGCCGGTGACTTTAAAAACGGTGACGGTGATTTTTTCAGCCAGCTGCGGACGGTTCAGGAACCACTCGGCGTCTGCCCAGGATTGCATGACCTGCTGTGCATATTCATTGCCCGCTTTGGCTTTCTCTTCCACGTCGTAGAAGTTATCGAACATCAGCAGGGTATGGGAAAGCGCTTTCGCGGCAATCGGCGCCAGTTTTGCGTCGTCCAGCGCATCAATCAGCGGATGAATGTTGTAACCGCCCTGCATGGTGCCCAGCAGTTCGATGGCTTTTTCAGGGGTAACCAGCGGGGAAGTCGCTTCGCCTTTGGCGATTGCGGCAAGGAATCCGGCTTTAACATAGGCGGCTTCGTCGACGCCCGGCGGTACACGGTTAATTAACAGATCTAACAGGAATTCTTCTTCGCCAGCAGGCGGATTCTTCAGCAGCTCAACCAGGCCGGCCATTTGGGTTGCATCTAAGGGTTTTGCAACAATCCCTTCGGCGGCACGCTCAGCTACGTGCTTACGGTATTCTTCCAGCACAGTGATAATCCTTATTCTTGAGTAAAATGAGATAAAAACCAGGTCAGGATGAGTAAATCAGCGCTGCCGCCTGGGCTGAGGTTGCGGGAAATACAGAGGTCATCGAGCTGCTGCAACAGGGAGAGGTTCTCGGGCGAGCGGATCCCGCCGACGTTGAGCAACTGCTGCGCCTGACGCTGTATCCACTTCAGCCCCTTGCTCCCGCCGCGCGATGCAACGCAGGTATCGTCGTTGCGCGACATAATGAGCAGCAGGGTATTGAGCAGCGCCAGCTCCTCGCTTAGCCCTTCGCGGCGCAACTGACGATAGCGGGGCAGGGCGTGATCGATAACCTGCGGGTATCCTGCCTGTGCCTCACCGCGTGCGCCGGTTAAGCCGAGGGTGATAAACAGCCGCTGTCCGGCGGTCAGCGGCGTCAGACCGCGAAGCTCCACCAGCTCGCGTTCAACGATGCCGTGGCAAAATTTGGCAACGGTTGCCGCCAGCGCGTTGGGGGTGAGCGGTTGTCCCGTTGTTTCGTGACGACCCAGCGCGGCGCAGAACAGTCCGAGCGTAAAGATGGCGCCTTTATGGGTGTTGACGCCTCCCGTGGCGCGCAGCATTGCCGTTTCACAACGTAATCCGATGGGCTTCAGGCGAGCCAGAACGCCGTCGGTATCGAGCGCTGCGCTGGCAATCCCCTCGTCGACAAACTGAGGGAGAATATGGGTGATAGCGTTGGCGCTACGCAGAAAATCAGGCAGCGCCATATCCTGATGAGCGCCGGTATTTCTGCCGTCAACCAGGCCGGGTTTAGGCGTCAGCCGGGCTTCCGTTTGCATAGCCCGGCAGGCGAGCCTGGCGTAATAGCGGCTGAGGTAAGCCTGCGGCAGCTTTTCCTGACGCGCGACGGGCGCGTCCCAGGATTCGAGAGGCATCGTTTGCATCATTAATCGCGGACCTGATAAACGACATCGATCACCGAGCCGTCCCGATAGCGCACGATAGCGATAGGTTTATCAGTAAAGGCGATCGGCTGTGGTTGATCCGTCAGCTGGCGCGCGCGGTCGCAGAGCCATTCCACGGTAACGGTTTTTAACCCGGCGGCCTGGAGACGCTGTGCCAGCTCTGGTCGTGCCGGGTTGACCGCCACGCCGTGGTCGGTCACCAGCACATCCACGCTGGAGCCGGGGGTGATGCGGGTTAGCACCTTATCGACCACGGTCGGAATGCGTCCACGCACTAGCGGGGCGACGATAATTGACAGCGCCGAGCCGACCGCCGTGTCGCAGTGTCCGCCGGATGCTCCGCGCAGTACGCCGTCCGAGCCGGTCAGCACGTTGACGTTAAAGCCGGTATCGATTTCCAGCGCGCTCAGTACCACTACGTCCAGCTTGTTAACCGATGCGCCTTTGGAGCTGAAGTTAGCGTATTCGTTGGCGCTGATTTCGATATGGTTTGGATTACGCGCCAGCGAGCGGGCGGCGACGCTGTCAAACCCCTGCACGTCAAGCAGGCGACGGATGTAGCCCTCTTCGTGCAGGCCAACGATGGTGGCGGTAATGCCGCCCAGCGCAAAATCCGCACGGATATTTTTGCGGCGCATTTTCTCGCCGAGGAAGCGAGTCACCGCCAGCGCCGCGCCGCCGGTACCGGTTTGCAGCGAGAAACCTTCGCGGAAATAACCTGAAGCCTCAATGACCTGCGCGGCGTTCTGTGCAATTTGTAGCTCGCGGGGGTTGGAGGTCATGCGGGTCGCATCGGCACCAATTTTTTCCGCATCGCCAACGCATTCCACCTGAACCACCAGATCGACCTGATCCTGCCTGATGCTGGCCGGGTGGTGCGGGTAGGGCAGGATATCTTCCGTCAGCAGTACCACCTGGTCTGCGTGCTGTGCATCGACCATTGCGTAGCCCAGCGAACCACAGGTGGCGCTACCGGTATAGCCGTTGGCATTGCCCATATCATCGCAGGCCGGGACGCCGAGGAAGGCGACATCAATGTTCAGCTCGCCGCTTTTGACCAGGTGGGCGCGACCGCCGTGGGAGTGAATTTGCACCGGGTTCGCCATCAGCCCACGGGAAATCTCTTCCGCCAGCGGGCCGCGCAGCCCGGAGGTGTAAATCCGGCTAACTACCCCGCTGCGGATATGGCCGATCAGCGGCGCATGGCAGGCGCTCAGGGAGCTGGAGGCTAAAGTGAGATTTTTAAAACCCATTGCCGCCAACTGGTCCATCACCAGATTCAGCGTCAAGTCGCCGCCGCGAAAGGCGTGATGGAAAGAGATGGTCATACCGTCGCGCAGCCCGCTGCGGCGCACGGCCTCTTCCAGTGAAGTGCAGGTTTTAGCCCGGCGCTGCTGGCGCTGGGTTTGCTTGTCGGTGTCGGCAAATGGTGTTAGTTCACCGATGATCTGGGATAAGTCTTGAGTATGATTCATGGCGGTTTTACTCCTCACGGACGCCGGAAAGTTCAGCGCGGGACAGCACCAGGTGGGCGCGAGCGATAATCGGACTGTCGATCATCTTGCCGTTGAGAGAGACGACGCCCAGGCCTTCGCGTTCTGCGGCTTCTGCGGCTTCAACCACGCGCCGTGCGTGATCGACATCTTTTTGCGTCGGGGCGTAGAGGTTATGCAGTAGGGTGATTTGTCGCGGGTTGACCAGCGATTTGCCGTCGAAGCCGAGCTGTTTGATGTGCGCGGCTTCGTGCAGGAAGCCCTCTTCGTTGTTGGCGTCGCTGTAGACGGTATCGAATGCCTGAATGCCCGCCGCCCGCGCCGCCTGCAGGATGGTGCAGCGGGCAAACAGCAGCTCGATGCCGTCAGCGGAGCGTTCGGTACGGATATCGCGCACGTAATCTTCCGCGCCCAGCGCGATGCCGATTAAACGCGGCGAAGCCAGGGCAATGGCCGGAGCTTGCAGAATGCCTTTTGCCGATTCAATCGCCGCCAGCATGCCGGTGCTGCCGGGTTTGCGTCCGCATTCCTGTTCGATGCGAGCAATCTCTTTTTCCATCGCAATAACATCATCTGCGGTGTCGGTTTTCGGCAGACGGACGATATCGACCCCGGCGCGCACTACGGCCTCCAGGTCATCGATACCCCACTGTGAATCCAGGGCGTTAACGCGAACAATGGTCTCGATATCGCGGTACAACGGGTGCTGCAACGCGTGGTAGACCAGGCGGCGGGCGGCGTCCTTTTCGCGAACGGCCACGGCGTCTTCCAGGTCGAACATCAGCGCATCGGCCGGGTAAATAAAGGCGTTGCTCAGCATGGCGGCGTTAGCACCAGGGACGAACAACATGCTGCGACGCAGGCGGTTTTTACGTTCTGGCGTCATTATTTTTCCCCCCAACACTGCGTCAGCGCGCCCGCGCGCATCAGCGCAGTTTCCAGCCGTGCGCGCAGCACACAGTCCAGCGCGCCTTTGTCATCAACGATCACGGCGACACCGTGGATTGCGTGTTGTTGCAGTACCGCATCCAGGGTGGCGCGAATGGCATCGCCAAACTGCTTCTGGACCGAGCTGGATATTTCAATTTCCGGCGGTTGCTCCGAGGTCAACGGTTCGATGCGGATCATCACATCGCTGGACTCCAGAGTCCCGGCAACGGCGGGGACTATCTGTTTCATAATGCTCCTGTGGGGGTCTTGGTCGTGTTCGCCAGGGCTGTGTTCTGCTGGCGTTTCAGATAACGTAGGGTGGTGTCAGGTACCAGCGGGGCGACCTCAGCTAAACGATTTTGCTGTAGCAGGCGGCGAACCCGGGATGCGGAAACGGGCGTGCCTTGCCATTGCAGCCGCGAAATCTCAACGAGTTCGACCGGTGCGAAGGGGTGCTCTGGCGTGCTTAACCAATGGCGCATGTCCTGGTTATAGCGCGCGGTGATTGGGCAGAAAGGTTCGTTCCCGACGATGCGGTGCGTGATACCCAATACCGGGGCGATATATTGGCGAAAAAGCGTGATATCGATTTGCGTGTAGCAGCGTTCAACCAGCGCCTGCTCTTTCAGGAAGTAGGCCGGAAAAGTGGCGCGCGAAATCATATATTGCGAGCCGGGATGCACCGTCAGTTTCGCGATACCCTGCGTCGCGTCACGCACCAGCGCGAGGCGGTCGGCGAACGGAAACTGGGCGGCATCTTCGTTGACCAGAAACAGATGTAGCCAGTCAAAATGCGTCGCGGCATAGCGAATAAGATGCAGATGCCCGTTGGTAAAGGGATTGGCGTTTATCACGATGGCGGCAATACGCTTGCCGGGCTTACGCCATTGCGCCAGTTGTTGTAAATAACGTGTCAGGTGCGAGCCGCTATTTTCCATTAACACCATGCAGTCAGGAATAGAAACCAACGTGGTGAAACCGCAATGACGAAATAGATGCTCGTTATGGTTGCTGGTATAAACGAATAATGTGCTATTGCCGCCCTCTACGGCGATATTAATCAGTTCGGTGACCAGTTTGAGCAATACGCCCTGGCCGCGGAGCTGCGGGGAAATAGCGACGCATTTAATTATTTCGCCATCTACCCCGCCGCAGGCGACGATATTTCCCTGCTGGCGAAGTACCACGAAATCGGCAACATGAGGGTCGATATCCAGATTATTAGCCTGAAGAAAATGAGCGATCTCGGCTATTTTTGCCGTGTTCTTGTTGGTCACTCTGCTTATAATCGTGGTGGTATCCATTATCGACCCTCCTCTCTCTTAATTAAAAAATATCATCATGATGGCGACGCTTAATAGTGCGAAGAACACGCACATTGGTACCGCCTTAAACAGCAGGGTAGGGAACAATTCATTACGTTCTTTATCTTCAGAACAGGAGCCGAGAAGCAGGCTACCGCCGGAAGAGAATGGTGATATTGCCGTTGCCTGCGCGCCAATGACCGTGGCGGTAAATAGCACCATGGCGTTAATACCGGTGGAGGCCGCAATTGACGGAATAATTGGGAATAGGGCCGGACAGACGACGCCGAGGGTACTGCTGAAGAATGACATCATGCCGCCGATAATTGCCAACGCGAAGGGAACAACGGTCGCAGGCAGGCTTGAGCCTACCCAGCTCGCCAGCATATCGATGGTCCCGGCTTTGATGGCGATCTGAATCAGCATCCCGACGCCGCAGATCATGATCAGCGTATTCCACGGCACCAGGGCAATGGCTTTTTTCTCATCGCCAAGCTTGAGGAATAGAGAGATCACGGCAAACACAATCGAGACCAGGCCGACATCCACTCTGGCATTGATAAATTTGATGTTTGCGGAATCCGGCATGATGAGGTGCATCACCGGGAACGCCAGAACCACCAGCAGCATGGCAAAGATAAGCAGCAGGTTTAGTTTCTGTTTGCTATCGAACGCGTCCGGCTTTTCAACCTGCAATGAGCCGGTAATGCCTTGATTTCCGCGGTTGGTCAGGAAGATTAATAGTAAAATAACGACTATCGGTAAGAGGAAGGAAACTAGGAAAATAGATGACGCGTAAATAAAGGAGTTTGCGCTGTAGCCCGCGTTATCGATAAGCCCACGGAATACGACACCGCTGGCGCTGGTCATAAAATTCGCCCCGCCCAGAGCGCCATAGTTGACGGCGACGGCAGCGACCAGCTTATTCATCCCCGTTTTGCGGCACAGCAGCAGCGTTAACGGTGCGAAGAAAGCGAGAACGGTGAAGAAACCCGCACCCAGGCTGGCGACAAAAGTCGCGGCAAAGTAAATGACCAATGGCAAAAATTTAGGAAAGTGGCGGCATAAGTAGAGTAAATGCATGGCCAGCTTTTCTAACGTACCGTTAATTAACGCGAAGTTATAAAAAAGTGAAACGGCAAAAATAACAAAGAAAATACTGATCGGCCATGTTTTGATAACTTCCCCGGCCTTCATATCCAGCAGGAAACAACCTATAAGGTACGCGAATACAATTGCGAATAAACCGGTGTTTATTTTTGTGCGGTAACCTAACGCAATAGAGATCACAATAGAGAGTATTACTATCATGCTGATGTTCATGATAAGTCCTTTTACCGTGTTATCGGAAATGGGGCAGCAACCGAAAATAACGGCTTTGATATCGGTTTTTATTCATATATTTTGTGAATGGGACTTCAACCCTTGCCAAAATATATATTATTGTAATGATATATGCTGTATTGTTTTTAGGTTAATACTCACCCATTAATGAGTTCTATAACGCTTTGACAAAAAATATTATCGCGTTGAGTATTTGTTAATTCCCAGTTATATATTTCATCTATTGCTTTCGTATAGCTCATGCTGTCTTCGTAGCGCGTATGCGGCCAATCACTACCCCACATTAATCGCTCAGGACCAAAGTGTTTTAATAGTAGTGGAACTAGCATCTTCGTATTATCTGTCGGCTTTTCTTTACTACCATTTCGATAGCTGGCGGAGATTTTTATCCATATTTTACCGGTTTCTGCATGATTGAGAAGATAGATGAAACCTGGGTCTTTCTCTTTTTCAGCAGGCAGACCAAAGTGGTCGATCACAATTTTTACATCGGCGGCGAGTAGTATGCCAAGTAGAGGGACTAAATCCGCTACCGGACGATGAAGTTCAATATGCCAGCCAAGCGCTTTTATATTGCGCAGATGCTGCTGCCAGACCGATGTTGTTAAGTCTGGAAGATCTTGGCCAATGAGATTCAAACGTACGCCGATAATGCCCTGCTGTTTAAGCGCTTCCATGGTATCAAATGGCGTATTAGGGTCGATAACCGCAACGCCGTAAAAACGGTCTGGCGACTGGCGAATTGCGTCCAGCATATAGCTATTATCGGTACCCAGAAAACTGGGCTGGATCAGAATCGCTTTATCGATATGGTGCTTATCCAGTTGCGCAAGGTATTGCGCTGGTGCTGCATCGTACTCCGGTACATAGCGGCAATGCTCTGCCAGCGGTAAGCCGGTGGTAAAAACATGAGCATGAGTATCAAAATGCATCTAAATTTTATCCTTTTTCAGTGAGATAACGATAAAATGACTGTTGCTGGCTCTGTAGAGAGCCTGAATGTCCACCTTTGAGTTGTGTAGTTGACTATACAACTTTTAGTTGACTATACAACCTGGCAAATAGAGATACTTCTACATGGCTCACGTTTTACCGATCTATGTGCAGATCCAGGAACAACTTCGCAGCGGCATTAAGCGGGGGGATTATCCACCTGGTCATAAGCTGCCGTCCGAGAATGAACTGGCCCAACAATTTTCCACCACTCGCGCCACCGTGGTTCATGCGATGCACGGTTTACTAAGCGAAGGGCTTATTGAGCGCGTGCGCGGCAAAGGAACGTTCGTCAAAACCGCGCCGATTGTGACGCGCGTCAGAAAGCAAGAACTTGGCTTTTTCGAGAAAGATTTGCAGGAAAGTAATCTTTCTATTCAGTACCAGGTTTTCTTCTTTGGCGAAGTCCCGTCAACACCTGCTTTACTGGCAAATTTACGGCTTAATGCCGGTGCGAAAATATACCGTCTGGTTCGTTTACGCCTTATCGACGGGAAGCCGCTGGCGGTCGAAATTCGCTATCTTGATGCCGAAATAGCGGCCAATATTGCCGTCGCCTCGCTGGAAACGCTGGCGTTACAGACGCTATTTGAGCAACAGCTGGGTATTATTATTCATACCATTCATAACCAGGTTCGCGTCGCGCTGCCGGGGCAAGAAGTGGCAAAATTTCTGGATATTAAACGCAGCCGGCCGGTGATGGTGCGTCAACATACTTGCCTGGCAGGCGATGACAAACTGATCCTGTGGGGCGAAACCTGGTATCGTGAAGAATATGAATTCCAGTACAGCACCTATCGGGATAAATAGAGATTAAACAACCACCTCTGTTATCTGACATGTAGGGCAGGGTGCCATAATTAAGTTATTAAAAGTGGATTTGAAAAATCACTTCAGCGGCTTTCTGCGCATAGCTATCAAGACGATCGAGTTGCCGATAAGGAACGAGCCATGCCATCATCAGCTTTACGTTTTGCGATTAACTTAGGCAATGCTTTGCTCGCTGAACAGTTAACCGACGGATCGTTACAGGGACTCACAGTCGATCTGGCGCGAAAAATTGCGCACTCTTGCCAGCAGCCGGAGCTGCTGAAACCTTACCCCGCAGCAAAACATATCGTTGACGATGCTTCGAATAATCAATGGGATATTGCTTTTCTGGCGGTGGATCCGGCACGTGAAAATGAGCTGAGTTTTACCTCACCCTATCTTACTATCGACTGTACCGTTCTGGTGCGTCGCGATAGCGAGGTCCATTCGGTTCATGAGATGGACCGTGAAGGCGTGACGATTAACGTCGGAAGGGGTTCTGCCTATTCATTGCCGCTCATTCGGACATTAAAACACGCCCGCCTTTGCGAATATCCCACCACTCAGCAGGCGCTCAGCGCTTTTCTGGCCGGTAAGGGGGATATGGTGGCGAATATTCGCCAGCTGCTGGAAGCCGCCGCCCTGGGGCAAGATAGCGTTCGAGTGCTGCCTGACAACTATAGCCAGATTCAGCAGGCCATCTGCGTGCCGCGCGCGGTTCCGCACTATTATGAGCGGATGGAGGCGTTGGTGAGACAGTGGCAGCAGGACGGGACGCTGGCGGCGCTGGTTGCCCGCCATATTTATGTCTGACCTTTCCATTAATCGGGAAGAAGCCACGCCGATGCATCAGGCCCGGTACATTTCCCGGAGGCGGCGCTTGACGCGCCTGTCCGGGCTACCAGTCCGCAGACGGTGGTTAACCTCGCTTCCCACCGTACTGGGCAAACCATGCCAGCATTCGCTGCCAGCCGTCTTTTGCTGACTCTTCATGATAGCTGGCTCGGTAGTCAGCATTAAAGGCGTGGTCGGCCTGCGGATAGACTACGATTTCCGCCGTCGCGTTGGCGGCTCGTAGAGCCTGACGCATGGTTTCAACCGTATCCTGCGGGATGCTGTCATCTTTCGCGCCGTAAAGTCCTAAAACCGGGGCGTTCAGATCAACGGCAATGTCCACCGGATGTTTCGGTGAGTTTAATGTTTTCTCACCGACCAGCTTGCCGTACCAGGCAACGGCGGCTTTTAGCTGCGGGTTATGTGCGGCGTACAGCCAGGTGATGCGACCGCCCCAGCAGAAACCGGTAATAAGCAGACGATGGGCATCGCCACCGTGGCGGGAAGCCCAGCTGGCGACGTGATCGAGGTCAGCCAGTACCTGAGAATCCGGCACCTTTTTGACCAACCCCTGAAATAAAGAAGGAATATCGTTGTAATCATTGGGATCGCCCTGGCGGAAGTACAGCTCTGGTGCGATAGCCAGATACCCTTCCTGCGCCAGACGGCGGCAAATATCGCGGATATGTTCATGCACGCCGAAAATTTCCTGTACAACGATGACGACCGGTAGCGGACCGTCGACGTTGCCCGGACGGGCATGGAAGGCTGGCATGTTATCCCCCTGAGAAGGGATTGATGTCTCCCCGGAGATGATATTTTCATCTGACGTGTGAACGGCAGTAGAGGCGTGCGGCGTGGCTGCAGGTGCAAAACCGGTTTGCTTAATTGTCGTCATGGTATTCTCCGTACCCTTAATTTATTAGCGCATTAATAACTATAGTTGCTCTGGACAGGACGTTAACAAAACACAGTGCCTGAAACAGGCTATCTTTTGTTCAGTACTCTCCAGATTAACTTATTAATGTGACTTTCATCACTATTCGATGGCAATCTATTGCAATGAATTTCATCCGTGGTGATTGGTGTCACAAAATAGTCTCAGCAGCTTCTGTAAAGTACCGTTTTGCTTCTGCTGATAATTCGACCCACAGAGGAGTTTTTTTATGTCTAAGTCTGATGTTTTTCATCTCGGCCTCACCAAGAACGATTTACAAGGGGCTACGCTGGCTATCGTCCCTGGCGATCCGGAGCGTGTGGAAAAGATCGCCGTGCTGATGGATAAGCCGGTCAAACTGGCATCTCATCGCGAATTTACCACCTGGCGTGCTGAACTGGATGGTAAAGCAGTGATTGTCTGCTCTACCGGTATCGGCGGCCCATCTACCTCTATTGCTGTGGAAGAACTGGCCCAATTGGGTATCCGTACCTTCCTGCGTATTGGCACCACCGGCGCTATTCAGCCGCACATTAATGTGGGCGACGTTCTGGTGACCACAGCTTCCGTTCGCCTCGACGGTGCAAGTCTGCACTTCGCGCCAATGGAATTCCCGGCGGTAGCCGATTTCGAATGTACTACCGCGCTGGTTGAAGCAGCGAAATCCATCGGTGCGACCACTCATGTCGGCGTCACTGCCTCTTCCGACACCTTCTATCCGGGCCAGGAGCGTTACGACACCTTCTCTGGCCGCGTGGTGAGTCGCTTTAAAGGTTCGATGGAAGAGTGGCAGTCGATGGGTGTGATGAACTATGAAATGGAATCCGCCACATTGCTGACCATGTGCGCCAGCCAGGGCCTGCGTGCCGGGATGGTTGCCGGTGTTATCGTCAACCGTACCCAGCAGGAAATTCCAAACGCGGAAACCATGAAGCAAACCGAAAGCCATGCGGTGAAAATCGTCGTGGAAGCGGCGCGCCGCCTGCTGTAATAAAAAAGCCCCGGCAATCTTTGCCGGGGCTTCAGTTTTACCCCGGGTTAGTATCCGGGGATTCCATCATACCTGCGTCTGTAAATTCTTACGAAATGCCCAAAGCCCCCGAACGACCGGAGTCAGTAACGTTATCGTTGCGAGAGTAAGTAATGCCAGCGTTATTGGACGAGTGTAGAGAAAATCCCAGCTTCCGGCAGAAAGGGACAACGCGCGACGAAGATTGCTTTCCGCCATGGGGCCCATAATCAGCGCCAGAACGACCGGAGACGCTGGATATCCCCCTCTTTGCATAAAGTAGCCCACTACGCCAGCGATCAGCATAATCCCGACATCGAACAGGCTGTTATTCAGCGCATAGGTACCGACTACGCAAAGCGCGAGGATTAGCGGCGTCAGAATATGGGTTGGTATTTTGACCACATTGCTGACCACCTTCAGGGACAGAAGACCCAAAATCAGTAGCATGAAGTAGCAAAAGATCATGCCGATAAACAGCGTGTACACCATATCGCCGTGCTCAGTGAACATCAGCGGCCCCGGCTGCATACCTTGTAACGTTAGCGCACCAAGCATAATGGCGGTAACCGCATCCCCCGGAATCCCAAGCGTCAGCATCGGCAGCAGCGCGCCGCCGGTACAGCCGTTAGCACCTGCTTCACAGGAGGAGACGGCTGTAATTTCACCTTTGCCGAAGTTTTCCGGCGTTTTGCTAAAGCGCTTGGTTTCGTTGTAGGCAACGAAAGCGGCAATATCGGCTCCGGCTCCAGGGATCATGCCAATGAAAATGCCCAATCCGGCAGAGTGGAGAATCGTCACCAGCAGTCGCCGTATAACCTTCCAGGGAAGCAGCAGGCTGCCGATAACCACTTTTGCGCCATGGCGAACCGCATCGTCTTTTTCCAGCGTCTTAAACGCTTCGGAGGCGGCAAACAGGCCAATCATCACAGGAATAAAGGGCACATTCATCAGTTCGACAAAACCGCCGGTAAAGCGAGGAAAACCGCCCATAGGATCGAGGCCGATGGTCGCAATAAGCAAACCGCCGATGCCGGAGATTAGCCCCTTAATTAGCGACTTACCGGATATGCTGGCGATAATGCTCAGGCCAAATATGGCCAGGGCGAAGGACTCGGAGGCGCTGAATTTTAATGCCCATCCGGCGAGAATCGGGGCCAGAAACATCAGTACGACAATACTCAATATGCCGCCAGCGAAGGAAGAGAACGTCGCTGCGCTTAGCGCCATCCCGGCTTTCCCTTGTCGGGTGAGTTCGTAGCCGTCGATTGCCGTTGCCGCTGCTGCCGGGGTTCCGGGGATTTTTAACAATATCGCAGTAATTGACCCACCGTAGACGCCGCCGAAAAAGACCCCGCAAATCATTAATAAACCTGATACGGGATCCATACCGTAAGTGAAGGGGAGCAATATCGCGACGCCCATGGTGGCGGTCAGGCCCGGTAATGCGCCAATCATAATGCCCAGCATCACGCCGAATGAGGCTAACACCAACGCCATCGGGTTGGAGAGTAAATGCGTGAAGCCTTGTAATAACAGATCGCTACTAAACATTTCAGGCTCCAGTTATTCGAATAAAGAACCCACAGGCAGCGGTACCTGCAGCGCCATAGAAAAAAGCAGCCACAGAATCAGGGTGATAGCGATGGCGAGCGTCAGCGTCAGCCATAGCCTTCTCAGGTTCATAATTATCATCAGCGCCATTAAGAAAAGCGGCGTTGCAATGAGATAGCCCACGAAGCTTAACAATACGATGTATCCCGCGACGATACCGACTCCTGCCGCAACGCGACCATAGTGGGAGGGCTCGTGGTGAACATCGTCGGCGTGGTTTGTTAGCCAGTCGCTTGCCACTAACAGGACGGCCAGCACTATGAGCGCGCCTGCATAAAACCGGGGAAAGGCGCCAGCGCCAATATCCGTCTCGATCGCCGTAGCCGGGAAATTGTGCGCAGTCACGATGACCGCGCACGCAATCACGCACAGTAAAACTCCCACGCTCATCACGACCGGGGAGAGACGGCGATGCGGTACGGTTAAAGAGGGCGATTCAGCTTTTATCGACATAACCGTACCTGCCCGTTATTTTTTCAGACCGAGTTTGCTCAACAGCTCGGCAAAATAAGCCTGCTGCTCGTTAATCTGCTGCTGGAAAGCAGCACCTTCAAGCCAGGCATAGTTTAGATTTAGTTTATTCAGGGCATCCTGAAAAGCAGGCTCTTCAGCCGTGGCTTTGGCCGCAACAGACAAGGTGTCCACGATATCCTGCGGGGTGTTTTTCGGTACGATCAGGCCACGCCAGGTACCGATGGAGAGATCGATACCTTGCTCTTTTAGCGTGGGAACATCAGGAATGCTCTTCATGCGTTCATCCGTCATGATCGCCAGTATTTTCAGCTTGCCGCCATTAACATGGTTGATGACCTCCCCTGGGCTAACAGCAACCGCTTCAATGTGATGGCCCAGCAGACCAGTTACTGCGGGCGCGGCGCCATCGTAAGGAACGTGGGTAAACTTCACGTCGGCTTTGTCTTCCAGAGCCGCCGCGGCCAGGTGCCAGATAGCACCGGTCCCGGAGTTGCCGATACGCACTTTACCGGGGTTTTCTTTGGCCCACTTAAGGAATTCATCAATGGTATTCCACGGCGCATCGGCGCTGACGGTGATAGCCGCCGGGTCAGCGTTCAGACGAGCGATGGGTTTAAAACTGTCGGTTTTGAAACTGACCATTCCAAGGCTGGGGAGGGTAGTCAGCTCGACGGTACCAAGTCCGATTTTATAGCCGTTAGGCCGGGCTGTAGCGATTTCGGTAAAGCCGATAGCGCCGCTGCCGCCGGGCTTGTTAATGACTCCGATGCTAACGGGCAAATGTGCTTTTGCGGCGTCGGCGAAGGCACGGGCGACCAGGTCGGTACCGCCACCGGCGGAATAAGGCACAACAAGATCGATTTGTTTGGTGGGATATTTAGCCGCTTGCGCAGGTAATGCGCTTAGCAGCGTTCCGGCAACGAGAACTGCAGAGAGATATTGTAATGGCCTGGTAAGATGTCTAATCATAGTAATCCCTTATTATTGTTTATACTCGTCGTCTTTCAAGCTGCGGGTGCGTTGGTTGCGTTCGTTCACCCGAATCACTTACTGGAGATAGAAATATCGGTACATTTAACGTACGCGTTGTTGCCAGGCTGAGATAAACTCACTGGCGGCCTGACGAACCTCTTTTACGCTATCGCCTGGCTTATAAAGCGCCCCACCCAGACCAAATCCATCCGCGCCTGCGCTGAGGTAATCTTGCATTTTTTCCGGTGTGATGCCGCCAACCGGGAGAAGGGGAATGTGGGGCGGTACGACGGCTCTCCAGGCTTTAATAACCGCGGGCGTTATCTGCTCTGCCGGGAACACTTTGACCGCATCCGCACCGTGTTCTATAGCGGCAAAGGCCTCCGTCAACGTAGCGGCTCCAGGGGTGCAAAGCAGACCTGCATTTTTAGCGGCAGCAATTACCGCGCAGTCGCTATGGGGCATCACAATCAGCTGACCCCCGGCTTGTTTAACCCGCTCAACCTGCCGGAAGGTCATCACCGTTCCGGCACCAATTACGCAATCTTCCGGCAAGGTTTGGCGTAACAGTTGAATGCTGTCATAGGGCGTAGGGGAGTTGAGTGGAACTTCAATAAGACGAAAACCTTCTTCATACAGCACGAAGCCAGCCTCTTTCGCTTCTGCGGTTTTGATTCCGCGCAGAATGGCGATAAGTCCATGTTCTTTAATGCAATTATTCAAATCCATCTGTGTCTCTCCGTTATGCGTCGTGGATAAGCCTGGCGCGTAAAGCGATTTGCCACAGGCCAGCCACGGTGGCCTGTGCGATAAACTGAATTGGGCGATCCGCTATCGTCTGACGGAAGGCGCGCTGATAGCGTTCACACAGGGGTGGGTTGCCGGTGAGCACGATCGGTGTGTTCAGGCGTCGTTCCTCATCGGCCAGTAGAGTCTGGCGCAAGCCAGCAAGCTCATGGCCGATAACCAGTCCGGAAAGATAGTCAGACTGCTGTCGGCTTGAGATTTGTCCGGCCAGCAGTTTGGTACGCGTCGAGAAGAGTGTGGAAAGCAGCCCCGCTTCTTTTTGGCGGATAGCCGTCGCGACACCATCATCGAATACCTGCCAGTCTGTTTCCTGCGAGGGCTGCATTGTGGCGCCAAGAATGGAGTGGTTTTTCAGGACATCGAAGAGTTCGCCGGTCATAAATGTGCGAAACTCCAGCACGCTGTTTTGCTGAGCCAGCGCCCATTTGGAATGCGTCCCCGGCATGCCGATGATCATTTCGCCGCTATTATCACTCTGGCTGCACAGGATGCCGAAAACTTGCGTTTCTTCACCGCGCATCACTTCCGGATCGTCGCCATATACTGCCAGGCCCGGAATGATTGACAGGCGTATTGAAGGCGATATCTCCAGTGAGCATAGCTGCCCGGCAAAATCCGCCAGGCTGGTGGGGCAGGGTAAATAAGCGGCTTCTTTCCAGCCCTGGGCGCTGCCGACCATCCCACAGGCAATAACGTCCCGGCAGCCGGTTGTCTGTAGCCAGTCGCCGCAGGCCGCTAGAAAGGCCTCATGGAACGCTGCCAGTCTCCCTCCTTTATTGGCGGGTAACTTCATGATGCCGTAGGGAAGATCTCTGGACTCAAGCTGCTGGCCGTTATCGCCAAGGCGCCAGGCGCGCAGTGAGGTGGTTCCCCAGTCCAGTGCTAATAAACGTGTGTGGTTATCCATGGTGATTGTTCTTACCTCCTTGTTGTTGACTGCGGTGTAAAAATGGCGAATCGGCTAGCCTGACCAACCAAGCTCCGCCGAAATATGGCCCGCGTAGGAGCGTACAAGCGGAATCAGGGCATCCATTCGATCCCGTGACATATAGGTTGCGGTGCTGGCGACCGAGATTGCGGCGATAAGCTGGTTTCGGGCATCGAATATGGGGGCCGCTACGCAGCGAATGGTCGGTTCGTTTTCTTCCAGGTCGAACGCATAGCCTCCCTGGGAGTAACGCTGCATACACGTCAGAAAACGCTGCAGATAGTGTTCGGTGCTCTGGCGCAGGAAGAGAGCCCGCAGATCATCCTGAGAATCATTTATCAACAAGGCTTTGCCGATTCCGGTTAATGCCAGCGGCATCCGGTGGCCCGGACGGGAACGCATTTCCAGTCCCCGCTGGCTGTTAATTTTCTCCAGATACAGCACTTCATCACCTTCACGTACGCCCAGGTGGACCGTGTCTTTAGTGGTATCGGCGAGTTTTTGTAACCATGGACGTGCCAGCGCCGGTAGAGAGATGGTATCCAGAGCTCGTGCGCCCAGTTCAATCAGCCGCGGGCCGAGATCGTAGCCAACATTTGCGGCATAGCGCAGATAGCGCTGTTCCACGAGTGCGGTAGCCAGACGATGCGCCGTGCTTTTTGGTGTAGCGGTGAATTCGCTAATGGATTTTAAGTCTCTGTGCCCCGTTGCCACGGCATCAATCACTGCTAATCCACGAAGCAGCGTTTGCGCTCCTGCGATGTGCTGCATCTCTTTTAGCATCCATTAAGCCCTCTTATTTTGTGGTTACTCTGCCTTACCCCAATAGTAATAATGGTGATTTACCGCACAAATTCCCTATTTATAAGATGCCATCCCGATATGTGGGATTTTTTGTTGAATGTTTGCGTAGCCCCTCGCAGGAAAACCCTTTTAAACTGGACGTTTGTACAGCACAATTCTATTTTGTGACGTAAGTGGTTGCTGCTGGGGGCGTTGTGGATATCTCGATAATTATTAGTGCCGTTATGGCGCTGGCCGTGGGGCTTATTGTGGGCTGGTTGGCGACCAAAGCGCATGCCGATCAAATCCGTGCCGATCTCATTGAAGAGCGGCGCGAGCTGGATATTGAGCTGAGCGCGGCGCGTCAGCAACTGGTGCAAGAGTCCCACTGGCGAGAAGAGTGCGAGCTGCTCAATAACGAATTGCGCAGCCTGCGCGATATCAATACGTCGCTGGAGGCCGATCTCCGCGAAGTGACCACCCGCCTTGAATCCACGCAAATGCATGCGGAAGATAAAATTCGCCAGATGGTTAACAGCGAGCAGCGCCTTAGCGAGCAGTTCGAGAATCTGGCAAACCGAATATTCGAACACAGCAACCGACGGGTGGATGAGCAGAATCGCCAGAGTCTGAACGGGCTGCTGACCCCGTTACGTGAGCAACTGGATGGTTTCCGCCGCCAGGTTCAGGATAGCTTCGGTCAGGAGGCGCGGGAGCGTCATACCCTGGCTCATGAAATCCGCAACCTTCAGCAGCTTAATGCGCAAATGGCGCAGGAAGCGCTAAACCTGACGCGCGCGCTGAAGGGTGATAACAAAACTCAGGGCAACTGGGGAGAAGTGGTATTGACCCGCGTGCTGGAAGCTTCCGGGCTGCGGGAGGGCCATGAATATCAAACGCAGGTGAGTATTGAAACCGACAACCGTTCACGGATGCAGCCGGATGTGATCGTGCGTCTTCCGCAGGGCAAAGACGTGGTTATCGATGCCAAGATGACTCTGGTCGCCTATGAACGCTACTTTAATGCCGATGATGATTACACCCGCGAGACGGCGTTACAGGAGCATATTGCTTCCGTACGTAATCATATGCGTCTGCTGGGGCGTAAGGATTATCAACAGCTGCCGGGGCTACGTTCGCTCGACTACGTCCTGATGTTTATCCCCGTTGAACCCGCCTTCCTGCTGGCGATTGACCGTCAGCCGGAGCTGATTAGCGAAGCGCTGAAGAACAACATTATGTTGGTTAGCCCGACTACGCTGCTGGTCGCACTGCGTACCATCGCCAACCTGTGGCGCTATGAGCATCAGAGCCGTAACGCGCAGAAAATTGCCGAAAGAGCGGGGCGTCTGTATGACAAAATGCGCCTGTTTGTCGACGACATGTCCACTATCGGCCAGAGCCTGGATAAAGCCCAGGATAACTATCGTCAGGCGATGAAAAAGCTCGCTTCCGGGCGTGGCAATCTGCTGGTTCAGGCAGAATCGTTCCGTGGCCTGGGCGTGGAAGTCAAACGTGGGATTAATCCTGACTTAGTCGAACAAGCAACCGCGCAGGATGATGAATACCGTCTTGAGGATGAAGGTAACCAACGGGAAGATAACGATTTTTCATCAGATTCTGCAGCTGCTGCAGTGTACGATGGTCACTCTCAGCCGCGTTGAAGCGTATGGGAAGCGCGCTAAACCTGTTACACTCGACGAACATTTTCTTGATAAGCAAGCAGGCATTGAGATGGTTGAGGATTCACAAGAAACGACGCATTTTGGCTTTCAGACTGTCGCCAAAGAACAGAAAGCTGACATGGTGGCGCATGTATTTCATTCTGTAGCCGCAAAATATGATGTGATGAACGATTTGATGTCGTTCGGTATTCATCGTTTGTGGAAGCGTTTCACCATCGATTGCAGCGGCGTCCGTCGTGGGCAGACCGTGCTGGATCTGGCCGGCGGTACCGGCGACCTGACGGCGAAATTCTCTCGCCTGGTGGGCGAAACCGGCCGCGTGATGCTGGCGGATATCAATGATTCTATGCTGAAGATGGGCCGCGAAAAGCTGCGTAATATCGGCATTATCGGTAACGTGGAATATGTCCAGGCTAACGCCGAAGCGCTACCTTTTGCAGATAACACCTTTGACTGCATCACCATTTCTTTCGGCCTGCGTAACGTGACTGACAAAGAAAAAGCGCTGCGATCTATGTATCGCGTGCTGAAGCCGGGCGGCCGCCTGCTGGTGCTTGAATTCTCGAAACCCATTATTGAGCCGCTCAGCAAGGCTTATGACGCTTACTCTTTCCATATCCTGCCTCGGGTGGGCGAATTGGTTGCTAAAGACGCCGAAAGCTACCGCTATCTTGCTGAATCTATCCGAATGCACCCCGATCAGGACACTCTGAAAGGCATGATGCAGGACGCAGGTTTCGAAAGCGTCGATTACTACAACCTGACGGCCGGTATCGTTGCGCTGCACCGTGGTTACAAGTTCTGACGGGAGGGACGCTATGCCTTTCAAATCACTGGTTTCCGCCGGTATTGAGACGGTCCTGAATACTTTCCTCTGGCGCGACCAGGCGCTTAAACCCGCCCGGCAGCGGCTGCTGGGGAAAGTGCTGCGTGTCGAGTTGCAAGAACTTTCCGCACCCGTGGTGCTGGTTTTTAGCGAGCGTCAGGTAGACGTGCTGGGCGCATGGGAAGGCGAAGCCGATTGTACCGTGATTACTCGTCTAAGCGTGCTCCCGCAATTACGTAACCGCCAGCAGCTGACGGCGCTGATTCGCAGCGGCGATCTCGAAGTGCAGGGGGATTTGCAGGTGGTGCAAAATACCGTCACCCTGTGCGATCTGGCTGAATTCGACCCGGCTGAACTATTGGCCCCGTATACTGGCGATATCGTTGCGGAAGGCTTCAGTAAAGTATTACGCGGCGGCACTCGCTTTCTTTTACAGGGCGCTCAGCGCCAGCAGCGTTATGTCGCGGAGGCGATCACCGAAGAGTGGCGCCTGGCACCGGGACCGCTGGAGCTGGCCTGGTTTGTTGAGGAAACCGCTGCTGTGGAACGAGCCCTGGCCGCGCTGGAAAAACGGCTGGAAACGCTGGAGGGCAAATGACGCCAGGAGAACTACGGCGCCTGTATTTCATCATCCGCACCTTTTTGAGCTACGGGCTTGATGAGCTCATTCCTAAAATGCGCATCACGCTGCCGTTGCGAATCTGGCGACGTATGCTGTTCTGGATGCCAAACCGCCACAAAGAAAAACCTCTCGGCGAGCGCTTGCGTCTGGCGTTGCAGGAGCTGGGACCAGTGTGGATTAAGTTTGGTCAGATGCTCTCAACTCGTCGCGACCTGTTTCCGCCGCAAATCGCCGATCAGCTTGCTATGTTGCAGGATCGCGTCGCGCCGTTTGACGGCCTGCAGGCCAAAAAGCAAATTGAGCAAGCGATGGGCGGCCTGCCGGTGGAGGCCTGGTTTGACGATTTCTCCATCGAGCCGCTGGCTTCTGCCTCTATCGCCCAGGTACACACTGCGCGCCTGAAAGAGAATGGCAAAGAGGTAGTCATCAAGGTGATCCGCCCGGATATTGTGCCGGTTATCAAAGCGGATATGAAACTCATCTATCGCCTCGCGCGCTGGGTGCCGCGTCTGCTGCCGGATGGTCGTCGTCTGCGCCCACAGGAAGTGGTTCGCGAATACGAGAAAACGCTGCTGGATGAACTCAACCTGCTGCGTGAATCGGCCAACGCCATTCAATTGCGTCGCAACTTTGAAGACAGCCCGATGCTCTATGTCCCTGAGGTTTATTCAGACTACTGCAGCGAAGGTATGATGGTGATGGAGCGGATTTACGGCATCCCGGTTTCCGATGTCGTTGCTCTGGAAGCGCAAAATACCAACATGAAGCTGCTGGCCGAGCGCGGCGTGCAGGTCTTTTTCACCCAGGTCTTCCGCGACAGCTTCTTCCATGCTGACATGCATCCGGGCAATATTTTTGTCAGCCGTAACCATCCAGAGGACCCGCAGTATATTGGCATTGACTGCGGTATTGTCGGCTCGCTGAACAAAGAAGATAAGCGTTATCTGGCGGAAAACTTCATTGCTTTTTTCAACCGCGATTACCGCAAAGTTGCGGAGCTGCACGTTGATTCTGGCTGGGTTCCCCCGGATACCAACGTTGAAGAGTTTGAATTCGCTATCCGCACCGTTTGCGAGCCTATTTTTGAAAAGCCGCTGGCGGAAATCTCGTTTGGGCATGTCTTGCTGAACCTGTTTAATACCGCGCGACGCTTCAATATGGAAGTGCAACCGCAGCTGGTTCTGCTGCAGAAGACATTACTTTACGTAGAAGGTGTAGGCCGCCAGCTCTATCCTCAGTTAGACTTGTGGAAAACGGCGAAACCGTTCCTGGAGTCGTGGATTAAGGATCAGGTTGGCATTCCGGCGCTGGTGCGCGCGTTTAAAGAAAAAGCGCCGTTCTGGATTGAGAGAATGCCGGAAATACCTGAGCTGGTGTACCAGAGCTTGCAACAAAGCAAGCAGTTGCAGAATAGCGTTGATACCATCGTACGCGACATCCAGGTGCGACACGTGCGCCAGGGGCAGTCCCGTTATCTGTTTGGTATAGGTGCTGTTTTATTACTGAGTGGTACGCTGTTATTCATCCACCGCCCTGAGTGGGGCATGATGCCCGGCTGGCTGATGGCCGCTGGCGTTGTAACCTGGCTTATCGGCTGGCGAAAGACGAACTGACGGCAGTCGCCTTTATCGCTGCGCATAACGTGTATACATAAATAATTCAAGTTTCAGAAAGGCGGCAAGTGAGCGCATCCCGATGAGCTTACTTTGGTAAGTGATTCGGGTAAACGAGCGCAGCCAACGCATATGCAACTTGAAGTATGACTGTATATAATGCGTCCTAATAATTCATCATCTGTCATAGGGGAATGTGTATGGGTGGTATCAGTATTTGGCAGTTACTCATTGTTGTCGTCATCGTGGTTCTGCTTTTCGGGACAAAAAAGCTGAGCTCGCTCGGTTCGGATTTAGGCGCATCGATCAAAGGCTTTAAAAAGGCCATGAGCGATGAGGATAAACCCGAGAAATCCGCACCGGATGCAGACTTCGCGGCAAAAACTCTTGCTGACAAGCCGGATGATGCAAAAAAAGACGAGACTAAACGCCACGACAAAGAGCAGGTGTAATTCGTGTTCGATATCGGTTTTAGTGAACTACTGCTGGTGTTCGTCATTGGCCTCATCGTTTTGGGGCCACAGCGACTACCGGTAGCGGTAAAAACGGTAGTCAGCTGGATCCGTACGCTGCGGTCGCTTGCGGCTACCGTACAAAATGAAATAACCCAGGAATTAAAGCTGCAGGAGTTCCAGGAAAGCCTGAAGAAAGTGGAAAAGGCCAGCCTGGATAATCTGACCCCTGAGCTAAAGGCATCGATGGACGAACTGCGCGAAGCGGCTGAATCCATGAAGCGCTCCTACACCGCCAACGATCCTGAAAAAGCCAGCGACGAAGCCAACACCATTCATAACCCGGTCGTGAAGGGGAGTGAAGAGCAGCGTAAAGACGTGACGCCGGCGACGGCTGAACATCAGGCCAGCGCGCCAGAGCACGTCCCTGAAAACGTGGCGGAAGAGCCCCTCACTTCGCAGACTGAAATCCCGGCAGCGAAAGAAAAAGTTGCCGCGCCAGCTTCCGATTCCTCCTCCCCTGCATCGAGTGATAAACAGTAAAAATGGGCGTAGACGATACTCAACCGCTAATCACGCATCTGATTGAGCTGCGTAAACGCTTGATCAATAGCATTCTTGCGATTCTGGTTATTTTCCTGGCGTTGGTTTATTTCGCCAACGATATCTACCAGCTGGTTTCCGCGCCGCTTATTCGGCAGATGCCGGTAGGCGCGACGATGATTGCGACGGACGTGGCCTCGCCTTTCTTCACCCCGATCAAGCTAACCTTTATGGTGTCGATCATTTTGTCGGTACCGGTCATTTTGTATCAGGTCTGGGCCTTTGTGGCGCCAGCGCTGTATAAGCATGAACGTCGGCTGGTCATGCCGCTGCTGGTCTCCAGCACGCTGCTGTTTTACATCGGTATGGCCTTTGCTTACTTTGTTGTGTTCCCGCTGGCGTTTGGTTTCCTGACGCACGCAGCGCCGGAAGGGGTACAGGTTTCAACCGATATCCGCAGCTATCTCGATTTTGTCATGGCGCTCTTTATCGCCTTCGGCGTCTCATTCGAGGTGCCGGTAGCCATTGTGCTGCTGTGCTGGATGGGGGTAACCACCCCGGATGACCTGCGTAAGAAAAGGCCCTATGTACTGGTTGGCGCATTCGTGGTCGGGATGCTGCTGACGCCGCCGGATGTATTCTCACAAACTCTGCTGGCGATCCCGATGTACTGCCTGTTTGAAGTCGGGGTCTTCTTCGCGCGGTTCTATACCGGCAAACGCCTGACGCGTGACGAGGATGCCGCCGCCGAAGAGGCGCAGGGCAAAGAAGAATAAACACCAACCGCCCGTCAGGGCGGTTGTCATATGGGAGTAATGATGTTTGATATCGGTGTAAACCTGACCAGCTCGCAGTTTTCCCGCGATCGCGATGAGGTTGTTTCTCGCGCACAGGCGGCAGGTGTTACTGGCATGCTGCTGACGGGAACGAACCTGCATGAAAGCGAGCAGGCGCAGCAGATGGCACGCCGCTACTCTGGCTGCTGGTCAACCGCCGGGGTTCATCCACACGACAGTAGCACCTGGACGGAATCCGTCGCGGCGGCAGTCTTTGCGTTGGCCCGCGAGCAGGAAGTCGTCGCGATTGGTGAATGCGGACTGGATTTTAACCGTAACTTTTCGACGCCGCAGGAGCAGGAAGCGGCGTTTAGCGCTCAACTGGCGCTGGCGGCGGAGCTGTCGATGCCGGTGTTTTTGCACTGCCGCGATGCGCATGAGCGCTTCCTGACCCTGCTGACGCCCTGGCTCGATAAGTTACCGGGGGCAGTGGTGCATTGCTTTACCGGTACGCGCGAAGAGATGCGTGAATGTGTTGATCGCGGTTTATCCATTGGTATCACCGGCTGGGTGTGCGATGAGCGTCGAGGGCTGGCGCTGCGGGAATTGCTGGGCGATATCCCGGTAGATCGCCTGCTGATTGAGACCGATGCGCCTTATCTACTGCCGCGCGATATGCGCCCGAAACCCTCTTCCCGCCGTAATGAACCTGCTTATCTACCGCATATTTTGGCGAGTATCGCAGGGTGGCGTGGGGAAGACGCGAAGTGGCTGGAAGAAGTCACCGATGCTAACGTCAGAAGACTCTTTGGCGTGCGCTTTTGAGTGCGTCGTCAGATTTTATAAAAGTCCGTATTTTTGACGCTCTGCAATACCTGCTTGTTAAGCAGATTTAGCAGCAGCATAGAACGGGCTTCTCCGTCCGGCTCGGTAAAGATTGCCTGTAGACCTTCAAAGGCACCGTCAGTAATCAGTACGTTATCGCCTTCATGGGGCGTTTCCGGATCGGTAATGCCTTCTGGCTTGTAGATGGAGAGCTGATGAATGACGGCGGACGGCACGATAGCGGGCAGTGCGCCAAAACGCACAAAGCTGTTCACACCGCGAGTCGCGTTGATGGTGGTGGTATGAATAATTTCTGGATCAAACTCGATAAACAGATAGTTTGGGAACAGGGGTTCGCTGACCGTCGTGCGTTTACCGCGGACAATTTTTTCCAGTTCGATCGTTGGCATCAGGCAATTGACGGCCTGCCGTTCGAGATGTTCCTGGGCGCGTTCAAGCTGCCCACGTTTGCAATAAAGTAAATACCAGGCTTGCATAATGACTCTTTCCACAGCTACTGGCAGCAAGCATAACAAAAGCCCGATGCGATCGCGAAATCATTGCGGATGAAAACGAAATTTCAGCGTTCTTTCACGCTAATTTAACAAAAATACAGCATCGCTCTGATGAACACCGTATAATCAGCCGCCTGTATAGAGGTCAATAACAACTCCATGAAATACCACGATCTACGCGATTTTCTGACATTACTGGAGCAGCAGGGAGAATTGAAACGGATCTCCCTGCCGGTCGATCCTCACCTGGAAATTACCGAAATTGCCGATCGCACTTTGCGTGCTGGCGGTCCTGCCCTGCTGTTTGAAAACCCGAAAGGCTATTCCATGCCGGTGTTGTGCAACCTGTTCGGCACGCCGAAACGCGTTGCGCTGGGGATGGGGCAGGAGGATGTCAGCTCGCTACGGGAAGTGGGTAAACTTCTGGCTTTCCTGAAAGAGCCGGAACCGCCAAAAGGCTTTCGCGATCTGTTCGATAAGTTGCCGCAGTTCAAACAGGTTCTGAACATGCCGACTAAGCGCCTGCGCGGCGCGCCATGTCAGCAGAAAATCATCCAGGGCGATGATGTAGACCTGACCCGAATCCCGATCATGACCTGCTGGCCAGAAGATGCCGCACCGCTTATTACCTGGGGGCTCACGGTCACTCGTGGTCCGCATAAAGAGCGGCAAAATCTGGGGATTTATCGCCAGCAGCTGATTGGCAAGAACAAGCTGATTATGCGTTGGTTATCGCATCGCGGCGGCGCGCTGGATTTTCAGGAGTGGTGCGCGGCGCATCCAGGAGAGCGTTTCCCGGTATCCGTGGCGCTGGGCGCTGACCCGGCGACCATTCTCGGTGCGGTGACGCCCGTTCCGGATACCCTTTCTGAGTATGCGTTTGCGGGCCTGCTACGCGGAACAAAAACTGAAGTCGTGAAGTGCGTTTCTAACGACCTGGAAGTGCCGGCCAGCGCTGAGATCGTGCTGGAAGGTTATATCGAAGCCGGAGAGTTGGCACCCGAAGGTCCGTACGGCGATCATACTGGCTACTACAATGAAGTGGATAGCTTCCCGGTGTTTACCGTCACACATATCACCCAACGGGAAGATGCGATTTATCACTCCACCTACACCGGACGCCCGCCGGATGAACCGGCAGTATTGGGCGTCGCGCTGAACGAAGTCTTCGTGCCGATTCTGCAAAAACAGTTTCCTGAAATTGTCGATTTTTACCTGCCGCCGGAAGGGTGTTCCTATCGCCTGGCGGTGGTCACCATGAAGAAACAGTACGCTGGTCATGCTAAGCGCGTGATGATGGGCGTCTGGTCGTTCCTGCGGCAGTTCATGTACACCAAGTTCGTGATTGTTTGCGATGACGATGTTAACGCGCGCGACTGGAATGACGTGATTTGGGCGATTACTACCCGTATGGACCCGGCGCGTGATACGGTATTGGTAGAAAACACGCCAATTGATTACCTGGACTTTGCCTCACCGGTTTCCGGTTTGGGTTCAAAAATGGGGCTGGATGCCACAAATAAATGGCCTGGTGAGACCCAACGCGAGTGGGGTCGTCCCATTAAGAAAGATCCCGAGGTGACGGCACGTATTGACGCCATCTGGGATGAACTGGCCATCTTCAAATAACAGTAAGCGGGGCTAACGCCGCTGTTTTGCACAATAGACCCGACAGAGGGGACGCATGACAACCTTAAGCTGTAAAGTGACCTCGGTGGAGGCGATTACCGATACCGTGTATCGCGTTCGATTAGTGCCGGAAGCGGCGTTTTCCTTCCGCGCTGGGCAGTATCTGATGGTCGTGATGGACGAACGCGATAAGCGCCCATTCTCCATGGCTTCTACGCCATCGGAACAGGAGTTTATCGAGCTGCATATTGGCGCATCTGAACTTAACCTGTATGCGATGGCGGTGATGGATCGTATCCTGAAAGAGCGTGAAATCGTGGTTGATATGCCGCATGGTGAAGCCTGGCTGCGCGATGATGAAGAACGCCCGCTGATTCTGATCGCCGGAGGTACTGGCTTCTCTTACGTGCGTTCGATTCTGCTCACCGCGCTGGCGCGCAATCCGAACCGCGATATCGCTATCTACTGGGGTGGACGCGAAGCAAAACATCTCTACGATTTGGCTGAGCTGGAAGCGTTAAGCGTGCAGCATCCTGGTCTGCGAGTGGAGCCCGTTGTTGAACAGCCTGAAGATGAGTGGCGCGGCCGTACCGGAACCGTGCTGACTGCCGTTCTGCAGGATTACGGTACGCTGGGTGAGCATGATATCTATATTGCTGGCCGCTTTGAGATGGCTAAGATTGCCCGCGATCTGTTCTGCAACGAACGGGGCGCCCGCGAAGACCGCCTGTTTGGCGATGCCTTTGCGTTTATCTGATAGCTGACCTAAAAGCATCTGGGCTCTTGGCCCGGATGCTGTTTTACTGGACGTCGCTAAAATAAACGTACAGCGGCCGATCGTTCTCCAGCAAGCAGAGCATTTTCCCGATGGTTTTTCCCTCTTTTTCCAGCGTAGCGTCCAACTGCGTCGCGATATGTTGGCTACCTATCTTCTCATCGTAGCGTTCGGTATTGATATGGGTGATGGCGAGGTTCTTTAGCTGCTCACTTTCCGGGTTTTGCGCCATTTTATTGATTCCCCACGAAAGGCATGTCTGAGCATTATCCTGTTCGCTGGCAATAGCAGCGGTAGAGAATGTAGTGAGCAAAAGAATGAGTGGGAGTTTTTTCATAAGTCGTTATTATCCTTAATAATCTTGACGTTCCTGATGATAATAACTGAATAGTAGAAATAAAAAACCCGCCCCTGACAGGCGGGAAGAACGGCAACGATTAAACCCGCTCAAAGACGGTGGCGATGCCCTGGCCTAAACCAATACACATGGTAGCCAGGCCGAACTGCGCGTCTTTGCGCTCCATCTGATTAATTAACGTTGTGCTAATGCGCGCGCCGGAACAGCCGAGCGGATGGCCCAGAGCGATCGCGCCGCCGTTGAGGTTGATCTTCTCATCTATCTGCTCCATCAGCCCCAGATCTTTAATGCACGGCAGGATCTGCGCGGCAAAAGCTTCGTTCATTTCGAAAACGTCGATATCGCTGGTAGAGAGTCCGGCCTTTTTCAGCGCCAGCTTTGAAGCTGGAACCGGGCCATAACCCATGATTGATGGATCACAGCCGACGACAGCCATAGAACGCACTCGTGCGCGCGGTTTCAGGCCCAGCTCGCAAGCACGGCTTTCACTCATTAACAGCATTGCGGCAGCACCGTCGGAGAGGGCGGAAGAGGTTCCCGCCGTTACCGTACCCGTGACCGGATCGAACGCGGGCCTCAGCGCAGCCAGCGCCTCTACCGTCGTTTCAGGACGAATAACTTCATCATAATTGTATGACTTCAGCACGCCGTCAGCATCGTGACCACCGGTGGCAATGATTTCCGTCTTGAACGCACCCGACTGCGTAGCGGCCCAGGCGCGAGCGTGGGAGCGGGCGGCGAACTGGTCCTGCATTTCCCGGCTGATGCCGTGCAGACGCGCCAGCATTTCTGCAGTCAGCCCCATCATACCGGCGGCTTTAGCGACGTTACGGCTCAGGCCCGGGTGGAAATCCACGCCGTGGCTCATCGGCACGTGGCCCATATGTTCCACGCCGCCAATCAGGCATACGCTGGCGTCACCGGTCATGATCATGCGCACTGCGTCATGCAGCGCCTGCATCGAAGAACCGCAAAGGCGATTGACCGTGGTGGCCGGTACCGAGTGCGGGATTTCCGCCAGCAACGCCGCGTTGCGGGCAATGTTAAAGCCCTGCTCCAGGGTTTGCTGAACGCAACCCCAGTAAATATCGTCAATTGCGCTTGCCTCAAGCGATGGATTGCGCGCAAGCAAGCTACGCATCAAGTGCGCAGAGAGGTCTTCCGCGCGCACGTGGCGAAAGGCACCGCCCTTCGAACGGCCCATCGGGGTGCGAATTGCATCGACAATGACAACCTGTTCCATTGTGACTCCTTAAGCCGTTTTCAGGTCGCCTACCGGGCGGGCAGGTTCAACCGGGGGATAGTACGCTTCGTTATGGCGTGCTTTACTGCGCAGGCCTTCCGGCACGTCATACAGTGGGCCGAGATGCTGATATTGCTGCGCCATATCGAGATATTTTGCGCTGCCGAGCGTATCCAGCCAACGGAATGCGCCGCCGTGGAACGGAGGGAACCCGAGGCCGTAAACCAGCGCCATATCGGCTTCCGCCGGGCTGGCAATGATGCCCTCTTCGAGACAGCGAACCACTTCGTTAACCATCGGGATCATCATGCGGGCGATAATCTCTTCTTCGCTGAAGTCGCGTTTCGGCTGGCTGACGTCTGCCAGCAGGCTATCGACAGCGGCATCCTCTTCCTTCTTCGGCTTGCCTTTACTGTCTTCTTTATAGCGCCAGAAGCCCAGGCCATTTTTCTGACCGAAACGACTCGCGTCGAACAGGGCATCGATTGCGTCGCGGTAATCTTTCTGCATACGCTGCGGGAAGCCTGCCGCCATGACCGCTTGGGCATGATGCGCGGTATCAATACCGACCACATCCAGCAGATAGGCCGGGCCCATCGGCCAGCCGAACTGCTTCTCCATCACTTTGTCGACTTTGCGAAAGTCCGCGCCGTCGCGCAGCAGCTGGCTGAAACCGGCGAAGTAGGGGAACAGCACGCGGTTAACAAAGAAGCCGGGGCAGTCGTTGACCACAATCGGCGTCTTGCCCATCAGGCTTGCCCAGGCAACGACTTTGGCGATGGTTTCGTCCGAGCTTTTCTCGCCGCGAATGATCTCAACCAGCGGCATCCGATGAACCGGGTTAAAGAAGTGCATGCCACAGAAGTTCTCCGGGCGCTTCAGGACGCTGGCCAGTTCGCTAATCGGAATCGTCGAAGTGTTTGACGCCAGGATGGTATCCGGGCGCACTTTATCTTCAGTTTCCGCCAGCACCGCTTTTTTCACTTTCGGGTTCTCAACGACGGCTTCGACCACCACGTCCACGTGCTCAAAACCAGCGTAGTCCAGCGTTGGCTGAATGGTGGAAATAACGCCAGCCATCTTCAGACCGTCGATTTTGCCGCGCTCAAGCTGTTTATTGAGCAGCTTGGCGGCTTCGGTCATACCGAGCGTCAGCGATTTGTCGTTGATATCCTTCATGACAACCGGCACGCCTTTCCAGGCCGACTGGTAAGCGATGCCGCCGCCCATAATACCCGCGCCCAGCACGGCAGCGTGTTTTGGTGTTTCGGTATCTTTGGTGAGCTTCTTCGCTTTTGCTTTAACGTACTGATCGTTGAGGAAGATACCTACCAGCGCCCGCGCCTCGTTGGTATGCGCCAGCGGAACAAAACTCTGATTTTCCAGGTTCAGCGCTTCTTCACGACCAAAGCGGGCGGCAGCTTCAATGGTTTTCACAGCGGTAATCGGGGCTGGATAATGTTTACCAGCGGTTTGTGCGACCATGCCTTTGGCGATGGTAAAACTCATCGTGGCTTCAATTTTACTGAGGTGAAGAGGCTCCAGCTTCGGCTGACGCTTGGCCTTCCAGTCCAGATCACCATTGATGGCCTGACGCAGAATCGCTATCGCGCCATCGATCAATTTCTCATGTTTAACCACACCATCAACCAGGCCGATTTTTAATGCCTGATCGGCACCCACGTCTTTCCCGGCGGCAATGATTTCCAGCGCACTGTCCGCACCAAGTATCCGCGGCATACGCACCGAACCACCAAAGCCCGGCATAATGCCGAGCTTCGTTTCCGGCAGACCAATGCGCAGGTCAGGCGTCGCCAGGCGATAATCGGTTGCCAGAACGCATTCGCAGCCGCCGCCCAACGCATAACCGTTAACTGCGGCAATGGTAGGGACCGGCAAATCCTCCAGACGATTGAAGACGCTATTGGCAAAATGCAGCCACTGGCTGAGCTGTTCTTGAGGAACCAGGAACAGTGAAAGGAATTCGGTGATATCCGCGCCGACGATAAAGGCCGCTTTCTCAGATCGCAGCAGCAGTCCTTTAAGATCTTTTTGTGTTTCGAGTACGTCGAGCGCTTGACCGAGGCTGGCTACGGTTGCGGTATCAAGCTTGTTGACCGAACCGGGAGCATCAAAAACCAGTTCGGCAATGCCGTCTTCCCGCCAGTCGAGGTACAGAGTGTCGCCTTTGTAGAGCATGTCAGTCTCCTGAATCCAGCAATATGATCTGGTCGTACCAGATGAGATGGAGTGTGGGATTTATGTTAAAAAAATGCAAATAACTCTTTAAATAAATGCTGGTCCGATCACACCCGGTAGAAATCACCCCGCTTGGGGCCAATGTGCTAAGATGCGAAGAATCACGATCCAATAAAATCAAAGGATAAAAGATGGAATCACTGGCCGGTCTCTATAAAAATCATATCGTTACCCTACAAGAACGTACCCGCGATGTTCTGGCCCGTTTTAAGCTGGATGCGCTGCTGATTCACTCTGGCGAATTGGTTAATGTCTTTCTTGACGATCATCCGTATCCGTTCAAGGTCAACCCACAGTTCAAAGCCTGGGTACCGGTAACGCAAGTCCCTAACTGCTGGCTGCTGGTGGACGGCGTCAACAAACCGAAACTGTGGTTCTATCTGCCAGTTGATTACTGGCACAACGTAGAACCGCTGCCGACCTCATTCTGGACTGAAGAGGTGGAAGTGATTGCTCTGCCGAAAGCTGACAGTATTGGCAGCCAACTGCCCGCAGCCCGCGGCAATATCGGCTATATCGGTCCGGTTCCGGAACGTGCGCTGGGTCTGGAGATTGCGGCGGATAAGATCAACCCGAAAGGCGTTATCGATTATCTGCACTACTATCGCTCCTATAAAACCGATTATGAGCTGGCTTGTATGCGTGAAGCGCAGAAATCGGCGGTTAATGGCCATCGTGCAGCGCATGAAGCATTCCTTTCAGGGATGAGCGAGTTTGATATTAACCTTGCCTATCTGACGGCGACCGGCCATCGTGACACCGACGTGCCATACAGCAATATCGTGGCGTTGAACGAACATGCCTCCGTACTGCATTACACCAAACTGGATCATCGCGCGCCGGCTGAAGCGCGTAGTTTTCTGCTGGATGCTGGTGCGGAATATAATGGTTACGCGGCCGATCTGACGCGTACCTGGGCGGCGCATAGTGATAATGACTATGCTCAACTGGTTAAAGACGTCAATGACGAACAGCTGGCGCTGATTAGCACCATGAAGGCGGGCACCAGCTATGTGAATTATCATATTCAGTTCCATCAGCGTATTGCCAAACTGCTGCGTAAGCATCAGATAGTCAAAGATATGAGCGAAGAGGCGATGGTGGAGAACGACCTGACCGGGCCGTTTATGCCGCACGGCATTGGCCATCCGCTGGGCTTGCAGGTGCATGACGTCGCGGGCTTTATGCAGGATGACACTGGCACCCATTTGGCGGCGCCGTCAAAATATCCCTACCTGCGCTGTACGCGTGTGCTGCAACCAAAAATGGTACTGACCATTGAGCCGGGCATCTACTTTATCGAATCTCTGCTGGCCCCGTGGCGCGAAGGGCAGTTCAGCAAGCACTTCAACTGGCAGAAAATCGACGCGTTGAAGCCGTTTGGCGGGATTCGTATCGAAGACAACGTGGTTATCCACGAGAATAATGTCGAAAACATGACGCGTGACCTGAAACTGGCGTAATGGAAAGTTGGTTGATACCGGCTGCGCCGGTGACCTTTGTTGAAGAGATCAAAAAAAGCCGCTTTATTACGCTGTTGGCGCATACCAACGGCGTAGCGGCGGCAAAGGCATTTGTTGAATCCGTCAGAGTTGAGCACCCGGACGCCCGCCACCATTGTGTGGCGTGGGTAGCCGGGCCGCCGAACGATTCACAACAGTTGGGTTTTTCCGATGATGGCGAACCGGCTGGCACGGCGGGGAAACCGATGCTGGCCCAGCTTATGGGCAGCGGCATTGGGGAGATAACCGCTGTTGTCGTGCGTTACTACGGTGGTATTCTGCTGGGCACTGGCGGCCTGGTGAAAGCTTACGGCGGCGGTGTCCATCAGGCGCTTGTTCAGCTTACAACACAGCGCAAGACGCCGCTGACCGCATATACTTTGCAGTGTGAATATGGGCAGTTGGCCGGGATTGAAACGCTGTTAGCTCAGTTCTCAGGGAAAATTGTCGAAAGCGAATATCAAGCCTCTGTTCAGCTGCGCGTGGCGCTTCCTCAAGCTGAAGTGGCACTATTTTCAGCAAAGCTGGCTGATTTTAGTCGTGGTTCGTTGCAATTACTGAAGATTGACGAATAATCCCCACCTGATTTTTTTGCATACCAAAGGAAGCGCCAGAGATGCATTTTCGCGCGATAACCCGAATCGTTGGACTGCTGGTCATTCTATTTTCGGGAACTATGATCCTCCCGGGATTAGTAGCCTTAATATACCGCGATGGTGCGGGGCGGGCGTTTACCCAGACCTTTTTTGTCGCGCTAGCGATCGGCTCGCTTCTGTGGTGGCCTAACCGTCGTGAAAAGGGTGAACTGAAATCCCGCGAAGGATTTCTGATAGTCGTCCTCTTCTGGACTGTATTGGGCAGCGTGGGTGCGCTGCCATTTATTTTCGCTGAACAGCCGAACCTGACGGTAACGGATGCGTTTTTTGAATCCTTCTCGGGCCTGACAACGACCGGGGCGACGACGCTGGTGGGGCTCGATTCGTTACCCCATGCCATCCTTTTTTATCGTCAGATGCTGCAATGGTTTGGCGGTATGGGAATCATCGTGCTGGCGGTAGCGATACTGCCAATCCTTGGTGTCGGCGGTATGCAGCTATATCGGGCGGAGATGCCTGGACCGTTGAAGGACAACAAGATGCGCCCGCGAATTGCGGAAACGGCGAAAACGCTGTGGCTTATCTATGTCTTGCTGACTGTGGCCTGCGCGCTGGCGCTGTGGTTTGCCGGAATGCCGGCATTTGATGCTATTGGACATAGCTTCGCCACCATCGCAATTGGGGGGTTCTCTACCCATGATGCCAGCGTCGGCTATTTTGACAGCCCGACGATCAACACCATTATTGCAGTCTTTCTGCTGATCTCCGGATGTAACTATGGTCTGCACTTCTCTTTACTCAGTGGCCGCAACCTGAAGGTTTACTGGCGCGATCCGGAATTCCGCATGTTTATCGGGGTGCAGTTGACGCTGGTAGTGATCTGTACCCTGGTGCTGTGGCTACATGATGTCTATGCCTCGGCGGTTACCACGCTGAACCAGGCCTTCTTCCAGGTGGTGTCGATGGCGACGACTGCAGGTTTCACTACCGACAGCATTGCGCGCTGGCCGTTATTCTTGCCGGTGTTGCTGCTATGTTCGGCTTTTATCGGCGGTTGCGCCGGTTCGACGGGCGGTGGTTTGAAAGTTATTCGTATCCTGCTGCTCTTCAAACAAGGCAACCGTGAGCTTAAACGTCTGGTGCACCCTAATGCGGTATACAGTATTAAGTTGGGTAACCGAGCGCTGCCGGAACGTATTCTGGAAGCCGTCTGGGGATTTTTCTCCGCTTATGCGTTGGTATTCATCATCAGTATGCTGGCGATCATCGCTACTGGCGTGGATGACTTCTCTGCTTTTGCTTCAGTTGTCGCGACGTTAAACAACCTTGGTCCTGGGCTGGGCGTTGTGGCGGATAACTTTGCGACGATGAACCCGGTCGCGAAATGGATATTGATTGCTAACATGCTGTTTGGTCGTCTGGAAGTGTTCACCTTGCTGGTGCTATTTACTCCGACTTTCTGGCGCGAATAACAGGAGTGCCTGTGAAAACTTTGATTCTATTCTCTACCCGCGACGGACAAACGCGTGAAATCGCCTCCTTTCTGGCATCTGAATTAAAAGAGCAAGGAATTGATACGGATACGATTGACCTTAATCGCACTAATGAGATCGACTGGCCTCTTTACGATCGCGTAGTGATTGGTGCATCAATCCGTTATGGTCATTTTCATCCGGCGTTGGAGCGGTTCGTGAAAAAACATCTTCAGGCGCTGCAGGCGCTGCCGGGCGCTTTCTTCTCGGTCAATCTCGTGGCGCGTAAGCCGGAGAAGCGAACGCCGCAAACGAACAGTTACACGCGAAAATTTCTGCTTAACTCTCCGTGGCAACCACAACGTAGCGCTGTATTTGCTGGAGCACTCCGTTACCCACGTTATCGTTGGTATGACCGCTTTATGATTCGTCTTATTATGAAGATGACCGGCGGCGAAACGGATATCAGTAAAGAGGTTGTCTATACCAACTGGCAGCAGGTCACGCTTTTTGCCCGGGAAATCGCGCAAATGACGAGCAAATAGGGTGTTAAAACACCTTGGTGATGGAAAGTTGAGCGAACAAAAGAAAATTTGAAATTTCCTCTTGTCACATCGGAATAACTCCCTATAATGCGCCACCACTGACACGGAACAACGGCTTACAGGCCGCCGGGTTAGCGGGGTTCAGCGATGAACGCCGGCAGAGAAAGGCGAAATTAAACGCTTGACTCTGAATGAGGAAAACGTATTATACGGGACCTCGCAACGGTGAGCGAAAGCCGCGTTGCACTGCTCTTTAACAATTTATCAGACAATCTGTGTGGGCACTCAAAGTGACATGGATTCTTAATGTCTTCGGACAATAAATGAATACCAAGTCTCTGAGTGAACATACGTAATTCATTACGAAGTTTAATTCACGAGCATCAAACTTAAATTGAAGAGTTTGATCATGGCTCAGATTGAACGCTGGCGGCAGGCCTAACACATGCAAGTCGAACGGTAGCACAGAGAGCTTGCTCTCGGGTGACGAGTGGCGGACGGGTGAGTAATGTCTGGGAAACTGCCTGATGGAGGGGGATAACTACTGGAAACGGTAGCTAATACCGCATAACGTCGCAAGACCAAAGTGGGGGACCTTCGGGCCTCATGCCATCAGATGTGCCCAGATGGGATTAGCTTGTTGGTGAGGTAACGGCTCACCAAGGCGACGATCCCTAGCTGGTCTGAGAGGATGACCAGCCACACTGGAACTGAGACACGGTCCAGACTCCTACGGGAGGCAGCAGTGGGGAATATTGCACAATGGGCGCAAGCCTGATGCAGCCATGCCGCGTGTATGAAGAAGGCCTTCGGGTTGTAAAGTACTTTCAGCGAGGAGGAAGGGGGAGTGGTTAATAACCATTTTCATTGACGTTACTCGCAGAAGAAGCACCGGCTAACTCCGTGCCAGCAGCCGCGGTAATACGGAGGGTGCAAGCGTTAATCGGAATTACTGGGCGTAAAGCGCACGCAGGCGGTCTGTCAAGTCGGATGTGAAATCCCCGGGCTCAACCTGGGAACTGCATTCGAAACTGGCAGGCTAGAGTCTTGTAGAGGGGGGTAGAATTCCAGGTGTAGCGGTGAAATGCGTAGAGATCTGGAGGAATACCGGTGGCGAAGGCGGCCCCCTGGACAAAGACTGACGCTCAGGTGCGAAAGCGTGGGGAGCAAACAGGATTAGATACCCTGGTAGTCCACGCTGTAAACGATGTCGACTTGGAGGTTGTTCCCTTGAGGAGTGGCTTCCGGAGCTAACGCGTTAAGTCGACCGCCTGGGGAGTACGGCCGCAAGGTTAAAACTCAAATGAATTGACGGGGGCCCGCACAAGCGGTGGAGCATGTGGTTTAATTCGATGCAACGCGAAGAACCTTACCTACTCTTGACATCCAGAGAACTTTCCAGAGATGGATTGGTGCCTTCGGGAACTCTGAGACAGGTGCTGCATGGCTGTCGTCAGCTCGTGTTGTGAAATGTTGGGTTAAGTCCCGCAACGAGCGCAACCCTTATCCTTTGTTGCCAGCGATTCGGTCGGGAACTCAAAGGAGACTGCCAGTGATAAACTGGAGGAAGGTGGGGATGACGTCAAGTCATCATGGCCCTTACGAGTAGGGCTACACACGTGCTACAATGGCATATACAAAGAGAAGCGACCTCGCGAGAGCAAGCGGACCTCATAAAGTATGTCGTAGTCCGGATCGGAGTCTGCAACTCGACTCCGTGAAGTCGGAATCGCTAGTAATCGTGGATCAGAATGCCACGGTGAATACGTTCCCGGGCCTTGTACACACCGCCCGTCACACCATGGGAGTGGGTTGCAAAAGAAGTAGGTAGCTTAACCTTCGGGAGGGCGCTTACCACTTTGTGATTCATGACTGGGGTGAAGTCGTAACAAGGTAACCGTAGGGGAACCTGCGGTTGGATCACCTCCTTACCTTAAAGAACCTGCCTTTGTAGTGCTCACACAGATTGTCTGATGAATAGTAAATAGCAAGGCGTCTTGCGATTGAGACTTCAGTGTCCCCTTCGTCTAGAGGCCCAGGACACCGCCCTTTCACGGCGGTAACAGGGGTTCGAATCCCCTAGGGGACGCCACTTGCTGGTTTGTGAGTGAAAGTCGCCGACCTCTATATCTCAAAACTAACTCAGTGAGTTACGTTTGAGATATTTGCTCTTTAAAAATCTGGATCAAGCTGAAAATTGAAACGACACGCTGCGTCTGTTCTCCGTAAATAAGAACAGAATGACGGTGTGTTCGAGTCTCTCAAATTTTCGCAATCATGAAGTGAAACATCTTCGGGTTGTGAGGTTAAGCGACTAAGCGTACACGGTGGATGCCCTGGCAGTCAGAGGCGATGAAGGACGTGCTAATCTGCGATAAGCGTCGGTAAGGTGATATGAACCGTTATAACCGACGATTTCCGAATGGGGAAACCCAGTGCAATTCGTTGCACTATCGTTAAGTGAATACATAGCTTAACGAAGCGAACCGGGGGAACTGAAACATCTAAGTACCCCGAGGAAAAGAAATCAACCGAGATTCCCCCAGTAGCGGCGAGCGAACGGGGAGGAGCCCAGAGTCTGAATCAGTTTGTGTGTTAGTGGAAGCGTCTGGAAAGTCGCAGGGTACAGGGTGATACTCCCGTACACAAAAACACACAGGCTGTGAACTCGAAGAGTAGGGCGGGACACGTGGTATCCTGTCTGAATATGGGGGGACCATCCTCCAAGGCTAAATACTCCTGACTGACCGATAGTGAACCAGTACCGTGAGGGAAAGGCGAAAAGAACCCCGGCGAGGGGAGTGAAACAGAACCTGAAACCGTGTACGTACAAGCAGTAGGAGCCCACTTGTTGGGTGACTGCGTACCTTTTGTATAATGGGTCAGCGACTTATATTCTGTAGCAAGGTTAACCGAATAGGGGAGCCGCAGGGAAACCGAGTCTTAACTGGGCGTTAAGTTGCAGGGTATAGACCCGAAACCCGGTGATCTAGCCATGGGCAGGTTGAAGGTTGGGTAACACTAACTGGAGGACCGAACCGACTAATGTTGAAAAATTAGCGGATGACTTGTGGCTGGGGGTGAAAGGCCAATCAAACCGGGAGATAGCTGGTTCTCCCCGAAAGCTATTTAGGTAGCGCCTCGTGAATTCATCTTCGGGGGTAGAGCACTGTTTCGGCTAGGGGGTCATCCCGACTTACCAACCCGATGCAAACTACGAATACCGAAGAATGTTATCACGGGAGACACACGGCGGGTGCTAACGTCCGTCGTGAAGAGGGAAACAACCCAGACCGCCAGCTAAGGTCCCAAAGTCATGGTTAAGTGGGAAACGATGTGGGAAGGCACAGACAGCCAGGATGTTGGCTTAGAAGCAGCCATCATTTAAAGAAAGCGTAATAGCTCACTGGTCGAGTCGGCCTGCGCGGAAGATGTAACGGGGCTAAACCATGCACCGAAGCTGCGGCAGCGACACTATGTGTTGTTGGGTAGGGGAGCGTTCTGTAAGCCGTTGAAGGTGGCCTGTGAGGGTTGCTGGAGGTATCAGAAGTGCGAATGCTGACATAAGTAACGATAAAGCGGGTGAAAAGCCCGCTCGCCGGAAGACCAAGGGTTCCTGTCCAACGTTAATCGGGGCAGGGTGAGTCGACCCCTAAGGCGAGGCCGAAAGGCGTAGTCGATGGGAAACAGGTTAATATTCCTGTACTCGGTGTTACTGCGAAGGGGGGACGGAGAAGGCTATGTTAGCCGGGCGACGGTTGTCCCGGTTTAAGCATGTAGGCGGGCGTTTTAGGTAAATCCGGAACGTCATTTAACGCTGAGGTGTGATGACGAGGCACTACGGTGCTGAAGTAACAAATGCCCTGCTTCCAGGAAAAGCCTCTAAGCATCAGGTAACATCAAATCGTACCCCAAACCGACACAGGTGGTCAGGTAGAGAATACCAAGGCGCTTGAGAGAACTCGGGTGAAGGAACTAGGCAAAATGGTGCCGTAACTTCGGGAGAAGGCACGCTGATGGTAAGTGAAGTGACTTGCTCATGGAGCTGAAATCAGTCGAAGATACCAGCTGGCTGCAACTGTTTATTAAAAACACAGCACTGTGCAAACACGAAAGTGGACGTATACGGTGTGACGCCTGCCCGGTGCCGGAAGGTTAATTGATGGGGTTATCCTCGCGGAGAAGCTCTTGATCGAAGCCCCGGTAAACGGCGGCCGTAACTATAACGGTCCTAAGGTAGCGAAATTCCTTGTCGGGTAAGTTCCGACCTGCACGAATGGCGTAATGATGGCCAGGCTGTCTCCACCCGAGACTCAGTGAAATTGAACTCGCTGTGAAGATGCAGTGTACCCGCGGCAAGACGGAAAGACCCCGTGAACCTTTACTATAGCTTGACACTGAACACTGGTCCTTGATGTGTAGGATAGGTGGGAGGCTTTGAAGTGTGGACGCCAGTCTGCATGGAGCCATCCTTGAAATACCACCCTTTAATGGCTGGTGTTCTAACGTGGACCCGTGATCCGGGTTGCGGACAGTGTCTGGTGGGTAGTTTGACTGGGGCGGTCTCCTCCTAAAGAGTAACGGAGGAGCACGAAGGTTAGCTAATCCTGGTCGGACATCAGGAGGTTAGTGCAATGGCATAAGCTAGCTTGACTGCGAGCGTGACGGCGCGAGCAGGTGCGAAAGCAGGTCATAGTGATCCGGTGGTTCTGAATGGAAGGGCCATCGCTCAACGGATAAAAGGTACTCCGGGGATAACAGGCTGATACCGCCCAAGAGTTCATATCGACGGCGGTGTTTGGCACCTCGATGTCGGCTCATCACATCCTGGGGCTGAAGTAGGTCCCAAGGGTATGGCTGTTCGCCATTTAAAGTGGTACGCGAGCTGGGTTTAGAACGTCGTGAGACAGTTCGGTCCCTATCTGCCGTGGGCGCTGGAGAATTGAGGGGGGCTGCTCCTAGTACGAGAGGACCGGAGTGGACGCATCACTGGTGTTCGGGTTGTCATGCCAATGGCATTGCCCGGTAGCTAAATGCGGAAGAGATAAGTGCTGAAAGCATCTAAGCACGAAACTTGCCCCGAGATGAGTTCTCCCTGACCCTTTAAGGGTCCTGAAGGAACGTTAAAGACGATGACGTTGATAGGCCGGGTGTGTAAGCGCAGCGATGCGTTGAGCTAACCGGTACTAATGAACCGTGAGGCTTAACCTTACAACGCCGAAGATGTTTTGGCGTGAGAGATGATTTTCAGCTTAGATTACAGATTTTCGGGAACGAAAGATTTTACGCAGAGGCAAGGCGGCAAATGAAGGAAAGGAAGGAGCATACTGGAGTATGTGACTGACTTTACGAATGCAGCCAACACAGCATCGGTGTAAAAGATTCGTTTCTGACAACAGAATTTGCCTGGCGGCGACAGCGCGGTGGTCCCACCTGACCCCATGCCGAACTCAGAAGTGAAACGCCGTAGCGCCGATGGTAGTGTGGGGTCTCCCCATGTGAGAGTAGGGAACTGCCAGGCATTAATCAAGTGAAGAGCCCATCCGTCAGGATGGGCTTTTTGCGTTTTTGTATACCAAAAATTTTATGTTTGTCAGAATTGCCAGGTCGCCATAGTAGAGAGTTATCGCTAACGTACTACTGACAATCAGGCAAGCCTTCCCCTGCTATATACGGTAAACTAATGCTGATTTTGCATCAGGAAACCACTATGAACCACTCCCTCAAACCTTGGAATACCTTTGGCATAGACTGTTCGGCCAGAGAGCTTGTACGCGTGGAAAACGAGCAACAGCTGGTTGCTGTCTGGCAAAAGGCTGTTACAGCAAAACAACCTGTTTTGATCCTGGGAGAAGGAAGCAATATTCTCTTCCTGGAGGATTATTCTGGTACGGTAATTATCAACCGTATCATGGGTATAGAGGTTAATGAAACAGCTGATGCCTGGCATTTGCATGTTGGGGCAGGGGAGAACTGGCATCGGTTGGTGCAATTCGCGTTGAATAATAAAATGCCTGGTTTGGAAAATCTTGCATTAATCCCTGGCTGTGCCGGATCCTCTCCGATTCAAAACATTGGTGCCTATGGAATTGAATTACAGAGCGTTTGCCAGTATGTCGATTGCGTTGAGTTAGCCACTGGTCAGAAACGACGCTTTTCCGCCGCTGAGTGCCGCTTTGGCTATCGCGACAGTATTTTCAAGCATGAGTATAAGGACCTCTACGCTATTGTGGCCGTAGGCCTAACTTTGGCAAAAGTATGGCGACCGGTCTTAACTTACGGTGATTTAACCCGCCTTGATCCTGAAAATGTTACGCCGTATCAGGTTTTTGATTCCGTTTGTCACATGCGAATGACTAAGCTTCCTGATCCAAAAGTGACGGGTAATGCGGGCAGTTTCTTTAAGAATCCGGTGATTAGTGCTGAAAATGCGCAAGGTTTGTTGGCGCAATATCCAGGTATTCCTCACTACCCGCAGCCTGATGGCAGCATAAAGCTGGCAGCAGGATGGCTCATCGATCAATGTCAGCTTAAAGGCAAGGTAATTGGCGGTGCAGCGGTACACAACCAACAGGCATTGGTATTGATTAATTACGATCGGGCAATCAGTGAAGATGTGGTTAAATTAGCCCACTATGTTCGCCAGCAGGTTGGGGATAAGTTCAATGTCTGGCTACAACCGGAAGTGCGTTTTATTAGCAAAACAGGTGAAGTCGATGCGGAGGGGGTCATTGCATGAAAGATTATACCGTTCCTCTGACGTTGATATCGATACTGGCCGATGCTGAGTTTCACTCAGGTGAGCAACTTGGCGAGCGCTTAGGAATGAGCCGGGCGGCAATCAATAAACATATTCAAACCTTGCGCGACTGGGGAGTTGATGTATTTACCGTCCCAGGTAAAGGCTACAGCTTGCCGGAACCTATACAGCTATTAGACGAAGAACAGATTTCGAAGCAGATTGAAAATGGACGGGTAACCGTGCTACCAGTTATTGACTCTACGAATCAGTATTTACTGGATAGGCTTAGTGAACTGCAGTCTGGTGATGCTTGCGTAGCGGAATATCAACAGGCTGGTCGTGGTCGTAGGGGACGTAAGTGGTTCTCGCCGTTTGGTTCTAACATATACCTTTCAATGTACTGGCGTCTTGAGCAGGGGCCCGCTGCCGCCATTGGTTTGAGTTTGGTCATCGGGATTGTGATTGCCGAGGTACTTCAAAGCCTGGGGGCCGATAAAGTACGGGTGAAATGGCCGAATGATCTCTATTTGCAGGATCGGAAACTGTCAGGGATCCTGGTGGAACTGACGGGTAAAACCGGTGACGCTGCACAGATAGTCAGCGGGGCAGGTATCAATCTCATGATGCGTCGCGTGGAGTCTGATGTTGTTAATCAAGGTTGGATCAGCTTACAGGAAGCAGGAATCTCTATCGATAGGAATACTCTGGCCGCGCGGTTGATTAAAGAATTGCGGGCTAGTCTGCAGCTTTTTGAACAGGAAGGTTTGGCACCGTATCTAAAACGCTGGGAAAAGTTAGATAACTTTATTAATCGTCCGGTTAAACTTATTATTGGTGATAAAGAAATTTTTGGTATTTCCCGCGGGATTGATGCTCAAGGAGCCTTATTGCTGGAACAGGGTGGAGTAGTAAAACCCTGGATTGGTGGTGAGATATCTTTGCGCAGCGCTGAATGAAAAAAGGGAGCTAACGCTCCCTGTCTTATTTTCGTAATCGAACTTGATTGACGGAATGATTTGCACTTTTAGTCATTATAAGACTAGCTCGCTCACGAGTTGGAAGAATGTTTTCCTTTAAATTCAAAAGATTAATCTCATTCCATAACGATGTGGCAATGTTGATAGCTTCATCTTTAGAAAGCTGTGCGTAATTATGGAAATAAGAGTCGGGGTCGGTAAATGCCCCTTCGCGAAATTTCAGAAAACGATTGATATACCATGTTTTGAGCAAGTCTTCTGGCGCATCGACATAAATTGAAAAATCAACAAAATCTGAAACAAATACATGATGTGGATCGTGTGGGTAATCCATTCCACTTTGTAAAACATTTAATCCTTCAAGAATTAAAATATCCGGCTGGGTAACTGTTTTATCTCCATCAGGAATAACATCATAAATTAGATGTGAATAGACTGGAGCAGTGGCGTTTGGAATGCCTGATTTCAGGTCGGAAACGAATTTAACTAAGCGATGCATGTCGTAAGACTGCGGGAAGCCCTTCTTCTTCATCAGGCCGCGTTCTTTCAATACTGCGTTAGGATGCAAAAAACCATCTGTAGTGATTAATTCAACATGGCGATGTTCGGGCCAGCGACTGAGTAAAGCTTGCAGCACGCGTGCAGTGGTACTTTTGCCGACAGCCACGCTACCCGCAATACTGATGATATAAGGGATGCGTTGACCATTGGTACCGAGGAATTGTTCCAGTACCGCCTGGCGGCGCAAGTTAGAACTGATATAAAAATTGAGCAAGCGCGACAGTGGCAAATAAATCTCTGCAACTTCTTCAAGGGAAAGATCTTCATTGATGCCTTTTAACCGCGTGATTTCTTCCTCTGCTAGTGTCATCGGAACAGAATCACGAAGTGCAGCCCATTGGTCGCGGTTAAATTGTAGGTACGGTGTCATTAACGTTTGCTCTTTTTGGCTCATAAGCATGTTCTTGCAGTCGCCGAATGAAAGAAAGGCGTGGGTGCTTCACACTAGTTAATCAGGACAATGGGCAGGAGGGTAACACCAGATTGCAAGGAATAATAAGAAAAAAACTCATTGAATGATGCTTTCTAACGGTAACCTCACAGAGGCGAGTGAGTTGGCGGCGGCATATAAAGTCTTCTACAGGGCTGTCAGTGTTAATTCACTGAGACCACGAGTAGCTCGTAGCGGTAAAGGTGTTATATCAAAAGGGGATTTTACATTTTAAGGAGTTACTGCTGAGCAACTTTGTGCGATGAATGGTGTATTTTTGTGCTTCGTTGTTTGAATTTACACCGTTTTTTCTCGATTAAGCACAAAATGTGAGCGATAGAACGTTTTATGCAATTTTTTAGTTGCATGAACTCTCAGGTCTCCCTAGAATGCGCGCTACTTGATGCCGACTTAGCTCAGTAGGTAGAGCAACTGACTTGTAATCAGTAGGTCACCAGTTCGATTCCGGTAGTCGGCACCATCAAGTGCCTGGTGGGGTTCCCGAGCGGCCAAAGGGAGCAGACTGTAAATCTGCCGTCATCGACTTCGAAGGTTCGAATCCTTCCCCCACCACCATCTTTCGGCAACGCTTTGCGAAGCCAGGGTTGATTGGTTAAACTAGTCAGCTCAAACAGAAAAAGAGATTCATCTCTTTTTTTTGTTATAGAAAGAACTGGGTAGCCGAGTTTCAGGATGCGGGCATCGTATAATGGCTATTACCTCAGCCTTCCAAGCTGATGATGCGGGTTCGATTCCCGCTGCCCGCTCCAAACGTGCTGATATGGCTCAGTTGGTAGAGCGCACCCTTGGTAAGGGTGAGGTCCCCAGTTCGACTCTGGGTATCAGCACCACTTCTTTATCTCTCCTCCCCTGTTTCTCTCTTTTATTGCATTCAACAAGTCGGGCATGTTGCCCGGTTGATGTGGTGATATCACCGATTTATCCGTGTCTTAGAGGGACAATCGATGTCTAAAGAAAAGTTTGAACGTACAAAACCGCACGTTAACGTCGGTACTATCGGCCACGTTGACCATGGTAAAACAACGCTGACCGCTGCAATCACTACCGTTCTGGCTAAAACCTACGGTGGTTCTGCTCGCGCATTCGACCAGATCGACAACGCGCCGGAAGAAAAAGCTCGTGGTATCACCATCAACACTTCTCACGTTGAATATGACACCCCGACTCGTCACTACGCGCACGTAGACTGCCCGGGCCACGCCGACTATGTTAAAAACATGATCACCGGTGCTGCGCAGATGGACGGCGCGATCCTGGTTGTTGCTGCGACTGACGGCCCGATGCCGCAGACCCGTGAGCACATCCTGCTGGGCCGTCAGGTAGGCGTTCCGTACATCATCGTGTTCCTGAACAAATGCGACATGGTTGATGACGAAGAGCTGCTGGAACTGGTTGAAATGGAAGTTCGTGAACTTCTGTCTCAGTACGATTTCCCGGGCGACGACACTCCGATCGTTCGTGGTTCCGCTCTGAAAGCGCTGGAAGGTGACGCAGACTGGGAAGCGAAAATCATCGAACTGGCTGGCTACCTGGATTCCTACATCCCGGAACCAGAGCGTGCGATTGACAAGCCGTTCCTGCTGCCGATCGAAGACGTATTCTCCATCTCCGGTCGTGGTACCGTTGTTACCGGTCGTGTAGAGCGCGGTATCATCAAAGTTGGCGAAGAAGTTGAAATCGTTGGTATCAAAGACACCGCTAAGTCTACCTGTACCGGCGTTGAAATGTTCCGCAAACTGCTGGACGAAGGCCGTGCTGGTGAGAACGTAGGTGTTCTGCTGCGTGGTATCAAACGTGAAGAAATCGAACGTGGTCAGGTCCTGGCTAAGCCGGGCTCAATCAAGCCGCACACCAAGTTCGAATCTGAAGTGTACATTCTGTCCAAAGACGAAGGCGGCCGTCATACTCCGTTCTTCAAAGGCTACCGTCCGCAGTTCTACTTCCGTACAACTGACGTGACTGGCACCATCGAACTGCCGGAAGGCGTAGAGATGGTAATGCCGGGCGACAACATCAAAATGGTTGTTACCCTGATCCACCCGATCGCGATGGACGACGGTCTGCGTTTCGCAATCCGTGAAGGCGGCCGTACCGTTGGCGCGGGCGTGGTTGCTAAAGTTCTCGGCTAATTGCTGATAACATTTGACGCAATGCGCAATAAAAGGGCATCATTTGATGCCCTTTTTGCACGCTTTCACACCAGAACCTGGCTCATCAGTGATTTTTTGAGCCATAATCATTGCTGAGACAGGCTCTGAAGAGGGCGTTAAGTCCGAAACGCAACAGAGCATTTCGGTTTGGTCGCCTCGCAATTCATGCGGGGTGAAGATAGTTGTCTGAATTCTTGTGACAGGTTGGTTTATGAGTGCGAATACCGAAGCTCAAGGGAGCGGGCGCGGCCTCGAAGCGATGAAGTGGACGATCGTTGTCGTGCTGCTGGTTGTGGCCATCGTCGGCAACTTCCTTTATCGTGACATTATGCTGGCAGTGCGTGCGCTGGCAGTCGTTATTCTGATCGCTGCAGCAGGTGGTGTCGCGCTGTTAACTACGAAAGGTAAGGCTACAGTCGCTTTCGCTCGTGAAGCGAGAACTGAAGTGCGTAAGGTTATTTGGCCTACTCGCCAGGAAACGCTGCACACTACGCTGATTGTTGCCGCAGTGACTGCTGTAATGTCGCTGATCCTATGGGGACTGGATGGTATTCTGGTTCGCCTGGTATCCTTTATCACTGGCCTGAGGTTCTGAGATGTCTGAAGCTCCTAAAAAGCGCTGGTACGTCGTTCAGGCGTTTTCCGGTTTTGAAGGTCGCGTAGCTACCTCGTTGCGTGAACATATCAAGCTACACAATATGGAAGAGTTGTTTGGTGAAGTCATGGTTCCGACCGAAGAAGTGGTCGAAATCCGTGGTGGCCAGCGTCGCAAAAGCGAGCGCAAATTCTTCCCTGGCTACGTTCTGGTCCAGATGGTGATGAACGACGCGAGCTGGCACCTGGTGCGCAGCGTACCACGTGTGATGGGCTTTATCGGCGGTACTTCTGACCGTCCGGCTCCAATCAGCGATAAAGAAGTGGACGCGATTATGAACCGTCTGCAGCAGGTCGGCGATAAACCGCGGCCGAAAACGCTGTTTGAACCGGGTGAAATGGTACGTGTTAGCGATGGTCCGTTTGCAGACTTTAACGGCGTGGTTGAAGAAGTTGACTACGAGAAGTCTCGCCTGAAAGTCTCTGTTTCTATCTTTGGCCGCGCAACTCCGGTTGAGCTGGACTTTGCCCAGGTAGAAAAAGCCTAACGGCCGATCAAAAAAGCAACGCTTTAATCGTTGCAAGGGGCGCGAAATTGACATACAATTTCGCGCCTTTTGTTTTTATGGGCCTTGTGCCCATAAAGCGATATTTATCACGGGGAGCCTTTTGAAGGCGCTACACCCAAACGAGGAAATTTAAATGGCTAAGAAAGTACAAGCCTACGTCAAGCTGCAGGTTGCAGCTGGTATGGCAAACCCGAGTCCGCCGGTTGGTCCAGCACTGGGTCAGCAAGGTGTGAACATCATGGAATTCTGCAAAGCGTTCAACGCAAAAACTGAATCCCTGGAAAAAGGTCTGCCGATCCCGGTTGTTATTACCGTTTACGCTGACCGTTCTTTCACTTTCGTTACCAAAACCCCGCCGGCAGCAGTTCTGCTGAAAAAAGCGGCTGGTATTAAGTCTGGTTCCGGTAAGCCGAACAAAGACAAAGTTGGTAAAATTTCCCGCGCTCAGCTGCAGGAAATCGCGCAGACCAAAGCTGCCGACATGACTGGTTCCGACATTGAAGCGATGACTCGCTCCATTGAAGGTACTGCACGTTCCATGGGCCTGGTAGTGGAGGACTAAGAAATGGCTAAACTGACCAAGCGCATGTCCGTGATTCGTGACAAAGTTGATGCGACCAAACAGTACGACATCAACGAAGCCATCACTCTGCTGAAAGAACTGGCCACCGCTAAGTTCGTTGAAAGCGTTGATGTTGCCGTTAACCTCGGCATCGACGCTCGTAAATCTGACCAGAACGTCCGTGGCGCAACTGTACTGCCGCACGGTACTGGCCGTTCAGTTCGCGTAGCCGTATTTGCCCAGGGCCCGAACGCTGAAGCAGCTAAAGCTGCTGGCGCAGAGCTGGTAGGTATGGAAGATCTGGCTGACCAGATCAAAAAAGGCGAAATGAACTTTGACGTTGTTATTGCCTCCCCGGATGCAATGCGCGTTGTTGGCCAGCTGGGCCAGGTTCTGGGCCCGCGCGGCCTGATGCCAAACCCGAAAGTTGGTACCGTAACTCCGAACGTTGCTGAAGCGGTTAAGAACGCTAAAGCAGGTCAGGTTCGTTACCGTAACGACAAAAACGGCATCATCCATACTACCATCGGTAAAGTGGATTTTGACGCTGATAAACTGAAAGAAAACCTGGAAGCTCTGCTGGTTGCGCTGAAAAAAGCAAAACCGACTCAGGCTAAAGGCGTGTACATCAAGAAAATCAGTATCTCCACCACCATGGGTGCTGGCGTTGCCGTTGATCAGTCCGGTCTGACTGCGACTGTGGCGAACTAATATTCGCCTTTACGTGGGCGGTGATTTTGTCTACAATCTTACCCCCACGATTCTGCTAATTGCAGACGTATATCCGAGATATTCAGGCTGTGGCAAGGCGACAACTGAGTGAATTGCCAGGAGCATAGTTAACTATGTGACTGGTGTGAACGAAGGCAGTCAACGCCGCCACAGATTGAATAGCGACAGATAGACAAGATTTGTTCGTTGGAGCCTGGCCTATCCAGGCCTCCGTCGAAGACCGCAGGTGTTTCGTCAGAAACTTAATCCCCTGCGTAGACGGTGACAGAACGCTAAGATTATTTTTGGATACTCTGGCTTGTTTCTGCTCACCGTATTAAGACGCTCTCCTCTTCGAGTTGAGTGAAGTGAGTTCCAGAGCATGAGCTCTGGCAAACATCCAGGAGCAAAGCTAATGGCTTTAAATCTTCAAGACAAACAAGCGATTGTTGCTGAAGTCAGCGAAGTAGCCAAAGGCGCGCTGTCTGCAGTAGTTGCGGATTCCCGTGGCGTAACTGTAGATAAAATGACTGAACTGCGTAAAGCAGGTCGTGAAGCTGGCGTTTACATGCGTGTTGTTCGTAACACCCTGCTGCGCCGCGTCGTTGAAGGTACTCCGTTTGAGTGCCTGAAAGACACGTTTGTTGGTCCGACCCTGATTGCATACTCTATGGAACACCCGGGCGCTGCTGCTCGTCTGTTCAAAGAGTTCGCGAAAGCGAATGCAAAATTTGAGGTCAAAGCCGCTGCCTTTGAAGGTGAGCTGATCCCGGCGTCGCAAATCGACCGCCTGGCAACTCTGCCGACTTACGAAGAAGCAATTGCACGCCTGATGGCAACCATGAAAGAAGCTTCGGCTGGCAAACTGGTTCGTACTCTGGCTGCTGTACGCGATGCGAAAGAAGCTGCTTAATCGCAGTTATCTTTGTAAAGCATCTGCTTACGTATAAACTTATTCTGATATTCAGGAACAATTTAAATGTCTATCACTAAAGATCAAATCATTGAAGCAGTATCCGCTATGTCCGTAATGGACGTTGTTGAGCTGATCTCTGCAATGGAAGAAAAATTCGGTGTTTCCGCTGCTGCTGCTGTAGCTGTAGCTGCTGGCCCGGCTGAAGCTGCTGAAGAAAAAACTGAATTCGACGTAATTCTGAAAGGTATCGGCGCTAACAAAGTTGCCGTTATCAAAGCAGTACGTGGCGCAACTGGCCTGGGTCTGAAAGAAGCTAAAGACCTGGTAGAATCTGCTCCGGCTGCTCTGAAAGAAGGCGTGAGCAAAGATGACGCTGAAGCACTGAAAAAATCTCTGGAAGAAGCTGGCGCTGAAGTTGAAGTTAAATAAGCCAACTTTTCCGGTTGCAGCCTGAGTAATCAGGCTGATGGCTGGTGACTTTTTGGTCACCAGCCTTTTTGCGCTGTAAGGCGCCAGTAGCATTTCACACTGTTTGACTACTGGTTGTCCTGACAATGCTTGTTTCTATAGACGACTTAATATACTGCGACAGGTTAGGGCTCCTGAGCTGTGTAAATTGCAATGAAATGGTTTAAGCGTGATAGAAACAGGTATTGCGGAAAGTGTTCCATTTTCCGGTCAACAAAATAGTGTTGCATAAAAAACTGCCTTATGTGGGCAGATGGGTCGACTTGTCAGCGAGCTGAGGAACCCTATGGTTTACTCCTATACCGAGAAAAAACGTATTCGTAAGGATTTTGGTAAACGTCCGCAGGTTCTGGACATACCTTATCTCCTTTCTATCCAGCTTGACTCGTTTCAGAAGTTCATCGAGCAAGATCCTGAAGGACAGTATGGTCTGGAAGCGGCTTTCCGTTCCGTATTTCCGATTAAGAGCTACAGCGGTAATTCTGAGCTGCAATACGTCAGCTACCGTCTGGGCGAACCTGTTTTTGACGTTAAAGAATGTCAGATTCGTGGCGTGACCTACTCGGCACCGCTGCGTGTAAAACTGCGTCTAGTGATCTACGAGCGCGAAGCGCCGGAAGGCACAGTCAAAGACATTAAAGAACAAGAAGTCTACATGGGCGAAATTCCGCTCATGACTGACAACGGCACCTTTGTTATCAACGGTACCGAGCGTGTTATCGTTTCTCAGCTGCACCGTAGCCCGGGCGTCTTCTTTGACTCCGACAAAGGTAAAACCCACTCTTCGGGTAAAGTGCTGTATAACGCGCGTATCATTCCTTACCGTGGTTCCTGGCTGGACTTCGAATTCGATCCGAAGGACAACCTGTTTGTACGTATCGACCGTCGCCGTAAACTGCCTGCGACCATTATTCTGCGTGCACTGAACTACACCACTGAGCAGATCCTTGACCTGTTCTTCGACAAAGTGGTCTTTGAAATTCGCGATAACAAGCTGCAGATGGAGCTCATTCCTGAGCGTCTTCGCGGTGAAACAGCTTCTTTTGATATCGAAGCCAACGGCAAATTGTACGTCGAAAAAGGCCGCCGCATCACTGCACGCCACATTCGCCAGCTGGAAAAAGACGATATCAAACATATCGAAGTTCCGGTTGAGTACATTGCAGGTAAAGTTGCATCTAAAGACTATGTTGACGCATCTACCGGTGAGCTGATCTGCTCTGCGAACATGGAGCTGAGCCTGGATCTGCTGGCGAAGCTGAGCCAGTCTGGCCATAAGCGCATTGAAACTCTGTTCACCAACGATCTGGACCACGGTGCATACATTTCTGAAACTGTACGCGTCGACCCAACCAACGATCGTCTGAGCGCACTGGTAGAAATCTACCGCATGATGCGCCCTGGTGAGCCGCCGACTCGTGAAGCAGCTGAAAATCTGTTCGAGAACCTGTTCTTCTCCGAAGACCGCTATGATCTGTCAGCGGTTGGCCGTATGAAGTTCAACCGCTCTCTGCTGCGTGATGAAATCGAAGGTTCCGGTATCCTGAGCAAAGAAGACATCATCGAAGTGATGAAAAAGCTCATTGATATCCGTAACGGTAAAGGCGAAGTCGATGATATCGACCACCTCGGTAACCGTCGTATCCGTTCCGTAGGCGAAATGGCGGAAAACCAATTCCGCGTTGGCCTGGTGCGTGTTGAGCGTGCGGTGAAAGAGCGTCTGTCTCTGGGCGATCTGGATACCCTGATGCCTCAGGATATGATCAACGCCAAGCCGATTTCTGCCGCGGTTAAAGAGTTCTTCGGTTCCAGCCAGCTTTCCCAGTTTATGGACCAGAACAACCCGTTGTCTGAGATTACGCACAAACGTCGTATCTCCGCACTCGGCCCAGGCGGTTTGACCCGTGAACGCGCAGGCTTTGAAGTTCGAGACGTACACCCGACTCACTACGGTCGCGTATGTCCTATCGAAACGCCTGAAGGTCCGAACATCGGTCTGATCAACTCCCTGTCCGTGTACGCACAGACTAACGAATACGGCTTCCTTGAGACTCCGTACCGTAAAGTAACCGACGGTGTTGTTACCGACGAAATTCATTACCTGTCTGCTATTGAAGAAGGCAACTACGTTATCGCTCAGGCGAACTCCAACCTGGATGACGAAGGCCACTTTGAAGAAGACCTGGTAACTTGTCGTAGCAAAGGCGAATCCAGCTTGTTCAGCCGCGACCAGGTTGACTACATGGACGTTTCCACCCAACAGGTGGTTTCCGTCGGTGCGTCCCTGATCCCGTTCCTGGAACACGATGACGCCAACCGTGCATTGATGGGTGCGAACATGCAACGTCAGGCGGTTCCGACTCTGCGTGCTGATAAGCCGCTGGTTGGTACCGGTATGGAACGTGCTGTTGCCGTTGACTCCGGTGTAACTGCGGTTGCTAAACGTGGCGGTCTGGTTCAGTACGTGGATGCCTCCCGTATCGTTATCAAAGTTAACGAAGACGAGATGTACCCGGGTGAAGCAGGTATCGACATCTATAACCTGACCAAATACACCCGTTCTAACCAGAACACCTGTATTAACCAGATGCCGTGTGTGTCTCTGGGTGAGCCAATTGAGCGCGGCGACGTGCTGGCAGATGGCCCGTCTACCGACCTCGGTGAGCTGGCGCTCGGTCAGAACATGCGCGTGGCATTCATGCCATGGAATGGTTACAACTTCGAAGACTCCATCCTCGTATCCGAGCGTGTTGTTCAGGAAGACCGTTTCACTACCATCCATATTCAGGAACTGGCATGTGTGTCCCGTGACACCAAGCTGGGGCCGGAAGAGATCACTGCTGACATCCCGAATGTGGGTGAGGCTGCGCTCTCCAAACTGGATGAATCCGGTATCGTTTACATTGGTGCAGAAGTCACCGGTGGCGACATTCTGGTTGGTAAGGTCACGCCGAAAGGTGAAACCCAGCTGACGCCAGAAGAGAAGCTGCTGCGTGCAATCTTCGGTGAGAAAGCGTCTGATGTTAAAGACTCTTCTCTGCGCGTACCAAACGGTGTTTCCGGTACGATTATCGACGTTCAGGTCTTTACCCGCGATGGCGTAGAAAAAGACAAACGTGCGCTGGAAATCGAAGAGATGCAGCTGAAGCAGGCGAAGAAAGACCTGTCTGAAGAATTGCAGATCCTCGAAGCTGGCCTGTTTGGACGTATCTACGCGGTGCTGGTTTCCGGTGGTGTTGAAGCTGAGAAGCTCGACAAACTGCCACGTGACCGCTGGCTGGAACTCGGCCTGACCGACGAAGAGAAACAAAATCAGCTGGAACAGCTGGCTGAGCAGTATGACGAACTGAAACACGAGTTCGAGAAGAAACTCGAAGCGAAGCGCCGCAAAATCACTCAGGGCGACGATCTGGCACCAGGCGTGCTGAAGATTGTTAAAGTATATCTGGCCGTTAAACGTCAGATCCAGCCTGGTGACAAAATGGCAGGTCGTCACGGTAACAAGGGTGTTATCTCTAAGATCAACCCGATCGAAGATATGCCTTACGATGAAAACGGCACGCCGGTAGACATCGTACTGAACCCACTGGGTGTACCGTCTCGTATGAACATCGGTCAGATTCTGGAAACCCACCTGGGTATGGCTGCGAAAGGTATTGGCGAGAAAATCAATGCCATGCTGAAACAGCAGCAAGAAGTCGCCAAACTGCGCGAATTCATCCAGCGTGCCTACGATCTGGGTACAGACGTTCGTCAGAAGGTCGATCTGAATACCTTCAGTGATGAAGAAGTTCTGCGTCTTGCTGAAAACCTGAAAAAAGGTATGCCGATCGCAACGCCAGTATTCGACGGTGCGAAAGAGTCTGAAATCAAGGAACTGTTACAGCTGGGTGGCCTGCCAACTTCCGGTCAGATCACGTTGTTTGACGGTCGTACCGGTGAGCAGTTCGAGCGCCAGGTAACCGTTGGCTACATGTACATGCTGAAACTGAACCACCTGGTTGATGACAAAATGCATGCGCGTTCTACCGGTTCTTACAGCCTGGTTACTCAGCAGCCGCTGGGTGGTAAGGCGCAGTTCGGTGGTCAGCGCTTCGGGGAGATGGAAGTGTGGGCGCTGGAAGCTTATGGCGCGGCATACACCCTGCAGGAAATGCTCACTGTTAAGTCTGATGACGTGAACGGTCGTACCAAGATGTATAAAAACATCGTGGACGGCAACCATCAGATGGAACCGGGCATGCCGGAATCCTTCAACGTACTGTTGAAAGAGATTCGCTCGCTGGGCATCAACATCGAACTGGAAGACGAGTAACTCTCGCTCAAACAGGTCACTGGTGCCGGGATAATTCCCGGCGCCAGATTGTGCTAACTCCGACGGGAGCAAATCCGTGAAAGATTTATTAAAGTTTCTGAAAGCGCAGACTAAAACCGAAGAGTTTGATGCGATCAAAATTGCTCTGGCCTCGCCAGACATGATCCGTTCATGGTCTTTTGGTGAAGTTAAAAAGCCGGAAACCATTAACTACCGTACGTTCAAGCCTGAGCGTGACGGCCTTTTCTGCGCCCGTATCTTTGGGCCGGTAAAAGACTACGAGTGCCTGTGCGGTAAGTACAAGCGCCTGAAACACCGTGGTGTGATCTGTGAGAAGTGCGGCGTTGAAGTGACCCAGACTAAAGTACGCCGTGAGCGTATGGGCCACATCGAACTGGCGTCTCCGACTGCGCACATCTGGTTCCTGAAATCGCTGCCGTCCCGTATCGGCCTGCTGCTCGATATGCCGCTGCGTGATATCGAACGCGTACTGTACTTCGAATCTTATGTCGTTATCGAAGGCGGTATGACCAACCTGGAACGTCAACAGATCCTGACTGAAGAGCAGTATCTGGACGCGCTGGAAGAGTTCGGTGACGAATTCGATGCGAAGATGGGTGCGGAAGCAATCCAGGCCCTGCTGAAAAGCATGGATCTGGAGCAAGAGTGTGAAACTCTGCGCGAAGAGCTAAACGAAACCAACTCCGAAACCAAGCGTAAAAAGCTGACCAAGCGTATCAAACTGCTGGAAGCGTTCGTGCAGTCTGGTAACAAACCAGAGTGGATGATCCTGACCGTTCTGCCGGTTCTGCCGCCAGATCTGCGTCCGCTGGTTCCGCTGGATGGTGGTCGTTTCGCAACTTCAGATCTGAACGATCTGTATCGTCGCGTGATTAACCGTAACAACCGTCTGAAACGTCTGCTGGATCTGGCTGCGCCGGATATTATCGTACGTAACGAAAAACGTATGCTGCAGGAAGCGGTCGACGCCCTGCTGGATAACGGTCGTCGCGGTCGTGCGATCACAGGTTCTAACAAACGTCCTCTGAAATCTTTGGCTGATATGATCAAAGGTAAGCAGGGTCGTTTCCGTCAGAACCTGCTCGGTAAGCGTGTTGACTACTCCGGTCGTTCTGTTATCACCGTAGGTCCATACCTGCGTCTGCATCAGTGCGGCCTGCCGAAGAAAATGGCACTGGAGCTGTTCAAACCGTTCATCTACGGCAAGCTGGAACTGCGTGGCCTGGCCACTACCATCAAAGCTGCTAAGAAAATGGTTGAGCGTGAAGAAGCTGTCGTTTGGGATATCCTGGACGAAGTTATCCGCGAACACCCGGTACTGCTGAACCGTGCACCAACCCTGCACCGTTTGGGTATCCAGGCATTTGAGCCAGTACTGATCGAAGGTAAAGCTATTCAGCTGCACCCGCTGGTTTGTGCGGCCTATAACGCCGACTTCGATGGTGACCAGATGGCTGTTCACGTACCGCTGACGCTGGAAGCCCAGCTTGAAGCGCGTGCGCTGATGATGTCTACCAACAACATCCTGTCTCCAGCGAACGGCGAGCCAATCATCGTTCCGTCTCAGGACGTTGTATTGGGTCTGTACTATATGACCCGTGACTGTGTTAACGCCAAAGGCGAAGGCATGGTGCTGACTGGCCCGAAAGAAGCTGAGCGTATTTATCGTGCTGGCCTGGCCTCTCTGCATGCGCGCGTTAAAGTGCGTATCACCGAGTACGAAAAAGATGAAAGCGGCGAATTCGTCGCGAAAACCAGCTTGAAAGACACGACCGTTGGCCGTGCCATTCTGTGGATGATCGTACCTAAAGGTCTGCCGTTCACCATCGTGAACCAGGCGCTGGGTAAAAAAGCGATCTCTAAGATGCTGAACACCTGTTACCGTATCCTGGGCCTGAAACCAACCGTTATTTTTGCGGACCAGACGATGTACACCGGCTTTGCTTATGCAGCGCGTTCAGGTGCATCCGTTGGTATTGATGACATGGTCATCCCGGAGAAAAAATACGAGATCATCAGCGAAGCGGAAGCTGAAGTTGCTGAGATTCAGGAACAGTTCCAGTCTGGTCTGGTAACTGCGGGCGAACGCTATAACAAAGTTATCGATATCTGGGCTGCGGCGAACGATCGTGTATCTAAAGCGATGATGGATAACCTGCAAACTGAAACCGTGATTAACCGTGACGGCGAAGAAGAGCAGCAGGTTTCGTTCAACAGCATCTACATGATGGCCGACTCCGGTGCGCGTGGTTCTGCTGCACAGATTCGTCAGCTTGCTGGTATGCGTGGTCTGATGGCGAAGCCGGATGGCTCCATCATCGAAACGCCAATCACCGCGAACTTCCGTGAAGGTCTGAACGTACTTCAGTACTTCATCTCCACGCACGGTGCGCGTAAAGGTCTGGCGGATACCGCACTGAAAACAGCGAACTCCGGTTACCTGACTCGCCGTCTGGTTGACGTTGCCCAGGACCTGGTTGTCACTGAAGACGACTGTGGCACCCTGGAAGGCATCACCATGACCCCGGTTATCGAGGGTGGTGATGTTAAAGAACCGCTGCGCGATCGCGTACTGGGTCGTGTGACTGCTGAAGACGTTCTGAAGCCGGGCACCGCGGACATTCTGGTTCCACGCAATACGCTGCTGCACGAGCACTGGTGTGACCTGCTGGAAGAGAACTCCGTTGACTCCGTCAAAGTGCGTTCCGTTGTATCCTGTGACACCGACTTTGGTGTATGTGCGCACTGCTACGGTCGTGACCTGGCGCGTGGCCACATCATCAACAAAGGTGAGGCCATCGGCGTTATCGCGGCACAGTCCATCGGTGAGCCGGGTACACAGCTGACGATGCGTACATTCCACATCGGTGGTGCGGCATCTCGTGCGGCTGCTGAATCCAGCATCCAGGTGAAAAACAAAGGTAGCATCCGTCTGAGCAATGCGAAGTCGGTTGTGAACTCTGCCGGTAAGCTGGTCGTGACCTCTCGTAACACCGAGCTGAAGCTGATCGACGAATTCGGTCGTACCAAAGAGAGCTATAAAGTTCCTTACGGTGCGGTGATGGGCAAAGGTGATGGTGAGCAGGTTGCTGGCGGGGAAACCGTAGCGAACTGGGATCCGCACACCATGCCGGTAATCACTGAAGTAAGTGGTTTCATCCGCTTTACTGACATGATTGACGGCCAGACTATTACTCGTCAGACCGACGAGCTGACCGGTCTGTCTTCGCTGGTGGTTCTGGATTCTGCAGAGCGTACAGCGGGTGGTAAAGACCTGCGTCCGGCCCTGAAAATCGTTGATGCTAACGGTAACGACGTTCTGATCCCTGGCACCGATATGTCTGCGCAGTACTTCCTGCCAGGTAAAGCGATCGTCCAGTTGGAAGATGGCATCCAGATCAGTGCGGGTGACGCTTTGGCGCGTATTCCTCAGGAATCCAGCGGTACCAAGGATATCACCGGTGGTCTGCCGCGTGTTGCGGATCTGTTCGAAGCGCGTCGTCCGAAAGAGCCAGCAATCCTGGCGGAAATCAGCGGCATCATTTCCTTCGGTAAAGAAACCAAAGGGAAGCGTCGTCTGGTTATCACTCCGTTAGACGGTAGCGATCCGTATGAAGAGATGATTCCGAAATGGCGTCAGCTCAACGTGTTCGAAGGCGAACGTGTAGAACGTGGTGACGTGGTTTCCGACGGTCCGGAAGCACCGCACGACATCCTGCGTCTTCGTGGCGTACACGCGGTAACGCGTTACATCACCAACGAAGTACAGGACGTATATCGTCTGCAAGGCGTTAAGATTAACGATAAACACATTGAAGTTATCGTTCGTCAGATGCTGCGTAAAGCGACCATCGAAAGTGCTGGTAGCTCCGACTTCCTGGAAGGCGAGCAGGTTGAATACTCCCGCGTCAAGATTGCTAACCGCGATCTGGAAGCGAACGGCAAAGTGGCGGCAACTTATTCCCGCGACCTGCTGGGTATCACCAAAGCGTCTCTGGCAACCGAGTCGTTCATCTCTGCAGCATCGTTCCAGGAGACCACGCGTGTCCTGACCGAAGCAGCCGTTGCGGGTAAACGCGACGAACTGCGTGGCTTGAAAGAGAACGTCATCGTGGGTCGTCTGATCCCGGCCGGTACTGGTTATGCTTACCACCAGGATCGTATGCGCCGTCGTGCAGCAGGCGAACAGCCAGCTGTACCGCAGGTAAGTGTTGAAGAAGCTTCAGCTAACCTGGCAGAACTGCTGAACGCAGGTCTGGGTGGTTCCGACAACGATTAATCGTTGATTCGTTAAGCGCTTAAAAAGCCAGTCGGGTTTCCTGACTGGCTTTTTTTATTGTCATTTCTGAACATGGACTATCTTCTCAGAGGGCTGTCATTTAGCGCCTGCCAACCGATCGGCATTCTTTATTATATCCATTTTAGTTTACATTTTATTAATATTAACACCTCAATTAATTATCAATTAATCATTAAGATAAATTATCAATTGCTATTTATTAATTGCGTCATCAATTGATAGGCGGAAATTCTACACGTATCAAAAAATAAGATCCGCAAACTCTATATAGTCAAAAAACTCAAATAATCATGTGATTACTTTCCCTGTTTTTTTCGGTTTACCACAACTGAGGATATTGCTGCGCCTGTCGAAAAGGCGATAGAGGAGGTGAGCAAATAAAAACAAAGCGTGAGCATTGCCGTTATTTAATAGATAGTTTCTGGGGGATGCATGGAATTTGCTATACAGCTCATCATTATCTTAATTTGTCTGTTCTATGGCGCGAAAAAGGGCGGAATTGCGCTCGGTCTTTTAGGCGGCATTGGGCTAGTTATCTTAGTCTTTGTTTTTCATCTTCAGCCGGGAAAACCTCCCGTCGATGTCATGCTGGTGATTATCGCGGTGGTCGCCGCTTCGGCGACGCTACAGGCCTCCGGCGGTTTAGACGTTATGCTGCAGATCGCTGAGAAACTCCTGCGGCGCAACCCTAAGTACGTCTCGATCGTCGCGCCATTTGTCACCTGTACGTTGACGATTCTTTGCGGCACTGGTCATGTCGTTTATACGATTTTGCCGATTATATATGACGTTGCCATTAAGAATAATATCCGTCCGGAACGACCTATGGCGGCAAGTTCTATCGGTGCACAGATGGGAATTATCGCCAGCCCGGTTTCCGTTGCGGTTGTCTCACTGGTTGCCATGCTTGGTAATTTCACGTTTAACGGTAAGCATCTTGAATTCCTCGATCTCCTGGCTATTACTATCCCATCCACGCTATTAGGTATTCTGGCTATCGGTATTTTTAGCTGGTTTCGTGGTAAGGACCTGGATAAAGACGAAAAATTTCAGGACTTCATCTCGACACCGGAAAATCGCCATTATGTTTATGGCGATACGGCCACGCTACTGGATAAGAAGCTGCCGACCAGCAACTGGATTGCGATGTGGATTTTTCTCGCATCGATTGCAGTGGTTGCCTTACTCGGTGCCTTTTCCGAACTGCGCCCGGCGTTCGACGGTAAGCCGCTGTCGATGGTTCTGGTGATCCAGATGTTTATGCTGCTTTCCGGAGCGCTCATCATTATCATTACCAAAACTAATCCAGCATCGATTTCCAAAAATGAGGTTTTCCGTTCGGGGATGATCGCCATCGTTGCGGTGTATGGTATCGCGTGGATGGCGGAGACCATGTTCGGCGCGCACATGACCGAAATTAAAGGCGTGCTGGGGGAGATGGTCAAAGAGTATCCGTGGGCCTACGCCATCGTGCTGCTGATGGTGTCGAAGTTTGTTAACTCCCAGGCGGCTGCGCTGGCGGCGATTGTCCCGGTAGCGTTGGCGATTGGCGTCGATCCTGCCTATATTGTGGCTTCCGCGCCTGCCTGCTATGGCTATTATATTCTGCCGACCTACCCAAGCGATCTGGCGGCGATTCAGTTCGATCGTTCAGGTACCACGCATATCGGCCGCTTTGTGATTAACCATAGTTTTATCCTGCCAGGATTAATTGGCGTCAGCGTCTCTTGCGTCTTTGGTTGGGTATTTGCGGCGATGTACGGCTTTCTTTAAGAGGAGACAGGCGCCGATAGCGGCGCCTGTTAAATGGTCGAGGTTATTGTGCGAGCGGAATACGGCGATAGAGTTCAATCATATCGGTCGCCAGATCCTGAATGACCATCGCGTTCATCAGGTGATCCTGCGAGTGAACGGTAATCAGGTTGACCGGAAGCTTGCCGGTACCCTCGTCCAGACCGATGAGTTGAGTCTGGATTTTATGTGCATGCTTAACGAATTCGTGGGATTCAGCCATGGCCTGCTCGGCGGCGGCGAAATCACCTTTACGCGCCAGCTGCAGAGCGGTTAAGGCTGAACTACGTGCTGAACCGGCGTTAACCAACAGCTCCATAATGATCGTTTCTAAATCTTCCATCTCTTACTCCATCAACTTCAGGGCTTTATCAAGCACGGCATCGCCTTTCATCATGCCGTAATCCATCATATCGATAACGGCGACTTTTTTACCGAACGGATCGGCCTGCGCCTGTAGTTTCGCCTGCTCATACTTCACTTGTGGTCCGAGCAGGATAATATCGGCAGCCGCGAGATTATCTTTAAACTCGGCGACCGGTACGGCTTTGATGGAGACTTCGATACCTTTCTGTTGCGCAGCCGCCTGCATGCGTTGAACCAGCATGCTGGTGGACATACCCGCAGCACAGCATAAAACGATATTCTTCATAGTTCGTGGCCCTTGTGTTCCTTGATATACCATCTTTATCGCGGGCAAGAGGGCGGAACAACCGCTTTACGATGATTGTGTGTAAGTCATCACAAAATAATGAAACCGGTTTCTTTTTTGGGTCAGAAATATCAATAAAGCCCAGCGAAGTGGGCTTGTAGAAGCTGATTATCTCAAGTGCGAATGATACGATTCTTTCCCTGCTGTTTGGCTTTGTAAAGTGCCTCATCGACGCTCACTACCAATTGCTCTAGTGGTTCCATATTCCATTCGCCTAAGCCCGCGCTGAACGTTACCGTCAATCCCTCTTCACGCCAGGAGCGCTGCGCGACGTTGGCTCGCCAGTTTTCCAACAACATCAGGGCATTATCGATATGCTCAGCGGCAAATATTACCGCAAATTCTTCGCCACCGTAGCGATAGAGTGAAACATGCAAAGGTTGCAAAACCTGCAGACCCTCACGGGCCACGTTACGCAGGACGATATCGCCATTGAGATGGCCCCAGGTATCATTTATCGATTTAAAGTTATCAATATCAACCAGCGCGAGGGCGAAAGGCTGATGATCGTTCATCAGGGCGGCAATATCGTTGTCGAAGGCCCGGCGGTTTTTGCAGCCAGTTAGCGCGTCGATGGTTGCCTGGCGAACGTAGGTCAGTTCGCGCTGCTTATTGCTCTCAATGGCCTTGCTGAGCATGGCCTCCAGGCGCGGCGCACGCTTAACGTCCCCGGTCTTAATCGCATTGATGATGTTCATCAGTACGGTGCGTGAGGCGTGGCGCAGGTATAGCCCAAACAGAACAATGACAATGGCGGCAAGGGCAAAACCCCAGGACACAATGTTCGTTTCGTGGCGCGTTAAGTTGATTAGCGTCGAATTGGCGACACGGTAGATAATGAACCAGTCAGGATTGGTAAAAGAGTAGTAATAGTACCAGACGTCTTTATCTGCATCATAAAGCTGACCCTCCCCACTGGTCATACTATCCATCAAGGTGCTGCTAACATAGGGTTTAAACAGAGCGCCAGGATCGGGATGAAGAACGACTTTACCATCGCGTTGCACGACAAAAAATTCGCCCTGAACAGGTGCAACCATTTGTCGTAACGCGTAACCCATTGATGTCAGGTCGAGATGAAAAGCGAGGCTCCCTTTGAGTCGCCCTTCTGGAGAGATAATGGGTTTATAGAGAGTAATGGTTGGATGATGGGTGAAATAGTCGAGATAGGGGCTGGTATAGAGGCTGAGAGTGCTGGCTTCTGCCTGTTTGATAAACCACGGCCGCGATTTGGCATCAAAGGTCCGACTATCTTCAGTCTCAAGCACCTCTGGCACGCGTAGATAGTGCCCGTCAGTATCTGCCAGCGAGATTGAGGAAACTGTCTGCATCATGTTTTGCAACTGCATTAACAGCATCAAACCTTTTTCAGGGTTGATGTTAACGGCATTGTTTAATTCATCATTGCGCGCAAAGAAAGTTGCAGCGCGAGCGAGGATAAAATCATTTCCGCGGAGCAGCGTTTCCGTGTAATTCGTCGCCATGTTATGAGCGAAGTTGCGGTTTGTGTGATGATAACCCTCAAGAAAATCGTTGCGCTGAGTCTGAGTGACAAACACCGCGATCAGCAAGAAACTGAGTAGTATTCCCGCAAACCCGATCAAAATCGGTGTGGTGAAAGAGAGTTTTCTGTTATGACGAGCCATGAGTCGTAAATCGTTCCAGAAGAGATAAACCGTGGGTTTAAACGCAGGTTTAGCCAGCATGCCTGCTGAGCGAATCAGATAAAACTCCGTTAATTATAACTCTCGCTTTGTAAGATGGATTTATTTATATGCGATAACAATGTGAGAGTGGAGCAGGGCGAAAATGAGGAAGAGCTATCATTCGCCCTGGACAGCATCCACTGCTGACGAAGACAGGGTAGAGAAACGGAAATCTGACAACAATCTCCTGTTTCTCTTATTACGGCCATGCACGAAGAATTTTTAAGGAATTACATTCCTCTTCATGACGACCGGGAAGCGCGTCCCAGCCAGCTGTCCCAATCCTTCCAAACTGGCTGAAGCCCACTGGCAACCAGCGCGCTGGCGACCTCTTCGGGGCGACGGTCATCGTGAGGCGCAAACTGTTCGAGCTCAGGATGGTTATCGGCATAGCCACCTGGCTGGGTTTTCGAAAATGCACTGACGTTGTTAATGGCTAGTGGAATGACCCGATCGCGGAACCAGGGCGATTCGCGGGTTGAGAGCGAAAGCTCAACTTCCGGGGATAGCAGACGGAAGGCGCAAATCGTTTGCACCAGCTGTCGTTCGTCCATTAATGAGGCGGGTTCAATGCCTCCGGCGCAGGGTCGTAATCGCGGAAAGGAGATAGAGTAGCGGCTGCGCCAGTAGTGCTGCTGGAGCCACAGCAGATGCTCCGCCACCATAAAGCAATCCACGCGCCAGCTGTCGGAAAGACCAATTAATGCGCCAAGGCCAATCTTATCAATTCCCGCTTGTCCGAGCCTGTCCGGCGTATCCAGCCGCCAGAAGAAATCCTGTTTTTTGCCTTTCAGATGATGCTTCGCATATATGCTTTCATGGTAGGTCTCCTGATAAACCATCACGCCGTCCAGCCCAAGTGTTTTGAGTTCGGCATACTCTTCCATCGCTAGCGGCTGCACCTCCATATGCAGCGAGGCGAACTGGCGGCGAATCGCGGGCAGATGCTGACGAAAGTAATCCATACCGACTTTGCCCTGATGTTCCCCGGTGACCAGTAGCAGATGCTCAAAACCCATTTCGCGGATTGCCGCGCACTCACGGGCAATTTCGGCATCATCCAGGGTTTTACGTTTGATGCGGTTACTCATTGAGAAACCGCAATAGGTGCAGTCGTTGGCGCACAGATTTGAGAGATAAAGTGGGACATAAAAACTGACGGTATTGCCAAAACGCTGGCGGGTCAGGCGTTGAGCACGCTGTGCAAGAGCCTCCAGATAGCCAGCGGCGGCAGGTGAGAGCAGGGCCATCATGTCATCGCGGTTGAGCTGTTTTGCTGCCAGCGCCCGTTCAACGTCGGCCGGCGTTTTGCTGTTGATACGCAGGCGAATGTCGTCCCAGTCCAGTTGTCGCCAGCGGTCAGTGAAAGTTTTCATGCCAGCGCCTCCAGAAAGCCGGTCAACGGGCTGGTGGCCTGTGCCTGGCTGCTGCGAGCACCGGGCCCGGCCTGTCTCGCCAGCAATCCTGCCTCGATCGCTAAGCGGAACGCGCGGGCCATGGTTACCGGATCGTCGGCAACGGCGATAGCGGTATTGACCAGGACCGCATCAGCGCCCATTTCCAGCGCCTGTGCCGCGTGGCTCGGTACGCCAATACCTGCATCAACGACCACCGGTACCGTGGCCTGTTCGATGATAATCTCCAGCATCGCTTTGGTTTCCAACCCCTGGTTGGAGCCGATAGGCGCGCCGAGCGGCATCACCGCCGCGCAGCCCGCTTCTTCCAGACGTTTGCACAGCACAGGGTCAGCGCTGCAGTAAGGCAGTACCACGAATCCTTCCCGCACTAATATTTCTGCCGCTTTCAGGGTTTCAATTGGGTCAGGGAGAAGCCAGCGGGCATCCGGGTGGATTTCCAGCTTCAGCCAGTTTGTGCCCAGCGCTTCCCGCGCCAGACGGGCGGCAAAGACGGCTTCTTCCGCCGTTTTCGCCCCTGAAGTATTGGGGAGCAGGCTCACACCCGCCGCCAGCAGCGGCGCGAGAATAGCGTCATTATGCTGACGCAGGTCGACACGTTTCATCGCCAGCGTAACCAACTGGCTACCAGAGGCGCGAATGGCCTCGACCATGACCTCGGGGGCTGCGAACTTCCCGGTGCCGGTGAAAAGATGTGATTCAAAAGTTTTATCTGCGATACGTAACATGTCAGCCTCCAGCGATAACCTGAAAAAGCAGGATCTGGTCGCCTTCCTGCAAAAGTTGATCTTCCCAGCGCTCGCGCGGCAGGATGTGTTGATTGAGCGCCAGCGCGACGCCCGGTTGCTGTTGTTCCAGTTGAGTGAGCAGATCCGCAACGGATGTCGCTTCGGCGCACTGTAACGGCTCATCGTTAAACCACACTTGCATGCTGCCCTCCACATACCGGGCAGCCCTGAGCCCGCTGAAGCGCAAGAGTGCGCCAGTTGCTGGTGCGGGCATCGAACAAACGCAAGCTATTGCGCGGGGCTACCATGCCGCTGAGCAGCTTGATTGCCTCCAGCGCCTGTAAGGTGCCCATCATGCCGACAACCGGCCCAATAATGCCCGCCGTGCGACAGTTGCGTTCAGGTTCGGTAGCGTCCGGCCATAAGCAGCGATAGCACCCCTGTTCCCAGGGCGGCGTTAGCACCATCAACTGGCCTCCGAGTCCGACGGCGCTGGCAGTAATTAGCGGTGTTTCAAGCGCGACACTGGCGGCGTTAATTTCCTGACGAGTCGCCATGTTATCGGTGCAATCCAGCACTACATCGGCCTTTGCCACTTCGTCCTGTAGTGCCTGACCGCTTAATCGCTGCTGTAGCGTAATCAGTTCAATCTGTGGGTTGAGGCGCGCCAGCCGTTCTCGGGCGGCGGTGGTTTTTGGCTGCGCAATATCATCGCTGGTGAACAGAATTTGCCGCTGTAGATTGCTGATATGCACGTCATCGTCATCGGCCAGCACCAGCGTGCCGACGCCTGCGCCTGCGAGATACAGCGCAGCGGGCGAGCCCAGTCCGCCGAGGCCAATAATCAATACCCGGCTGGCCAGCAGCTTTTGTTGACCCTCAATGGCGATATCCTCCAGCAGCAGCTGGCGGCTATAGCGCATAAAATCGCTGTCATTCATCGCCAACTCCCGCTATCTCGAGCAACTGTGCCGTTGCCTGTCGCCAGTCAGCCGCCTGCGTGATGGCACTCACTACCGCAATACTGCCGACGCCGGTTGCCAGAACCGCCGGAGCGCGGTCAAGGCTGATTCCGCCGATAGCGACCGTCGGATAATCCCCCAGGCGTTGGATATGCTGCGCGAGCTGTTCCAGCCCCTGAGGGGCGGAAGGCATCTGCTTGGTTTGGGTCGGGAAAACGTGACCGAGGGCGATGTAGGAGGGGCGAGCCGCCAGCGCGATGTCCATTTCCATATCGTCATGCGTCGAAACGCCAAGGCGCAGCCCGGCGTTGCGGATTGCGCTGAGATCGGTGGTTTCGAGATCCTCCTGGCCTAAATGCACGCCGTAAGCCTGATGTTTAATAGCCAGGTGCCAGTAGTCATTAATAAACAGCCGGGCATTGTGCTTGCGCCCCAGGGCGATGGCGGCGATCACATCGTCTTCAACTTCGCTATCGCGTTTATCTTTGATGCGCAGCTGAATGGTACGAACGCCCGCAGTCAATAAACGTTCAATCCACTCTATGCTATCGACGACCGGGTAGAGTCCTAAGTGGAAAGGGACGGATGGGAAATCAGGTTGATACATCAGGCTTCCTCCTTACGTAGATAGATTTCACTGCCGCGGGCGCGAAAGTTTTCCGACATATCGGCCATCCCCACTTCGATTGTCTGTGCAGCGGCGTAGTCGCGAACTTCCTGGCTTATCTTCATTGAGCAGAATTTGGGGCCGCACATGGAGCAGAAGTGGGCCACTTTGCCGGACTCCTGCGGCAGGGTCTCGTCGTGGTACGCGCGAGCGGTGAACGGGTCGAGCGCCAGGTTAAACTGATCTTCCCAACGGAATTCGAAGCGTGCTTTTGACATCGCGTTATCGCGGATCTGCGCGCCGGGATGGCCTTTGGCAAGGTCAGCGGCATGGGCGGCGATTTTGTAGGTAATCAGCCCTTGCTTAACGTCTTCTTTGTTCGGTAGGCCGAGGTGCTCTTTTGGCGTGACATAGCAGAGCATCGCGCAGCCGAACCAGCCAATCATTGCGGCGCCAATGCCCGAGGTGAAGTGGTCATAGCCCGGTGCGATATCGGTGGTGAGCGGCCCTAAGGTGTAGAAAGGTGCTTCGTGGCAGTGTTCCAGCTCCTCGGTCATATTGCGCTGAATCATCTGCATCGGCACGTGGCCCGGGCCTTCAATCATCACCTGTACATCGTACTCCCAGGCGATTTTGGTCAGTTCGCCCAGCGTGTGCAGCTCGGCAAACTGCGCTTCGTCGTTAGCATCCTGAATGGAACCCGGACGCAGACCATCGCCCAGAGATAGGGAAACATCATAGGCAGCGCAGATTTCACAGATTTCGCGGAAATGCTGATAAAGGAAGTTCTCCTGATGATGGGAGAGGCACCACTTCGCCATAATAGAACCGCCGCGTGAAACAATGCCGGTCAGCCGCCTGGCGGTCATCGGCACGTAGCGTAGCAGCACGCCCGCATGGATGGTGAAGTAGTCAACCCCTTGTTCGGCCTGCTCCAGCAGCGTGTCGCGGAAGGCTTCCCAGGAGAGATCTTCGGCGATCCCGTTAACCTTTTCTAACGCCTGGTAGATCGGCACGGTGCCGATCGGTACAGGACTGTTACGCAGGATCCACTCGCGGGTTTCGTGAATATAGCGGCCGGTCGACAGGTCCATCACCGTATCCGCGCCCCAGCGAGTGGACCACACCAGCTTCTCGACCTCTTCTTCGATAGATGAAGTGACCGCCGAGTTGCCGATATTGGCATTGACCTTCACGAGGAAGTTGCGGCCGATTATCATCGGTTCTGACTCCGGGTGATTGATATTGGCGGGGATAATCGCGCGCCCGGCAGCGACTTCATCGCGCACGAATTCCGGGGTGATGTTCTCCGGTAGCCGTGCGCCAAATCCAACGCCGGGATGCTGGTGTCTCAGCACTTCGCCACGAATGCGCTCGCGGCCCATGTTTTCACGGATGGCGATGAACTCCATCTCTGGGGTGACAACGCCCTGGCGGGCATAGTGCAACTGAGTCACGCATTTCCCGGAGATAGCGCGTTTTGGCGTTAGCAGGCCGGTAAAGCGCAGTTCGTCGAGGCCATCATCTGACAGGCACTGTTTGGTATATGCCGAGCTGCGATCGCAGAGTTCTTCACAGTCGCCACGCGCTTCAATCCACGGCTGGCGTAGTTTTGCCAGACCTTGTTGGACATTGATTACTATCTCCGGGTCGCCATAGGGGCCGGACGTGTCATAGACAGGAATGGCTTCGTTAGCTTCATAGCGGGGATTATCTTTAGCGCCGCCGATGAGCGTCGGGCTCAGCTGAATTTCGCGCATCGGGACGCGAAGATCTTCACGTGAGCCGCGGATATAGATGCGTTGCGAATTGGGAAATGCGGTGCCTTCCAGCGTGTCGATAAAGCGCTGCGCATGTTCGCGTTGCTCTCGACGGGTCATTTTTGTTGTAGACATAGCTCATTCCAGGTGAACAGGATATGGCTTGTCAGACGACGGATGGAGTAACAGATGCGATCGGGCCCAAATGGGCTGACGCTAAATGCAGTTAACTCTTGTTCCCTTCGCAGGTATTAGCCTGATCAGGTTCCGCGGATCCCGAATTAACGGTCTCAGCCTTTTCCATTGTGGAAAATGGGCACTCCGACAAGATGACATCCCCTCTCTGAGAGGGGGAATGTATGTAAACTACTCGTTAATAGCGGACAACTCAAGCCGTCGGCGCGATATTGTCGCTGACGGGATCCTTTCGGCTGTGGGCGATGGCGAGGGCGATGAGTTTATCCTCCAGCGCAAAACGTGCTTCCAGCGCTTCGCCGATATCCGATAACGCCTGCTGAAACTCAAGGTAGTTATCGTGATCGATGGCATTTTCGAGGCAAGAGTCGTAGTCATCCATGATTTGCTGGGTGTTGGCTTGCAGTTGTGGATAAAGCTTAGTGGCGGTTAAAAGTGGCGTATCGCCTTCCAATTCGGCGATAAAGCGTTCATAAATACTAAAATGACCGGAGGAGAGATAGTCCACCAGACTTTGACAAAAATCATCCAGCGCCTTCTCATTAAGCCGCATAAATGATTCTTTGCCAGGTTTCAGGCCAACCAGGTTGTAGTAAGCCACGAGCAAATGCTTACGTACTTGTAGCCAGCGATCGACCAGTTTATTGCTGCCTCCAACACGTTCCGTCAGGTTTTCCAGCTGGTTTAACATGGTTGACTCCGCAAGTTTTGAAGAGAAATACGTTGCTCACCAAAATGTAAATTTAATGTTAAAAGTGCCAGTAAAATGAAGGTAGTGCAATAGATATGGATCGTATTATTGAAAAATTAGATCGCGGTTGGTGGATAGTCAGCCACGAACAGAAATTATGGTTACCCGATGGGGAATTACCATATGGCGAAGCGGTAAATTTTAATCTTGCGGGGCAACTCGCGCTGCGCATAGGGGAATGGCAGGGCGAACCTGTGTGGCTGGTTCGTCAGGAACGTCGACATGAGATGGGATCGTTGCGTCAGGTGCTCGATCAGGATGCTGGCCTTTTTCAACTGGCGGGACGTGGGATCCAGCTGGCGGAGTTCTATCGCTCGCATAAATTCTGCGGTTATTGCGGGCATCCGATGCACCCCAGCAAAACTGAATGGGCGATGCTATGCAGCCACTGCCGTGAGCGTTATTACCCGCAAATCGCGCCGTGCATCATCGTTGCTATTCGACGGGATGATTCTATTTTGCTGGCGCAGCACACGCGCCATCGCAACGGTGTGCATACGGTGCTGGCCGGGTTTGTCGAAGTCGGTGAAACCCTGGAGCAGACGGTTGCCCGTGAGGTCATGGAAGAGAGCGGCATTAAGGTGAAAAACCTGCGCTACGTGACCTCTCAGCCCTGGCCGTTCCCGCAATCGCTAATGACTGCGTTTATGGCGGAATACGACAGCGGCGAGATTGTTATCGATAAGAAAGAGCTGCTGGAGGCGGGATGGTATCGCTATGACGATCTGCCGCTCCTGCCGCCGCCGGGTACGGTTGCCCGCCGTCTGATAGAAGATACCGTGGCGATGTGTCGGGCAGAGTATGAGTGACATGTTACATACACTTTATCCTTCAAATTGCCTCTTTGTTGGCTGCTTTCACTTACCCCAGTCACTTACTTGAGTAGGCTCCTGGGGTTCATTCAATTGCCGCCTTGATCCACTTTGAATGATTTTGTGTATAAACTTGGCGCATCAACGCTAAAGGAATGTAAAAATGACCGAATTGAAGAACGATCGTTACCTGCGCGCGCTGCTACGTCAGCCGGTTGATGTCACCCCGGTGTGGATGATGCGCCAGGCGGGCCGCTATTTACCGGAATATAAAGCCACTCGCGCAGAAGCGGGCGACTTTATGTCGCTGTGTAAAAATGCTGAGCTGGCTTGCGAAGTGACGCTGCAGCCGCTGCGTCGCTATAAGCTGGATGCGGCAATCCTCTTCTCGGACATTCTGACTATCCCGGACGCCATGGGGCTGGGGCTTTATTTCGAAGCCGGTGAAGGCCCGCGTTTTACCTCGCCCATCACCTGTAAAGCGGATGTCGATAAACTACCGATCCCTGACCCGGAAGGGGAGCTCGGCTATGTGATGAACGCGGTGCGTACTATCCGCCGCGAGCTCAAAGGTGAAGTGCCGCTGATTGGTTTCTCCGGTAGCCCGTGGACGCTGGCGACCTATATGGTTGAAGGTGGCAGCAGCAAAGCGTTTACGGTGATCAAGAAGATGATGTATGCCGAGCCGCAGGCTCTGCATGCCCTGCTGGATAAGCTGGCGAAAAGCGTCACGCTGTATCTGAACGCGCAAATCAAAGCGGGCGCTCAGTCGGTGATGATTTTTGACACCTGGGGCGGCGCGCTGACCGGTCGTGATTATCAGCAGTTCTCGCTCTACTACATGCATAAAATCGTCGATGGTCTGCTGCGTGAGAACGAAGGCCGTCGCGTACCGGTAACCCTGTTTACCAAAGGCGGCGGACAGTGGCTGGAAGCGATGGCGGAAACCGGTTGCGATGCGCTGGGCCTCGACTGGACTACCGATATCGCCGATGCGCGCCGTCGCGTGGGCCATAAAGTCGCTCTGCAGGGCAATATGGACCCTTCAATGCTTTACGCTCCTGCGGCGCGTATCGAGGAAGAAGTGGCGACCATTCTCGCCGGATTCGGCCAGGGTGAGGGTCATGTCTTCAACCTCGGCCACGGGATCCACCAGGACGTCGACCCGGAACATGCGGGTGTGTTTGTGGAGGCGGTGCACCGTTTGTCGGCGCAATACCACCGTTAAGGAGTGATTATGGATTTGGCATCGCTACGCGCCCAACAGCTGAGCCTGGCGGAATCGGTGGAGCGAGTCGATCGTCTGGACCAGGAGCCGCCGATGCTGATCGGCGGGGCGGATGTTGGATTTGAGCAAGAGGGCGAAGTCACCCGGGCGGCGATGGTGCTGCTGAGCTATCCGTCGCTGGAGCTGGTGGAATATCAGGTGGCGCGTGTTGCCACCACGATGCCCTACATTCCCGGTTTCCTCTCCTTTCGCGAAACGCCTGCGCTGCTGGCGGCGTGGGAGCAACTTTCAAAAAAACCGGATCTCTTATTCGTCGACGGGCACGGTATTTCTCATCCGCGCCGCCTCGGCGTCGCCAGCCATTTTGGACTGCTGGTGGATGTCCCGACGATCGGTGTGGCGAAAAAGCGGCTATGCGGTAAGTTTGAACTGCTCGGCGATGAGCCCGGCGCGCTGGCTCCATTGCAGGATAAAGGTGAGCAGCTGGCATGGGTTCTGCGCAGTAAAGCGCGCTGCAACCCGCTGTTCGTAAGCACTGGACATCGCGTTGGCCTTGATAGCGCGCTGATGTGGGTGGAACGTTGCCTGAAAGGCTACCGTCTGCCGGAGCCGACGCGCTGGGCTGATGCAGTGGCGTCCCACCGACCGGCGTTTGTGCGTTGGCAAGCAAATTATGGCTGATTCAGGTACACTGCGGCTAATTTCTGACTTCGAGAATTCATCATGTTACAAAACCCGATTCACCTGCGTCTGGAGAAGCTGGAGAGCTGGCAGCACGTCACTTTTATGGCCTGTCTGTGCGAGCGGATGTACCCCAACTACGCCATGTTCTGCAAGCAAACTGAGTTCGCTGATGGCCAGCTGTATCGTCGCATCCTTGACCTGATCTGGGAAACGCTGACGGTTAAAGATGCGAAAGTGAATTTTGATAGCCAGCTAGAAAAGCTGGAAGAGGCGATTCCGGCTGCTGATGATTACGATCTGTACGGTGTTTATCCGGCTATTGACGCCTGCGTCGCATTAAGTGAATTGATTCACTCGCGGCTGAGTGGGGAAACGCTTGAACATGCGATCGAGGTGAGCAAGAGTTCCATCACCACCGTTGCGATGCTGGAAATGACCCAGGCTGGTCGCGAAATGACCGATGAAGAGCTCAAAGAAAACCCAGCTGTTGAGCAAGAATGGGACATTCAGTGGGAGATTTTCCGTCTTTTGGCCGACTGTGAAGAACGAGACATTGAACTGATCAAAGGGCTTCGTGCAGACCTCCGCGAGGCCGGCGAGAGCAATATTGGTATAAATTTTCAGCAGTGAGACAAGAAAACGTGATTTACCGCCTGAATTGTAGCGTCTGAAGGCTTCCATTCCGCCCCCCGTCTGGTCTACATTTGGGGGGCGAAAAAAAGTGGCTATCGGTGCGTGTATGCAGGTGGGTGCTTTTTTGGCATTTCCGTCGCACTCGATGCTTAGCAAGCGATAAACACATTGTAAGGATAACTTATGAACAAGACTCAACTGATTGATGTAATTGCGGACAAAGCTGACCTGTCCAAAGCACAGGCGAAAGCTGCCCTGGAATCTACCCTGGCTGCAATTACTGAGTCTCTGAAAGAAGGTGATGCTGTTCAACTGGTTGGTTTCGGTACCTTCAAAGTGAACCACCGCGCTGAGCGTACTGGCCGCAACCCGCAGACCGGTAATGAAATCAAAATCGCCGCAGCTAACGTACCGGCATTTGTTTCAGGCAAAGCACTGAAAGACGCAGTTAAGTAAGACCGCGTGGCAGTTTACAGTTTTATCGAAGGGGCTTTTAAGCCCCTTTTGTCTACCTGGCGTCGTCCGTTGGCGCTGGTGGGCGTATTGCTGCTTACTGCCTGCAGCCACGATTCTTCTCTCCCACCGTTTACCGCCAGCGGGTATGCGGATAACCAGGGAGCGATGCGTATCTGGCGTAAAGATTCAGATGGCGAGGTTCGCCTTCTTGCCGCCTTTAGCCCGTGGCGTCACGGAAATACCTCGACCAGCGAGTACCGTTGGCAGGACGATCAGCTTGCGCTAATCGAATTGAACGTTTACGGCAAACCCCCGGAACATATTCGCGCCCGCTTTGATGCGCAGGGCGAGCTAAGCTTTATGCAGCGCGAAGTCGACGGGCAGAAGCAGCAGCTTTCCAGCGATCAGGTTGCGCTATATCGTTACCGCGCAGAGCAAATACGCCAGACCAGCGATGCTTTACGTCAGGGGCGCGTGATGCTGCGTCAGGGACGCTGGCATGCCAACCAGACGGTAACAACCTGCGAAGGTCAGACCGTGAAGCCTGACCTTGATGCGCGAGCGCTAGCCCATATTGAACGTCGCCAGAATCACTCATCCATTGAGGTGAGCGTGGCGTGGCTGGAAGCGCCGGAAGGTTCCCAGCTGCTGCTGGTGGCAAACGAAGACTTCTGTACCTGGCAGCCGACTGAGAAAAACTTCTAAATCTTACCAGTGGTTCATGCCCATATGACCGCGGCCACCACCCCCACAGCCTCCACGCCCCATTCCCTCGCCGCGAGGAATACCCGCCTGTGCTAAAGCGACATCAAACTTAACCCGCTGCTGGGCCAGCTTCTGACCGAGAGCTTCCATCTCCTGGGCAACGGATTCAATTTTTGTACTGTCCGGTTTATCCGCAGTTAACAACGCATTGTATTCGTAGCGTTTTGATGTGAGCTGCTGGCGTAGAGCGCGGGTTTGCTCATAGAAATCGCTATGCAGCTTTTGGGCAGCGGCCTGCTGTTCAGTCGTCAGTTGGCTATAGCCCTGCGGACCCATTCCGTTGCCGTTATTCCAGTGGTGTCCTGCCCATGCAGAGCTGCTACCAAAGGTTAAGGCGGCAAGGGCGATGAGTGTTAGAGTGAATTTGTGGTTCCGTTTCATGGTTTATTCTCCTGGTTTATGGTTTCTTCTGTATTTGCATCTTCCGTGCCAGGATGAAAACTCCACAGGATATAAGGTTTTCTATCGCATCAGCAGATGACAGCGAGTAAAAATGACTCGCGGCAAAGATCGATACGGGTCATTTTTACCCGCCGTCTTGCAGGTTTATGCCTGAGAGCCCGTTTGCCGGGCCGGAAAAATGGCATGATTTCTGCTGGGAACCGTAAAGCCTGATAAAAGGGAGTGGCAATGAACGTGATGCGGTTGTCGAAGGATTCTGTCGCCGTTGGGCTGAGCTGGCTATTGACTGGCCTCATCTTACTGTTGGTGTGCCTGTTTTCCGTACTTATCGTGCGCGACAATGGTCGTGAGAACGACGCCGCGCGCCAGACCATTCAGGAAAAAGGCAGCGTACTGATTCGCGCCCTTGAGTCTGGAACTCGCGTCGGTATGGGAATGCGTATGCATCACGCCCAGCTTCAGGCGTTGCTCGAGGAGATGGCCTGGCAGCCTGGCGTACTGTGGTTTGCGGTGACGGATGAGAATGGCAAAGTTATTGCTCATAGCGATCCGCAGCAGGTTGGTGGGACGCTGTATCCTGCCGATGCGATGCGCGAGTTGAACATTGGCAGCGAGGAACGCTGGCGGCGGCTTGAAAAACCGGAGCCGGCGCTGGAAATCTATCGCCAGTTTCGCCCGCTTAACGGCGGGGGCGCTCACCATATGCGCATGATGATGCGCCGCGAATCTGCCGACCTGCGTGCTCAGGTGCCGCAGGTTATTTTTATCGCCTTTGATGCCCGGGAACTGGATGCTGACAACGCCCGTGGTCTGCGGAATATGATCGTTATGCTGTGTGCGGCAGGTGTGGTGATGGTAGCCACCGTGCTGGCTCAATTCTGGTTCCGACGCTATCAGCGCTCGCGTAAGCAACTACAGGAAGCGATGGCGCGTAAAGAGAAACTGGTGGCGATCGGGCATTTGGCTGCGGGCGTCGCGCATGAAATTCGTAACCCGTTATCATCCATTAAAGGGTTGGCAAAATATTTCGCTGAACGTACCCCGCCCGACGGTGAAGCGCATCAGCTGGCCCAGGTGATGGCAAAAGAAGCCGATCGCCTGAACAGGGTCGTCAGCGAGCTGCTTGAGCTGGTACGTCCGGCGCATTTAAAATATCAATGGGTTGATTTGAATGAGGTAATTACCCACTCGCTTCAACTGATTGGTCAGGATGCGCAGAGCCGTGCTATCGAACTGAACTTTAACGCTCAGCCTTCGCTACGCCGGATTCAGGCTGATCCTGACAGGCTTAAGCAGGTATTACTGAACCTGTATCTCAACGCGATGCAGGCCATTGGACATCATGGGACGATTCGCGTGGAAGTCGGCGAATGCGATGGGCAGAGAGTGAAAATCGTCGTGACCGATAGTGGAAAGGGGATGACGGCAGAGCAAAGACAGGCCATCTTCACCCCCTATTTTACGACCAAAGCAGATGGCACCGGACTGGGGCTGGCGGTAGTTCAGAATATTGTTGAACAACATGGCGGAACGATCCATGCCGACAGTACGCCGGGAAAAGGCGCCGTTTTTACGCTTTATCTGCCGGTGAGCGCGCAACAAAAGGATGAACAAGGATGACGGATGAGAAGGTAGACATTCTGGTTGTTGATGACGATGTCAGCCATTGCACGATCCTCCAGGCCTTACTGCGGGGCTGGGGCTATAACGTCGCATTGGCCCACAACGGGCTGTTGGCCCTGGAACTAGTGAAGCAAAAGGTGTTTGACCTGGTGCTGTGCGATATCCGTATGGCGGAGATGGACGGTATCGAAACGCTCAAGGAAATTAAGGCTTACAACCCGGCAATCCCGGTACTCATCATGACCGCTTTCTCCAGCGTAGGAACGGCGGTTGAAGCTATCAAGTCCGGGGCGCTGGATTATCTCATCAAACCTCTGGATTTTGACAAACTGCAGGAGACGCTTGCCCAGGCGCTGGCACATACACGCCAGTCCGATAGCGGCATGGATCCAGGCCCAGCAGCACACTTTGGCATGGTGGGTGATAGCCCGGCGATGCAGGCGCTACTCAGCAATATCGCCCTGGTGGCGCCATCTGATGCGACGGTGTTGATCTGCGGTGAGTCAGGTACCGGCAAAGAGCTGGTTGCCCGTGCGCTCCACGCCAGTAGCAGGCGTAATAATCAACCGCTGGTGACGCTGAATTGTGCGGCGCTCAATGAATCGTTGCTGGAGTCGGAACTGTTCGGTCATGAGAAGGGGGCGTTTACCGGGGCCGATAAACGGCGGGAAGGGCGTTTTGAGCAAGCCGATGGCGGCACATTATTCCTCGATGAGATTGGTGATATCTCGCCGCTGATGCAGGTGCGATTGTTACGAGCGATCCAGGAACGAGAAGTTCAACGCGTTGGGAGTAATCAGACGATTAAGGTCGATGTCAGACTGATTGCCGCCACCCATCGCGATTTAGCCGAAGAGGTGAGTGCCGGTCGCTTTCGTCAGGATCTCTACTATCGCCTGAACGTGGTGACCATCGACATGCCACCGTTGCGTCAGCGTCGAGAAGATATCCCACAGCTGGCGCGCTATTTCCTGCAACGTTATGCCGAGCGTAACCGCAAGGCGGTGCAGGGTTTTACGCCGCAGGCGATGGATTTGCTGATCCACTACGACTGGCCTGGCAATATTCGTGAACTGGAAAACGCGGTAGAGCGGGCGGTGGTTCTGCTGACGGGAGAGTATATTTCCGAACGCGAGCTGCCGTTGTCGATTGCCGGTACGCCAGTTCCGGTATTGTCGCTATCCGATGACGTGATTCAACCGCTGGTGGAAGTAGAAAAAGAGGTGATTCTGGCGGCGCTTGAAAAAACGGGCGGCAACAAAACTGAAGCCGCCCGCCAGTTGGGCATTACGCGCAAAACGCTGCTGGCTAAGCTTAGCCGCTAGTTTTGCTCGCGTTCGATGGCGCGCCAGCCGATGTCGTTTCGGCTAAAGCTGTCGTCCCAGCGAATATCGGTCATCAGGGCGTAAGCGCGTTTCTGCGCTTCGGCAACGGTATGACCCAGCGCGGTGGCGCATAGTACGCGACCTCCGCTAGTCAACACGCGGTCGTCATCAGCGAGTTTAGTCCCTGCATGGAATACTTTGCCGTCTGCGGTTTCTTCCACCGGCAGGCCGTGGATAACGTCCCCGGTACGGTAGTCAGCCGGATAACCTCCGGCAGCGATCACCACGCCTAATGCAGCGCGCTCGTCCCACTCGGAGGTTTTTTCGTCCAGCTTGCCTTCGCAGGCGGCGAGGCACAGATCCACCAGATCCGATTTCATGCGCAGCATGATCGGCTGAGTTTCCGGATCGCCGAAGCGACAGTTGAACTCGATAACCTTCGGGTTGCCCTGTTTGTCGATCATCAGGCCTGCGTACAGGAAGCCGGTGTAGGTGTTCCCTTCTGCTGCCATGCCTTTGACGGTTGGCCAGATGATGCGTTCCATAGTGCGCTGGTGAACTTCATCGGTCACGACTGGCGCCGGTGAGTAGGCGCCCATCCCGCCAGTGTTCGGACCTGTATCGCCATTGCCTACACGTTTGTGATCCTGGCTGGTGGCCATCGGCAGCACGTGCTCGCCGTCAACCATCACGATAAAGCTCGCTTCTTCACCGTCGAGAAACTCTTCGATAACGATACGGTGACCCGCGTCGCCAAAGGCGTTACCGGCCAGCATGTCGTGAACGGCGGCTTCGGCTTCTTCGAGAGTCATCGCGACGATAACGCCTTTACCGGCGGCCAGGCCGTCGGCTTTGATAACGATCGGCGCGCCTTTTTCGCGCAGGTATGCCAGCGCAGGCTCAACTTCGGTGAAGTTCTGATATTCCGCCGTCGGAATCTGGTGACGGGCGAGGAAATCTTTGGTGAAGGCTTTGGAGCCTTCCAGCTGCGCGGCGCCTTCGGTTGGCCCGAAGATTTTCAGGCCAGCGGCGCGGAAGGCATCGACCACGCCAATCACCAGCGGCGCTTCCGGGCCGACGATAGTCAGGTCAATCTTCTCGCTCTGGGCAAAGGCCAGCAGTGCCGGGATATCGGTAACACTGATAGCCACGTTTTGCAGCGCAGGCTCCAGCGCGGTGCCTGCGTTACCCGGTGCGACAAAAACGGTATCGACATTTGGCGACTGTACCGCTTTCCAGGCCAGGGCGTGCTCGCGCCCGCCGTTGCCAATAACTAATACTTTCATCATCTGCTCCGTGGATTAATGGCGGAAGTGGCGCATGTCGGTGAAGATCATCGCAATACCGTGTTCATCGGCAGCGGCAATCACCTCTTCGTCGCGAATAGAACCGCCAGGCTGGATAACGCAGCTCACGCCAACGGCAGCGGCGGCATCAATACCATCGCGGAATGGGAAGAACGCGTCGGAAGCCATTGCGGAACCTTTGACTTCCAGCCCTTCGTCGGCGGCTTTAATCCCGGCGATCTTCGCGGAGTAAACGCGGCTCATCTGGCCTGCGCCTATCCCGATAGTCATATTCTCTTTGGCGTAGACAATGGCGTTAGATTTGACGAACTTCGCCACTTTCCAGCAGAACAGCGCATCGCGCAGTTCCTTTTCGGTAGGCTGACGCCTGGAAACCACGCGCAGTTCGCTTTCGGTGACCATACCCAGGTCACGATCCTGAACCAGCAGACCGCCGTTCACGCGCTTGAAGTCCAGACCGGCAACGCGGGTTGCCCACTGACCACTGGTCAGGACGCGTACGTTCTGTTTAGCGGAAGTGATTTTCAGCGCTTCTTCTGTTGCAGACGGTGCAATGATCACTTCCACAAACTGGCGGGAGATAATGGCTTGTGCCGTTTCGGCATCCAGTTCGCGGTTGAAAGCGATGATGCCGCCGAACGCGGAGGTGGGGTCGGTTTTGTAGGCGCGGTCGTAGGCGTCAAGAATAGAGGAGCTGACAGCCACACCGCACGGGTTAGCGTGCTTAACGATAACGCAGGCAGGTTCGTTGAACTCTTTCACGCACTCCAGCGCCGCATCGGTATCAGCGATGTTGTTATAAGAGAGCGCTTTGCCCTGGATCTGGGTCGCAGTGGCAACGGAAGCCTCTTTAACATTCTCTTCTATATAGAAGGCAGCCTGCTGGTGGCTGTTTTCGCCGTAGCGCATATCCTGCTTCTTAATGAAGTTCAGGTTAAGAGTACGCGGGAAGCGGCCAGCGGCTTCTTTGCTTTCACCATAATAGGCCGGAACCATGCTGCCGAAGTAGTTGGCAATCATGCTGTCGTAGGCTGCGGTATGTTCGAAAGCTTTGATGGCGAGGTCGAAGCGGGTTTCCAGAGTGAGGGAGCCTTCGTTGACGTCCATCTCATTAATAATGGCTTCGTAGTCGTTGCTCTTCACCACGATGGCCACATCTTTATGGTTCTTTGCCGCTGAGCGAACCATGGTCGGGCCACCGATATCAATATTCTCTACCGCATCTTCCAGCGAACAGCCTTCACGGGCAACGGTCTCGGCGAACGGATAAAGGTTAACGACAACCATATCGATGGGTGCGATACCGTGCTGTTCCATAATGGCATCATCCTGACCACGACGACCGAGAATGCCGCCGTGTACTTTCGGATGCAGGGTCTTCACGCGTCCATCCATCATTTCCGGGAAACCGGTGTAGTCAGAGACTTCGGTTACCGGCAGACCTTTCTCAGCCAGCAGGCGTGCGGTACCACCTGTAGACAATAGCTCTACACCACGAGCGGAAAGTGCCTGCGCGAATTCGACGATACCGGCCTTGTCAGAAACACTGAGCAGTGCGCGGCGGACTGGACGACGTTGTTGCATGGTATTAAATCCCCAGGATTTGAATATTACAGAGAGCGTTAGGTGAGTTTTTGTCTAAAAACTCACCTAACGCACCCAACCGGGCGTCCTTGTTATAGCGCGGCATTGTAACGAAAACGTTTGCGCAACGCTCGCGAATTTTTATGTTTCTCCTTTTTGCCCTGAATTGCTGCTTATATAGAGGTGCAAGATGGCCTCAATATAAGGTAATTGTTCGTGGTCTGTGGATAATTCTGTGTGTAACAGGGTATAAAGCGGGGTTTTGCTGGGGAATGCAGCAGTCAGTCATTTTTCTGCAATTTAACTATTGCAGATGCTCGGTAACTCCCTATAATGCGCCTCCATCGACACGGCGGATGTGAATCACTTCACACAAACAGCCGGGTCGGTTGAAGAGAAAAAATCCTAAAATAACGGGTTGACTCTGAAAGAGGAAAGCGTAATATACGCCACCTCGCAACGGTGAGCGAAAGCCGCGTTGCACTGCTCTTTAACAATTTATCAGACAATCTGTGTGGGCACTCAAAGTGACATGGATTCTTAATGTCTTCGGACAATAAATGAATACCAAGTCTCTGAGTGAACATACGTAATTCATTACGAAGTTTAATTCACGAGCATCAAACTTAAATTGAAGAGTTTGATCATGGCTCAGATTGAACGCTGGCGGCAGGCCTAACACATGCAAGTCGAACGGTAGCACAGAGAGCTTGCTCTCGGGTGACGAGTGGCGGACGGGTGAGTAATGTCTGGGAAACTGCCTGATGGAGGGGGATAACTACTGGAAACGGTAGCTAATACCGCATAACGTCGCAAGACCAAAGTGGGGGACCTTCGGGCCTCATGCCATCAGATGTGCCCAGATGGGATTAGCTTGTTGGTGAGGTAACGGCTCACCAAGGCGACGATCCCTAGCTGGTCTGAGAGGATGACCAGCCACACTGGAACTGAGACACGGTCCAGACTCCTACGGGAGGCAGCAGTGGGGAATATTGCACAATGGGCGCAAGCCTGATGCAGCCATGCCGCGTGTATGAAGAAGGCCTTCGGGTTGTAAAGTACTTTCAGCGAGGAGGAAGGGGGGATGGTTAATAACCATTTTCATTGACGTTACTCGCAGAAGAAGCACCGGCTAACTCCGTGCCAGCAGCCGCGGTAATACGGAGGGTGCAAGCGTTAATCGGAATTACTGGGCGTAAAGCGCACGCAGGCGGTCTGTCAAGTCGGATGTGAAATCCCCGGGCTCAACCTGGGAACTGCATTCGAAACTGGCAGGCTAGAGTCTTGTAGAGGGGGGTAGAATTCCAGGTGTAGCGGTGAAATGCGTAGAGATCTGGAGGAATACCGGTGGCGAAGGCGGCCCCCTGGACAAAGACTGACGCTCAGGTGCGAAAGCGTGGGGAGCAAACAGGATTAGATACCCTGGTAGTCCACGCCGTAAACGATGTCGACTTGGAGGTTGTGCCCTTGAGGCGTGGCTTCCGGAGCTAACGCGTTAAGTCGACCGCCTGGGGAGTACGGCCGCAAGGTTAAAACTCAAATGAATTGACGGGGGCCCGCACAAGCGGTGGAGCATGTGGTTTAATTCGATGCAACGCGAAGAACCTTACCTACTCTTGACATCCAGAGAACTTAGCAGAGATGCTTTGGTGCCTTCGGGAACTCTGAGACAGGTGCTGCATGGCTGTCGTCAGCTCGTGTTGTGAAATGTTGGGTTAAGTCCCGCAACGAGCGCAACCCTTATCCTTTGTTGCCAGCGGTTCGGCCGGGAACTCAAAGGAGACTGCCAGTGATAAACTGGAGGAAGGTGGGGATGACGTCAAGTCATCATGGCCCTTACGAGTAGGGCTACACACGTGCTACAATGGCGTATACAAAGAGAAGCGACCTCGCGAGAGCAAGCGGACCTCATAAAGTACGTCGTAGTCCGGATTGGAGTCTGCAACTCGACTCCATGAAGTCGGAATCGCTAGTAATCGTGGATCAGAATGCTACGGTGAATACGTTCCCGGGCCTTGTACACACCGCCCGTCACACCATGGGAGTGGGTTGCAAAAGAAGTAGGTAGCTTAACCTTCGGGAGGGCGCTTACCACTTTGTGATTCATGACTGGGGTGAAGTCGTAACAAGGTAACCGTAGGGGAACCTGCGGTTGGATCACCTCCTTACCTTAAAGAACCTGCCTTTGTAGTGTCCACACAGATTGTCTGATGAATGATGAACTTCTTAATGTACTTTCGAGTGTATTAAGAAGTTTTGCTCTTTAAAAATCTGGATCAAGCTGAAAATTGAAACGACACGCTGCGTCTGTTCTCCGTAAATAAGAACAGAATGACGGTGTGTTCGAGTCTCTCAAATTTTCGCAATCATGAAGTGAAACATCTTCGGGTTGTGAGGTTAAGCGACTAAGCGTACACGGTGGATGCCCTGGCAGTCAGAGGCGATGAAGGACGTGCTAATCTGCGATAAGCGTCGGTAAGGTGATATGAACCGTTATAACCGACGATTTCCGAATGGGGAAACCCAGTGCAATTCGTTGCACTATCGTTAAGTGAATACATAGCTTAACGAAGCGAACCGGGGGAACTGAAACATCTAAGTACCCCGAGGAAAAGAAATCAACCGAGATTCCCCCAGTAGCGGCGAGCGAACGGGGAGGAGCCCAGAGTCTGAATCAGTTTGTGTGTTAGTGGAAGCGTCTGGAAAGTCGCAGGGTACAGGGTGATACTCCCGTACACAAAAACACACAGGCTGTGAACTCGAAGAGTAGGGCGGGACACGTGGTATCCTGTCTGAATATGGGGGGACCATCCTCCAAGGCTAAATACTCCTGACTGACCGATAGTGAACCAGTACCGTGAGGGAAAGGCGAAAAGAACCCCGGCGAGGGGAGTGAAACAGAACCTGAAACCGTGTACGTACAAGCAGTAGGAGCCCACTTGTTGGGTGACTGCGTACCTTTTGTATAATGGGTCAGCGACTTATATTCTGTAGCAAGGTTAACCGAATAGGGGAGCCGCAGGGAAACCGAGTCTTAACTGGGCGTTAAGTTGCAGGGTATAGACCCGAAACCCGGTGATCTAGCCATGGGCAGGTTGAAGGTTGGGTAACACTAACTGGAGGACCGAACCGACTAATGTTGAAAAATTAGCGGATGACTTGTGGCTGGGGGTGAAAGGCCAATCAAACCGGGAGATAGCTGGTTCTCCCCGAAAGCTATTTAGGTAGCGCCTCGTGAATTCATCTTCGGGGGTAGAGCACTGTTTCGGCTAGGGGGTCATCCCGACTTACCAACCCGATGCAAACTACGAATACCGAAGAATGTTATCACGGGAGACACACGGCGGGTGCTAACGTCCGTCGTGAAGAGGGAAACAACCCAGACCGCCAGCTAAGGTCCCAAAGTCATGGTTAAGTGGGAAACGATGTGGGAAGGCACAGACAGCCAGGATGTTGGCTTAGAAGCAGCCATCATTTAAAGAAAGCGTAATAGCTCACTGGTCGAGTCGGCCTGCGCGGAAGATGTAACGGGGCTAAACCATGCACCGAAGCTGCGGCAGCGACACTATGTGTTGTTGGGTAGGGGAGCGTTCTGTAAGCCGTTGAAGGTGGCCTGTGAGGGTTGCTGGAGGTATCAGAAGTGCGAATGCTGACATAAGTAACGATAAAGCGGGTGAAAAGCCCGCTCGCCGGAAGACCAAGGGTTCCTGTCCAACGTTAATCGGGGCAGGGTGAGTCGACCCCTAAGGCGAGGCCGAAAGGCGTAGTCGATGGGAAACAGGTTAATATTCCTGTACTCGGTGTTACTGCGAAGGGGGGACGGAGAAGGCTATGTTAGCCGGGCGACGGTTGTCCCGGTTTAAGCATGTAGGCGGGCGTTTTAGGTAAATCCGGAACGTCATTTAACGCTGAGGTGTGATGACGAGGCACTACGGTGCTGAAGTAACAAATGCCCTGCTTCCAGGAAAAGCCTCTAAGCATCAGGTAACATCAAATCGTACCCCAAACCGACACAGGTGGTCAGGTAGAGAATACCAAGGCGCTTGAGAGAACTCGGGTGAAGGAACTAGGCAAAATGGTGCCGTAACTTCGGGAGAAGGCACGCTGATGGTAAGTGAAGTGACTTGCTCATGGAGCTGAAATCAGTCGAAGATACCAGCTGGCTGCAACTGTTTATTAAAAACACAGCACTGTGCAAACACGAAAGTGGACGTATACGGTGTGACGCCTGCCCGGTGCCGGAAGGTTAATTGATGGGGTTATCCTCGCGGAGAAGCTCTTGATCGAAGCCCCGGTAAACGGCGGCCGTAACTATAACGGTCCTAAGGTAGCGAAATTCCTTGTCGGGTAAGTTCCGACCTGCACGAATGGCGTAATGATGGCCAGGCTGTCTCCACCCGAGACTCAGTGAAATTGAACTCGCTGTGAAGATGCAGTGTACCCGCGGCAAGACGGAAAGACCCCGTGAACCTTTACTATAGCTTGACACTGAACACTGGTCCTTGATGTGTAGGATAGGTGGGAGGCTTTGAAGTGTGGACGCCAGTCTGCATGGAGCCATCCTTGAAATACCACCCTTTAATGGCTGGTGTTCTAACGTGGACCCGTGATCCGGGTTGCGGACAGTGTCTGGTGGGTAGTTTGACTGGGGCGGTCTCCTCCTAAAGAGTAACGGAGGAGCACGAAGGTTAGCTAATCCTGGTCGGACATCAGGAGGTTAGTGCAATGGCATAAGCTAGCTTGACTGCGAGCGTGACGGCGCGAGCAGGTGCGAAAGCAGGTCATAGTGATCCGGTGGTTCTGAATGGAAGGGCCATCGCTCAACGGATAAAAGGTACTCCGGGGATAACAGGCTGATACCGCCCAAGAGTTCATATCGACGGCGGTGTTTGGCACCTCGATGTCGGCTCATCACATCCTGGGGCTGAAGTAGGTCCCAAGGGTATGGCTGTTCGCCATTTAAAGTGGTACGCGAGCTGGGTTTAGAACGTCGTGAGACAGTTCGGTCCCTATCTGCCGTGGGCGCTGGAGAATTGAGGGGGGCTGCTCCTAGTACGAGAGGACCGGAGTGGACGCATCACTGGTGTTCGGGTTGTCATGCCAATGGCATTGCCCGGTAGCTAAATGCGGAAGAGATAAGTGCTGAAAGCATCTAAGCACGAAACTTGCCCCGAGATGAGTTCTCCCTGACCCTTTAAGGGTCCTGAAGGAACGTTGAAGACGACGACGTTGATAGGCCGGGTGTGTAAGCGTAGCGATACGTTGAGCTAACCGGTACTAATGAACCGTGAGGCTTAACCTTACAACGCCGAAGATGTTTTGGCGTGAGAGATGATTTTCAGCTTAGATTACAGATTTTCGGGAACGAAAGATTTTACGCAGAGGCAAGGCAGCAAATGAAGGAAAGGAAGGAGCATACTGGAGTATGTGACTGACTTTACGAATGCAGCCAACACAGCATCGGTGTAAAAGATTCGTTTCTGACAACAGAATTTGCCTGGCGGCGACAGCGCGGTGGTCCCACCTGACCCCATGCCGAACTCAGAAGTGAAACGCCGTAGCGCCGATGGTAGTGTGGGGTCTCCCCATGTGAGAGTAGGGAACTGCCAGGCATTAATTAAGTGAAGAGCCCATTCGTCAGGATGGGCTTTTTGCGTTTTTATGGTATTTAAAAAAACTGGATGTCAGCTTTGTCTCATCCGGCCTTGTATATTACTCGTGCACCAAATTGAGCAACGGATACGGTTTTCCCAGATCGTCCGTATCTGAACGTCCCGTCACCTTAAAGCCCATCTTCTTATAAAATCCAACCGCCTGTTCATTCTGCTCGTTGACGTTGGTCGTCAGTTTTGATGATAGCGTCAGCGCATGGTTGATCAGCAATTTCCCCACGCCAAAGCCGCGAACATCGGGATCGACGAACAACGCATCCATGTGCTCACCTGTAAGAAGCATAAAGGCGACAGGTTCATCTTCCTCCGTCACCGCGACCCACAGCGGTGCTTCCGGCAAAAACGAACTCACCAGCTCTTCCAGTTCCGCCCTATACTCTTTTGACAGGAAATCGTGCGTTGCATCGACCGAACGACACCAGATCGCAATCAGTTTTTCCCCTTCGTCATGCCGTGAACGGCGGATACTAATAACCATATATTCTCCTTTTATTCATTCTTATATTCTAACTCAAATATCTCCGTGAAATTTTCTCACCCTGTACTTGCAGGCTCGACATTCACCAGATTCCTGGGTATCTTCAGCTATCTGGATGTCTAAACGTTTATACGTATGCTATGAGGTAACAAAGTTATGCCAATTCGGGTGCAGGACGAGCTGCCGGCCGTCAATTTCTTGCGTAATGAAAACGTCTTTGTGATGACGACGACTCGCGCGACAACTCAGGAAATCCGCCCGCTGAAGGTGCTCATCCTCAATCTGATGCCGAAGAAAATAGAAACCGAGAACCAGTTTCTGCGGTTGCTTTCGAATTCTCCGCTGCAGCTTGATATCCAGCTGCTACGCATTGATGCTCGGGAGTCGCGCAATACACCAGCGGAGCATCTGAATAACTTCTATTGTAATTTTGAGGATATTTGCGATCAAAACTTTGACGGTTTGATTGTTACCGGCGCCCCCCTGGGGTTAGTTGAGTTTAATGATGTTGCCTACTGGCCGCAGATCAAGCAGGTGCTGGAGTGGGCTAAAGATCATGTCACCTCAACCTTGTTTGTCTGTTGGGCGGTACAGGCCGCGCTCAATATTCTCTACGGCATCCCAAAACAGACTCGTTCCGAAAAAATTTCTGGGGTATACGAACACCATATTCTACAGCCCCATGCTTTATTAACCCGTGGTTTTGACGACTCTTTCCTTGCCCCACATTCACGCTATGCCGACTTTCCGGCCGTATTGATTCGTGACTACACGGATTTAGAGATTCTGGCGGAGACGGAAGAGGGTGATGCCTACCTGTTTGCCAGTAAAGATAAGCGCATCGCCTTCGTGACCGGCCATCCTGAGTATGATGCGAATACCCTTGCCAGCGAGTTTTTCCGCGATGTTGAAGCTGGCCTCGATCCACAGATCCCGCACAATTATTTCCCACAAAACGATCCGCAGAACAAACCACGAGCCAGCTGGCGAAGTCATGGTAATTTGCTATTTATCAACTGGCTCAACTATTACGTTTACCAGATCACGCCATACGATCTACGCCATATGAATCCGACACTGGATTAATCTTCTACATAACACGATCCTAAAGCGTTTCAGCACTTTGCCTCTGGCACCTTCGGGTGCCTTTTTTGTTTTCGAAATCTGCTTCATGTTGTAATTTATTTTTAATTTTATTGTTATCAATAAGTTAATTGATATTTAAATTAAAAATGGAAATTGTTTTTGATTTTGTAATTTAATTGCGTAATCTTAATTGTGCTGAACGAAAACTACACAACGATCTTACGTTCGCGCCAACTGGATCAACCAAGAGGAGCAGCACAATGACGCAGCAGGCGACAATTACTGATGAACTGGCTTTTAGCCAGCCCTATGGCGAGCAAGAGAAGCAAATACTTACGCCTGAGGCAGTCGAATTCCTGACCGAACTGGTGAGCCGCTTTACGCCTGAGCGCAACAAATTGCTGGCAGCGCGCATCCAGCAGCAGCAGGAAATTGATAACGGTAAGCTTCCTGATTTTATTTCGGAAACAGATTCCATTCGTAATGGTGAGTGGAAGATTCGCGGTATCCCTGAAGACTTGCAGGATCGCCGGGTGGAAATTACTGGCCCGGTTGAGCGCAAAATGGTTATCAACGCGCTCAATGCGAACGTGAAAGTCTTTATGGCTGATTTCGAGGACTCGCTGGCACCCGAATGGAGCAAGGTCATTGATGGGCAAATTAACCTGCGTGATGCGGTTAACGGCACTATCAGCTATACCAACGAAGCAGGAAAGATCTATCAGCTCAAGCCAGACCCGGCATTACTGATCTGCCGCGTACGTGGTCTGCATCTGCCGGAAAAACACGTGACATGGCGCAGGGAAGCGATTCCCGGCAGCCTGTTCGACTTTGCTCTCTATTTCTTCCACAACTACAAGGCTTTACTGGCAAAAGGTAGTGGGCCGTATTTCTATCTGCCGAAAACTCAGGCCTGGCAGGAAGCCGCGTGGTGGAGTGAAGTCTTTAGCTTCACTGAAGACCGCTTTGAGCTTCCGCGCGGCACCATCAAAGCCACTCTACTGATTGAAACGCTGCCGGCCGTCTTCCAGATGGATGAGATCCTGCACGCGCTGCGTGACCATATTGTGGGTCTGAACTGCGGGCGCTGGGACTACATATTCAGCTATATCAAGACGTTGAAGAATCACCCGGATCGCGTTTTGCCAGACCGCCAGGTGGTGACGATGGACAAACCTTTCCTCAGCGCCTACTCGCGATTGCTGATTAAAACCTGCCATAAGCGCGGAGCCTTTGCGATGGGTGGCATGGCGGCATTTATCCCGAGCAAAGATGCTGAGCGAAATAACCAGGTACTGAATAAGGTAAAAGCCGACAAATCGCTGGAAGCCAATAACGGCCACGATGGCACCTGGATCGCCCATCCGGGGCTGGCGGATACCGCGATGGCCGTCTTTAACGGCGTGCTGGGCGAGAACAAAAACCAGCTGTTTGTCACCCGCGATGATGATGCGCCGATTACCGCCGAGCAGCTGCTGGCTCCCTGCGAAGGTGAACGAACCGAAGAGGGCATGCGCGCCAATATTCGCGTGGCGGTGCAGTACATCGAGGCGTGGATCTCCGGAAACGGCTGCGTGCCGATTTATGGCCTGATGGAAGATGCGGCAACGGCCGAGATCTCCCGTACCTCTATCTGGCAGTGGATCCATCACGAGAAAACCCTGAGCAACGGCAAGCCGGTGACCAAAGCGCTATTCCGCCAGTGGCTGGCTGAAGAGATGCGGGTGATTCAGGACGAACTGGGCGAGCACCGCTACAGCAGCGGGCGTTTTGATGAAGCCGCCCGCCTGATGGAACAAATCACCACTTCCGATGAGCTTATTGATTTCTTAACTCTGCCAGGTTACCGCCTGCTGGCCTAATTCACCCACAATTTACCCTATGGATTTCGCGTTGCAGTCAACGAACCTGCGGCGCGAAAGATGACGGGTAAAAATAATATGGAGCATCTGCACATGACGACCCGTACCCAACAAATCGAAGAATTAAACAAAGAATGGACCAACCCGCGCTGGGAAGGTATTACCCGCCCGTACAGCGCCGAAGACGTGGTGAAGCTTCGTGGCTCAGTCAACCCGGAATGTACCCTGGCCCAACTGGGTGCGGCGAAGATGTGGCGCTTGCTGCACGGCGAAGCGAAAAAAGGCTACATCAACAGCTTAGGCGCGCTGACCGGTGGACAGGCGTTGCAGCAGGCGAAAGCGGGCATTGAAGCGATCTATCTTTCTGGCTGGCAGGTCGCGGCGGACGCCAACCTGGCCTCCAGCATGTACCCGGATCAATCGCTCTATCCGGCGAACTCGGTACCGGCGGTTGTTGATCGGATCAACAACACCTTCCGCCGCGCGGATCAGATCCAGTGGTCTGCTGGCATTGAGCCGAACGATCCGCGTTACACCGATTATTTCCTGCCGATCGTCGCCGATGCGGAAGCAGGGTTTGGCGGCGTGCTTAATGCCTTTGAGCTGATGAAATCGATGATTGAGGCCGGTGCAGCGGCCGTTCACTTCGAAGATCAGCTGGCCTCGGTGAAGAAATGCGGTCATATGGGCGGGAAAGTGCTGGTACCGACCCAGGAAGCGATTCAGAAACTGGTTGCCGCACGTCTGGCGGCCGACGTTATGGGGGTCCCGACGCTGGTTATTGCCCGCACTGATGCTGATGCGGCGGATTTAATTACGTCAGACTGCGACCCTTACGATCGCGAATTTATCACTGGCGACCGTACTAGCGAAGGTTTCTTCCGTACCCACGCCGGTATCGAACAGGCGATCAGTCGCGGGCTGGCCTACGCACCGTATGCTGACCTGGTGTGGTGCGAAACCTCCACTCCGGACCTTGAGCTGGCGAAACGCTTTGCCGATGCGATTCACGCCAAATATCCGGGCAAGCTGCTGGCTTACAACTGCTCGCCGTCCTTTAACTGGCAGAAAAAACTGGATGATAAAACCATCGCCAGCTTCCAGCAGCAGCTGGCGGATATGGGCTACAAGTACCAGTTCATCACCCTGGCCGGTATTCACAGCATGTGGTTCAACATGTTCGACCTTGCGCACGCTTACGCGCAGGGTGAAGGCATGAAGCACTACGTTGAGAAGGTCCAGCAGCCGGAGTTTGCGGCGGCTAAAGATGGTTACACTTTTGTCTCTCATCAGCAGGAAGTCGGCACTGGCTACTTCGATAAGGTGACCACTATTATTCAGGGTGGGGCCTCGTCCGTCACGGCGTTAACCGGTTCAACAGAAGAAGAACAGTTCTGATGATTTCCCCCTCTCCCTCGCTCCGGGGGGAGAGGGATGGATGAGGGGGAAGCTATGACGCGTGGCCTGGAATTATTGATTGCTCAAACTATCTTGCAGGGTTTTGACGCCCAGTACGGACGTTTTCTTGAAGTAACTTCCGGCGCCCAGCAGCGCTTTGAACAGGCTGACTGGCATGCCGTCCAGCAGGCGATGAAACAGCGTATCCATCTCTACGATCACCATGTTGGTCTGGTCGTTGAACAGCTGCGCTGCATTACCGATGGCAAAAATACCGATGCTGATTTTTTGCTGCGGGTGAAAGAGCACTATACCCACTTGTTGCCGGATTACCCTCGCTTCGAAATTGCGGAGAGTTTTTTCAATTCCGTCTATTGTCGGTTGTTTGACCACCGCTCGCTGACTCCCGAGCGGCTTTTTATTTTCAGTTCACAGCCCGAGCGCCGTTTGCGCTCTATCCCACGCCCGCTGGCAAAAGATTTCTTCCCCGATCGTGGCTGGGACACCTTATTACGCAAGGTGTTATCCGATCTCCCTCTGCGTCTGCCGTGGCAAAACCGGGTGCGTGATATCGGCTATATCAACGTTTGTTTGCAGGAAGCGCTTGGCTGTGAACTGCTCTCCCGGTCGTATTTGCAGGTAGCGAACGAACTGTTTTATCGCAATAAAGCTGCCTGGTTGGTGGGTAAACTCGTCACGCCAATGGCGACGCTGCCTTTCCTGCTGCCAATCCATCGAACCGATGAAGGTGAACTGTTTGTCGATGCCTGTCTGACGACGCATGCCGAAGCGAGTATCGTTTTTGGCTTCGCCCGTTCCTATTTTATGGTTTACGCGCCGTTGCCCGGCGCGCTGGTCGAATGGCTGCGCGATATCCTGCCGGGTAAAACCACCGCCGAACTGTATATGGCGATTGGCTGCCAGAAGCATGCGAAAACCGAAAGCTATCGCGAATACCTGCACTATATCTCCCGCAGCGATGAGCAATTTATCGAAGCGCCGGGCATTCGCGGCATGGTGATGCTGGTATTTACCTTGCCGGGATTTGACCGGGTATTTAAGGTAATCAAAGACAATTTTGCGCCGCAGAAAGAGATGACGGCCGCACACGTGCGTGCCTGCTATCAGTTGGTTAAAGAGCACGACCGCGTGGGGAGAATGGCGGATACCCAGGAGTTTGAAAACTTTGTGCTGGAGAAACGGCAAATTGCGCCTGAACTCATGGCTCTGCTCCAAACCGAGGCTGGAGCAAAAATCACCGACCTGGGGGAGCGGATCATCATCAGCCATCTCTATATCGAGCGGCGAATGGTACCGCTGAATATCTGGCTGGAGCAGGTCGACGGTCAGGCGCTGCGCGATGCGGTAGAGGAGTACGGGAACGCCATTCGTCAGCTGGCCGCCGCCAATATTTTCCCCGGCGATATGCTATTTAAGAACTTTGGCGTCACGCGTCACGGCCGGGTGGTGTTCTACGATTACGATGAAATTTGCTATATGACGGAGGTGAATTTCCGCGAGATCCCGCCGGCGCGCTACCCGGAGGATGAGCTCGCCAGCGAGCCCTGGTATAGCGTCTCGCCGGGCGATGTTTTCCCGGAAGAGTTTCGCCACTGGCTGTGCGCTGACCGGCGCATCGGGCCGCTATTTGAAGAGATGCATGCCGACCTGCTGCGTGCTGATTACTGGCGGGCGTTGCAAACGCGGATTCGAGAAGGCCACGTGGAAGATGTCTACGCCTATCGCCGTCGCCAGCGCTTTTGCGTGCGCTACGACAACCTACAGCAGGCGGGTTAAGTAAATGGCCTGGTTCAGGCCACCTCAATAACGGCGAATTCTTCGTAAACCAGCTCCATATCCGGCGCCCAGGTGCCTTCGCGCTCAAAAAACGCCTGATGCGCAGATTGCCAGTAAGCAAGGCTCAAATCACCTTCGCCTTCCAGCGCAGCCAGTTCCGCGTTCATTTCATTGAAACGGATCAGCCGGAGCGCCAGGGTGCGTATCACACAGACTGCTTTACCTTTGCCGTCCAGCACAATGTGATATGCCCCAGGCGTCACGGGCAGCAGCTCTTGCTGATAGCTGGCAAGCGAGCCGCAGGTGCCGCGCTTTTTCCCGGCGACGACCAGGGCTGCCAGCTCGTCGGCGAGCTCCGGTGAATCACCGAAAGACCAGCAGAAAGCGGAAGGGTATTTATCCTGCCAGTATGATTTCAGATCGCTCATTTATCGCACTCCTCCATATGCCAGCGTCACTTCTTTCGCCGCCTTAATCGCTAGCGCCCCCAGTTCGGTAACGCGATCGTCGGTAATGCGCGAAATCGGCCCGGAGATAGAAATCGCGGCGAACGGCTCGTGGTGTTCATCATAAATACACGATGCCACACAGCGCAGGCCAAGGGCGTGTTCTTCATCATCAAACGAATAGCCGCGTTTACGCGTCTGGGCCAAATCTTCTTTCAGATGCACCGGCGACACCAGCGTGGCGTGAGTATAAGCATGCAGGCCTTTACGGTGCAGCAGGCTGGTCACTTGCTCTTCACTCAGTTGCGACAGAAACGCTTTCCCCGCGCCGGAAGCGTGCATTGGCAGCTTACCGCCAATCGGCGCTGACATACGCATTAGCTGGGTACACTGTACCTGGTCGATGATAATCGCCTGATGGTCGCCCTGGTCCAGCACCGCGAGGTTCACCGTCTCGCCGGAGTCTTCCATCAGCTGGCGCAGAATCGGATGGACGATCGCCAGCAGATTGCGGCTTTGCAGGAAGCTACTGCCGACGACAAAAGCATGCGCCCCCACCGACCAGTGCCCCAGTTCGCCAACCTGACGAACAAAACCCAACTGCTGCATGGTGGTCAGCAGGCGGTGAGTGGTCGAATTAGGCAAACCGGCCTGCTGGGCCAGCTCGGTCAGCGCGACGCTGCCGTGAGATTCAGAAATCCATTCGAGTAGCTTCAGGCCACGTGTCAGGGACTGAACTTGTCCACCAGCCGGAGTGGCTGCTGGAGAGGCAGGTTTTCTGCCGCGTTTTGCAGGAACGGGGGTAGCCATCGCGGACTCCTTTTTCTGTATCGTGGAAATTATTTTCGTTTTATTTGGCGATAATGCAATCACTACCCGACTGATCGGATGAGTGAAGCTGAACATGTCTCATGTTGCCGTTGTTTTCTTTTCCACCCTCCTGGTTTATGCCAGTATGGTCTGTTGAGTTTTTTCGGTCTGATTGAGCGTTGTCGGGAGCGAGTGTGAGCAGCAAAGTTGAGCAACTGCATCAGCAGTTAAAAGAACGTATTTTGGTTCTGGACGGAGGCATGGGTACCATGATCCAGAGCTATCGTCTGAGCGAGCAGGACTTTCGTGGCGATCGCTTTGCCGACTGGCCGTGCGATCTGAAGGGCAACAACGACCTGCTGGTTCTCAGCAAGCCTGAGGTGATAACCGCGATCCACGATGCCTACTTTGCGGCCGGGGCGGATATCATTGAAACCAATACCTTTAACTCGACGACCATCGCGATGGCGGATTACCAGATGGAATCCCTGTCGGCGGAGATCAACTTTGCGGCGGCGAAGCTGGCCCGCGCCAGCGCCGATGCCTGGACCGCCCGCACGCCGGAAAAACCGCGCTATGTCGCAGGCGTACTCGGCCCGACGAACCGCACCGCGTCTATTTCCCCGGACGTCAACGACCCGGCCTTTCGCAATATCACTTTCGATGGGCTGGTGGCGGCCTATCGCGAATCCACCAAAGCGCTGGTGGAGGGCGGCAGTGACCTGATCCTGATTGAAACCGTCTTCGATACCCTTAACGCCAAAGCGGCGATTTTTGCGGTGAAGGAAGAGTTTGAAGCGCTGGGCGTGGATCTGCCGATTATGATTTCCGGCACCATCACCGACGCCTCCGGGCGTACGCTTTCCGGTCAGACCACCGAAGCTTTCTATAACTCGCTGCGCCACGCCGATGCGCTGACCTTTGGACTCAACTGTGCGTTAGGCCCGGATGAACTGCGTCAGTACGTGCAGGAGCTGTCGCGCATTGCCGAATGCTACGTCACCGCGCACCCGAACGCCGGGCTGCCGAACGCCTTTGGTGAATACGACCTGGATGCCGACAATATGGCGGCGCAAATCCGTGAATGGGCTGAGGCTGGCTTCCTGAATATCGTTGGCGGCTGCTGCGGCACCACACCGGAACATATCGCCGCCATGAGCCGCGCCGTTGAAGGGCTGACGCCGCGCCAGTTGCCGGAGCTGCCGGTTGCCTGCCGTCTCGCAGGCCTTGAGCCGCTGAATATCGGTGATGACAGCCTGTTTGTGAACGTTGGCGAGCGTACCAACGTGACCGGCTCGGCAAAATTTAAGCGCCTGATTAAAGAAGAAAAATACAACGAAGCGCTGGACGTTGCCCGCCAGCAGGTGGAAAGCGGCGCGCAGATTATCGATATCAACATGGATGAAGGCATGCTCGACGCCGAAGCGGCGATGGTGCGATTCCTCAATCTGATCGCCGGTGAGCCGGATATTGCCCGCGTGCCGATTATGATCGACTCCTCGAAATGGGACGTCATCGAGAAAGGGCTGAAGTGCATTCAGGGCAAAGGCATCGTCAACTCCATCTCGATGAAAGAGGGCGTTGAGCCGTTTATCCACCATGCCAAAAAGGTGCGCCGCTACGGTGCCGCCGTGGTGGTGATGGCCTTTGATGAACAGGGCCAGGCCGATACCCGAGCACGCAAAATTGAGATTTGCCGCCGGGCGTACAAGATTCTCACCGAAGAAGTGGGCTTCCCGCCGGAAGACATCATTTTTGACCCGAATATTTTCGCCGTGGCGACCGGCATTGAAGAGCACAACAACTACGCCCAGGACTTTATCGGTGCCTGTGAAGACATCAAACGTGAGCTGCCGCATGCGCTAATTTCCGGCGGCGTCTCCAACGTCTCTTTCTCGTTCCGCGGCAACGACCCGGTGCGCGAAGCGATCCACGCGGTGTTCCTCTATTACGCTATCCGTAATGGCATGGACATGGGCATCGTCAACGCCGGTCAGCTGGCGATTTACGACGACCTGCCCGCCGAGCTGCGCGATGCGGTTGAAGATGTGATTCTGAACCGCCGCGATGATGGCACTGAACGTCTGCTGGATCTGGCGGAGGAATATCGCGGTAGCAAAGCCGACGAAAGTGCCAACATCCAGCAGGCTGAATGGCGTTCGTGGGAAGTGAAAAAGCGTCTCGAATATTCGCTGGTCAAAGGCATTACCGAATTTATCGAGCTGGATACCGAAGAAGCTCGTCAGCAGGCCGCGCGCCCGATTGAAGTGATTGAAGGCCCGCTGATGGACGGCATGAACGTAGTCGGCGATCTGTTTGGTGAAGGGAAAATGTTCCTGCCGCAGGTGGTGAAATCTGCCCGCGTGATGAAGCAGGCGGTGGCGTATCTCGAACCGTATATCGAAGCCAGCAAAGAGAAAGGCTCCAGCAACGGCAAGATGGTCATTGCGACCGTGAAGGGCGACGTTCATGACATCGGTAAAAATATCGTTGGCGTGGTGCTGCAATGTAACAACTACGAAATCGTCGATCTTGGGGTGATGGTACCGGCAGAGAAAATCCTCAGAACGGCGAGAGAAGTGAATGCGGATCTGATAGGCCTTTCCGGACTGATTACTCCGTCGCTGGACGAAATGGTCAACGTGGCGAAAGAGATGGAACGCCAGGGCTTTACCATTCCGCTGCTGATCGGCGGCGCGACGACTTCGAAAGCGCATACGGCGGTGAAGATCGAGCAAAACTATAGCGGCCCGACGGTCTACGTTCAGAACGCCTCACGCACCGTAGGTGTGGTGGCTTCGCTGCTCTCCGATACCCAACATGATGATTTCGTTGCTCGTACCCGTAAAGAGTATGAAACCGTGCGCATTCAGCACGCGCGCAAAAAGCCGCGTACGCCGCCGGTCACGCTGGAGGCGGCGCGCGATAACGATCTGGCCTTTGACTGGGAAAACTATACGCCGCCGGTGGCCCATCGTCTGGGCGTGCAGGAGGTTGAAGCCAGTATCGAAACCCTACGTAACTATATCGACTGGACGCCGTTCTTTATGACCTGGTCGCTGGCCGGGAAATATCCGCGCATTCTGGAAGATGAAGTGGTCGGCGTTGAGGCGCAGCGACTGTTCAAAGATGCTAACGATCTGCTGGATAAGCTGAGTGCTGAGAAAGCGCTTAATCCACGCGGCGTGGTGGGGTTGTTCCCGGCAAACCGCGTTGGCGATGATGTCGAAATCTATCGCGATGAAACCCGTACCCATGTGCTGAACGTGGGGCGTCATCTGCGCCAGCAAACGGAGAAAGTCGGCTTTGCTAACTACTGCCTGGCGGATTTTGTCGCCCCGAAATTGTCAGGGAAAGCGGACTACATCGGCGCGTTCGCGGTAACTGGCGGTCTTGAAGAGGACGCGCTGGCCGATGCTTACGAGGCGCAGCACGATGACTATAACAAGATCATGGTGAAGGCGATTGCCGACCGTCTGGCGGAAGCTTTTGCCGAATATCTGCATGAGCGGGTGCGTAAAGTGTACTGGGGCTACGCGGCGAACGAGAACCTCAGCAACGAGGAGCTGATCCGCGAAAACTACCAGGGGATCCGCCCGGCGCCCGGTTATCCTGCCTGCCCGGAGCACACCGAAAAGGCGACCATCTGGGAGCTGCTGGAAGTGGAAAAACACACCGGCATGAAGCTGACCGAATCCTTCGCCATGTGGCCCGGTGCCTCGGTCTCCGGCTGGTACTTTAGCCACCCGGACAGCAAGTACTTCGCGGTAGCGCAAATCCAGCGCGATCAGGTGGAAGACTACGCGTTGCGTAAAGGGATGAGCGTGGCGGAAGTTGAACGCTGGTTAGCGCCGAATTTGGGATATGACGCCGACTGATTCGGCAATCAGTTATCTTTCCTTACAACTAACAGGGCACTCAATGAGCGCCCTGTCTCTTTATTGTGTTTAAACCCTTATACTGAAAGAAGGCTGTGACCTCTCGGGAAAAGTGTCTACACGCAGTCATTCGAGATGCGTCGAGGCGGCAAACCGGTGAATCTCCAGGAGCTTACTCAAGTAAGTGACTGGAGTGAGCTGGTGCAGCCAACAAAGAGGCAGCTTGAAGGATAAAGTGTATAAATATAAGGAGAAGCTGATTCCGTGTTAACTCTGCTACACCTGCTTTCTGCCGTCGCCTTGCTGGTGTGGGGCACCCATATTGTTCGCACCGGCGTGATGCGCGTCTACGGTGCACGCCTGCGAAGCGTTCTGAGCAGCAGCGTGGAGAAAAAGCCGCTCGCCTTCTGTGCGGGCATTGGCGTCACCGCGCTGGTCCAGAGCAGCAACGCCACCACCATGCTGGTGACCTCGTTTGTCTCTCAGGACCTGGTGGCGCTGGCCCCCGCGCTGGTAATTGTGCTGGGTGCTGATGTCGGCACCGCGCTGATGGCGAGGGTGCTGACCTTCGATCTGTCATGGCTTTCGCCGCTGCTGATTTTTATCGGCGTGATTTTCTTCCTTGGGCGTAAGCAAACGCGCGCGGGCCAGCTTGGGCGCGTGGGGATTGGCCTTGGATTGATTCTGCTGGCGCTGGAGCTGATCGTACAGGCGGTGCATCCCATCACCCAGGCCAATGGCGTGCAGGTGATTTTCGCCTCGCTGACCGGCGATATTATGCTGGATGCGCTGATTGGCGCGGTATTTGCGATCATCAGCTATTCAAGCCTGGCCGCAGTGCTGCTGACCGCCACGTTAACCTCGACCGGCGTGATTTCGTTTCCGGTCGCGCTGTGCCTGGTGATTGGCGCTAACCTCGGCTCCGGGCTGCTGGCGATGCTCAATAACAGCGGAGCGAATGCCGCCGCGCGCCGCGTTGCGCTTGGCAGCTTGCTGTTTAAGCTGGTGGGTAGCCTGATTATCCTGCCGTTTGTCCATGTCCTGGCGGAGGTGATGCATAAGCTGCCGCTAGCGGAAGCTGAGCTGGTTATCTACTTCCACGTCTTCTACAACCTGATCCGCTGTATCGCCATGGTGCCGTTCGCTGAGCCAATGGCCCGTCTCTGTAAGCGTTTGATTCGCGACGAGCCGGAGCTGGATGCGCGCCTGAAGCCGAAGCATCTGGATACCTCGGCGCTGGATACCCCCGCGCTGGCGCTGGCCAATGCCGCTCGTGAAACGTTGCGTATCGGTGATGCGATGGAGCAGATGCTGGAAGGTCTGCGCAAAATCATGCACGGCGAGTCGCGCGAGGAGAAAGAGCTGCGACGGATGGCGGATGACATCAACGTGCTTTATACCGCGATTAAACTCTATCTGGCGCGCATGCCGAAAGAGGAGCTGGCGGAAGAGGAATCCCGCCGCTGGGCGGAGATTATTGAAATGGCGCTCAACCTGGAACAGGCTTCGGACATTGTCGAGAGAATGGGTAGTGAAATCGCCGATAAATCTCTGGCTGCGCGCCGCGCCTTCTCCATGGAGGGGCTGAAGGAGCTCGATGGGCTGTACGATCAATTACTGAGTAACCTACAGCTGGCGATGTCGGTCTTTTTCTCCGGTGACGTGCCGAGTGCCCGTCGTCTGCGACGTAGTAAGCATCGTTTTCGCATTTTAAACCGTCGCTATTCGCATGCCCACGTTGACCGCCTGCATCAGCAAAACGTGCAAAGTATTGAAACCAGTACGCTGCATCTGGCGCTACTGGGCGACATGAAGCGTCTGAACTCGCTGTTTTGCTCGGTGGCCTATAGCGTGATGGAGCAGCCGGATGAGGACGATGAGCGGGACGAGTATTAACCGGTGATGTCGCAAAAATCCCCGGTGGCGCTGCGCTGACCGGGCTACAGGTCCGTGCGGTCTGGGGTGGGGTAGCCCGGACAGGCGCGTCAAGCGCCGCCTCCGGGAAATTCCCCGGGTCGCGGCAGAAGCCTTACACGGGGCTACAGGCCCGTGCGGTCTGGGGTTGAGTAGCCCGGACAAGGCGCGTCAAGCGCCGCCTCCGGGAAAGTGAGATCAAGGGATCAGAAACGATGCCCTGCATTAAGGGTTACCGCCTCTTCTCCAGCCCTGAACACCAGCGTTGGGTTCGGGCCGCCGAGGGTAGCGTGGCCCTGTGTCACCTGAATCCAGTTGCCTTCCGGCAAGCCGATAATCGTCAGCTCTGGCGCGACTACCAGCAGCTCGCGAATGCGCTGTTCACGGGTTTCGCCTTTATGGCCTTCCGGTAGGGCGTTGGTGAAATGCGGGTTAATTTGCAGCGGGAACAGCCCCAGCGCATCAAAGCCTTGAGGATCGACAATCGGCATATCGTTAGTGGTGCGGATGGTCGGGCAGGCAAGGTTAGCCCCCGCGCTCCAGCCGATATACAGCGCGCCGCGCTTCACCACATCCACCATCGGTGCCAGCAGGCCGCGCTCGCGGCACTCTTTGAGCAACTGGAAAGTATTGCCGCCGCCAACGATAACAATCTCTGCGTTTTCAATCGCCGACACCGGGTCAGCCACGCTGTGAATTCCTGTGACCGCCACGCCCATTGGGCCAAAGACGGCGGCTGTTTTCGCAGTGTAATCGTCCCAGGTTTGCGTCACCCCGGCGAAAGGAATAAACACCGCTGAGCGACGGCCGTTTAGCTGCCCGGCAATCGTCGGTAGCGCATGTTCCAGCCAGGCTTTGCCCGGTAGCGTTGAGTTACTTAATAACAGCAGTTCCATCATTTCTCCATTCAGCCAGATGATTCGTCGGTTGCGGATGTTAGCACAGCTTATCATTCTGCTTGCTGACGTGGCTCACGCTAGAATGAGCTTAACGCGGGAGGTAAGCCGCCATAAACACCTCGACGGCACGCGCCGTGACCTGCCGCACTTCCTCATCATCAACGCTCTCTTGCTGGCAGAATAAGAACCTGTCCATTAGCTCCGCTTGTAGCAACGCGCTCAGGTGCAGCGCTGTAATGCGCGGATCGGCACGGTGCAGCAAACCATTCTCCATGGCGAGAGATAAAAATCGGCGATCAGCTGCTGGTTGGATTGCACATCCGGAGAGTAGATAAAGTGCAAAAAGCGCTGACCAAACTGATTCAGCGACAGCGTAATGTCGCCGCGCTCCAGCATTGCGGAGAATTCCTCTTCACACAGGCGCGACATCACCTCAAAAAACAGCTCGTCTTTTGAGGAAAAATGGTTATACAGCGTGGCCTTAGAGCCGCCGACGCGGGCGCAGATTTCCGCCATTGAGGCCCCTTCATAGCCCAGTTCGCGGAAGACCTGCGTAAGCTGGTGTTCTGGGGCGTGTTACCCGTCTGGAAATACGATAAGTTTGAGAGGAAGAAATGTTATCTGGAGAGCCTATTATGCAAAAAGATATGCGAGAAGAAGGGGGCACCAGCGGGTGAAGCGTCCGGGTGGCAATGGGAACATCAGCATTCGATTGATACCATTAACCAGTGGGTGACTGAAAATGGCTCATTTAGCGATTTTCAGCGATCGTTTTAACTATGTCTCCCCGGTGGCGCTGCGCTGACCGGGCTACAGGCCCGTGCGGTCTGAGGTTTGGTAGCCCGGACAAGGCGCGTCGAGCACCGCCTCCGGGACATTCCCCGGATAGCTTACTGAGCGTTAACCCTCATCCTGCCCTCTCCCTTAAAAAGGGAGAGGGAGCACATTGTGCCTGAGTTTGGGTGGCTACTTACCCTCTGGCAAACGCTGAAGCTTCGGCGACCAGCGCATCGTCAGGGCGTACGCCGGTGTAGAGTGTAAACTGCTCCACGGCCTGTAAGGCAATGACTTCCGCGCCGCTGATCACCTGCTTGTCCAGCCGCTGTGCTAGCTTGATAAGCGGGGTTTCCGGCGGCAGGGCGACCACATCAAACACCACGCTGGCCTGTTCCACCATTGTCTGGCTGAAGGCCAGAGTTTCGCTTTCTGCGCCGCCCGCCATACCGAGCGGGGTGACGTTAACCAGAATATCCACCGGGATCCCCTCCGGCTTTGGCTGCCATTGAAAGCCATACTGCTTCGCCAGCGCCAGACCATTATCACGGTTACGGGCGGCGATAATCACGTCGCGGAAACCCGCATCGCGAAAGGCGGCGATCACCGCTTTACCCATCCCGCCGCTGCCCTGGATCATCACTTTGGCGGAGGAATCGAGTTGGTTACTGTCAATCAGGCTTTTCACCGCGATGTAGTCCGTGTTCAGCCCGGTCAGCTTACCGTCGTCGTTGACAATAGTATTAACCGAATCGATCACCTTCGCCGAAGGGTCGATAGCGTCGAGAAACGGCATGCAGCTCTCTTTAAACGGCATCGATACCGCGCAGCCGCGAATACCTAACGCGCGCACGCCTTTGACCGCCGCTTCAATATCCCTGGTCGTAAAGGCCTTATAGATATAGTTCAGTCCCAGCTTTTCATACAGATAGTTATGAAACCGGGTGCCGAAGTTGCCCGGACGACCGGCCAGAGACATACACAGCAGCGTGTCGCGATTAATCATGAGTAATATCCTCCGCGTGGGCCAGCAGGTACTCTTCCGCCTCTTTTGACCAGATACCGTGGTTGCGCTCCATAATCGCCGCCAGATGCGGGTCGCTAATTTCCCCCAGCGCGGTAAGCGGAATATTTTTCCCGGTGTAGACCAGCTTTTTACCGCCGCCAACCGCCGGTAAATCCAGGGTGGTATCGCCCGCCGCGTTAAGTCCCAGAATATGGGTCACCACTTTTGCCGTCTGGACTTTTTTCGCCTGCATCAGCGCTACGGCGGCGCGCATATCGTCGGTATTACCGCCGGAGGTACCCACATAGTGGGTGAAAGCGTAATGCACATCGTAAAAATTGACCGGCGCGCTGAACTGTTTATCCTGCGGACCGGCAAAAAAGTTCAGGCAGCCGTCCGCGGCCAGCAGCGATGAAGCCATGGTGATGAGCTGTTCGTTAGGGACGAAAACGAAAATATCGTCAAAACCGTGACCGCCGGTGAGCGCCATCAGCGTTTCGCGGCTGGCATCATTGCCATCAAGATAGTGAATCAGCGTTTGCGGTTCGGATGGATAGTGCTGACGCGCATAGCTGAGTTTTGGCTTATTGGTATCGGTAACCACCAGCAGCGACGGGTTGATCGGGCCATGCAGCGCGTAATCGATAGCCAGCAGTCCCATCGGACCCGTGCCGCCGAGGATCAGCGTGCGTCCCTGCGGACGGATGCCCATCGTGTGATTATAGGTCCCTTCCTGCAGATGGTAGTTAGCGTTGAACGCGCCAATTACGCAGGAGAGCGGCTCCACCAGCGAGCCTTCAAACCAGGTATCGCCTTCCCATGAGAGCAGACAATCCTGCTCCATCACTTCGTTAGGGATCACCACGTGGGTCGCTTCACCGCCGATCCATGGGAATGAATAGCCGGGGCAGTCCGGGCGATCCGGCAGTTGCAGGTTGGCCTGAATCACATAGCGCTGACCGGCGTGAAACTTGTGCTGCCACTTTTTACCGACGGCGATAATTTCACCGCAGAACTCATGGCCGATGATGATCGGGTTGGTCGCTACATCGTCCGGCACTTTTTTATGGTCCTCGCCCTGATTCGCCTCTTTCCAGGAGGAGAGACACAGGCTGTCGGTGACCACACGGGCGAGGATTTCATCATCCTGCATCGCCGGGAGTTCGAAGGTTTCCAGGCGCAGGTCGCGTTTGCCGTAAAGGCGCAGGGCTGTTGTTGTTTGCATGTTTACCACCTCATCCCCTTCATCTTTCGCATTACGGCTGTGTTGGCACCCGGGTCACGTAGTGGATCTACGCTCTCAGGGATACGTTCAGTTGCCGCCTTGCCGTACTGCGAAATCTTTTGGGGCTAACTTGTTGAAGTAGCCCCGGCATCGCCGGAGCGGAATAATCAGGACAGGAAGCCCAGCGCGTTGCCGATAATCCCTAAACCAAACAGGGCGAAAATCAGCCATACGGGGTTCACTTTCTTATTAAGCAGACGCACCATCAGCAGCGTCAGGCCAAGGGCCAGCAGGCCGGGGCAGAGCTGATCGAGGATGTTCTGCACGGTCATGGTGACGGTCGAACCATCGGCGCCCGGCGTTTGCGAAACCACCAGAGGCACGTTGATGGTGGTCCACTTGGTGACCAGCACGCCCATCACAAACAGGCCCAGAATGGAGGCCCCTTCGGTCAGTTTTTGCAGCAGGTTGCCGCCCATATCGCTGACGATATTGACCCCTTTACGAAAGCCCAGCTGCAGCCCGTACCATTTCATTGCCAGACGTACTGCGTTGAAAATAAAGAAGAAAAGCAGCGGGCCAAGAATATTGCCGGAGAGCGCCAACGATGCGCCGAGGGCGGCAGTAATCGGCCGCAATGTCCCCCACACCAGCGGGTCGCCAACCCCGGCCAGCGGACCCATCAGGCCGACTTTGATACCGTTGATTGCGCCGTCGTCGATAGCAGCGCCGTTAGCCCGCGCTTCCTCCATCGCCACCGTTACGCCAATGACCGGGCCGCAGACCGCCGGGGTAGTGTTAAAGAACACCAGGTGGCGTTTCAGCGCGGCAACCTGATCCTCTTTCAGCGGATAGAGACGCTTAATGGCCGGGATCATGTCGTAGCAAAAGCCAAGCCCGTGAATACGTTCGAAGTTGAATGACGCCTGCTGCAGGTTGGATCGCAGAAACATGCTCACCAGGTCGCCTTGGGTAATTTTTCTCTGTTCCATGTTGGGCTCCATCAGTCGTCAAGCTGGTCAAGGGCGGTGGAAGAGGTGGCCGCGGCCTGTGGTTCAGGCTTGCGCCACTGCGGGTTCAACTGGATATAAATCAGCGCGATGATGACCCCCACGCCGCCGAAGGCCAGCAGGCTGAAGTCGAGGTAACCGCCCGCGAGGAAACCAAGGAAGAAGAAGGGCATCAGATACTTCACGCCCATCATGCGCAGCACCATGGCGTAGCCGACCACGACGATAAAACCGCCAGCGATTTGCAGACCGCGAGTGACGAATTCCGGGATGGCGTTAAGCATATTGCTGACCATATCGGCACTGACGAACAGCGAGACCACCAGCGCGGGGATAGCGACGCGCAGCGCCTGGACGCCCAGCGCCGAGACGTGCAGCAGATCGATGGTCCCAAAGCGCGCCTCTTCTGCTGCTTTATCCGCCGCATGCTGGAACACCACGGTAATGGTACGGGCGAACACGGTGAGCACCTGGCCCGCTGCGGCTACCGGTAACGCGATAGCTATCCCGGTGGCGATGCTTTGATGGCCGACAATCACCAGGATGGCCGAGATAATACTGGCCAGCGCCGAGTCCGGAGACTGCGCTGCACCGACGTTCATCCAGCCCAGCGCAATGAGCTCCAGGGTGCCGCCGAGCATAATCCCGGTTTTTAAATCCCCGAGAATTAAGCCAATGACGGTACAAGCGATTAATGGGCGGTGGGTCTGGAATTCATCCAGTACGCTGCCCATCCCGGCAATACAGGAAAAAATAAATATGGCTATTATTTGTAGGGTACTAATTTCCATAATTATGACCTTTAAGGTGAGTGTAATCCTGCCTGTTACGGCATTTACACGGTGTCCTTCAGGCTGCCTCTTTGTTGGCTGCATTCTCTCGCCCCAGTCACATAGTTATCTATGCTCCTGGTGACTCGCTCATTTGCCGCCGCGATGCATCCAGAATGACAGTGTGTAATAAAACAGGCTCGATTTATTATTCTGTAACGGACTGCTCAGCTATTTTGTCGAGAATATTAACCGATGGGTCGGAGGCCACGACGCGTAAATCGAGTTTAACGCCCAGCTTATCCAGTTGCTGAAAGGCATTAATATCTGCTTCGTCTAATGACACCGCTTTGGTTAATTGTTTTTTACCCGGTCGCCAGGCCATGCCGCCAATATTCAGAGTCGCTATTTTCACGCCCTGCTGCACCATGGTTAATACGTCCTGCGGGTTAGTGAATAAATAAAAAACCGTTTCGTCTTTATATTGCGGATTGTGATAGACCGCGACGGCTTTTTCGAGATTCACTACGTTAACCTTCATGCCCGGAGGTGCGGCCTGGCGAAGTAACGTACGGCGAACTTCGTCGTTATAAACATCGTCATTACAGATAATAATTCGCTGGGCGTTGGCCACTTTTGACCACACGGTGGTGACCTGACCATGAATTAAACGGTCATCGATACGGGCGAGCGTAATGTTCATCAGAAATCCTCCTCAACGGTTTCCGGCTGCCGCCAGGTGACGCAGCACTGGCTGGCGATGGTCTCCAGGTGCTGGCACAGTTCGTCAGCGTTCATCGTTTGCTGGTTATCTACCAGTTCCAGAGCCAACGGCAGCGACAAGCCGCTGATGACCCGAAGCTGCGGGTTGCTCATCGCCAGCCCGGCGGCGGCGTTCCATGGGCTGCCGCACTGTAAATCGACGGCAATAAGCCATTGCTCATCACTGTGAGTGCTTACTAACTTTTCAATCTTTGTGGCGATATCACCCGCGTTCTCGCCGGGGACAAATTCCACAGCGTTGACGTTGACATCGCCGTAGACCATGCGTACCGAGTCGAGCATGGCGCAGGCCAGCTGGCCGTGGGCACAGAAGATGACATTAACCATTTTTCCTCCTTAGCCGCGCGTTTTTCCGCCCGCGATGTTAGTGGTTACTCCGGTGATATAGCTGGCGCGCTCTGAGAGCAGATAGCAAACAAAATCAGCGACTTCAGAGAGGCGACCTGAGCGACCAATCGGAATGGAGTTCTTGGTGTAGCCTTCGCGTAGCTGTTCGACAGTGATGCTGCGGGTCCAGGCCAGCGCTTCTTCGTATTCCGGTGTACGCAGTCCTGTTTTTTCCAGAATGCCGGGTGCAACGCCTACGACGCGGATGCCGTGTTTGCCCAGTTCTTTCGACCAGGAGCGGGTAAAGCTATTCAGCGCGGCTTTGGTTGCGGCATAGCAGCTCTGGCCTTCGGATCCTTCCAGCCCGCTTTCCGACGAGACGTTAACGATCACGCCGTCGCGCTGTTTAACCATCTGGCGAGCCACCGCTTGCGACATCAGGAACACGCCTTTCTGGTTGATATTGACCATTTTTTCGAATGCCGCTTCATTTAATTCATAACGACCGGCTGGCGCTTTCTCATCGACGAGTAAACGAGGGAAGTTAACGCCCGCATTATTTACCAAACCATCAATACGGCCAAAACGTTGAATAATACTGTCGATAGTTTTATTCACTTCGCTGGCACTGGAAATATCGGTCGGCCAGAAAGTATAATTTTCACTGTCCTGATGTTTATCACCGCCGTGAATATCGCTCATCTGTACATTTGCGCCCTGAGCTAATAACTCATCGACAATGGCCAGACCAATTCCTGATGCGCCGCCGGTAACAATAATAATTTTGCCTTTTAAATTTAACCACGTTTCCATTATCGACTCCTGTTTTCTTTAGATAAAGGGATCCCCCGCAGCAGCGCTGCGTGAAATCATATTCTTGACATTTACTTCAGTAACGACTCGGCGGTTTCTTTGTTGGTCACCAGACAGTTAATATAATTCCCATTTAATGCGCCAAGAATACCGGAGTATTTTTCCTCGCCCATCGCGATCCCCACGGAATAGCGCGCTTGCTTAAGTTTTGCCATCTCAATGGAGAGCGTTTTTTCGCTCATAGCGGTTTCTACCATTCCGCCATCAATGTCGTAAAAGCGTGAACAGATATCACCAGCGACCTGGCGGGCATTGAGGTCGTCACTCTCTTCGCTGCCGTAAAATGCATGCCAGTTGGCGCCATCGCGGATCGCCGGAGAACCAATCCCTACCAGTGCGACGTCAAGGTTATCCCAGTAGGAGGCAATCGTTTTAAAGTGCTGGGACTGCATAATACCGTTGCGAATTAATGTGTTATCCAGCAGCGCTGGAAAGTCGGCGAGATGCGATTCGGCCTTCAGCTTCGCCGCCGCGCCGTAGGTCAGCGTATTGACGTGGTAGCGGCTTTCCAGTTTGCCGGAGGGGCCGCCGATGATCGGTACGCAAATAACCTGGCGTGACTGGCTGGCCTGAGGCAGATTCTCTACCAGTGCACGCACTGCGCGACCCCAGGAGAAACCGACGATATCGCCCGGTTCCAGCAACCTGTCGACCAACTGTGCGCCGTGCTGACCGATAAGATTAAGCTGATCCTCTTCCAGCAGGGAGTCGCAGGTGGCGACCACCGCCTCTTTGAGGCCAAACTTTTGTTTGAGCTGTTGCTCAAGCCACAGGTTTTCGTTGTAGTCGTAGTTGATGGCGATAGTGACGATGCCCTGCTCGCGACCGCGTTTCAGTAGACGGCTGATGGTGGTGCGATAAATCCCCAGTTCGCGGGCAATCTGCGCCTGGGTCATATCCTGCTCGTAATAGAGCTGGGCGATTTTCACGATCAGGCGGATATCGTCGCTATTTTCCATCGTCATCTTTCGACTCCTGCACATTTGTGCAAATCACATATTTGCTGTCCTGATCTGATATAACCCTATCGATGCTGTACTTCAAAGCAATTTTTGTCTATTTCATGACGATGTGCTGGCGGTTTCTGTTGCACATTTGATGTGTGAGTAGATGGTTTACGGCACGTTTGTGCTGGTAGTGCTAAAGGCCTGATTCTGCTTTATTTCGCCGGTCAAAGTTGCAGAGGTCTGAAAAGAACACTTTTGTGTTGAAAAGCGCGATAGATCACATTTAGCGCCAGGCCGCGAGTACGCGATTATTTTTTATCGTTCGCAAGGTAGGGTATATTTCGCTTTTTAAACATAAAAGCATTCAAGTTTTATCAAGGCGGCAAGAGAGTGAGCGCCCGGACAACTTGAAGGATGAAGTGTTTCAGGAGAAGTTATGCTGCCCGACTCGTCGACCCGACTCAATAAATACATCAGCGAAAGCGGAATTTGCTCGCGCCGCGAGGCCGATCGCTTTATCGAACAAGGTAACGTTTTTATCAACGGCAAGCGCGCCACCATTGGCGACCAGGTTAAAGCTGGCGACGTGGTGAAGGTCAATGGCCGGTTGATTGAGCCGCGTGAAGCGGATGATTTAGTGCTGATTGCGCTGAACAAACCCGTTGGCATTGTCAGCACCACCGAAGATGGCGAGCGAGACAACATCGTCGATTTCGTTAACCACAGCAAGCGCGTCTTCCCGATTGGTCGTCTGGATAAAGACTCTCAGGGGCTGATCTTTTTGACCAACCATGGCGATCTGGTTAACAAGATCCTGCGCGCCGGTAACGATCACGAAAAAGAGTACCTGGTTACCGTCGATAAGCCGGTGACCGATGAGTTTATCCGTGGGATGGGGGCGGGCGTACCGATTCTCGGCACGGTGACGAAGAAGTGCAAAGTCAAAAAGGAAGCGCCGTTTGTTTTTCGCATTACTCTGGTGCAGGGGCTCAATCGCCAGATCCGCCGCATGTGCGAGCACTTTGGCTATGAAGTGATGAAGCTTGAACGCACGCGGATTATGAACGTCAGCCTGACGGGGATCCCGCTGGGGGAATGGCGCGATTTAACCGATGATGAGCTGATCGATCTGTTTAAGCTGATTGAGAACTCCTCTTCAGAAGCGAAACCGAAGGCCAAAGCGAAGCCGAAAACGGCGGGGATTAAACGCCCGGTAGTGGCAATCGAAAAGACGGCTGAGAAATCACGCCCGGCGTCGAACGGTAAACGTTTTGTTCAGCCGGGGCGCAAAAAGAAAGGGCGCTAACGCCTGCCGCGCGTCGGCGTACTTGCCGACCAGGAAAATGATGCTTCACTGTCCGGTTTATAAGCCTGCTTTTTCTTCAACTGGCGGGCTTTTTTTGCCTCTGCTTCGCGTAAAACCATCAGTTTATCGATGTACTCTTTTTTCACGCTGTTGGTTTCCGCGTTAGTCAGCGGACGGCCATGCGCAATGCGCGCGCGGTCGAGTAGAGTTTTCAGTTCGCGCTGCTCGCGCTCGGTCATCTCTTTTTGGGTAATGCGGGGGAGTGCCATAGTGGTGCCCTCAGTTAGCCGATGACTTCAGTGTACGGTATTGGGATGGGAGTCTTACAGCAATTTCATCACCCGGCAAAATCCCGGAGGCGGTGCTTTGCACCTGTCCGGGCTACCAGACCGCAAACGGCTGTGGACCTGTAGCCCGGTCAGCGCAGCGCCACCGGGAGATTTTTATCAAAGTTACGTTTTATCTGCTCTTTTTTCCTGCCTTACGCGATTCATCCACAATCGGCTTCCCTGACCAGTAACCGGCCAGCAGCGAGCCGGACAGGTTGTGCCATACCGAGAACAGCGCGCCAGGCAGCGCAGCCAGCGGACCAAAGTAGATTTTCCCCAGCGCGGCGGCCAGACCTGAGTTCTGCATACCTACCTCAATCGCCAGCGTACGGCAGGTGGATTCATCAAAGCCAAACAGACGTCCACCCCAGTAGCCGCCGAGCAGGCCGATGGTGTTGTGCAGGATGACCGCGATGATTACCACAAAGCCCACGGAGGCGATATGCGAAGCGGAACCGGCTACCACGGCGCAGATAATCGCCAGAATGCAGACCATTGAGAAAGCCGGAAGAAACGGTTCTACCGCTCTTACGACTTTTGGCAGCAAGTGATGCACCACCAGCCCCAACGCAATCGGGATCACCACGATTTGCAGAATGCTGAGCAGCATCCCCATCACGTCCACCTGAATATGCGCATCGACGTAAAGGCGCGTTAGCAGCGGCGTTGCCACCACGCCGACCAGCGTGGAAACCGACGAGATGGTGACCGACAGTGCCACATCGCCTTTAGCCAGGTAGATCATGACGTTGGATGCCGTGCCGCTGGCAACGCTGCCGACCAGCACCATCCCGGCGGAGAGCTCCGGAGGCATATGAAAAATCAGCGCCAGCAGCCAGGCGGCGAGCGGCATCACCAGATAGTGCAGAAAAATCCCCGCCGCTACCGGCGCCGGGCGGGAAAGGACGCGTTTAAAGTCATCCACCTTCAGGTGAACGCCCATGCCGAACATAATCAGCATCAGCAGCGTTGGGACCCAGGGACCAATGGGAGTGAAAGTGGATGGCGTGTAATACGCGATAACTGAGAGCAGCAGCGCCCATAATGGGAACAGCCGCGTAAGCGTGGCGAGCATGTTGTTTTCCTTGCACGTATGTTGTGTTTGCTTGTTATAAACAGGCCGGGATCGAGCCCGACCATAGCTATTGTTTATCGTGCTAAGGAATATTATTCAAACTAATTATGTTCATGTTCCACTGCGGATACTCTCCCAGCTCAGCCCAAAGCGGGCTAAATACTTGCGCAGACGGTCGGCATCATTGGGATTGGCCTTTTTCTGACGGGAGACGGCGAACAGCTCACGCCCGGCTTCGGACAGCGAAGCGCTGCGTTGGCACACCTCCAGAACGGTTTCCAGTTGCCGGCGATCGAACAGATCGATTTCCATTTCAATATCAGGAAAAGATGTGTTGAGCTGCCAGCTCTCTTGTAAGAGCGCAATCTCCTCTTGCGCAAGGGCGAGCGTAATCCGCCCCTGTTCGGCCAGGGTTGCCATTCGCGCAACGGACGACCCTAGCTCGCGAAAATTACCCCGCCACTGCGCCTGCGGCGAGCAGGCAAAAGTCAGATAGCGCTCGCGGGCGTCTTTATCGAAACGGATCTGTGTTTGCCGTTCGTTTGCAAAGCGCTGTAATTCATACTCCACGTTCGGCGCAATATCTTCCTGCCGCTGCGCCAGGCCCGGCAGGGCAAAGCGCCACATATTGATGCGCGCATAGAGATCTTCGCGAAAACGACCTTCCGCCACCCATTGCTGCATATCACGATGGGTACCGGCTATTAACTGGAAATTGCTGTAAACCTCTTTATCGGAACCAAATGGGAAAAAGGTTTTCTCTTCAATGGCTTTTAGCAACATGGCCTGTTCATCCAGCCCCAGCTCGGCAATTTCGTCGAGAAACAACACTCCGCCATCAGCCTCCCGCAGCAGGCCTGGCCGTGGCGTCAGCGCACCGGTAAATGCACCTTTGACATGACCGAACAGCGTGGACATGGCGTTATCACCGCGCAGGGTAGCGCAGTTTACTGCCACCAGCTTGCCCGCAACCTGATGGCGCGACTGGCGAAGCTGAAAAATACGTTTGGCGAGGAAAGACTTGCCGGCACCGGTTGGGCCGGTGAGAAGGATCGGATCGGTCGATCGGATCGCCACGCGCTCAATACGATCGATAAGTTTATTGAACGTTGCGTTGCGCGTATCAATACCGGCCTTCAGGAAGGAGACTGATTGCTGCTGCTCGCGCTGAAAGCGGCTGGTGAGCGTGGCGTAGCGGCTTAAATCAAGGTCGATAACCGAGCAGGTGCCAGCCGCAATCTGCTCATCCGATGAACCTTTCGGTGCAGGGCTGGTTTGCAGCAGGCTGGCGGGCAGATAGTGGGCTTCCGTCAGCAGAAACCAGCAAATCTGCGCAACGTGAGTCCCGGTGGTGATATGCACCAGATACTCTTCATTTTCGATATCAAATTCGTAGCGGGTAGCGAAATCGAGGAAGGCGGCGTAGACCTCTTCAAAATCCCACGGATCATTAATCTCGACCGTATGTGGCCGCACTTGGGTATGAGATGAAAGCAGAGCGACATCTTCAATCAACCTTTGCGCCATGCTTTCATCACGCGGCTGGTGGAGCAGTTCCAGCCTGTCGACGGGAAAATCTGCCTGCTGGCATAGTCCAACGGTGGGCCGCCATTTTTTTAATCGATTTGCCCGCTTACCGCGCTTGTCCAGCACCGTTCCGAGTACGCCAATCACTACCCGTCGCTTTTTCATGATTTATCCCAAAAGATAAAATTCGATATTAAAAGATAAGAAAATTGCTTAATGGCGGCAACGGTAAAAAATGATATTTAAAATAAATATATAAAAATCAATTGGATAAATATTTATTTCGTCATTTTTTCTTTCTGGCACGCATCTGGCAATAACTCTCTCGTCAAGACGCTGAAAACGCAGGGGGTTAAACCCCGCCGGCACCTCAGGAACGGCAGAGGCTGTTTTCCGCAAGTGTTCCGTCAGCCGATGACCACCACGGGTTCGATTCCCAATTTCATCTCCAAAATGAAAACTGGTTGTTAATCATAGAAATAAAACGGGGCTTTGAGCTGTCAGCAATCCCCAAAACTGGCCGCCGATAAAGACGCCGGGCCGCAGGCAAAAGGGAATTCCCCTGCGGCTTCGCCCCTGCATCCGCGCCGGATTAACTTTTAAGGAATAAAAAATGACGACGAAAATTACGATACGCAAAGGTCAACTGGGTCTTTTATCCCGTGAGGGCGACTACTATCAGGTTCTGGAAGCGGGTACGCACCGCCTGCCGTGGTTTAACGTCCCTGAAGTACTGATCGTCAACATGGACGGTAGCGAAGTGCCGGAAGTGCTGGCGGAGTATTTACGTCAATTTCAGCCTGTATGGGTTGAACGCTATTGCCTGGCGGCGGATCTGACAGATACCGAGACCGGAGCGCTGTATACAAACGGTGTGTTGCAGGAAATTTTACCGCCCTCTACGCGTCGTCTGTATTGGCCTGCCAGCAAGGATATGAAGCTGATACGCATGGATACTCGACAGGTTCAGGTTCCGACAGCGGTGATGAATGCTGTATTGCAGCCGCGACGTCACGGCGCGGTAAAAGGCCGTGAGTCGATCCTCACCGTGTCGGTTCCTGCGTGGCACGTTGGGGTGCTGAAAATCGATGGCGAGACCCAGCCGTTACTGCCGCCGGGACTGTCTGCTTACTGGAAGGTTAATCATCTGGTCGAAGCCGAAGTCGTCGATACCCGTTTACAGGTACTGGAGGTCGGCGGCCAGGAGATCCTGACTAAAGATAAAGTGAACTTGCGTTTAAATCTGGCGGCGAACTGGCGGTACAGCGATGTTTTGCAGGCTTATTGCCAACTGGTGAAACCGCTGGATCATCTGTATCGCGAGCTGCAGTTTGCCCTGCGTGAAGCAGTGGGGACGCGCACGCTAGACGAGCTGTTGGAAGATAAGCAGGTGATTGATGAAGTGGTGAGCGCACAGGTGAAATCCCGCATGACGCCTTTTGGCATCGAAGTCGCGTCCCTGGGGGTGAAAGATATTGTGCTGCCGGGCGATATGAAGGCGATTTTGTCACAGTTGGTCGAGGCGGAAAAGTCGGCGCAGGCTAATGTGATCCGTCGGCGTGAAGAGACCGCTGCCACCCGCTCGCTGTTGAACACCGCGAAGGTGATGGAAAACAACCCGGTGGCGCTGCGCTTAAAAGAGTTGGAAACGCTGGAAAGAGTCGCGGAGCGTATCGATAAAATCTCAGTTTTTGGCGGCCTGGACCAGGTGCTGCATGGTCTGGTGAATATAAAAGGATAACGAAAATGACGTGTAACGGAGTCGATGCCGCCATGCGCCAGCGGGTGCGGCGGCAACTGGAAGAGGTGGAGCAACGCTATGGCGTCAAGGTGCTCTACGCCTGCGAGTCCGGCAGTCGGGGCTGGGGCTTTGCCTCGCCGGATAGTGATTATGACGTGCGATTTCTCTATGTGCATCCACCGGAATGGTATCTGCGGGTAGAGGCACCGCGGGATGTTATTGAATTGCCGATAGATGATGAGCTGGACGTTTGCGGCTGGGAGTGGCGTAAGGCGCTGGGCCTGCTGAAAGGGGCGAACCCGACGCTTATCGAGTGGCTGGATTCGCCGGTAGTTTATCAACAGGATGCGGCGACGATATCAGCGCTTAAGGCGCTGGTTCCGCGATGGTTTTCCCCGGCCCGTGCGCGTTGGCACTACTACTCGATGGCGCGGAAAAACTTTCGCGGTTATCTGCAAGGTGCCGAAGTGCGATTGAAAAAGTACTTCTACGTGCTGCGTCCCTTGCTGGCCGTTCGCTGGGTTGAGGCGGAAAAAGGCGTGCCGCCGATGCGCTTTGCTGAACTGCTGGCGGGGAGCGAACTGGAAACGGGTTTGCGTCAGGAAATAGACGAGTTGCTGGAGTGTAAACAACGAGCCGGGGAAACCGAATATGGCCCGCGTCGCGCACTGTTGCATGCGTTTATTCAGTCAGAGCTGGCAAGGGGGGAGGTTCCGCCGATGCTGCCGGATAGCCGGACGGGTGATGCCAGAGAGCTGGACAAACTGCTGATGACCACGGTGATGGCAAAATAAATATGGCCCGGAACATATGTACCGGGCCTTTTATTTGGCAATTACTCGAACAGATTATGATGCAGCTTTTGCACCACTTTCTCGGCATCCGCGCCAGGTACGAGGAAACACAGGTTGTGGCTGGATGCGCCGTAACAAATCATACGAATATTGAACGGCTCCAGTACGCCAAACACCTCTTTACCGACGCCGCACGCTTTTGACAAATCATTGCCAATTAGCGCGACCAGCGCCAGATCTTGCTCAACCTCTACGCGGCACAGGGAAGACAACTCGGTCAGCAGCGCCTGGGTTAACAAGGTGTCGCCTGCGGAAGTGGAACCGGTGGTGTCCATGGTCAGCGCCACGCTCACTTCTGAAGTGGTGATGAGATCCACGGAGATATTATGTCGCGCCAGGATGCCGAACACTTCGGCGAGAAAACCGCGAGAGTGCAGCATATTCAGGCTGTGCAGGGTCAGCAGAGTCTGCTTGCGGCGGAGTGCCAGCGCGCGGAACAACGGTGGATTTTCGGTCGTGTTGCATACCAGCGTACCGCCCGCTTTCGGCTCTTTGCTGGAGCCAACAAATACCGGAATCTCGCTACGCACGGCGGGAAGCAGCGTTGCCGGATGCAGGACTTTCGCGCCAAACGTCGCCATTTCCGCCGCTTCTTCAAAGGCGATGACGTCAATACGTTTGGCCGCCGGAGCAACGCGTGGGTCGGTGGTATAGATGCCTGGAACATCGGTCCAGATATCAACGCGAGTCGCATGCAGCGCTTCGCCCAGCAGAGCGGCGGTATAATCGCTGCCGCCGCGACCGAGCGTGGTGGTGCGGCCTTTGGCTTCGCTACCAATAAAGCCCTGAGTGATCACCAGGCCTTCTGCAAGGCGTGGAGCCAGTAACTGTTGGGTGAGTTCAGAAAGTGCGGCGATATCCGGTTCCGCGCGGCCAAAGCGATCGTTGGTGCGCATAATTTTACGCACGTCAAACCACTGGGCGGCGATACCACGCTCGCGCAGGATCTCGACAAACAGTAGGGTGGACATCAGCTCACCGTGACTGACCAGCTCATCAGTCAATGCGGTTGAGCTCGCCAGCGATGCGGCTTCTGCCAGAGCGGTAATATTTTCCAGCAGGCGCTCAATCTCGTCGCGAATCACGTTCGGATAGCGCAGGCGCTCCAGGATATTGAACTGGATCTGGCGCATGGCATCGAGTTTCTCGAAGCGTTCGCCAGGTTCCAGCCCATCCGCTAGAGCAACCAGCAGATTAGTCACGCCCGCGGAAGCGGAAAGCACGACCACGCGGGTATTGGCATCCAGCAGCGCGACGTCTACGCTGCGGTTCATGGCATCAAAATCGGCAACGCTGGTGCCGCCAAATTTGGCGATAACTAAGTCTGTCATAACAACCTCGTGTCAGGGGGCCTGACTTATTAAAACGATTCCTGACAACCAATCCTGGTAAGGCTGGACGCATCCGGATTGCAATAAAATGTCTTAATAAGCCAGGCCAAATTATTCAGCCATGGCACAAGGGAAGAGCGAAAAACAGGGTGGGCGCAGAGCGATAAACAAACTACGATGTCACCCAGAAGTGCTCCACCTTGTAGACCCGCTTCCTGATGCATTGCACCATTTGGCGAGTATGAAACGCCCGACTGCGAACGTTTCTGGTGACAACCCAGAGGATTCAGCCTCTGTGGCCGGTGATGAGCGTAACCAGACGCTTATTCACCTCGGCGCTGCTCCCCCTCACGTATTTTCCCCGGACTGGCTCCTCCAATACGGTTACCTGGGCAACGCACCTCTTCTGGCAATTACCGACGTCTTTCACTTTGCCTGGGGGGACGCGGGTCATTATACCCCCCTGCAATACCCTTTCGCTGTAGCGTGAAATGCGCGAGCAACATACCTACGTGGATGTATAGGTATTGCCGTTATATAAAGGCTTCAGGCGAAGTATGTCAACGTCAGGGTTATGCGGATTTTTCATACACGAGTGGCTGAAAGAAAAAAGCCTTATGATGGCTATACTATCAGGGACGTTTTGCCCCAAATTGCCCCTATTTCTGACACGTATCATCGGCATAACACAAAAATCATCACAATTTTCCGCCACCGGCGCTACAATCGACCGCAGTCACAATTCTCAAATCAGAAGAGTATTGCTAATGAAAAACATCAATCCAACGCAGACATCTGCCTGGCAGGCACTACAAAAACACTTTGATGAAATGAAAGACGTTACCATCGCGGACCTGTTCGCGAAAGATAGCGACCGTTTCACTAAGTTTTCCGCAACGTTCGACGATCTGATGCTGGTGGATTTCTCCAAAAACCGCATCACCGAAGAGACGTTGGCAAAACTGCAGGATCTGGCCAAAGAGACCTTCCTGGCAGACGCCATTAAGTCCATGTTCTCCGGCGAAAAGATTAACCGTACTGAGGACCGTGCGGTACTGCACGTTGCGCTGCGTAACCGTAGCAATACTCCGATAGTGGTTGATGGCAAAGATGTGATGCCGGAAGTGAATGCGGTGCTTGAGAAGATGAAATCCTTCTCTGAAGCCATTATCTCCGGTAACTGGAAAGGCTATACCGGCAAAGCGATTACCGACGTGGTTAACATCGGTATCGGCGGATCCGACCTTGGCCCGTTCATGGTGACCGAAGCGCTGCGCCCGTACAAAAATCATCTGAATATGCACTTTGTGTCTAACGTCGATGGCACCCACATCGCTGAAGTGCTGAAAGGCGTGAACCCGGAAACCACCCTGTTCCTGGTCGCTTCTAAAACCTTCACTACTCAGGAAACCATGACCAACGCCCATAGTGCGCGCGATTGGTTCCTGGCAACTGCTGGCGATGAAAAGCACGTGGCGAAACACTTTGCCGCGCTCTCTACCAACGGTAAAGCGGTGGGTGAATTCGGTATCGACACCGCCAACATGTTTGAATTCTGGGACTGGGTCGGCGGTCGTTACTCACTGTGGTCAGCCATCGGTCTGTCGATCATCCTGTCCGTGGGCTTCGACAACTTTGTTGAGCTGCTGTCCGGCGCGCATGCGATGGACAAACATTTCTCCACCACCGCGCCGGAGAAAAACCTGCCGGTGTTGCTGGCGCTGATTGGTATCTGGTACAACAACTTCTTCGGTGCTGAAACCGAAGCGATTCTGCCGTACGACCAGTATATGCACCGCTTTGCCGCTTACTTCCAGCAGGGCAACATGGAATCCAACGGTAAATACGTTGACCGTAACGGCAACGCCGTGGATTACCAGACTGGCCCAATCATCTGGGGCGAGCCGGGCACCAACGGTCAGCATGCGTTCTACCAGCTGATTCACCAGGGGACCAAAATGGTGCCTTGCGACTTTATCGCCCCGGCGGTTACCCACAACCCGCTGTCCGATCACCATCCGAAGCTGCTGTCTAACTTCTTCGCGCAGACTGAAGCGCTGGCGTTTGGTAAATCCCGCGAAGTGGTTGAGCAGGAATATCGCGATCAGGGTAAAGATCCAGCAACCCTGGACCACGTGGTGCCGTTTAAAGTGTTCGAAGGCAACCGTCCGACCAACTCCATCCTGCTGCGTGAAATCACCCCATTCAGCCTGGGCGCGCTGATTGCCCTGTATGAACACAAGATCTTCACTCAGGGTGTGATTATGAACATCTTCACCTTCGACCAGTGGGGCGTTGAGCTGGGCAAACAGCTGGCTAACCGCATCCTGCCGGAACTGAAAGATGGCAGCGAAGTGAGCAGCCACGACAGCTCTACCAATGGTCTGATTAACCGCTATAAATCCTGGCGTGCATAATTAGAGCCTGCAGATGGCAGGGTGTTTTGTAGGCCGTGCCGCCCGGCAAAAATGCGAGCACAATGCCGACCCACGTGGTCGGCATTTTTTATTCTAACTGCCGCAACAGCTTCGCCGGATTTCCCACCCACACGCCTTTCTTGGTAATCGACTTCGTCACCACGCTGCCCGCACCAATCACCACACCATCACAAATGTTCACGGCCAGAATAGTCGCACCGCTGCCGATAGACACATCGTTACCAATCACAATTCTCCCCCAGCTTTCGCGGTCTGCGTTGGGCTTGCCGTCGCGGAACATATCGTTGGCGAACATCACCCCGTGGCCGATAAAACAACGCTCGCCGATGGTGACGTACTCGCAAATAAAGGTATGGGATTGAATTTTGCTGTTGTTGCCGATACGGGTATGGCCCTGAATTTCAACGAACGGCCCGACGAAGACGTTATCGCCAAGCGTGCAGTCGTAGAGGTTGGCGGGCTGATAAATCACTACGTTCTCGCCGCTGGTGACGTTGCGAATAGCAGTTTCTCGAAGCGTATGCATGCTGCCTCTCAGATCTGTTTGGCCAGAATATGTAATGTGCTTTGTTGGGTGGCGGAATGAAATTCAACGTCTTTAACGTGCCGCATCCCCTGACGCTCATAGAAACGACGGGCGCGGGTATTGGCGTCGAGTACTTCCAGCCATAGCCAGCTTTCACCGGCCTCTTTTGCTCGCGCCTCAACAGCGTTAAAAAACTGCTCGCCGTAGTGATGCCCCGTTGCGTCAGGCAGCAGGTAGAGCTTATGCAGCAACGTGCCGGACGGGCCATCGGGATTGATATTCTGGCAGCAGGCATATTTAGCAAAGCCAATCGGGTGCGCGGCTTCAGCAATTAACCAGCAGCACTGCGTATCGGCCAGGCTGCGTTCCAGAGACGTCATGGAATACTCTTGCCGCAGATAGAGTTCCATCTCGTCGGCGTTATGCCAGAGGTGAGCAAAGTGGTGGCGGTAGCTGGCATTACCCATTTCGTTGAGCAAGGCTGCATCTTCTGGCCCTGCAAGACGAATTTTGAACATGGTTGTTTCCTTTTTAACCTGTCAGTGTGGCAAGTGATTGTTACATTTACGCTGGCGGTGGCAAAAAGTTAACGAATAATGTCGATCTGGATCACACTTCTGCGTTATACAGGTTACAAATAATGATGATTATGAGGTGTATCTATGCCGCCGGTTTATCGTCCGTTGGTGAGTTTTATCGCAACCGCAATGCAAACCGTTTTGAATCTTGGCCTGTTGTGCCTGGGGATTATTCTGATTGTTTTTCTGGGCAAAGAGACGCTGCATCTGGCGCACGTGCTGTTTACCCCGGAGCCAGTCAGCAAGTACAAGCTGGTGGAAGGGCTGGTGGTTTACTTCCTCTATTTTGAGTTTATTGCGCTGATTGTGAAGTACTTCGAATCGGGATTTCACTTCCCGCTACGCTATTTTGTCTATATCGGCATTACCGCTATCGTGCGCCTGATTATTATCGATCATGACTCGCCGATGGCGGTGCTGATTTACTCTGCCGCGATCCTGATTCTGGTGATTACGCTCTGGCTGTGTAACTCTAACCGCCTGAAACGCGAATAAAAAAAAGCGGCCTCCAGGGCCGCTGACCAACAGTCACAAATATAATTTATGTAGGGTCCAGTTGAGGATAGCAGTGGCATTTGCCTTACTTTTTCAGCTGAGGGTGGTGGCTGCCGTACCCGGTTGGGGACGCGTACAGCAACTGAACCACCGTCCCTCCTCTGAAATTTGGGGCGGGTATACTCGTCATACTTCAAGTTGTTGATGCGTTGACTACTCCCGCTCACCCCAGTCACATAGTTATCTATGCTCCTGGGGATTCTCGGGCTTGTCGCCTTTCGACAACTCGAATTATTTAGAGTATCTAACGATGAAACTTAACCTTTCACTCCGCCTGCCGTCAGGCCGTTAACCAACCAGCGCTGGGCCAGCAGGAACACCACGGTAATCGGGATAGCGGAGAGCACCGCCGCAGCGGCAAAGTCGCCCCACAGATAGTTCTGCGGGTTGAGATACTGCTGCATACCGACCGCCAGGGTGTAGCTGTTCACATCGCGCAGCAGCAGTGAGGCCACTGGCACTTCGGTAATCGCGGCGATGAACGACAGAATAAACACTACCGCCAGAATCGGTACCGACAGCGGGAGTAGCACCAGGCGGAAAGCTTGCCATGGGGTCGCGCCATCCAGCGCCGCTGCTTCTTCCAGCGAGCCGTCAATGGTCTCGAAATACCCTTTAATCGTCCAGACGTGCAGCGCGATACCGCCCATATAGGCGAAGATTACGCCGCCGTGGGTATTCAGGCCGACAAACGGCACGTACTGTCCGAGGCGATCAAACAAGGCATACAGAGCAACCAGCGACAGAACCGCCGGGAACATCTGGAAAATCAGCATCCCTTTCAGCAGCGTGGCTTTACCCGGGAAGCGCATACGAGCAAAAGCATAAGCACAGGTGGTCGAGAGCGCGACGATACCTATCGCGGTAATGCCCGCCACTTTGATGGAGTTCCACAGCCACAGCAGGACCGGGAAGGGCGGTGGCGTGACGCGACCGTCAGCGTGTTCAACGCTAAAGCCTAACGCCAGCCGCCAGTGCTCCCAGGAGATACTTTCAGGGATCAGGCTACCGGTGGCGAAGTTACCTTCGCGCAGCGAGATAGCGATGACCATCAGCAGCGGGAACATAATCGCCGCGATAAAAATCAGTAGCAGGAGATGCGTCGTCACCAGGCGCAGCTTCTGAGATTTGGGTTGAACCATAGCCATAATATTTTTACTCCCCTTGATACCGCTCCAGGCTATTTTGCTTGCCATTTTGAACTCGGGCAGTGCTCAGAATCCTCACGTACTACGTGTACGTTCCGGTTCTTCCGCGCTGGCCGAGCCCAAACTGCCCGCGCCAATGACGCCTGGTTATTCCAATTAATCAAACTTCATACGTGTGGCTTTCAGGTTAATAATCGCCAGCGCGCCTACTAACAGGAAGATCAGCGTAGCGATAGCCGCCGCGAGGCCGAAGTCCTGGCCGCCACCGCCTTCGAAGGCGATACGGTAGGTATAGCTCACCAACAGGTCGGTATAGCCCGCTGGCGTGGTGGTGCCGAGTCGGTCCGGCCCGCCGTTGGTCAACAACTGAATCAGTACGAAGTTATTAAAGTTAAAGGCGAAGCTGGCGATCATCAGCGGCGTCAGCGGCTTAATCAGCAGCGGGAACGTAATTTTAAAGAAGTTCTGGAACGGGGTTGCACCGTCCATTGCCGAGGCTTCATACAGGTCGTCAGGAATCGCTTTCAGCAGGCCCATGCACAGGATCATCATGTACGGATAGCCCAGCCAGGTGTTGACGATGATGATCATGGAGCGCGCGGTGGTCGGGTCGCTAAACCAGGCCGGTTTGATGCCGAACAGCGCGCTGAGCATCATGTTGATCTCACCAAAGCTCTGGTTGAACAACCCTTTGAAAATCAGAATCGAGATAAACGACGGTACGGCGTAAGGCAGAATCAGCAGTACGCGGTAAATTGCTTTACCTTTCAGGGCTTCCCACTGTACGAGACAGGCGAGCACCATGCCGACCGCAACGGTCAGAATAACGGTCAGGATGGAGAAAACCACCGTCCAGACGAAGATTGCGAAGAACGGTTTCTGGATACCCTCATCCTGGAACACGCGGGTGAAGTTATCCCAGCCGATGGTCACCGTATAGCCTGGACTCAGCTTCTCGCTGCCCCAGCTGCCATCGGCGTTAATGGCCTGGTAGAAGCCAACGTCAGCGTTCGGGCGATACTTCACGCCGCTCTGGTTGTTGGTCAGCGTGCCGTCATTAGCCAATGCGTACAGCGGCTGGGTTCCGGAGAACTGACGCAGAGAGCTCATAATGACTTTGCTTTCGTCCGGCAGTATGGCGGTCAACTGGTTCAGGGCGGTACGGTTTTGCGTGATGATGCGCAGGTTGGCGCGCTCGCCTTCCGGCAGAGCGTCAGCCTCTTTTAGGGCCAGCTTCTGCTCGCCGCCGAATTTAAAGGCGTCGGAAAGATAGTTTTTGCCGCTCTCACCATCGGTCAGCGCCAGCTTCCATTCATCTCCCGCTGGATAAAGCGCGAAGTTGTAGGATTTACCCGCCTGGAAGGAGCGATCCATCAGCACTTGCTGAGCGCGTTCGAAGGTCAGCTGGTTGGTGCTGCTGTAGTTGGTAAAAGCGATAGCGATGGTGCAGATCAACGGGAACAGAACGAACAGTCCCATCCCGGCAACACCCGGATAAACATAGCGCCAGGCATAGGCCTTGCGATTGGAAAAAATATACAGGCCAACCGAGCTTAAAATCAGCGTCATGATGGCAAACAGGTACTCCCCCTGGGCGTACATCAAAACAACAAGGTAACCCACCAGCAGGCACAGCAAGCCGATCACAGACCATGTGAGCTGCGGGCTTTGCCACCAGTGTTTCTTTTTCACGACATCCATGGGGATCATCCTCTTTACACTTTATCCTTCGCGCTACCTCTTTGTTGGCTGCGGATGCGCACCCCAGTCACTTACTGATGTAAGCTCCTGGGGATTTGCATCCTTGTCGCCTCGATGTAGCGCGAATGATTTCGTGTAACAACGTATTCAATAAACCTTACTTCCTAAGAAATAAGGGAAACCGTATTACTTGGTGATACGAGCCTGTGCATCTTTCAGCGCGGCATCGACGGTCTGACGGCCGCTAGCTGCGTTGATAACTGCGGTACGTACGGCATACCAGAAAGCGGACATCTGCGGGATGTTCGGCATGATTTCGCCTTTCTGGGCGTTCGCCATGGTGGCGGCGATACGCGGATCTTTTTCCAGTTTCTCCTGGAAGGATTTCAGCGCGACGGCACCCAGCGGTTTGTCTTTGTTCACTTCATCCAGACCCTGGTCGGTCATCAGGTAGTTTTCGAGGAACTCTTTCGCCAGTTCTTTGTTCGGGCTGGCGGCGTTAATACCGGCGCTCAGAACACCAACGAACGGTTTGGACGCGTTGCCTTTAAAGGTTGGCAGCAGGGTAACGCCGTAGTTAACCTTGCTCTTATCAATGTTAGACCATGCCCACGGACCGTTGATGGTCATCGCGGTATCGCCTTTGTTGAATGCCGCTTCCGCGATGGAGTAATCGGTATCGGCGTTCATGTGTTTGTTCTTGATAAGGTCAACCAGGAAGGTCAGGCCCGCTTTCGCGCCAGCGCTATCAACGCCGACGTTTTTCACGTCATATTTGCCGTTTTCAAATTTGAACGCGTAACCGCCGTCAGCAGCAATCAGCGGCCAGGTGAAGTACGGTTCTTGCAGGTTGAACATCAGCGCGCTCTTACCTTTCGCTTTCAGTTCTTTATCCAGCGCTGGGATCTCTTCCCAGGTTTTCGGCGGGTTTGGTACCAGGTCTTTGTTGTAAATCAGCGACAGCGCTTCTACTGCGACCGGGTAGGCAATCAGCTTGCCGTTATAGCGTACGGCGTCCCAGGTGAACGGATAGAGTTTGTCCTGGAAGGCTTTGTCCGGGGTGATTTCTGCCAGCAGACCAGATTGGGCATAGCCGCCGAAACGGTCGTGAGCCCAGAAGATGATGTCCGGGCCGTCGCCGGTTGCAGCAACCTGCGGGAATTTCTCTTCCAGCTTGTCAGGGTGTTCGATGGAAACTTTAATGCCAGTGTCTTTTTCGAACTTTTTACCGACTTCAGCGAGGCCGTTGTAGCCTTTATCGCCGTTAATCCAGATAACCAGCTTACCTTCTTCTATTTTCGCGAGGGCAGAGGCGGAAAACATCATCGTGGTCAATGCAGACAGCGCGAGGATGCGAGCGCCAGTTTTGATTTTCATATACCCGTCCTATTTGGTGATGTGCTCGTGGATACACTTGGATGGCTTAACAGTGATGAGTTTCCTTTGTTAACAACCTCTTTCCATCCTCCCTATGTCTACGCCCCATCCCTCGTTTGTGTGATCTCCATTGCAGAAATGCCGGTTATGAGCTCTGGAGCACATAAAAGTGAGGCCATTTTTGTAGCCTGCATCACGAAATCGCTATCAGCCCGTCCCCCCTGGAGGCGAGACGTCATCTCTCATCCTCCCGTCTCCTCCCCCATAAAAAAGCCGGGGGTGGAGGATTTACCGTATCTATGAATGCCGCATAGTCAGCCCATCTTGAATGTGTCGTTAAGTGACAGGTTGTAACGAAGGGAGAAGGGCATGGCGAGCGTACAGCTGCGAAATGTAACGAAAGCCTGGGGTGACGTGGTGGTATCGAAAGATATCAATCTCGAGATCCAGGATGGGGAGTTCGTCGTGTTTGTTGGGCCATCGGGCTGCGGCAAATCCACCCTGCTGCGTATGATTGCCGGGCTGGAAACGGTGACCAGCGGCGATCTTATGATTGGCGATACCCGAATGAACGATGTCCCGCCCGCCGAACGCGGTATCGGGATGGTGTTTCAGTCTTATGCGCTTTACCCCCACCTTTCCGTCGCGGAAAACATGTCTTTCGGCCTGAAGCTGGCCGGTGCTAAAAAAGACCTGATTAATCAACGCGTCACCCAGGTGGCAGAAGTCCTGCAACTGGCTCATCTGCTGGAGCGTAAACCAAAAGCGCTTTCCGGCGGTCAGCGTCAGCGTGTGGCGATTGGCCGTACCCTGGTAGCCGAACCGCGCGTTTTCCTGCTTGATGAACCTCTCTCTAACCTTGATGCCGCGCTGCGCGTACAGATGCGTATCGAGATTTCCCGTCTGCATAAGCGCCTTGGCCGCACGATGATTTACGTGACCCACGACCAGGTTGAAGCCATGACCCTCGCTGACAAAATTGTAGTACTGGATGCCGGTCGCGTCGCACAGGTCGGGAAACCGCTTGAGCTTTATCACTACCCGGCGGATCGCTTCGTCGCGGGCTTTATTGGCTCGCCGAAGATGAACTTCCTGCCGGTCAAAGTTACCGCCACCGCCATTGAACAGGTACAGGTGGAACTGCCGAACCGCCAGCAAATCTGGCTGCCGGTGGACAGCGCCCGCGTTCAGGTCGGCGCGAATATGTCCTTAGGGATTCGCCCGGAACATCTGCTGCCCAGCGATATCGCCGACGTCACCCTCGAAGGTGTGATTCAGGTGGTGGAACAGCTTGGTAACGAAACACAAATTCATATCCAGATCCCCGCCATCCGTCAAAACCTGGTTTACCGCCAGAACGACGTGGTGCTGGTCGAAGAGGGAGCCACATTCGCCATCGGCTTGCCGCCGGAGCGTTGCCATTTATTCCGTGAGGATGGCACCGCTTGTCGTCGGCTGCATAAAGAGCCGGGCGTGTAAGGCTTCCCATTAAAAAAACGTGCACCCTGGAGCGCCGCAAAACAGGCGCAACAACAGGCGAAACGTTCTAAGAAAAGCAATGATCTCAGGAGATAGAATGATGATTACTCTGCGCAAACTTCCACTGGCGATCGCCGTTGCAGCAGGCGTTATGTCTGCTCAGGCGCTGGCCGTTGATTTCCATGGCTATGCTCGTTCTGGTATCGGCTGGACCGGTAGCGGTGGTTCACAGGAATGTTTCAAAGCAACAGGTGCTCAAAGTAAATACCGTCTCGGTAACGAATGTGAAACCTATGCGGAACTGAAGCTGGGCCAGGAATTATGGAAAGAGGGTGACAAGAGTTTTTATTTCGATACTAACGTCGCGTATTCCGTAGACCAACAGGATGACTGGGAAAGTACCTCTCCTGCATTCCGTGAAGCTAACATCCAGGGTAAAAACCTGATTGACTGGTTACCGGGTTCTACCCTGTGGGCCGGTAAGCGCTTCTACCAGCGTCATGACGTTCACATGATCGACTTCTACTACTGGGATATCTCCGGTCCTGGCGCAGGCCTGGAAAACGTGGATGTTGGCTTCGGTAAACTCTCTCTGGCAGCAACCCGTAACTCTGAAAGCGGCGGTTCTTACACTTTCTCCAGCGATGACACCAAGAAATATGCTTCTAAAACCGCGAATGACGTCTTCGACGTGCGTCTGGCAGGTATGGAAATTAACCCAGGCGGCGTACTGGAGTTAGGCGTGGACTATGGCCGTGCTAACCCGCAGGATGACTACCGTCTGGCTGATGGCGCATCGAAAGATGGCTGGATGTTCACCGGTGAACATACTCAGTCTATCTGGGGCGGCTTCAACAAGTTTGTTGTTCAGTATGCGACCGACTCGATGACTTCCTGGAACACAGGGCACTCTCAGGGTACCAGCATTGATAACAACGGCAGCATGATCCGCGTTCTGGATCACGGCGCGATGGACTTCAACGATGACTGGGGCCTGATGTACGTTGCGATGTACCAGGATGTGGATCTGGACAGCAACAACGGTTCTACCTGGTACACTGTCGGTGTTCGTCCGATGTACAAATGGACGCCGATCATGAGCACCCAGTTGGAAGTTGGTTACGACAACGTGAAATCCCAGCGTACCAGCGAAAACAACAACCAGTACAAAATTACTCTGGCCCAGCAATGGCAGGCAGGTAACAGCGTCTGGTCCCGTCCGGCAATCCGTATTTTCGCCACCTACGCGAAATGGGATGAAAACTGGGGTAACAGCAACACCTCCGGTCTGCAGACTAAAGACAGCAGCGGTAATGGTCTCCTGACTAACAGCCGCGGTAGCGATAGCGAAGTTACCTTCGGCGCGCAGATGGAAGTTTGGTGGTAATTCAGTAGTCATTATGTCGTAACACGGAGGGGCTTATGCCCCTCCTGATTATTCAGAATTAGCGCGCTATTGCCTGGCTACCGCTAAATCTATGCTATCCGAGGTGAGAACAATGAAAATGAAGAAAACTCTCGTCGCCCTGTGTTTATCTGCAGGGATGTTGGCATGCGTGCCGGGGATTAGCCTTGCCGATGTCAACTTTGTCCCACAAAACACCAGTTCAGCCCCCTCCATACCTGGCGCTGCCCTGCAGCAATTAATCTGGACTCCAGTTGATCAATCTAAGACGCAGTCCGTTGATTTACTCACCGGCGGGCAACGTTTAGATGTTGCTGGTATCTCTGGCCCGGTTGCCGCCTGGAGCGTTCCGGCGAATATTGGCGAGCTGACTCTGACGCTCACTAGCGAAGTAAATAAGCAAAAACAAATTTTTGCCCCGAACGTACTGATTCTTGACCAGAATATGACGCCATCCGCGTTCTTCCCCAGTAGCTACTTTACCTATCAGCAGCCTGGCGTGATGACCGCAGATCGGCTTGAGGGCGTGATGCGCCTGACTCCGGCATTAGGACAGCAGAAGCTTTACGTGCTGGTCTTTACAACGGAAAAAGATTTACAGCAAACCACAACGTTGATGGATCCGGCGAAGGCTTACGCTAAAGGCGCAGGCAACGCGATCCCGGATATTCCAGACCCGATTGCCAGGCACACCACCGATGGCGTGCTGAAGCTAAAAGTGAAAACCAATAGCGGCTCTAGCGTGTTGGTCGGCCCACTGTTTGGTTCGTCCGGTCCAGGCCCTGTAACCGTCGGTAATACGGCGGCGCCTGTTGCTGCACCGGTAGCCGCCCCAGCCCCGGCGGCGAAAAGCGAGCCGATGCTTGATGACACCGAAACCTACTTCAACAACGGCATTAAGCAGGCGGTCGCGAAAGGCGATATCGACAAAGCTCTGAAATTGATGAACGAAGCTGAACGTCTTGGCTCGAAATCTGCTCGTTCCACCTTTATCAGCAGTGTAAAAGGCAAGGGGTGATCGTCTCCCCACAATGCTGATGTTTAGGCACAGCCTTTAGGTGCGTCCGCCTGGGCGCACCTTTTTTTATCGCGCGATAGCCGCTGTTGCATGGCTGTTGCGCGGATGATCGTATATTGACGTTTGCCCGCCCCCATCGACCCATTCTGCGATACAATAGTTTCTCGTTATGTTCCGGAGAATCAGGCATGTCACATCCTGCGCTGACGCAACTGCGTGCGCTGCGTTATTTTGCCACTCAGCCCCCGCTGGATGCGCATCTGCGCGATTGGTTATTGCTTGAAGACTCAATGACCAAACGTTTTGAGCAACAGGGGAAAAAAGTCAGCGTTATCATGGTAAACGAAGGTTTTGTTGGACGCGAAGCGCTGGCGGGTGAAGAGACCCTGCTCGCGGATGAACCGCGCTACTGGCTGCGGGAAATTATCCTTTGCGCCAATGATGAACCCTGGCTGGCCGGTCGCACTATCGTGCCGGAGTCGACGCTCAGCGGCCCTGAGCTGGCGCTGCAACAGCTGGGAAAAACTCCGTTGGGCCGCTATCTTTTTACGTCATCTACGCTAACCCGTGACTTTATTGAAATTGGTCGTCATGCAGAGCTTTGGGGACGTCGTTCCCGTCTCCGACTGAGCGGCAAGCCGCTGCTGCTGACGGAACTGTTTCTGCCTGCATCGCCGTTGTATTAAGAGGAAAAGAAAATGGAGTGGAGTCTGACGCAAAATAAGCTACTGGCTTTTCATCGTCTGATGCGTACTGACAACCCAATTGGCGCGTTACTGCTGCTGTGGCCGACGCTGTGGGCGCTGTGGGTAGCAACGCCGGGGATACCACCGCTGTGGATCCTCGCCGTTTTTATCGCGGGCGTCTGGCTGATGCGCGCTGCCGGTTGCGTAGTGAATGACTATGCAGATCGTAAGTTTGACGGCCACGTTAAGCGCACCGCCCGCCGCCCGCTGCCAAGCGGCGACGTCACCGAAAAAGAGGCGCGAACGCTGTTTGTTGTGCTGGTACTGTTCTCGTTTCTTCTAGTGTTGACCTTAAACACCATGACTATTTTGCTGTCGGTCGCCGCGCTGGCGCTGGCCTGGGTCTATCCGTTTATGAAACGCTACACTCACCTGCCGCAGGTGGTGCTGGGAGCGGCGTTTGGCTGGTCGATTCCAATGGCATTTTCGGCGGTGAGCGAATCTCTGCCGTTGAGCTGCTGGCTGATGTTTCTCGCCAATATTCTGTGGGCGGTGGCCTACGATACCCAGTATGCAATGGTCGACCGCGATGATGACGTGAAGATTGGCATTAAATCGACGGCGATTCTGTTTGGCGATAACGATCGTCTCATCATCGGCATCTTACAGGTCGCGGTGCTGGCCTTGATGGCGGCGATAGGCTGGCTGAACGGTCTGGGCTGGGAGTATTACTGGTCATTGTTTATCGCCGCAGCGCTGTTTGTCTGGCAGCAGAAGCTGATATTTAAACGTGAACGCGATGACTGCTTTAAGGCGTTTTTAAACAATAACTATGTGGGGCTGGTGCTGTTTCTTGGCCTGGCGATGGGGTATATGCAGTAGTTTTGTGGTTTACCCGGCTTGCGGCGTAAACGCCTTAGCCGGGCGACAAACAGTCTGGTAGCCCGGCTAAGCGTAGCGCAAGCCGGGATCGCTCTTCAAACGTTACGCTTCATCCTGAGTAACGCTTTCAATCGTTAAACGCACATCAGAAGTAATCAGGTCTGCCAGCATGCGGTAGATCTTTAATGTCTCTTCCGGCTCGGCATCCCCGGTATCGCTGATATAGCCTGCGTCACGCAGGGTCAACACCAGAGTACTGAACACCGCCTTATCGAAGAACTCCGGCGCGTTAATACCGTGCAGCACGGACAGACGCTGAGCCACGGTGCGGCTCTCTTTCTCCAGCGAACTGCGGTTCATGGACGGGTTGGCACTCAGCAGCCAGAAGGTGATGGCATAACGCTGCAGCGTTTCACGTGCGCCAGCGGCCAGCAGTTGCAGAGAGCGGGCGTGCGACGGATTGACACTCACTTCGTCTTCGTTCAGGGCGATCAGTCCTTGACGCTGCATCTCAGCAATCAGCGCATCGACGACCCCCCTCAGCTCGGCTTTCTCCCAACGCAGGAACAGCTCAGCCTTCAGGAATGGATAGAACATCTCGACATGACGCAATATTTCGGCGCGGGTAATGCGACGATGCTGGGTCACAATGGCGGCTAACAGCGACGGCATCACCAGCATGTGGGCGATGTTGTTGCGATAATAGGTCATCAACACTGCCTGCTCGCGCGGCAGAATGATGATATCGCCAATGGTGTCTTTCTCGACTTCGAACTTGTTCATCTGTAGCGCGTGGTCGATAAGCTCGCTGGCTGAGGCCTCAGGTGTTGTGGCATCCGGCGAATAAGGCACGTTGCGCAGCAGGGCGAGATAGCACTCCAGCTGTTCGGTGAGTTGCTCGCGAGTCAGAGAACGCTGACGAGAGGCCAGCAGCGCGGTACAGCACAGGTTCATGGCGTTTGCCGCGCCGGCGTTGTTGATACGCACCATCAGATCGGAGGCGATGTTGTTCACCGTCGGCGTCAACCATGACGGGCGGACCGCTTCGATAGGATCGATAGCCTCGCGCCAGTCAGGGACATGCTGGTTGAGATAGGTCATCAACGGCAGCGGTTCGCCGAAGTTGACGTAGCCCTGGCCGAGGTTGCGCAGTTTGCTGAGGCCTTTCAACATCTGTGGCAGGCTCTCTTTTTCTTTCGTCGCCCCGCGCAGCTCTTTGGCGTAGGTACCGACTTCCATCACGTGCTCGTAGCCGATATAAATCGGCACCAGGGTGATAGGGCGGGTACCGCCGCGCAGCATCGCCTGGATCGTCATCGACAGGGTGCCTGTTTTTGGGTCCAGCAGGCGTCCGGTACGTGAACGACCGCCCTCAACGAAGTACTCCACCGAGTAGCCGCGGCTGAACAGCTCGCCCAGATATTCGCGGAACACCGTTGAATAGAGCTTATTCCCTTTGAAGGTGCGGCGAATAAAGAACGCGCCGCCACGACGGAAAATTGGCCCGGCAGGCCAGAAGTTCAGGTTGATACCGGCGGCGATATGCGGCGGCACCAGTCCCTGGTGATAGATGACGTAAGAGAGCAGCAGATAGTCCATATGGCTGCGGTGGCACGGGACGTAGACTATCTCGTGGCCTTCATGTGCCAGCTGGCGTACGCGCTCGGCGTTATGGACGTTAATGCCCTGATACAGCCGGTTCCAGGTGAAGCCCAGTACGCGGTCGGTCAGGCGAATCATTTCATAAGAGAAGTTTGCGGCGATCTCTTCCATCAAGGCGATGGCGTTTTGCTGGGCCTTCTCGTGGGAAATTTTCTTGCTACGCGCTTCGTCTTCTACAGCGCGGGCAATGGCTTTTGACGCCAGCAGCTTGTTGAACAGATCCTGTCGTGCGGGCAAACGCGGACCGACGGCCGCCAGGCGCTGACGGGCGAAGTGCATACGCGCCACGCGGGCCAGCTTTTGGGCGATAATTTTATCGGTACCGTGCTCGTCTGCCATTTTGCGCAGAGAGACCGAAGGCGAGAAACGCACAAAGCTGTCGCGACCCAACCACAGAACGGCGAAGAATTTTTGAATGCCGTTTAGCATACGCAGCGGCGGGTTCACTTCGCCTTTTTCACGCCCTGGAGCACGACCAAACATCACCGAAACCGGCACCATCTGCACGTCAAGGTCGGGATGATTGCGGTGTAGATCCAGATAATCATGGAACAGCTTGATGGATTCTTCTTTCGGCGTGTAGTAGGTGAAAACACGCGGGCCGCCATGAATAAACACGTAGCGTGGAAGCAGGGTACCATCGATCTCCAGCGGCTCAAGCGGGTCCGGTAATTCATGTTCCAGACATTGAGCGCGAAGCGTCAGCAGGTCCGCCTTCGAATTGTAGGGCAGGACGTACATGATGGGACGTGAGGTATCCAGGCCCAATTCCTGAGCAGGTTGTGCCGGAATTGACTTGCTTTTTACCAGTGCCCTTAATGGTAAATTCAGTAATTTATAGTAAATTCGTTGCCAGCCAGACATAGACGATGTGAAGCCTCTGGTTAATCATGCAAATGCGCCGCAAGAATAACAGAAAGTGCGCAAAATTTCCGTTGTAACGCGGCAAACGCGTACACTCATTGACGTCATTTACATAAAAAGGTTTGTTTGATGGCCAATAATACCACTGGGTTAACCCGAATCGTTAAAGCCGCGGGGTATTCCTGGAAAGGATTCCGTGCGGCGTGGATCAATGAGGCCGCATTTCGTCAGGAAGGCATCGCTGCCATTATTGCCGTGGTGATAGCCTGCTGGCTGGATGTCGATGCCATCACGCGCGTTTTGCTGATTGGCTCGGTCCTGATAGTGATGATAGTTGAAATTATCAACAGCGCGATTGAAGCGGTTGTTGACCGTATTGGCCCTGAACATCATGAGTTGTCTGGCCGCGCGAAAGATATGGGCTCTGCGGCGGTCCTGTTGGCAATTATTATCGCGTTGATCACATGGGGAACGCTGTTGTGGTCAAACTACCGCTAAGCCATGCCATAGCGGCTCGCAAAACAGAAAGAAACTCCTGATTTTTGTGTGAAATGTGGTTCCAAAATCACCGTTAGCTGTATATACTCACAGCATAACTGTATATACACCCAGGGGGCGGAATGAAAGCGTTAACGACCAGGCAGCGAGAGGTGTTTGATCTCATTCGGGATCATATCAGCCAGACGGGCATGCCGCCGACGCGTGCGGAGATTGCTCAGCGCTTGGGGTTTCGTTCCCCAAACGCGGCGGAAGAACACCTGAAAGCGCTGGCGCGCAAAGGCGCAATCGAGATCGTTTCCGGTGCCTCCCGCGGTATTCGTCTGCTGACGGAAGAAGAAAGCGGCCTGCCGCTTGTCGGCCGCGTCGCAGCAGGTGAACCACTGCTCGCACAGCAGCACATCGAAGGCCACTACCAGGTCGATCCGGCAATGTTTAAGCCGAATGCCGATTTTCTGCTGCGCGTAAGCGGAATGTCCATGAAAGACATCGGTATACTGGATGGCGACCTGCTTGCGGTACATAAAACTCAGGATGTGCGCAATGGCCAGGTTGTTGTGGCCCGCATTGACGATGAAGTTACCGTGAAGCGTCTGAAAAAACAGGGTAACGTCGTCGAACTGCTGCCTGAAAATAGCGAATTTACCCCAATCGTGGTGGATTTACGCCAGCAAAGTTTCACTATTGAAGGCCTGGCTGTCGGCGTTATCCGCAACGGCAACTGGCAGTAACCTCTTCATCTCGCAGCATCATCTGATACATGATGCTGCGCTGTCTTACTTCTTCATTTGGGCTCTTCCCCATGCTTTTTAACGCCGCCGATAAAGCCCTGTGGCGCTTAGCGCTGCCCATGATTTTCTCTAATATCACCGTTCCTTTGCTGGGGCTGGTGGATACCGCTGTTATCGGTCATCTTGATAGCCCGGTTTATCTGGGCGGCGTTGCGGTTGGCGCAATGGCGACCAGCTTTCTCTTCATGCTGCTCCTGTTTTTGCGCATGAGTACTACTGGTCTGACGGCCCAGGCATTCGGCGCGAAAGATCCCCAACGGCTGGCGCGTGCGCTGGTGCAGCCGCTGGGGCTGGCACTGGCTGCCGGGATAGCCATCGTCCTATTCAGAATGCCGTTAATTAATCTGGCGCTGCACATCGTCGGCGGCAGTGATGCGGTGCTTGAACAGGCCCGCCGTTTCCTCGAGATTCGTTGGCTGAGCGCTCCGGCATCCCTGGCGAATCTGGTGCTGCTGGGCTGGCTGTTGGGCGTGCAGTATGCCCGCGCACCAGTGATCCTGCTGGTCGTCGGTAATGTACTCAACATCGTGCTCGATTTATGGCTGGTAATGGGCCTGCATATGAACGTGCAGGGCGCGGCCCTGGCGACCGTAACAGCAGAATACGCCACCTTTTTCATTGGACTCGTTATGGCGAAACGCGTGCTGGTACTGCGGGGCGTTTCGCTATCGATGCTGAAAACCGCGTGGCGCGGCGATGTGCGCCGTCTTCTGGCGCTGAACCGCGACATTATGCTGCGCTCGCTGCTGCTACAACTGTGTTTTGGGGCGATGACGGTATATGGCGCCCGCCTTGGCGCTGACGTTGTAGCGGTCAATGCGGTGCTGATGACCATGCTCACCTTTACCGCCTACGCGCTGGATGGTTTTGCCTACGCCGTGGAGGCGCACTCCGGGCAGGCTTACGGTGCCCGCGACGGCAGCCAACTGCTTGAGGTATGGCGTGCGGCCTGCCGTCAGTCAGGCATGGTAGCGCTGGCGTTTGCGCTGATTTACAGCCTTGCTGGCGAGCAGATTATCGCCTTGCTAACATCGCTCCCTTCTCTGCAGCAACTCGCCGACCACTATCTCATCTGGCAGACAATACTGCCGGTCATTGGCGTCTGGTGCTACCTGTTGGATGGCATGTTTATCGGCGCAACGCGCGGGGCAGAGATGCGTAACAGCATGGCGGTAGCGGCGGCGGGATTCGCCCTGACGCTGCTGACGGTACCGGTTCTTGGTAATCATGGTCTATGGTTGGCGCTGGCGGTGTTTCTTGCCCTGCGCGGGGCTTCACTGGCAATCGTCTGGCGGCGTCACTGGCAGCGCGACACCTGGTTTTCATAGCGTACATTGTTCATATGATGGTTAAAGATTCCGAATAATAAATCTTACTCAGAATACTCATCTATAGTTAAGTCATGTCCGGCACACTGCGGGCTGTTCATTCACCGAACGATCACCGAACGATGAGGATGACATGATGAATAAAGATGAAATCGGCGGTAACTGGAAACAGCTGAAAGGTAAAGCGAAAGAACAATGGGGCAAACTTACCGACGATGATATGACCGTCATCGAGGGTAAGCGCGACCAGCTGGTTGGCAGAATTCAGGAACGCTATGGATACGCCAAAGATCAGGCCGAGAAAGAAGTGAAGGATTGGGAAACTAAAAACGATTATCGCTGGTAGCGAAAACGTCGTGTTTTAATCCCCTTATTATTGCCTGTCCTAACGATTTATACCCTAAATAATTTGAGTTGCAGGAAGGCGGCAACGCAGAGAATCCCCAGGAGCTGACTCCAGTAAGTGACTGGGGCGAGCGACAAATCTGTCTGGAACAGATTTGAACGCCGTATCCCGGCGGCCTGAAGGGCGAGGCTCATGGATGAGCCGAGTAACAAAGCCAACGCACATGCAACTTGAAGTATGACGGGTATACACCCTTGATTCCCGCTGCGGCTAACGCCTCAGCGGGCTTTCTTTTTGATCAGGATGGTGTGGTCATGATGGCAGTGCCCTGGCGTACTGCACGCTTCCACCTCCACACAGGCGGCGCACAGGCCGTGAGCTTCAATCACATTGTGACGCAGGGCAAAACCCATTCTTGCCGCCAGCGTATGCATAATATCTTCTACACCTTCCGCGCACTCTTCTTTGACGCTGCCGCAACGGTCGCAGATAAACATCGCCGAGCTGTGGGTTGGTTGATCGAAAAGATGGCACAGCACGTAGCTATTGGTGGACTCCACCTTATGCACGAACCCTTGCTCCAGCAGAAACTCCAGCGCCCGATAAACCGTCGGCGGCTTAGCCTGAGGTTCTTTTTCGCGCAGCAGATCGAGCAGGTCATAGGCGCTAATAGCCCCTTTTTGCAGGCTCATTAGACGCAACACTTCAAGGCGCTGCGGGGTCAGGCGCACGCCACGCTGCGCGCAGAGCTTTTCAGCATGCGCTAACATTTGTTGCGAAGTGGTCTTATCCATGAGCGTCCTCTGGTTGCGTGAATTCGAAGCTGTTACTTTATCACGATCCCAGTAAAACACCGAGACCCACCAGGTATGCTATACATGATGCATCTCATTTTCGGGAGAAAACGATGAAACGACCTGATTGCATTCGACATTGGCGCGAACTGGAAGGTGCGGACGATTCCACCTATCCCGACAGTACGGAGCTTTTCTCTATTGGCGCACCGTTGGCGCGCGGCCTGCGCCTGAACCGCTTAGGGATTCATCACGAGCGCTTGCTGCCCGGGCGTCGTACCTCTTATCCGCATGCGGAAAGCGATGAAGAAGAATTTATCTACGTGTTGGATGGTTATCCTGAAGTGTGGATCAACGGCTATCTCTGGAAGCTGGAGCCGGGGGATAGCGTCGGTTTTCCTGCCGGAACCGGCGTTTGCCACACTTTCCTTAACAACACCGAACAGGAAGTTCGCCTGTTAGTGGTGGGGGAGGCGAACAAAAAATATAATCGCATTTACTATCCGCTTAACCCCGGCTATGCCGCCACGCGCCAGGATCGCTGGGTCGATCATCCACCGCAGTTTTTTGGCCCGCACGACGGTAAGCCGCGGAGAAAATAGCGCTTCTTACCGGATAGAGAATGTGAACGCTGGCGCGATGCGCCAGTGGTTTATCTTTATGCTATAGTAGCGCCCCTTTTTACCCGGATGCTTATTTATTCGCCATGATGTCAGAATCAACGCCCACTGCTTTTGCTGCTCACCGTTTTTCCATCGCGCCGATGCTCGACTGGACCGACAGACACTGCCGTTACTTCCTGCGTCAACTGTCGCGCCATACGCTGCTGTACACCGAAATGGTGACCACCGGCGCGATTATCCACGGTAAAGGCGACTATCTGGCCTATAGCGAAGAAGAACATCCGGTTGCTTTGCAACTGGGCGGCAGCGATCCGGCAGCGCTGGCGCACTGCGCGAAGCTGGCTCAAGCGCGCGGATACGATGAAATAAACCTCAACGTCGGCTGCCCTTCCGATCGCGTGCAAAACGGCATGTTTGGTGCCTGCCTGATGGGCAACGCGCAACTGGTGGCGGATTGCGTTAAGGCGATGCGCGACGTGGTGTCCATCCCGGTGACGGTTAAAACCCGTATTGGCATTGACGACCAGGATAGCTACGAGTTTCTGTGTGATTTCATCGAAACGGTCTCCGTGAAAGGCGAGTGCGAGATGTTTATCATCCATGCACGTAAAGCCTGGCTTTCCGGCCTGAGCCCGAAAGAGAACCGTGAGATCCCACCGCTGGACTACCCGCGCGTTTACCAGCTCAAGCGCGATTTCCCGCATTTGACCATGTCCATCAACGGTGGCATCAAGTCGCTGGAAGAGGCAAAGCTGCACCTTGGGCATATGGATGGGGTGATGGTGGGGCGTGAGGCTTACCAGAATCCAGGTATTCTGGCTTCGGTTGACCGGGAAATTTTCGGCATTGAAGGCATCGATCCCGATCCGGTTGCCGTGGTTCGCGCGATGTATCCTTATATCGAACGTGAACTGAGTAGCGGCACTTACCTGGGCCATGTGACGCGTCATATGCTGGGGCTATTTCAGGGAATCCCGGGCGCACGTCAATGGCGTCGCTATCTGAGTGAGAATGCGCATAAAGCCGGTGCCGATATTAATGTGCTGGAGCAGGCGTTGCAGCTGGTTGCCGACAAGCGTTAATTTTTTCACTAAAACCTGGTCAAATTCACCACGCCTTGCGTTAATTACGCAGGGCGTTTTGCTTTAAATTCAATAAGTTAAATTTGGCACAATTTTTGTAATATCCGGGAAGACATACAGAAATTCTTTGGGGAGAAGACGATGCTGGAACTCTTATTTGTTATTGGCTTTTTTGTCATGCTGTTGGTCACCGGCGTATCGCTGCTGGGAATTATCGCCGCAATAGTCGTCGCAACCGCGCTGATGTTTGTCGGCGGCCTGTTTGCATTAATGATTAAACTGTTGCCATGGTTGCTGCTGGCCGTTGTTGTCGTCTGGGTGATTCGGGCGATAAAATCGCCAACTGAAAGTCGTTATCACCGTAATAACCGTTGGCGTTACTAAGGTATTGAGCGGTATGTCACAACCTGAAGATTTTTGCATAAAGCAGCGTAGGCTTTGCTTATTAAATCTGTCACTATTAGCGCGTTAACGAATTCATCGAGCTGTACCCTACATACAGCCGAACAAAAAAAGTAAGGGCTTCCTATATGGAAGCCCTAAACTTTTGTTATCAGGGCAATAGCAAACTCGAACCCTGCGTTGCCCGACTTTCCAGCACTTCATGTGCGCGCCTGGCATCGGTTAGCGCATACTTTTGGCTCTCTGCCACATCCACTTTTATCACGCCGCTGGCGATCAGCGAGAACAGCTCATTGCTGGCTTCCGTCAGCTCTTCGCGAGTGGTGATATAGCCTTGCAGCGAAGGGCGGGTCACATATAGCGAACCCTTCTGGTTGAGTATTCCAAGGTTCACGCCGGTCACCGGACCGGACGAGTTGCCGAAGCTAACCATCAGTCCCCGGCGCTGCAGGCAGTCGAGTGACGCCTCCCAGGTATCCTTGCCTACCGAGTCATAGACCACGTTAACTTTCTTACCGCCGGTTATCTCTTTTAAGCGCTCGACGATATTCTCGTCGCGATAGTTAATGATCTCCCAGGCACCGGCCTTTTTAGCGCGCTCCGCTTTTTGCGCGCTGCCGACGGTGCCGATCAGTTTAGCGCCCAGCGCTTTTGCCCACTGGCAGGCAATCAATCCTACGCCACCGGCTGCCGCGTGAAACAGGAACGGTTCACCCGCCTTAATTTCGTGGGTTTTGCGCAGCAGATAATAGACCGTCAACCCTTTCAGGAATGAGGCTGCCGCCTGCTCGAAAGAGATAGCGTCAGGTAAAATGGCGGCTTTATCGGCAGGTACGTTATGCACCGAACTGTAGGCCCCCAGCATGGATTGCGCATAAACCACCCGATCGCCCGCCTTAATATGCTTCACGCCGCTGCCGACTTTACTCACTATGCCCGCGGCTTCAGTGCCCAGTCCGCTCGGCAATGATGGCGGCGGGTAGAGGCCGCTGCGGATGTAAGTATCAATGTAGTTGATACCGATGGCCTTATTCTCTACCTGAATTTCGTGCTCTGCGGGATCTTTCGGCGTGAACTCCACCGCTTGCAGAACTTCAGGCCCTCCGTGCTTGTGAAATTCAATTCGTGTTGCCATGCTTCCTCCATAAATGTGGTAATCTTTCGACCCATTCACTATCTCGGTAACTCCATTCACTATGGCAGGAAATAAACCCTTCAACAAACCACAGACTGAACCCCGCGAACGAGATTATCAGGTCGCCGGGTTGAAAGTCCCGCCGCACTCGATTGAAGCGGAGCAGTCGGTGTTGGGTGGTTTAATGCTGGATAACGAACGCTGGGACGATGTCGCTGAGCGCGTGGTTTCAGAAGACTTTTATACTCGTCCGCATCGCCATATTTTTACCGAAATGGCGCGCCTGCAAGAATCGGGTAGCCCGATTGACCTGATCACGCTCGCGGAATCGCTGGAGCGTCAGGGGCAACTGGACAGCGTCGGCGGATTCGCCTATCTGGCGGAATTATCAAAAAATACGCCAAGTGCGGCGAACATCAGCGCATACGCCGATATTGTTCGCGAACGGGCGGTAGTACGCGAAATGATCTCGGTGGCCAATGAGATTGCCGAAGCGGGTTTCGATCCACAGGGCCGCACCAGTGAAGATCTGCTCGATCTGGCTGAGTCCAGAGTCTTCAAGATTGCCGAAAGCCGCGCCAATAAAGATGAAGGCCCCAAAAATATTGCCGACGTGCTGGATGCCACCGTCGCGCGTATTGAGCAACTATTTCAGCAGCCGCATGACGGCGTTACCGGGGTCAATACCGGCTATGACGATCTCAACAAAAAGACCGCCGGTCTTCAGCCGTCGGACCTGATAATCGTCGCCGCGCGTCCGTCGATGGGTAAGACGACCTTTGCAATGAACCTCGTTGAAAACGCAGCGATGTTGCAGGATAAACCGGTCTTAATCTTCAGTCTTGAGATGCCCTCGGAACAGATTATGATGCGTTCTCTGGCTTCGCTGTCGCGCGTTGACCAGACCCGAATTCGTACCGGTCAGCTGGATGACGAAGACTGGGCGCGGATTTCCGGCACCATGGGGATCCTGCTGGAAAAACGCAACATCTATATTGATGACTCCTCCGGCCTGACGCCAACGGAAGTGCGCTCCCGCGCGCGCCGTATTGCCCGTGAGCATGATGGTATCGGTCTTATCATGATCGACTACCTGCAATTGATGCGCGTGCCGTCGCTCTCCGATAACCGAACTCTGGAAATCGCCGAAATTTCCCGCTCTTTGAAGGCGCTGGCCAAAGAACTTCATGTCCCGGTGGTCGCACTGTCGCAGCTTAACCGCTCTCTGGAACAGCGTGCGGATAAGCGCCCAGTCAACTCGGACCTGCGTGAATCCGGCTCCATCGAGCAGGATGCTGACTTAATCATGTTTATCTATCGTGACGAGGTGTATCACGAGAACAGTGATTTAAAAGGCATCGCCGAAATTATTATTGGTAAACAGCGTAACGGCCCCATCGGGACGGTACGTTTGACGTTTAACGGTCAGTGGTCGCGCTTTGACAACTATGCCGGTCCACAATACGACGACGAGTAAATCTCCGTCATCCTTCATGCCGCAGATGCGTTGACTACGCCTGTCACCCCGGTCACTTAGTTTGCTAAGCTCCTGGGGATTCTCAGGCTTGTCGCCTTCCTGCAACACGAATGATTTAGGAGATTCTTTTATTAAGGAATTTAAATGCAAGCGGCAACTGTAGTCATTAACCGCCGCGCTCTGCGACACAACCTGCAACGTCTACGCGAACTGGCGCCTGCCAGCAAGCTGGTTGCGGTGGTGAAAGCGAACGCCTACGGACACGGTCTTCTTGAGACCGCGCGAACGCTCCCTGACGCCGATGCTTTTGGCGTCGCCCGTCTCGAAGAGGCCTTGCGCCTGCGCGCGGGCGGCATCGCCCAGCCGATTCTGCTGCTGGAGGGGTTTTTTGAGGCCGCCGACCTGCCGGTGATTTCTGCCCAGCGTCTGCAGACCGCGGTACATAGCCCGGAACAGCTGGCGGCGCTGGAAGAGGCTGATTTACCCGAACCCGTGACCGTGTGGATGAAGCTGGATACCGGGATGCATCGACTCGGCGTTCTGCCGGAACAGGCCGAGGCTTTTTATCAGCGCCTTAGCCAGTGCAAAAACGTCCGCCAGCCGGTCAACGTGGTCAGCCACTTTGCTCGTGCGGATGAGCCTGAGTGCGGTGCGACTGAACGTCAGCTGGATATCTTTACTTCTTTCACAGAGGGTAAACCGGGGCTGCGTTCCATCGCTGCTTCGGGCGGGATTTTGCTGTGGCCGCAGTCGCACTTCGACTGGGCGCGTCCGGGAATTATTCTCTACGGCGTATCGCCGCTGGAAAACCAGTCGACAGGTGCGGATTTTGGTTGCCAGCCAGTGATGTCGCTGACTTCGAGCCTGATAGCGGTCCGCGAGCATAAAACCGGTGAACCGGTTGGCTACGGCGGTACCTGGATAAGCGAGCGCGATACGCGTTTAGGTGTGGTGGCGATGGGCTACGGCGATGGTTATCCGCGCGCTGCGCCGTCCGGAACGCCGGTGCTGGTCAATGGCCGCGAGGTGCCGATTGTTGGACGCGTGGCGATGGATATGATTTGCGTCGATCTCGGGCCCGAATCGCAGGATAAATCGGGCGACCCGGTCGTGCTCTGGGGTGAAGGCTTGCCCGTCGAGCGTATTGCTGAGATCACAAAAGTAAGTGCTTACGAACTTATCACGCGCCTGACTTCAAGGGTGTCAATGAAGTACGTAGATTAATCCATACCTCGGTCGGGCTATGCTGAGGTCAGGTAGCCCGGACAAGGCGCGTCAAGCGCCGCCTCCGGGACGGTCACCTATTTGTTATTGCCCTGTTTTATCCACCAACATCCTCTCGATCTTCCTGCGCATCCGGTTTATTGTGTAATAACCTGCCTTATGTAAACCTGGAGAAACATCACGTGTTTCAGAAAGTTGACGCCTACGCTGGCGACCCCATTCTCTCCCTGATGGAGCGTTTCAAAGAAGATCCGCGGAGTGACAAAGTAAACCTCAGCATCGGTCTTTATTACAACGAAGATGGAATTATCCCGCAGCTACAGGCGGTTGCGGAGGCGGAAGCGCGCCTTAATGCTCAGCCGCACGGTGCTTCTGTGTATTTACCGATGGAAGGGCTGAATACCTACCGTCATGCGATTGCACCGCTGCTGTTCGGGGCTGATCATCCGGTACTGGCGCAGAATCGCGTCGCTTCCATTCAAACTCTGGGTGGTTCCGGTGCGCTGAGAGTGGGTGCTGATTTCCTGAAATACTACTTTGCTGACTCGCGTGTATGGGTGAGTGACCCGACGTGGGAAAACCACATCGCAATATTTGAAGGGGCTGGCTTCGAAGTAAGTACTTACCCTTGGTTTGATGATGAGACCAACGGCGTGCGTTTCGAGGCTTTCCTGGAGAAACTCAACACCCTGCCGGAGCGCGATATCGTGCTGCTGCATCCGTGCTGCCATAACCCAACGGGGGCCGATCTGAGCAATGCCCAGTGGGATGAGGTGGTTAAGGTGCTGAAAACACGCAATCTGATCCCCTTCCTGGATATCGCCTATCAGGGCTTCGGTGCTGGAATCGAAGAGGATGCCTACGCTATCCGCGCGATCGCCAGCGCCGGAATACCGATGCTCGTCAGCAACTCTTTCTCAAAAATCTTCTCCCTGTATGGTGAGCGCGTTGGCGGTTTGTCGGTGGTTTGCGAAGATGCGGAAACCGCGGGTCGCGTACTGGGACAATTAAAAGCGACCGTGCGTCGCAACTACTCCAGCCCACCGAATTTTGGTGCGCAGGTTGTGGCGGCAGTATTAAACGATACGGAGCTGAAAGCCTCATGGCTGGCGGAAGTTGAAGGGATGCGTACCCGTATTCTGGCTATGCGTCAGGAACTGGTTAACGTGCTCAAAGATACGGTGCCCGGAGGTAACTTTGATTACCTGCTTAAGCAGCGTGGAATGTTTAGCTACACCGGATTCAGCGCGGCTCAGGTTGATCGCCTACACGATGAATTTGGCGTCTACCTGATCGCCAGCGGCCGCATGTGCGTGGCCGGGCTGAATTCACGCAACGTCCAGCGCGTGGCGCAGGCATTTGCTGCCGTAATATAAGTTTTTACTGACCGCTTTTGCCCTTGCCAATATTTTGGCGAGGGTAATTCCCTTCCTGAAGTGTGATCATTCTCTTTTTATATGACATCTGAGTAGAAAAACCTTCCTATCCGCGCCAGTGGGGGTTAAGGTCTTGATGCATTAATAAGCACACACATTATTGAAAATAATAACGATTCGATTATTTAGGGAAAAATATGCGCAAGATCACCCTGGCCTTTGGGGCCGTCTGCTTACTGTTCACGCTAAATAGCTCCGTCGTTGCCCGTGCCTCCACTCCGCAGCCGCTGTGGACGGGTACTAATATGGCGAAACTCGCCGAACAGGCACCTATCCATTGGGTTTCCGTGGCTCAGATTGAAAATAGCCTGTTGGGACGCCAGCCGATGGCCGTCGGCTTTGATATTGATGATACGGTTCTGTTTTCCAGCCCTGGCTTCTGGCGCGGGCAGAAAACCTATTCTCCCGGCAGCGATGATTATCTAAAAAACCCGGAGTTCTGGGAAAAAATGAACAACGGCTGGGATGAATTCAGCATGCCAAAAGAAGTGGCGCGCCAGCTGATTGTTATGCACGTGAAGCGCGGCGATAGCATCTATTTTGTCACCGGCCGCAGCCAGACCAAAACAGAAACGGTATCAAAAACCTTGCAGGATGATTTCCTGATCCCGGCCACGAATATGAATCCGGTTATTTTTGCCGGCGACAAGCCGGGACAGAATACAAAGACGCAATGGTTGCAGGAGAAGGACATCAAAGTCTTCTACGGTGATTCAGATAATGATATTGCCGCTGCTCGCGACGTCGGTGCTCGTGGTATCCGCATCCTGCGGGCTTCAAACTCGTCCTATAAGCCACTGCCGATGGCGGGAGCTCAGGGCGAAGAGGTGATTGTGAATTCGGAATATTAAGCCGCCAGGCGAGTTAATCATTTATCGTAAAAACGGCAGCCCGCAAACTGCCGTTTTTTTGTGCAAAATAAAGCGTCAAAGGTTTTACCTTTTTGCTTATTGCTGCACACTTAGGAGGATTCACTGGTAAAAGGAGTCGTTCATGTGGCATCAGCAAACTCTGACCTTAGGGCCGAAATCTCGGGGCTTTCACCTGGTCACTGATGAAGTTCTGGGTCAAATTCGCGAGCTGTCGCGCGTTAAGACCGGCCTGCTGCATCTGCTGCTCCAACATACATCGGCTTCCCTGACGCTAAACGAAAACTGCGATCCGACCGTTCGCTACGACATGGAACAGCATTTTCTCAATGCTGTGCCGGACAACGCGCCGTATGAACACGATTATGAAGGTCCCGATGATATGCCCTCGCACATTAAGTCGTCGATGCTTGGCGTATCGCTGATGCTACCTGTTCAGGACGGGCGCGTTAGACTGGGGATCTGGCAGGGTATCTGGCTAGGGGAGCACCGTATTCACGGCGGATCGCGCCATATCATCGCGACGCTCACAGGGGAATAAAGATGACAATTTCGGAGTTATTGCGCTACTGCATGGCGAAATCGGGTGCGGAGCAAAGCGTGCATAGCGACTGGAAAGCCACGCAGATCAAAGTGGCAGACGTGTTGTTTGCGATGGTAAAAGAGGTGGAAGACAATCGGCCTGCAGTATCGTTAAAGGCCAGCCCGGAGCTTGCTCAGCTGTTGCGGGAGCAGCATCACGATGTTCGTCCCAGTAGACATTTGAATAAAGCCCACTGGAGTACGGTGTTCCTTGACGGCTCCCTGCCGGATTCACAGATTTACTACCTGGTCGATGCTTCTTACCAGCAGGCGCTTGATATGCTCCCTGAAAGTAAGCGCAAGTTGTTGTCATAAAAACTACAGGCCGCCTAATAGCGCCAGCAGCGTGATATCAAAGAGTCGAAGCAGCGATGCGTCTGCATCGCGATACGTTCGTTGTTAGCACGAATGGCGGCAATATCACGCTGCCCTTGCAGCAGAATCAGATAGTCCTGGGTCAACCAGCCCCGCGCCTTCTCCTGTAAGGCCTGAAGCGTTAGCGTTCCGGCGTCGCGGATGCCGCTATCATCATCGTTAATGATGTCTTTTATTAGCTGTAACCACTCCGCCGTATTGACTCCGGCGCCAGTGCGGTATCCTGGCTGGATACTTGCGCGTATAGCCGCTGGTAGTTTTGCTCCAGTACGAGCAGATTATCCTGCCGTAGCGTATCGCTATTGTTTAACGCCAGGCTGAATAGCTGACGAATCTGGCTATCCTCTTGCCTGAGCAGCGGCCGATCAACAGGCGTTACCGCGGCATCGGTGATGAAATGATGCCTCTTCCCGTGACGAGAAGAGGCAGATGAACTTACTTCAGCATTGGTTTGAGGAAGTGTGCAGTATATGAAGCTTCACACTCGGCGACGGTTTCAGGCGTTCCGGAAACGAGGATTTCACCGCCGCCGCTACCGCCTTCTGGACCGAGGTCGACAATCCAGTCAGCCGTTTTGATAACGTCCAGATTGTGTTCGATCACCACAATGGTATTGCCCTGGTCACGCAGCTGATGCAGAACTTCCAGCAGCTGCTGGATATCGGCAAAGTGCAGACCGGTAGTCGGTTCATCAAGGATATACAGCGTCTGCCCGGTACCGCGTTTGGACAGCTCACGGGCCAGCTTGACGCGCTGGGCCTCACCGCCGGAGAGCGTGGTCGCTGACTGACCAAGGCGAATATAGGTCAAACCGACATCCATCAGGGTCTGGAGCTTACGCGCCAGCGCCGGAACCGCATCAAAGAACTCACGCGCTTCTTCAATAGTCATATCCAGCACTTCATGAATCGTTTTGCCTTTGTACTTAATCTCCAGCGTTTCGCGGTTATAGCGCTTGCCTTTGCACTGGTCGCACGGCACGTAGATATCCGGCAAGAAGTGCATTTCGACTTTGATCACGCCATCGCCCTGGCAGGCTTCACAGCGCCCGCCGCGTACGTTAAAGCTGAAGCGGCCCGGCGTATAGCCACGTGAACGTGATTCAGGGACGCCAGCAAACAGTTCACGGACCGGCGTAAAGACGCCAGTGTAGGTTGCCGGGTTGGAACGCGGTGTCCGGCCAATGGGGCTCTGGTCGATGTCGATGACTTTATCGAAGTGCTCCAGCCCCTGAACGTCGCGGTACGGTGCGGGTTCCGCGATGGTTGCACCGTTAAGCTGGCGCTGTGCGATCGGGAACAGCGTATCGTTAATCAGCGTTGATTTACCCGAGCCGGATACACCGGTAATGCAGGTAAACAGGCCCACCGGCAGCGTCAGCGTCACGTCTTTCAGGTTGTTGCCACGCGCGCCGGTCAGCTTCAGCACTTTTTCCGGATTGGCGGGCACGCGCTGTGTCGGCACCTCAATTTTGCGTTTACCGCTCATAAACTGGCCGGTCAGCGATTCCGGCACCGCCATAATATCTTCCAGCTTACCTTCGGCCACGACCTGACCGCCATGTACGCCAGCACCTGGGCCGATATCGATAACGTGGTCAGCGGCGCGAATGGCGTCTTCATCGTGCTCGACAACGATAACGGTGTTGCCGAGATTACGCAGGTGGATCAGGGTGCCGAGCAGACGCTCATTATCGCGCTGGTGTAGGCCGATAGAGGGCTCATCCAGCACGTACATCACGCCGACCAAACCTGCGCCGATCTGGCTGGCGAGGCGGATACGCTGAGCCTCACCGCCGGAGAGAGTTTCCGCCGAACGGGAAAGCGTCAGGTAATTCAGGCCGACGTTAACGAGGAATTTAAGACGATCGCCAATCTCTTTCAGCACTTTCTCGGCGATTTGCGCGCGCTGACCGGATAGCTTCAGATTGTTGAAGAAGTCCATCGCGTGGCCGATGCTCATATCCGAGATGGTCGGCAGCGGCGTATTTTCCACGAATACGTGTCGTGCTTCGCGACGCAGACGCGTGCCGCCGCAGCTGGTGCAAGAGCGGTTGCTGATGAATTTCGCCAGCTCTTCGCGCACGGCGCTGGATTCGGTCTCTTTATAGCGGCGCTCCATATTATGTAAAACGCCTTCGAACGGATGACGGCGAACGGAAGTGTCGCCGCGATCGTTCATGTATTTGAATTCAATATTCTCTTTGCCTGAGCCGTATAGAACGACTTTCTGCACATTGGCGTTCAGCGTGCCCCACGGTGCTTCAACATCGAATTCATAATGTTCCGCCAGCGATTTCAGCATCTGGAAATAGTAAAAATTGCGCCGATCCCAACCACGAATCGCGCCACCCGCCAGCGATAGCTCCGGGTTCTGAATGACGCGCTCAGGGTCGAAATATTGCTGTACGCCCAGGCCGTCGCAGGTTGGACAAGCGCCTGCCGGATTGTTGAAGGAGAACAGGCGCGGTTCGAGCTCGCGCATGCTGTAGCCGCAAATCGGGCAGGCGAAGTTAGCGGAAAATAGCAGCTCTTCCGCTTTGGGATCGTCCATATTGGCGACGATGGCGCTCCCGCCGGAAAGCTCCAGCGCGGTTTCAAAGGACTCGGCCAGACGCGTGCTGAGATCTTCGCGCACCTTGAAGCGGTCGATTACCACTTCGATGGTGTGTTTCTTTTGCAGTTCAAGCTTCGGCGGATCGGAGAGATCGCAGACTTCGCCGTCGATCCTTGCGCGGATGTATCCTTGCCCGGCGAGGTTCTCCAGCGTTTTGTTATGCTCACCTTTGCGCTCTTTAATGATCGGCGCCAGCAGCATCAGACGCTGACCTTCCGGCTGCGAGAGCACGTTATCGACCATCTGGCTGACGGTTTGCGCCGCCAGCGGGACGTCGTGATCCGGGCAACGAGGTTCACCGACGCGAGCGTACAGCAGACGCAGGTAGTCGTGAATTTCGGTAATCGTACCTACCGTTGAGCGGGGGTTATGGGACGTTGATTTCTGTTCAATGGAAATCGCTGGCGACAGCCCTTCGATGTGGTCAACATCAGGTTTCTCCATCAGCGACAGGAACTGCCGTGCATAGGCGGAGAGCGACTCAACGTAACGACGCTGTCCTTCGGCATACAAGGTGTCGAAAGCCAGTGAGGATTTGCCTGAACCCGAAAGCCCGGTGACGACAATGAGTTTGTCGCGTGGGATGACGAGGTTGATATTTTTGAGATTGTGGGTGCGGGCGCCCCGAACTTCGATCTTATCCATTCACCTTTCCCGGTAGATACGCGGATTGCCTGATTTGCTTGAAGGACAAACGGCAGAAACGGCTAATTATGACACAATTTAACCTGTTTGAATATACAGTATTGGAATGCATTTTCCGATGGGCTGTGTAAAAATGTCAGGTCGCGCGTGATATCTGGAAGCTTCTTCGCAGCTATCAAAATACCACCTGGAAATGGTACACTCGCGCGTTTACACTATTTATTAATAAACGCATTCAGGAGAGACAAACATGGCCAGCAGAGGCGTAAACAAGGTGATTCTCGTCGGTAACCTGGGCCAGGACCCGGAAGTACGCTATATGCCTAGTGGTGGCGCAGTTGCCAACATTACGCTGGCTACTTCCGAATCCTGGCGTGACAAAGCGACCGGTGAGATGAAAGAGCAGACTGAATGGCACCGCGTGGTGCTGTTCGGTAAGTTGGCAGAAGTGGCTGGAGAATACCTGCGTAAGGGTTCCCAGGTCTATATCGAAGGCCAGCTGCGTACCCGTAAATGGACCGATCAATCCGGTCAGGAAAAATACACCACCGAGATCGTGGTTAACGTTGGCGGCACGATGCAAATGCTCGGCGGCCGTCAGCAGGGCGCAGGCGCTCCGGCAGGTGGCAACGCAGGCGGTCAGCAGCAGGGCGGTTGGGGTCAACCTCAGCAGCCGCAGGGGGGCAACCAGTTCAGCGGCGGCGCGCAGTCTCGTCCGCAGCAGCAGTCTCCGGCAGCACCTTCCAATGAACCGCCGATGGACTTTGACGACGATATCCCGTTCTAAGTGCGCCGTTTTGCTTTGTAAGTCAGACGTTGTGAAGTCATCTCTGAAAAAGCCCCATTTGGGGCTTTTTCTATTTTGAAAAGTAAATTGTCAGCCGGGTTTCTACGGTGTGGCCGGCGCGGTCTGCGCGTTTGTTGCCGGAGCAGTCTGATTTTTTGATTCCGTTGTCGCCTGCTGCTTACGCGCCATTTCATCGACGATCAACCGGTAAGCGATGTAGTACTTATAAATATTGCTCACATAGGTCACGGTCTCGGAACCAATCTTTTCGGCGGCCAGATACTCGACGTTGCCAAACCAAACGTTGGGGTCAAAGCCGCGCTTTTTGGTCTCGGTACGCAGTCGGGCGATGCGCGCGGGACCGGCGTTATAAGAAGCAAATGAGAACAGCGCCTTATCAAGCTGAGTCATCGGTTCATCCCCATAATAGTGGTCTATCATCCAGCGCATATATTTCACCCCGGCATGGATATTGGGATCGAGCTGCTTAATATCGCCGACCTTCAGCTCCCTACCGGTATTCGGCATCACCTGCATGACGCCAATTGCGCCAACGTGGCTCCGCACCGACTGATTAAGCCGCGACTCCTGATACCCCTGCGCCGCCATCAGCAGCCAGTCGACGTCATAGCGATCGCCGTATTTACGGAAAATTTCCACCATCGTGAGAAACTTACGTCGCTCTTTCTGCGCCGCCGCGTTTTTAACGTATTTAGCATCTTTCAGATAGCGCAGCAGGATCGTATTACCCAGCTTGCTGCCCTGGCTGTTTTCTTTGATGAAATGATTAAGTAACGCGAGGAGCTGAGGGCTGTTGCTGCGTACCGCCCAGCCAATATTGCCCTCGTTGCGCAGAATGATGTCCTGGTGAACCTGAATTTTTGGAAAAACCTGTTTCCAGAACATCGCCTTATGGCGATCGACCACGGTCAGCGGGATAAGTCCGGCGCTGAGCATCTCTATTAAATCTTCATCCTCCAGCGCTTCGGGGGCTGGTTTAATCATCACGGGCGGCAGGGACTCTTGCGCAAAGTGCGCATTGAGCGCAACCAGACTTGCGTAATAGCTCGACGATGTACGCACAAATACCGTTTTGCCGGAGAGTTGTTGCAGATTTTCCACTTTAGGAGAGCCAGGGCCAGAAAGCAGCAGTTCCTGAACGTGGGAATAGATAGGCGCGGTAAACGTCATTTGCTGTTGACGTTCCGGTGTGATGGTCAGGTTAGCGGCAATAACATCCCCTTTACCGGCGTTAAGCGCGCTGATGAGCTGGTCGCGGGCAACGGGAACAAAAATGATCCGCACTTTGAGATGGCGATGCTTAAGCTTCTTCTCTTTCGCTAATTTTTGATTCAGGCTGCGTTCAAACTCCATAAAGATATCGTGCGTGGCGCCGCGCTGGGTGCCTTTGTTGATAAAGAAAAAGGTTTTGCTGTAGGTGGTTAAAACCCGGATTGTTCGTCGGTCGAGCATACCCGGCAAATCGCCCTGCCATGGTTGCAACATATCCTCGACGTTAAGTTCAAGGGCCTCGCGTTCATCTGGCTCAGCGCGTTTATTTTCTGAGGCCGCGTTAACCGAACTGAAAAATAGCAGGGCGGCAAGGCAGGTCAGCCAGCCGATAAGGTATCGATATGACGACAGGGTGTTCATGGCGCGGTGCTCCGCAGGGGGATTGTTTTATTCTAGTCAATCCTGTGTAGTTAGCATGCATGGCAAGCATGTATGAGGGACTACAAATCTGGATGTTAATTATTTTATTAATTAACAAGATCAGTATTTATATTGCAATAATAAAACAGAACTTACTTAAATAATTGTGGAAATAATATGGATGAATTGTGTTTTTTTAATGTAGATACAATTCATTTGTTTAATTTGGTCATGGTATTAAATAGATTTAAAAATTTTCATCTATCTGTTTTTGCTGTTGTATTTTAATTTATTTGCATGATGAATAACTATCAACTTGATAATAAATCTCATTTCTAATAACGTGGTTCGGCACAATAATCCTATTGCGTGCTGATCGGCAAACACTATCAAAGAATAGCGTGGCGCGTTTATTTCTTCGTGTTGCCAGGGCAAAATTTTCTATTTTTGGCGTAAATTTTGAATCGATATCCCGGTATTGCATCGGGAGGGCTCTGCTTACGCCAAAACCAGAGACGTTGCCCTATGCATGGAAGTCACTGCCGTTGTTTATCTGACTGATGAAGAAGGCGTGCCCCGACAGCAATAAAAGAAAACAGGGCATATTCCATGAAACACACTTCGCACTACTCGCTGGCTGTGCTGATCCACATGGCTATCCTGGGGGTGGCGCTGCCAGCGCTGGCCGCCGAGGGCAACACTTCAGACGAAACAAAGAAATCCGATACGGCGATTGCCGCAGAAAATCACGATGAAACGATGGTCGTGACCGCGGCAACGCAGAACCTGCAAGCCCCCGGCGTATCCACTATTACCGCCGATGAAATCCGCAAGCATCCACCGGCTCGCGACGTTTCAGAACTGATTCGAACCCAACCGGGCGTCAACCTTACCGGCAACTCCACCAGCGGCCAGCGCGGTAATAACCGCCAGGTCGATATTCGCGGTATGGGACCGGAGAACACGCTGATTCTGGTAGACGGTAAACCGGTGACCAGCCGTAACTCCGTGCGCTATGGTTGGCGCGGAGACCGTGATACGCGCGGTGATACCAGTTGGGTTCCGGCAGAAATGATCGACCATATCGATGTCATTCGCGGCCCTGCGGCGGCCCGCTACGGTAATGGCGCAATGGGCGGGGTGGTTAATATTGTCACTAAACCGGCGACCAGCGAATGGCATGGTTCCTGGAATACCTATATGAACGCTCCTCAGCACCGTAAAGAGGGATCGACGAAGCGCACTAACTTTAGTCTTAACGGCCCGCTGTCGGATGAGGTTAGCTTTAATCTATGGGGCAACCTGAGCAAAACGCAGGCCGACGCCCAGGATATTAACTCCGGCCACGAAGCGGCACGAACCGGTACCTATGCGGGCTCTTATCCAGCGGGACGTGAAGGCGTAGAGAACAAAGATATCCACGGCAAACTGCGCTGGGAGTTTGCGCCGATGCAGGCGCTGGAGTTCGAAACCGGCTACAGCCGTCAGGGTAATCTGTACGCTGGCGACACGCAAAATACCAACACCAGCACGCTGGTGAAAAGTATGTACGGCAAAGAGACTAACCGCCTCTATCGCCAGACTTACGGGGTGACGTGGACCGGCGGCTGGGATAATGGCGTGACCAGCAATACTTATGCTCAGTATGAGCACACCCGTAACTCGCGCATGAACGAGGGGCTGGCGGGCGGAACGGAAGGGATCTTCTCGGGGAGCGAATTCTCCGATATCGACCTGGCGGATGTGCTATTGCACAGCGAGGTGAATATTCCGTTTACCTTCGGGTTTGAGCAAAACCTGACGCTGGGGACCGAGTGGAACCAGCAGCGGATGAAAGATGGCGTATCGACGACCCAGTCTCTCTCTTATGGCTCTATTGACGGCATCTCGGCAACCGGCCGTAGTCCGTATTCCAGCGCTGAGATTTTCTCGCTGTTTACCGAAGACAATATTGCACTGACCGATAGCACCATGCTGACGCCCGCTCTGCGTTTTGACCACCACAGCATCGTCGGCAATAACTGGAGTCCGTCGCTGAACCTCTCGCAGGGGCTGTCGGATGACTGGACTTTGAAGCTGGGGATTGCTCGCGCCTATAAAGCGCCGAACCTCTATCAGCTCAATCCGAACTATATTCTGTACAGCAACGGACAGGGTTGCTATGCCAGCAGCTCCGCCTGTTATTTGATGGGCAATAGCGACCTGAAGGCAGAAACCAGCGTCAATAAAGAGATTGGCCTGGAGTACAAGCATGACGGCTATCAGGCTGGGCTGACTTACTTCCGTAACGACTACCACAACAAGATAGAGTCCGGCTACTCGGCGGTCAGCACCGCCAGCAACGGCACCACCAATATTTATCAGTGGGAAAACGTACCGAAGGCGCTGGTCGAAGGGCTGGAGGGCTCGTTAAACCTGCCAGTGAGTGAAACGGTCAACTGGAGCAACAACCTGACGTGGATGTTGCAGAGTAAGAACAAAACCACCGGCGATCGTCTGTCGGTGATCCCGCAGTTTACGCTTAACTCAACCCTAAGCTGGCAGGTACGCGACGATCTCTCATTGCAGAGCACCTTCACCTGGTATGGTCGCCAGAAACCAAAGCGCTTCAACTATAAGGGGGAAGCGGTGTCCGGCAGCGAGCTGAACGAAGTCAGTCCGTACAGCATTGTCGGCCTTAGTGCGACCTGGGATGTGAACAAAAACCTGAGCCTGACCAGCGGAGTGGATAATCTGTTTGATATTCGCCACTATCGCGCCGGGAATGCGCAGACGACGGGGAACTCGACGACCGGTGCTTATCTGTATGGTGCAGGCGCGGAGACCTATAACGAGTCAGGACGGACGTTTTATGTCAGCGTGAATACGCACTTCTAATTATCCTTTAATCACCAGCCGGGATATTTAATTATTCCGGCTTTTTTATTTTTGAAAGATGTGTCGCTGATATAAATGATGACAAAATCTCCACGGCCTCTACACAATTAATTCAACTTAGCAGCTTACACTTGTCTCTGTTGATCGGGTCTGCTTGATCCCGGAAACGATTAACAGTGGCATCCTGCCATTTCCATTCTAAAGTCGTCCCTCTTCCCCCTCCCAATTCCCAACCGCAGCAATGCGGAGGAGGGGGAATCCCTTATTGGTGCGTATTCAGATTTTTACGATATTGGCTTGGAGTAACGGTATAATATCTTTTGAAAGTACGGTTAAAAGCGCTAATATCTTCGTAGCCGGCCATAATACAAATGTCGACGATGCGAAAAGCAGGTTTAACCTTTAATAAATCAAGGGATAAGTGCATCCGCTGCTGGCGAATATACTCCATTGGTGACATGTTAAAATAGTGGCGGAAAAGGCGAAACAGATGCCACTCCGAGTAACCAGAAAACAGGCTCAGCGCATTCATCGTGAGCTTTTTCTCAAGGTTGTTTTTTATCCATTTCACCAGCTCGTTAAGCACCGAACGCTGAATTTCATTTCGCGGCATGATATCTACCCATTGCATCGCTATGGAATCGTGGCTGCATAATTTATTCAATATCTCTTCATTTTATCTACGGAATTATACGTTAATTTCTCCCTGTTCCTGGTCTATCCCAGAGAGCATCATTCCTAACAAGATCTTTTCCCCCTTTCAACCAATGAGAAAGGGGGCTTTTTGTTTTTTTTAATTAAAAAAACAAAATGATTAAATGGTTTTGCTAGTGTCAGTAAACGCTTATATGACTAACGGCCAGGAAGAAAGTTCAACCCAAAAACAATTTTTTCAACATTGTCTAACATCCATTTTTTCTCCATTTTCTCGTCATAATTGCGTGCAATTCTGCGCCTCGTTCAGGTTATTTCAGGTTGCGTCATATTCTGTCCGCCGGAAAGAACACTGTTATTCCCAGCAGATATCTGCTATTGCCAAATATCTTTTAGACGACACCTCCATGCTAAAAAAAACGAGTATCATCGCCGGGCTATTGATTTCTCCTTTAACGCTTTATGCATCAACCTCATATACCGTTGATGATATTCGTTTTGAGGGGTTGCAGCGCGTTACCGTCGGCGCTGCGTTGTTAAGCATGCCCGTTCATACGGGGGAAGAGGTCTCCAGTGAGGATATCAGCGACTCGGTTCGTGCCTTGTACGCCAGCGGTAATTTTGAAAATGTGCAGATTCTGCGGGATGGCAGCACGCTGGTGGTGCAGGTGAAAGAGCGACCAACCATCGCCAAAATCAGCTTTTCTGGCAATAAGTCCGTAAAGGATGATGCCCTGAAAGAGAACCTGGCCGCCACTGGTATCGAAGAAGGCAGCGCGCTGGATCGCAACACGCTTACGGAAATCGAAAAAGGATTACAGGATTTCTATTACAGCGTCGGGAAATACAGCGCCCAGGTTCATGCTGTTGTCACACCGCTGCCGCGTAATCGCGTTGATTTAACCTTTGTTTTTCAGGAAGGTGTCTCGGCAAAAATCGCGCAAATTAATATCATTGGCAACCAGGCTTTTAGTGAAGAAACATTGCTGGACCAGCTACAGTTGCGCGATAGCGTTCCGTGGTGGAACGTCATTGGCGATAAAAAATATCAAAAGCAAAAGATGGCGGCGGATCTTGAAACTATTCGCAGCTATTATCTCGATCGCGGCTATGCGCGGTTTGCGATTAACTCTAGCCAGGTCAGTATTACACCAGATAAGAAGTCACTGTATATCACTATTAATGTTGCCGAAGGCGAACGTTATAAAGTCGCCAGCACGATGCTGACCGGTGATATGGCACAGCATAACCAGGAAGTTGAGGCACTGGTAAAGCCGTTAACGGATAAATGGTATAGCGGCGCGGAAATTACGGCGGTAGAAAACAGTATTAAGACGCTGTTGGGAAAATATGGCTATGCCTGGCCGCAGGTTAACACCGCGCCGGATATTGATGATGCGAAAAAAAGCGTGGTTTTGCATATCAACGTTAATGCCGGGCGCCGTTACTCGGTACGTCAGATCCGTTTTGAAGGCAATGATACGTCCCGCGATAGGGTGCTGCGCCGCGAAATGCGTCAAATGGAAGGCGCGTGGCTGAATGATGAAAAAGTCGAACAGGGAAAAACGCGGCTGGATCGCACCGGTTTTTTTGAAACTGTCGATAAGCAAATCATCCCGGTAAGCGGTAGCCAGGATCAGGTGGACGTGGTCTATAAGGTGAAGGAACGCAATACCGGCTCTTTCAACGTTGGTCTGGGCTTCGGTACGGACAGCGGCGTCAGCTACCAGCTTGGCGTCACCCAGGATAACTGGCTGGGCACCGGCAATAGCGTTAGCTTCAACGGTACGCGCAATAGTTACCAGTCCTATCTTGAACTGGGGGCAACGAACCCTTACTTCACCGTGGATGGCGTCAGCCTTGGCGGGAAAATCTTCTATAATAGCTACGACGCCTCCGATGCCGATACCGGCAGCTACAACCAGCAGAGCTACGGCGTTGGCAGTACGCTAGGATTCCCGATTAGTGAGAATAACTCCCTCAATCTGGGCCTGGATTATGTCCATAACCATCTGACGAATATGGATCCTGAGCTGACGACATGGAACTACCTTAACTCGCGGGGTATCTACCCGAACGTTGTCACCAAGGATGGTGATAGTGGCGCGACCTATAGCGCTAACGACTATTTTGCCAGCATCGGCTGGAGCTATAACGATCTTGATCGCGGCTTCTTCCCACGCGCGGGGAATAAAAGCAGCCTGACCGCGAAGGTCACGGTGCCCGGTTCAGATAACAGCTATTATAAAGTTACTTTTGATACCACCCAATATTTGCCGCTAAACGAGAACAAAAGCTGGGTGTGGATGGAGCACCTGCGCGCGGGATATGCCGATGGGTTGAACGGCAAATCGGTACCATTTTACGATAATTTCTACGCCGGTGGCTCATCGTCGGTTCGTGGATTTTCGTCGAATACGATTGGCCCAAAAGCGGCTTATTATCGTTGTAATGGTTCTGAAAGTAGCTACAGCACCTGCCCGCTGGACTCCTCGTCCGATGCGGTTGGCGGTAACGCGATGGCGGTGCTAAACAGCGAGTTTATTGTGCCGACACCGTTTGTGAATGACAAATACGCTGACAGCCTGCGGACGTCGCTATTCCTTGATGCCGGTACAGTATGGAGCACCTCATGGCAAAATACCGGCCAGACGCTGGCGGCGGGGATCCCGGACTATGGCGATCCGTCGCATATTCGTATGTCCGCCGGGATTGCGGTGCAATGGATGTCGCCGTTAGGCCCGCTGGTCTTCTCATGGGCCGAGCCGTTTAAAAAATACGATGGCGATAAAGCCGAGCAGTTTCAGTTTAATATCGGCAAAACCTGGTAATGCCTCAGGTTATTATCCAGAGAATATTACAGGCTATCGTTGTTGGTAGCCTGTAATTTATTGTCAATATATTGTTATTTATGTATATTCTTTGCCTGTGCGGCTTTGTGGTATTATAGTTAACTATTAATTATTAGAGCTCAATATTCATTGTACGTCTTAGTGAGTATAATTTATGTTGAGTATTGTCTAATGTCACATTATTAATCGACGACCTTGCGGTTGGCTATAATGGATGCTATCAATAGAGAGTCATTTATCAGCAATACATGCATGGATAGAAGCAAGGATAGAAAATGAAATGGACTATTCATAATACTCTTGTCTGCCCGCATTCCGGCGTGGCTTTTTCCTCAATCTCCAGCCTGCGTTTTTTAAAGTTTATTCTTTGGTATGAAGCCGATATTTTATTACTGCCGGGAGAGTCGATGAAACTCTACTCCTCCAGCGTTTTAATTAACGAGCAATATCATGCGGTAAAGGTTTATAACATTACGCGATACGATGAGGGACAATGGGAAAAGCTGCGGGAGCGGCCATCCTGTCCGTACCATTCCACCGCCACGACGGCAGAAGCCTGTTCTTACCAGGAACACTGTGCGATAAAGCGCTGCCCGAACGACTTTCCTCGTGGGGCAATATGGCAGTCGTCAGGACAGCGCTGTGCGTAATGCAGGCTATGCGGGCAGCAGAGCGGAAAGCCGGGCCTGTACATCGACGCATCCGGCCAGCACCAGGTTACCGCGCAGTAAGCCATCGTTGGCTAAAAAGTCATTGCTGGCACCGCCCGCTTCGACGATCAGCAGCATTCCCGCCAGGGCATCCCAGCTATTCATATGCTCTTCGTAATAGGCGTGTACCTGGCCGGTGGCAACGTGGGCCAGCATTAACGCCCCGGCGCCAAAGCGTCGATACTCCATTCCCGCGTTGAGGACACGAGCGATAGCGTGGGTATAGTTTTCCGCGGGCGCGCGGCTGGAACGCCCCATCCCAATCACCACCGTTTCCGGATCCGGTTCGCGTAACGTCAGGCGCTGATCGTTAAGAAAGGCACCTTTACCACGGCGGGCAAAGAAAAATTCATTTCGGTCAGGGGCGTAAATAATCCCCAGCTCAAGCGTATTGTGCAGAACGTAAGCCAGAGAAATACACCAGTAGTCCATCCCCTGAATGTAGTTAGTGGTTCCGTCGATAGGGTCGAGCACCCAGGTTCCTTGCCCACCGCTTTCCAGGCCGCTCTCTTCGCCGAGAAAACCATCCTGCGGGCAGTGGATCTTCAGCCAGTTCTTGATCTCTTTTTCCACGAACAGATCGGCCTGCGAGACAAAATCCTGACGCGCTTTTTTATCTATCTGTAGCCCCGTATCGCGCAGCGCTTGTGCCTGCGCACCCAACTGGCGAATCAATTCGCATAATGACTGCTGCTGTTCTTCCGTCATAGCCTGCTCTTATCGGTTGATGGCGACGTGCGCCGATGAATTAACTGCACCCCCACCCACGTGGTGCGCGAAGGTTGTAAAGGGTCGCTGGCCCGCTCCAGCAGGCGCGCTAAGGCCTGGCGGGAAATCTCCGCGACGTCCTGGTGCAAGGTGCTGAGCTGATAACTGTATTGCGCCGTTTGCGGCGTATTGTCAAAGCCAATGATCTGAAAATCGTCGGGAGCCTGCTTGCCGCGTAGGCGCATGCCGTCAAGGAAACCGCAGGCCAGTTGGGCATTGGCGCAGAAAATACCCTGTAGCCTGTCGTCGGCGTTGGCGGCGGCCTGGAAACCGCCTTCGTAGCCCTCAACCGGTGCGAAAAGGGCGTGCAGGTCACGTTGAGTATCCACGCCGAGCGCCAGGAGTGCTTGAGAAAACGCCGCGCCGCGCGTTTGCCCCGCCCAGGTTGAGTGATGATGGTTGAGCCAACCGAATCGATAACAACCAGCGCGAACCAACTGCTCGGCGGCAAGGGTCGCTCCGGCGACATTATCCGAGCAAACATAATCGACGCAGGGGATATTGGGCTGGCGATTGATGCCTACCACCGGAATTTGCTGCTGAACGCACTCGTTAACCAGCGATTCCGGCGGCTGCCCGGAGGTGACGATAACGCCGGAAACGCGAAATTGGGCGAAGCGCCGCAGGGTTTGCGCCAGATCCTGTTCGCTACGGATTTCACTCACCAGCGCCTGAAAACCGCGGCGCTGGATCTCGCTGAGCAGCGCGTCAAGCAGGCTGCTGCGAAACGGATCGCTGATGCGCGAAACGATCACGCCGATCAGATGGCTGCGCCGTCGGTTTAACCCCTGGGCGAGGAAATTGACCTGGTATCCCAACTCTTCGGCTGCGCGCAGTACGCGTTCTCTGGTATCGGGAGAGATGCTGCCATTATTGCTCAGGGCGCGGGATACTACGGCCCGTGAGACCCCCGCACGCTGGGCGACATCCTGCGCGGTAATACTCTGTTTACGCGGTGATGAAGTCATATCGGGCGTTCCGAATGATGGAGCTCATACTGCAGGCCGTCGTGGCTAACGAACAAACCTTCCCACGGCAGACAGGCGGATTTCAGCGCGGGCAATATCGCGTCGTAGCAGTGATAGAGCCCCATCGTACGCAAATTGAGCTGCTGGAATAGCGCGAGGCATGAAGGGAAATCGCCGTGCGAGGCGTCATCGGCTAGCGCGGTCAGCGAGGCGCACTCCTGAAATACCAAATCGGCCCCTGCCATCAGCGCAATGGAATCCGGCGTCGGGCGACCATCGCCGCTGTAGAACAGGGTTTGCCCGCCGAAGGTGATACGAATGGCGCGGTTGGTCAGCTCATGTTGCGTTTGTGCGGTCTGAATATGCCAGTTATGCCACGTCCAGGCCTCTGTGCTGTCACGCCAGTCGATGGCAAAACACAACGTTGTTTGCGGCCAATTTGCCAGCGCTGCCAACTGCATCAGGACCGGGCGCTGCTGCGGCTGGCTGTAGATAATCAGCGGCTTCTGGCGCGAGAAGCTCTTCCAGTAGTTGAGCAGCGCCGTCAGGCCGGTACAGTGGTCCGGGTGAACGTGGGTGAAATAGATAACGTCAATCTCGTTGATATCGCCGCCGCGCCGCCACAGCGCCCGGGGGATTGTGGGGCCGCAATCAATCAGCCACTGTCGGTTTTGGGCGTCGATAACCCGTAGTGCAGAGGTATTTTGTTCGCTGGAGAAAGCGCTACCGCAGCCAAGAACATCTATTTTCATTTTCCCTCGCCGAAATTTTAGGTCTGTTAGAGTTTGTTGCCAGTAGGCGTAATTGTTGCAGGACGTTTGGATTAGGACAGCGCGGAAGAACCGGAGCGTACTTGTAGTACGTGAGGATTCTGAGCACTGCCCTAACCCAAACGGCCAAATAAAATAGCCTAATGGCCAAACTCTTAATTAAATTGTCACAAATACCCGACAAAGTAGGCTCACATCATGTCGAGTCAACGTTGCATTTTTTTTATATTCAAATGAACACGTGTTCATCGGGTGATGAAAATGCAGATACAGAGATTTTTGGGTATCGAATATGAGCTATTTACAGATCTCCCGGCTAAAAATTAGCTACGGCGATAAAGTCGTTTTGCATAATATCGATCTGAGCGTTGAGAAAGGGGAAATGATTGCCCTGCTGGGTCCTTCCGGTTGCGGGAAAACAACGCTTTTGAACGCGCTTTGCGGGTTTATTCCGACGCAGACAGGAGATATTTCCATTGCCGGACGCGATATTTCTCATAGCGCGCCGGAGCAGCGCAATATCACCATGGTCTTCCAAAGCTATGCCCTGTGGCCGCATCTGACGGTAGCGCGCAATATTGGTTACGGTCTGAAGCTGCGTAAATGGCGGCGCGACGATATTGACCGCCGGGTGGCGGAACTGCTCAACATCGTCAACCTCAACGGTCTGGCGGACGTCAAGGTGACCGAACTCTCCGGCGGACAGCGTCAGCGGGTGGCCCTGGCCCGCGCGCTGGCGATAGAACCGGATGTGCTGGTGCTGGATGAACCGCTCTCGAATCTTGATGCGAAAGTGCGACTTAACGTACGCCACGAAATCAAAGCGCTGCAAAAAAGACTCGGCTTTACCTCGTTAATCGTCACTCACGATCAGCAGGAGGCGCTGGTGATGGCCGACCGCATCGCGGTATTAAATAATGGTCGTATTGAGCAAATAGGTTCGCCAGAGGATATTTATCAGCGCCCGGCCACGCCTTTTGTTGCCGATTTTATGGGGGCAGATAATAAAATTCCCGCCAGCGAACTCTTTGCCGTTGAAGGGATGTATTTACGCGCCGCCGGGCAATATTCCGCTGAGCATTTTAACGACCGTATTCTTTATTTTCGCAGCGCCGATGCCGCGCTCGGAGAATTATCTGATAGCGCCGCGCCGGAGGGGTTAACGCTGAACGGTATCGTTGAGCAAAGTGCTTTTCTCGGCAACTTATATCGCCATAGTGTGCGTTGTCACAATCGCGTCCTGCTGGCGGATTCTGCGCATTGCTGGCCAGCCAGCACGCCGGTCAGGCTACATGTCCCGGCGCCCGCACTGCATATTTTCCCTTCATCACAAGCTCATTAACTTCATCGCGTTCATTCTGGGGATAGACCATGTTTACGAAAACGAAAGCTGCGGTAGTGATTGCATTATTTCTGAGCTGCGGCGCGCAGGCCGACACCGTTCTTCACGTCGCTACGGCGGGGGATCAAAATATGGTGGATTACGTCAAAACCTGGCTGGGGCCGAAGTTTGAAGCGGCGCATCCGGGAGTCAAAGTTCAGGTCGTCGGCACCGGTCCGGGAGACGCGGGGTCGAATAAAATCATTGAAAAACTGACGGCGCAAAAAGAGAGCGGTGCGCAAACCTGGGATATTGATGTGGCGGTGGTGCATCAGAAAGCCGGTGGCGAGCTGGTGGAAAAGGGGCTGCTGGAGAAGTATCGCCAGCAGATTAAGACTGGCTCAATGGTGACTGCCGACAACGCGAAAAACGCCCTTGGGGTGAACGTCGACGGCTACGTTATGCCGATGTTTTTAAGCCAGACCGCCATTGCCTGGAATAGCGATGCCATTAAAACGCCTCCGGCGTCCTACGATGAGCTGGTGAGCTGGGCGCAAAAAAATCCGCAGGCCTTTGGTTACAACGGTATTAAAAACGGCATGTCCGGCGTCAGCTTTGTGGTGGGCTGGATATATGCCTACGGTACCGATGCCCAGCGCTTGTCTTCTCTACCGTACGATAAAGGCGTTGAGAAAAATTGGGGGCAGGCTTACGAGAAGCTGAAAGCGTTTAATAAGAACGTCACCTTCACGCCGGGTAACGCCGGGACGCTCGATATGCTGAGCCGCGGCGAAATCATGATGGGGCCGGTGTGGGTGGATATGTTCTATAGCTGGAAAGATCAGGGCAAGCTGCCGCCGTCGATTAAGCTGTCTCTGCTGGCGCCGGGAATGCCGGGCCAACCGATGTACTACGTGACCCCGGCGAAGGCGGCGAACCCGCAGCTGGCGCGTGAGTTCATCGAACTGGCGACCAGCCCGGAAGTGCAGGCGCAGGGGATCGTGAAGCAATTTAACTGGTATCCAGGGATTGACGCCGAACACGTGAAGCCGAAGCTTGATGGCCAGACCTGGCAAAAACTGTTTGCTGAAATTTCGCCGCAGGCGCTGGCGGAATACGGCAAGAGCTTCCCGATTACGCCATATTTTGACGACATCAAAGAAGGCTATGAAAGCCAGGTCGCCAATTAATTGACTGCTGCTGCTCAGGCGCGATGCGACGTCGCCCTGAGCGTTTTTCTTGTTGCTGACGCCAGGTTTGTTATGCGTACTTCGCTGAAATATCTGCTGCTGGTCGCTCCGGCCGCGCTGATGATCGCCGTGCTCTTTTTATATCCGCTGGGCTTTTCGCTGATCGCCGCTTTTACTGACGACGCGCAGCGCCTCACGCTGGCCCACTTCAGTAAGGTATATACGCTATATTCCAGCGACGTTCTGTTTACGCTGATTATTGTGCTCGCCTCCGTGGCGCTGCTGGCGGTTCTCTCTATTACCCTTTCGGCAGTGATTACGCTATCACCCTGTCGGCCTATTGTCCGCATGCTGGGGTTTTTGTATCGCCTGCCGCTGTTTATCCCTTTTATCGTCGCCGCGCAGATGATGCGTACCTTTCTGGCCAAAAACGGCTTGATGAACAACGCGCTGGTGGCAACTGACCTCATCACTCCGCTGGAGACCGTTTCCTGGCTGGGCTGGAAGGGGATCATTATCACTTTTGTCTGGAAGCAGCTGGCGTTTGCCACCCTGCTTATCTGCGGAGCGATGGCGGCGCTGGAACAACCGCAGATTCTGGCGGCGCGCAATCTTGGCGCGTCGCGACCGCGTATTTTATTCGACATTATTTTGCCACAGGTGCTGCCAGCAATCGGCGTGGCGCTGGTGCTCTCCACCGTCACCATGATGTCGGTGCTGTCGGTCCCGCTGATGATAGGCGTCGGCTCGCCGACGATGATGACCGTGGATATGGCCTTTCGCGTTAATTCCTATGGCGACTACGCTGTCGCTAACGCGCTTGGCGTGGTGTCGTTACTGATTTGCGGGGGACTATCGTGGTTTTATCTGCGCCATAGTTTGCAGCAAAAAGGGAGCGAATAATGAAAGAGGCAATCATGACACGACCGGGAATGCTGCTGGCGAAAGGCCGCAGAAGGTTGAGCGCCAGTCTGCCGTTACAGACGTTACTGCTGGTCTTTATGCTGCTGGCGATGTTTGGCCCGCTGCTGAACTTACTCATCTGGACGGTGGCGGAGAGCTGGTTTTTCCCGCATTCGCTGCCCAGCAAATGGGGGCTGAAATACTGGTATCAGGTATTCAGCCCCTACAGCGATGTGTCCGGCTCGCTGCTGACTAGCGTGCTGATTGCGCTGCTATCGGTGCTGGTATGTCTGCTGATCTCCATTCCGGCGGGCTACGCGCTTTCAAGGCGCGGGATGCCGCTACGGGTGTTGTTTATGCTGTTGTTTCTGATCCCGCAGGCGTTTCCCAATCTGACTGTGTACATGAATATCGCCCGGCTTTTCTATCAATGGGGGCTTAACGGCACGGTCGCGGGGGTTGTGTTGGTGCACAGCGTACACGGGTTGATGTATTCGGTGTGGATTTGCGTGGCGGCTTTTTCGGCGGTCGACCCGCTGCTGGCCAGGGCTTCACGCAATCTGGGGGCGGGGCCGATTTACACTTTTTGGCATATTGTACTGCCGCAGGCTTCGCCGGGAATTATCGCCGCCAGCATTTTTGTGTTTCTGGAGTCGCTGGACGAATTTACCGGCACCTTTTTTGTCGGCGCGCCGGATATCACCACGTTGCCGCTGCTGCTGTATAACGCCAGTATGTCGGGCAACTATCAGGTATCGTCAATTACGGCGCTGATTTTACTGGTGCCATCGCTGCTGTTTATGCTGGTGATTCATAAATTTATGCGCCCGGAGATGCTGTCGAAGATGGGCAAATAGCGGTAAAAAAAGCTTCCCGTTGGGAAGCTTTTTTTACATCAGGTCATCATCATAGGCCATTCCGGCGGGGTCTGGCTCATTACTTCAATCATGACATCTTTGATATTGCCCCAGATCTTTGCAACGTCCATCAGCGTAATACCTAACAGACCGGTGGCAAACCAGCAGGCTGCGGCCAGGCCTACACAGCTACAAATAACCGCTAAACCGGCATAATCACTTTTACGCAGCTGAATATTCATCGAGCTGGCCAGGAACATCAGCACTGCGCTCACGAGTGGCCAGCGCAAAAGTACGACACTGGTAGTAATGGTAGCCATCAACCTTTCCTCAAAGAAATGCGGGAGCCTTTGACAACCTGACGAGACTAACGATGACGTGGTGCTCTGGCTATCTACAGGCAAACAAGAGAGTAATGAAACAACGTTCTTGTTTCATCAACTAATGTGAACTATATCACAATTGCTCTTTTATTCACCAGCCAAAAAAAGTACTTTTCTTGCGCCTATTAACCACTTTATTTGAGTGGTTAATAAGAGAGGAAGGGATGTATCTTTCATTCAGAAGGCGATTATAAACGATAGCCAGCCGCAATTCTTTTTTATTAGCGTTTATGTTCTGCGGATTTTATTACTTATTCCCGCCAATTATACGGATAAACCGAATGAGACAGTGGAGCTAATCTCATTATGTTGAGAATGTTTCTCCAGCCTTCTATAAGTCAGTATTATTCATGATTCATAGTCATGAGGTTTTTACGTCAAAGTGTGGGTTGCTGAATTGCCCTGATTCATATCACAGTAAGCAGAGTCATCGGGGCCTTTCACCTTGATTAAGGCGTATCGCATGGATAAAAAGCGGAAATGAGTCATAGCTCGCCACATAAGGCGTTAAGAGTATTTGGCATCGTGCTGGTTATTCTGCTGCCGGTGATGCTGGCATTGTGGTTTGCACAAATACGCGCCAAAGCGGAAACCACCGATCAACTACGGGTGTTTTCTAAGTTGGCGCTGCAAAAAACGGAGGTGGTCATTCGTGAAGCCGATGAGGCGCGCGATAAAGCCAGGTTATATCAGGGAGAGCTATGCTCGCCGCAGCATCAGCAATATATGTTGAGTATTGTTCGCGGCCTGCTCTATATCGACGATTTAATCTATGCCAATGGCTCGCATTTTTTCTGTTCGACTGCGGTACGCCGCCAGGCCGGATGGCGCATTCCGGCTGCAACGTATACTAAAAAGCCGGATATTGCGATTTACTACTACCGCGAAACCCCTTTCTATCCCAGCTATGCCATGAACTATATGCAGCGCGGTCATTATGTGGCGGTGATTCATCCGCTTTCCTTTAGCGCGTTGATAACCAGCGACCGCGATCTGGCCTGGGGCGTTTTTGATACCAAAACCAACCAGTTTTTTTCCGTCAGTACGAATGCAGACTCCGGTCAACTGCATCGGTTGATCCGTGATGAAGAGGCGTTTTTTCATCAGGATGGACGCGTTTATACCATTGCCCATTCCACTGTTCGCCCGATAGCCGTCATTATGTCCACCTCGCGGGTCAGCTATTACCAGAATTTTTATAATCAGGCGACGCTGACTCTGCCGTTAGGGCTGATTTGTAGCGTCTTGCTTTTGCTGGTGTGGTCACGTACCCGACAGCAGTATCATTCTCCGCGTAGCATGCTGCAGCGGGCGCTAAGCCGTCGCCAACTGTGCCTGCACTACCAGCCGATCATGGATATCAAAAATAATTGCTGCGTGGGTGCCGAGGCGCTGCTGCGCTGGCCTGGATTTGATGGCCCGGTGATGAGCCCGGCGGAGTTTATCCCGTTGGCGGAAAATGAGGGGATGATTGCGCAGGTCGCGGACTATGTGGTGGATGAGGTATTCGCCGATATGGGCGAGTTTCTGGCACGGCACCCGCATTTATACGTGGCAATCAACCTTTCGGCTTCGGATTTCCACTCCGCGAGATTGATTGAGCACATCGACGAAAAGGTTCACCGCCATGCAGTTAGCGTGGAGCAGATTAAAATCGAAGTGACTGAGCGCGGGTTTATCGATGTGCCGAAAACCACTCCGGTGATTCAGGCCTTCCGCGACGCGGGGTATGAAATTGCGATTGATGATTTTGGTACCGGCTACTCCAACCTGCACAACCTCCATTCGTTGAACGTTGACATCCTCAAGATTGATAAATCCTTCGTTGATGCGCTAACGAACAACAGTACCAGCCACCTGATTGCTGAACATATTATTCAGATGGCTAACAGCTTGCATTTAAAGATCGTTGCCGAAGGGGTTGAAACGGCCGACCAGGTGGCGTGGTTACAAAAGCACGGCGTGCAATACTGTCAAGGCTGGCACTTTGCGAAAGCGATGCCACCGCTGGAGTTTATGCAGTGGCTGGCTAACGCCCGCACCAGCCTTTGCCCGCATCAACAACATCTTCACGCGGAGATTTGATGGCGATAGGCGCTGGGCGTGCGGTCGAACTCGCGGCGGAAAACCCGCGAAAATGTTTGTTGCGACACGTAGCCGAGATCCATCGCGATATCAAAAATCGGGCGCTGGGTCGTTCTTAACGCTTCTGCGGCAAGCAGCAAGCGGCGCTGGCGAATGTAATCCCCCAGGGTTTGATGCATCACTGCGCGAAACATCCGCTGGAGATACCATTTCGAATAGCCCGATTTTCTGGCGACTACATCAATGTTAAGTGGTTGATCGATATGTTCATCAATCCATTCAATAAGCGTTTGGATAATATCGTGATGGGACATATTGCGGCCTCTCTCAATTCTCGATTCGTCGTTTTGTCTGTGGGCGAGTATAATTCCTCAAGTTAACTTGAGGTAAAGCGCTTTATGGAAAAGAAATCCCCTCGCATCAAAATGCTGCTGACCCCCGGCGAAGTGGCAAAACGAACCGGTGTTGCTGTCTCCGCGCTGCATTTTTATGAAAGTAAGGGGCTGATTCACAGCCAGCGTAACGCCGGTAATCAGCGGCGCTATCGGCGTGATGTCCTGCGCGCAGTGGCGATCATTAAAATTGCGCAACGTATTGGTATTCCGCTGGCGACGATTGGCGATGCGTTCGGCGTGCTGCCGGAAGGGCATAACCTCAGTGCCAAAGAGTGGAAGATGCTGTCTTCCCAGTGGCGGGAAGAGCTGGATCGGCGCATTCACACCCTGACCGCACTGCGCGATCAACTGGATGGCTGCATTGGCTGCGGCTGCCTGTCGCGTCGCGACTGCCCGTTACGTAATCCCGGCGATAAGCTGGGCGAAGAGGGGACCGGCGCGCGGCTGTTGGAAGAGGAGTAAAAAAACTAAAGCGCCACAACAGGGCGCTTTAGTTGTTTTCCGGTCTTGGTCTTTCGCACTATCCCGCTGCTTCGCAGGAGGGTTTCCCCCGACGTCGGCTCCCCTCGGTATTGCGCAATGTGTTGATTGAGGTTCCGGTTTGTGCCGACAACTTAAGTGTGGCACTTCCTTCTGATTTTTCCTCTTTGGTTTGCCGGAAAATTTCCGTCATTCGTCGCCTGTTCCTATAGTTAATTTGAACAAACAGCGGGAGAAGCCCATGTTGACGGTACATCATCTTAATCAGTCGCGATCGCAGCGTGTGTTATGGGCGCTGGAAGAGCTGCAACTGCCTTACCAGATAGTCTCTTATCAGCGGGGGAAAAATATGCTCGCCCCGGCGGAGTTAAAAGATATTCATCCGCTAGGTAAATCGCCGGTGGTGGAAGATAACGGCTGCATCCTCGCGGAATCTGGCGCAATCCTGGAATATTTGCAGGAGACCTATGACAGCGCCCAGCGGTTCAGGCCGCAGTCGATAGAAGATAAACTGCAATACCGCTTTTGGCTGCATTACGCCGAAGGTTCGCTGATGCCGCTGCTGCTGATGAAACTGGTGTTCGCCAGTCTGGGCAAGCCGCCGGTGCCTTTTGGCATGCGCACTCTGGGCAATGCGTTAGGCAAAGGCGTACAAAAAGCCTGGCTTGATCGGCAAGTGGAAACGCACGCCTGTTTTATTGAAGAGCACCTTTCCCGCCAGCGCTGGTTTGCCGGAGCCGAACTGAGTATGGCGGATATCCAGATGAGCTTTCCGGCAATGGCGCTGCTGGCGCGCGGTGGCGTGGAGGATTTACCGCATCTGACGCAGTGGGTACAGCGCATAGAGCAGCGCCCGGCGTGGCAGAGCGCGATTGAGCGCGGTGGTCCTTTTACCTTACCCGGTGGGTGAAGCATTACTAAAGCCGATGACTGGAAAAAGTTGCTATCAGTGCAATGCAAAAATGTTACCGGATTGCGCATGGACGATAACGTTTGCGCATCGGCTGGTTATTTCCTGAACGTCATAAGCGAAATTTAGCGAAATACGGCAATCTTCAGTTGAAAAGGCCCATCTAAAGGCTGGATAATCGTTTGCCTTTTTATTTTGCTCATCATTTCCTCTGCAAACAGGGGGGAGCAAAGTCATTCTTCACACCGTATTGTATGCGCGGAGTTAAACGTTTGCTTTTCACAGCCCCTGGCGCTGCGATGTAGCACAAGGAGATCGCGTTTAACTGGCAGTGGATGGTCCACCTCGCATCCAAACGAACGATAAAAATTCTCAGGGGAAGTTTTCTATGTCTACGCCTTCAGCGCGTACCGGCGGTTCATTGGACGCCTGGTTTAAAATTTCTGCTCGCGGCAGCACCGTGCGTCAGGAAATCGTTGCCGGTCTTACTACCTTCCTGGCGATGGTGTACTCCGTCATCGTCGTGCCGGGTATGCTCGGAAAAGCAGGTTTCCCACCGGCGGCGGTCTTTGTCTCCACCTGTCTGGTAGCGGGCGTCGGCTCGCTGGTGATGGGGCTGTGGGCGAACCTGCCGCTGGCGATTGGCTGCGCCATCTCGCTGACCGCCTTTACCGCCTTTAGCCTGGTGTTGGGCCAACAGATCAGTATTCCGGTAGCGTTGGGTGCCGTGTTCCTGATGGGCGTGCTGTTTACCGTGATTTCCGCAACCGGTATTCGTAGCTGGATCTTGCGTAATCTGCCGCAGGGCGTTGCGCACGGCACGGGGATTGGTATCGGACTGTTTCTGCTGCTGATCGCCGCCAACGGCGTTGGTCTGGTCATTAAAAACCCGCTGGACGGCCTGCCGGTGGCGTTGGGTAATTTCGACAGCTTCCCGGTGATCATGTCGCTGGTGGGGCTGGCGGTGATTATCGGCCTCGAAAAACTCAAAGTGCCGGGCGGTATCCTGCTGACGATTATCGGCGTGTCGATTATCGGTCTGATTTTCGATCCTAACGTTCACTTCTCCGGTGTTTTCGCTATGCCGTCGCTGAGCGACGATAAGGGCAACTCGCTGATCGGTAGCCTGGATATCGTGGGCGCGCTGAACCCCATCGTTCTGCCGAGCGTGCTGGCGTTGGTGATGACCGCAGTATTTGATGCGACTGGCACCATCCGCGCGGTGGCCGGTCAGGCAAACTTGCTGGATAAAGATGGGCAGATTATCAATGGCGGCAAAGCATTGACCACTGACTCCCTGAGCAGCGTCTTCTCTGGTCTGGTCGGCGCGGCTCCGGCAGCGGTCTATATCGAGTCAGCCGCAGGTACTGCCGCGGGCGGTAAAACCGGCCTGACTGCGGTAACCGTTGGCGTGCTGTTCCTGCTGATCCTGTTCCTCTCTCCGCTCTCTTATCTGGTACCGGCGTACGCGACGGCTCCGGCGCTGATGTACGTAGGCTTGCTGATGCTGAGCAACGTGGCGAAAATCGACTTTAACGATTTTGTCGATGCGATGGCGGGCCTGATTACGGCAGTCTTTATCGTGCTGACCTGTAACATTGTTACCGGCATCATGATTGGCTTTGCTTCACTGGTGATTGGTCGTCTGGTGTCCGGGGAGTGGCGCAAGCTGAACCTGGGGACGGTGATCATCGCGGCGGCGCTGGTTATTTTCTACGCTGGCGGCTGGGCGATTTAACTTTTTCTGCTAATCACGGGCGGCTTTGGCCGCCCGATTTATTTTTAAGCCACATCCTGTTTCCTTTTGCGTTAATCTGAGTAGCGTACCATTTCGAGACATGACGCCTCAGATGTAAAAAAAGAAAACGTAGCAAACAGGGAACACATGGAAATATTCTTTACCATACTCATCATGACCCTCGTGGTCTCTCTCTCCGGGGTGGTTACACGCGTACTGCCCTTTCAGGTTCCACTACCTTTAATCCAAATAGGCATTGGCGCGATGCTGGCCTGGCCTACCTTTGGACTACACGTCGAATTCGACCCTGAACTCTTTCTGGTTCTGTTTATCCCGCCGCTGCTATTTGCTGATGGCTGGAAGACTCCAACCCGCGAGTTCATTGAGCATGGGCGAGAAATATTTGGTCTGGCGCTGGCGCTTGTGCTGGTGACGGTGGTCGGTATTGGCTACCTCATCTACTGGATCGTGCCAGGCATTCCGCTGATACCGGCCTTCGCGCTGGCGGCGGTACTGTCACCGACGGATGCCGTAGCGCTCTCAGGGATTGTTGGTGAAGGGCGTATTCCGAAAAAAATTATGGGGATTTTGCAGGGGGAGGCGCTGATGAACGACGCCTCCGGCCTGGTCTCCCTGAAGTTTGCCGTCGCGGTAGCGATGGGCACGATGGTCTTTACCGTCGGCGGAGCGACGGTGGAGTTTTTCAAAGTAGCGGTGGGCGGCATTCTTGCAGGCTTCGTGGTCAGCTGGCTGTACGGGCGCTCAATGCGCTTTCTTAGCCGTTGGGGCGGCGATGAACCGGCAACGCAGATTGTGCTGCTGTTCCTGCTGCCGTTCGCATCCTACTTGATCGCAGAACATATTGGCTTCTCCGGGATCCTGGCGGCGGTGGCTGCGGGGATGACCATCACCCGTTCCGGCGTGATGCGCAGCGCACCGCTGGCGATGCGCCTGCGTGCGAACAGCACCTGGGCGATGCTGGAGTTCGTGTTTAACGGCATGGTTTTCCTGTTGTTGGGGCTACAGCTGCCGGATATTCTGTCGAGCTCGCTGGTGGCGGCAGAGGCGGATCCGAACGTTGAAACCTGGATGCTGTTTACCGATATCATCCTGATTTACGCCGCCCTGATGCTGGTGCGCTTTGGCTGGCTGTGGACGATGCGTAAATTGAGCCAGCGCTTCCTGAAAAAGAAACCGATGGAGTTTGGCTCCTGGACCACGCGTGAGCTGCTGATCTCCTCCGTCGCCGGGGTGCGCGGGGCGATTACTCTTGCCGGTGTGCTGTCGATTCCTCTGCTGTTGCCGGACGGTAACGTCTTCCCGGCGCGCTATGAGCTGGTGTTCCTTGCCGCCGGGGTGATTCTGTTCTCCCTGTTTGTTGGTGTGATTGCGCTGCCGATTCTGCTGCGGCATATCGAGTCGAGCGACCACGTTCAGCAGCGCAAAGAAGAGCGTCTGGCGCGGGCGGCAACGGCGGACGTGGCGATTGTCGCGATTCAGAAAATGGAAGAGCGCCTGGCATCGGACACCAAAGAGAATATCGATAATCAGCTGCTGACCGAGGTCAGTTCGCGGGTAATTGGTAACCTGCGTCGTCGGGTCGATGGACGTAACGATGTGGAAACGTCGATGCTGGAAGAGAGCCTCGAACGCAGGTTCCGCCTGGCGGCGCTGCGTTCAGAGCGCGGGGAGCTATACCACCTGCGTGCCACCCGGCAGATCAGTAACGAGACGCTGCAGAAGATGTTGCACGATCTTGACCTGCTGGAAGCGCTGTTAATCGAAGATCAGTAACTCCGTATCTGTTCCCCGGAGGCGGCGCCTGACGCGCCTTGTCCGGGCTACCGTCCCTCAGACTGTAGCCCGGGTAAGGTGTTTACGCCGCAACCCGGGAGCTCACTCCAGCCAGAACGCCTTACTACACTCCAGCCATGCCCGCGCGCTGTGCGACATATACACGCCCTCCCGCCAAATCATCCCCAGCTCCCAACGTAGCTCGCTCTGCAACGGTATCCAGCAAAAGCTTTGCGGATCGAGACGCTGGCAAATCGGCTCCGGCAGAATCGCTATCCCAATCCCCGCTTGCACCATTGCGGCCAGAAAATCCCACTGCCCGCTACGCACCGCAATACGCGGCTTAACCTCATGCTGGGTAAAAAGCTGCATCAACTGCTGACTGAGGGCAAAATCTTCGTTGTAAATCACCAGTGGATGCTCGGTGAGTGCCTTTGGAGACAGTGATGATATGCTTTCCCATTGCGTTGTTCTCGGGGTCAGCACGCAGAGTGGATGACTAAACAACGACAGCGTGCTCAGGCCGCTGGCCTCATCAACGGGGAGTGCCGTCATCGCCAAATCCAGCTCTCCGTTGCTTACCGCCTGCTGCACCGTCAGTCCACCAAACTCGGAAATCTTTAGTTCAATGCCCGAGTAGCGCTGGCGAAAGCGGCTAATCGGTTCCGCCATCAACATCCCCACCATCGGCGGGATCCCCAGACGCAGAACGCCTTTGTGCAGATGATTAATATCGCTCAGCTCCGACTCCAGCTGATGAAACTCACCAAGAATAGCCTGGCCGCGCTCGAAGACCACCCGCCCGGTATCGGTCAACAGCAGCTTGCGCCCATCGCGAATCAGCAGGGTGCAGTTCAGTTCATCTTCCAGATTTTTGAGCATCTTGCTGATGGTGGGCTGCGTGACGAATAGCTTCTCCGCCGCACGGGTAAAGCTCTGCTGGCGGACCACTTCAACAAAATAACGCAGCGTTCGGATATCCATAATTATTCCTTGGGACTATACCTGTGATGATTTTAATTCATTTCTACCGGGCCTGGCGGCTCTCTATACTGCACGCCTGTCATCTTTTTCAGGAATTCCGCTCATGGCCTCCGCGCCAGCTCGCGTGACGCCCTTCGTCATGCAACGCCTGCAGGTATCGGTTCAGGTACTGATCTACGCTGGATTGTTCGTCTGCGCTGAATATTTAGTTAACTGGCTGCATTTGCCTCTTCCAGCGAACCTGGTGGGCATGTTGATGCTGCTGGCGCTGATTGTTTGCCGAATTATCCCCTTAAACTGGGTGCGAGCCGGGGCCCGCTGGCTGCTGGCGGAAATGCTGCTGTTTTTCGTGCCAGCAGTGGTTGCGGTCGTGAACTACGCCCAACTGCTGATGGTTGATGGCTGGCGCATCTTTTTGGTTATTGGGCTGAGTACCACCATGGTACTGGGCACGACGGCGTGGGTGGTCGATAAAGTGTATCGTTATGAAGTGAGCAGGATGAAGCATGAGTGATTTTCAACTGAGCGTCCTGTGTCTTATCGTCACGCTAGGGCTCTATTTTGCCAACAAGCGTCTCTATCGACGCTTTCATAAGCTCCCGTTGATGCCGCTGGTTTTTACTCCAGTCCTGCTGGTGCTGATCCTGGTATTCGGCCATATCTCCTATCAAAGTTATATCGGGGAAACCCACTGGTTGCTGTGGTTATTGGGCCCGGCAACGATTGCTTTTGCCGTGCCGGTATATGACAACCTGGCGATTATTAAACGTCACTGGTTGTCGCTGACTGCTGGAGTGACTACCGCATCGGTTGTTGCGGTGACCAGTTCGGTGTGGCTGGCGCGATTGTTTACTCTGCCTGATGAGATCCAGCGCAGCCTGGCGGTGCGCTCGGTGACGACCCCCTTTGCGTTAGCGGCAGCCAAACCGCTGGGCGGTCAGCCTGATTTAGTCGCCCTGTTTGTGGTCGTGACCGGGGTATTTGGTATGGCGGTGGGCGACGTACTGTTTCTGCGTCTTTCTATTCACGAGGGGATGGCGAAAGGGGCGGGATTCGGTGCGGCGTCCCACGGTGCCGGAACGGCGCGTTCCTATGAGCTGGGGCCGCAGGAGGGCGTGGTCGCCAGCCTGGTGATGATGCTTTCCGGTGTGGTGATGGTACTGGCCGCGCCGTTGGTACGTTGGAGCATGTTTTGATAATCATTTAACCATCATCACGATTACTATCTTTGCGGATCGACCGGGAGATATAATTGGACAGTAAGTATTTTTAATAAAAAACGTTAATTAACGCTACATGTGTATACTTATGTAATTGATGATTCAATTAGTTGCGATATTAATATTAAATAGAGATTAGGTGTGTTTTTTATTGGTTTTTCGCGAGTATTCTTAATTGCTTTACGTTTGAATTGTAACTAAATGTTTCATTTTTTAGTGGGGTTGTAGTTGTTTTTAGTATGTATTTCTATTTTATATTTTTTTTGTGAATATATTCATTTTATAATGTCATGATTTTTCTTATTTATTTTAAATTATACATCGTAATTATTGATGGCGGGTAATTATATACTTAAGTGAGATATTTTTACCTTATTGAGAATACTCCTACTTTCGGTTATCTTAGCGACGTGAGCTTTTATTATTGAATGGATTCATGTGGAACTAAAGCTCTTGCATTTATGAGTTCGATAAATATTAAATGCAGGTTATTCATTCCCCGTGCGAATGCAACAGCTTATAGCTAAGTTGTTATCCATGTTCATTCTCTAATATATGGCCATAAACAATTGATGGATTGATTGTTAATCTGGATAAATAGGGGAATACCAATGAAAACCAATGTAAAAACTTTAGCTAAAATTCTGGCCTTATCTGCGGGCTGCTCTCTGGTTGCAATGTCCCATGCGGATAACACCATCGAGTTTACCGGGACAGTTTCCGATACGACTTGTACCGCTACCATTGATAATGGCGTTTCGGCGATTGAGATGGGGACTGTCTCAGTAGCAGATTTAAAAGCGAATACCTATAGCGCGGCGAAGAACTTCTCTTTCACTTTGACCGGTTGCCCTACAGATGAAGGTTCTCTGACTAAAGCCAGAATTACCTTTGGTGGTGAAGCGGATACGTTTAATAGTGATTACTTTAAAAACCAGGCTTCAGCGTCTCCAGCTACCAATGTTGCTGTCGCTATTTTTGATAACGCAGGGGTTATTCAGAAGAATAATGCTGAAGGTTCTGATGTCGATATTTCCTCTGGCGAAGCCACCGTTCCGTTTACCGTGAAAATGGCTAAATCTGGCGCTTCAGATCCGACTAAAGGCCCGGTGCTGACGACAGTAACCTATAACGTTACCTATTATTAATTAAGTAACAATATATCAAAGGGAAAGTATTTTGCTTTCCCTGTTTGGATAATGCTATGAACAGATTATTATGTTGTGTTTGTTTGTTTTCCTGTATTTCGGTATCGCAGGCCAGTGTGGTTGTTGGCGGTACACGTGTTATCTTCGATGGTACACAAAAGACAACCACAGTGTCTGTTCAAAATAAAGATAATGTTACAAATATAGTACAGTCCTGGCTCTCCATTGTGGATGAAACCTCGCCAGCGAAAGATTCGTTTATTACAACCCCTCCCTTGTTTCGCTTGAAAGCGGGTGAACAAGGATTTGTACGAATCCTTCGAACGGGAAAACCTTTGCCGGAAGATAGGGAGTCAATGTTTTGGCTGAATATTAAAGGTATTCCTGCAATGGATAACGCACCAGATAAGAACATGGTGCAGTTTGCTATCAACTCTCGAATTAAACTTATTTATCGACCCGCAGCCTTAAAAAAAGCTATTCCGGAAAACTTCTCTGAGAAACTACAATGGTCCAGTGAAGGACGAGAGTTAAAGGTGAAAAATAACTCGCCACTATATATGAATTTCTCAGGGATATTTGTTAATGGCAAGGCCGTACCCGAAGCATGGTTTGTCGCCCCATACTCAACGATAAAAATACCGGTAGCAAGCGCATCTTCATCAGGGAAAAGAGAAGTCACATGGAGCGTGATCAATGATTATGGTATGTCAGGACCGAAATATAAGGTCATCATTCAATAACGTTGGATGGAATGATGCACTTTCATTGAAACGCAGTTATATAGCCATTCTTTGTTGCCTTGGCTCAATTCCGTTACAGTCTGTCGCTGGGGAGTATTTTAACCCCCATTTGCTGGAAGTGAACGAAACCGGCGCGACAGTCGTAGATTTGACCTATATTTCCCAAGAGTCAGTCCCTCCGGGTCAATACAATCTCGATGTCTATATTAACGACAAGTTTATTGGTTCTGAATCTGTTATTTTCAAGCCGCAAAATGAAGGTAATGACTCTTCTGCTCAGCCGTGTATCAATGTCGCGCACTTGAAAGAGTGGTCGATTAAAACTGAAGACTACCCCGAACTTACGGCAGCTGGCTCCGGGTGCGCAAAGCTGTCTGCGATCCCTGGATGGGAAACGGCGGTGCAGCTTTCGCGCCAGCGGGTCGATTTTACATTGCCTCAGGTTGCTATGCAGCATCGTCCGCAAGGTTATGTCGCTGAAAACAGGTGGCAGCAGGGCATCACTGCCGGGCTGCTTAATTACAACCTTTCGGGGCAAAAAACCGATCCTCGGCACGGCGGCGAATCGACGTCCAGCCAGTTTGTCAGCCTACAGCCGGGTCTGAACGTTGGGCCATGGCGTTTACGAAATTACAGCACCCTCAATCATAATAATGATGGTAATCAATGGGACTCCGTCTACAGCTATATCTCACGTGATATCCACGCCCTGAAAAGCCAGTTGATAATGGGCCAGACCTATACCTCATCGGGTGTGTTCGACAGTATCAGCTTTACCGGTCTACAGTTGAACTCAGATAAAGAGATGCTGCCGGATAGCCTGAATGGCTTTGCGCCAGTCATTAAAGGCATTGCTCGTACTACCGCCGACGTGACGGTTTATCAGAACGGATACAGTATCTATAAAACCACCGTATCTCCTGGCGCATTCGAAATAAGCGACCTTTACCCAACAGGGAGCGCAGGCGATCTCTATGTGACGGTGAAAGAATCTGATGGTAGCGCACAGAGCTTTGTTGTGCCTTTTGCCTCGCTGGCGATTCTGCAGCGTGAGGGGCAAATAGATTATGCTTTCAGCAGTGGTAAAACTCGCTCCGGGAGCTCCGGTGGAAAGGAATACAATTTCCTGCAATCTTCCATTGCCTGGGGAGCATTGAGTAACGTCACGTTATACGGTGGTTTCCAGCAACTGGAAGATAAATATAGCAACGCGCTACTTGGGGCCGGATTTAATCTGGGTTCTGTCGGAGCGCTCTCATTCGATGCTTCCCAATCCTGGGTTGATATAAAAGAGAATCCTGCATCGGATAAAACGTCATCCAGCGAGGGTCAGTCTTATCGCATGCGTTTTAGTAAAGATTTTCCGCTGACGGGAACCAACTTTTCTGTTGCGGGATACCGTTATTCAACGCATGGCTATTACTCGCTGCAAAATTTTATCGATAATGCGAATTCTTACAGCGGCTGTTGTTCCTCAAATGGGCGGACAAAAGATCGTTTTGACGCATCAGCTTCTCAGGTTTTCTCAGGGTACGGTTCGCTCTCCCTTTCACTGGTAAGTGAGTCCTACTGGGATAATTCACGCATGGAGTCTCTGGGCGTTAGTTATAGCAACACCTTTGGTCGGGTGTCATATTTCATTAACTACTCCTATAACCGAAATGTGCAGAGCACTAGCCAGAACAGCGATAGTTCACCATCCAGCGATAATATTATTTCCCTCACCGTGAGCGTACCTTTCGGTGCAGATATATCGGCTAACTACAATATGAGCAGTAGTCGAAAGGGAGATACCACGCATAGCCTTGGTTTAAATGGTACTGCCTTTACAGACCGTTCCCTGAACTGGAATGTGCAGGAAGGATATAACGAAAACGACAAAAGTACCTCGGGGAACGTCAATCTGAACTATCAAGGTTCTAAAGGCGAAGCCACTGCTGGATATGGCTATGACAACTATAGCTCGCGGTATAATTACTCGCTGCGTGGCGGGATGGTTGCCCACTCCGGCGGAGTAACTTTCTCTCGCTACCTCGGTGAGAGCGTGGTGTTAGTTGAAGCCCCTGGTGTCAGCGATGTAGCGGTACGCGGGCAGACTAACGTGATGACTGATTCTGCTGGATACGCTGTGGTACCTTTCGTAAGGGCCTACCATGAAAATAATCTCTCACTTGATGAACAACAGGTTTCGGGCGCGGAAATTGATAATATCGTCAGAACGGTGGTACCGACGCGCAGCGCTATCGTCAAGGTAAAATATGATACCTGGATTGGTTATAAGGCAATGATGACCTTGCGTTTCCAGAATAAGGCAGTACCTTTTGGCGCCGTTATTACGCTAGATGATGAAGGCCAGGACCATAAAGAAAATAGAAGTTCCATTGTTGGTGATTCCGGGCAGGTCTATCTTACCGGACTTCCAGAAAAAGGTCGGCTGTTTGTGAAGTGGGGTGATACTCAAAATACCCAGTGCTATCTCAAGTATGATTTGTCATCTAATAAATCAGTTGACGATATTATTTTTTACGAAGCGGACTGCCGATGATAAATATCAATATATTCGGTTCAAACCGGAAAGAAAGAACAGTAGCAATGCGGGTAAATTATGCTAAACCATCGATGAAATCTCGAATGCTATTATCGTTTACTGGTATAGGGTTTCTGTTGAGCAGCATTGTTCCTGCCTGGGCTTATGATGCGACGAGTACCGTCAATTTTAATGTCACCGGTACCATTGAAGAGCCTGTATGTGAAGTCTTTGTGAAGCCATCCAATGCTATCGATCTGGGAACGGTTTCCTCTCAATATCTGATCGGTAAACCAGGAGCAACCAGTGAGGCCACAGCTGTTGCACTTGTCTTTGATAATTGCTCAGCAGGTACGGCTTCAGTCACGATAACATTTAATGGTATTCCGTTTGATAGCACCTATACAGCGATTTATAAAAATGAGCTGACTGATGGTGCAAAGGGTGTTGGATTACAACTTCTAAGCGCTGAGGAACAGATATCTTTGGGGCCGAACGATAGCTATACCTATATATTCAATGATAGCCCCTCGGGGCACACTTTTGATATGCGCGCCAGAATGTATACACCCTACGGACGTGTAACGGCGGGAAATGTAGCATATACAGTCACTTTTAATGTTTCGTATAAATGATACGATTTTTGGTGGGGTTTATATGAAAAAATATTTTTTACTTGTTCTTTTATTAATTTCTCCGTGTTATGTGTGGGCCTGTAACTATGGGTTAAATGGTGGTGATGTGTTTATCGCTAATTTACCGCCTAAAATATTGCTTAGCGCCGGGAGTTATTCTTCTGGGACTGTTATTTATGATTCAGGAAAAATATACCATTCACAAACTAATGTTCTCAATTGTACCGGTAATTTATATGCCCGCTTTACCTGGACATCAGGAATGGCTAATGCGCTCATTGGCAATAATATCTACGCAACATCGGTGCCGGGAGTTGGTATCAGGGTTAATGTGTGGTTAAATACTACGGGTGAATATGAAGGTAGCTCTACTCCATTTAATGCCGATAGCAGTGAACATCATATTGGTGATGCTGATTTTTCTCTTGGAAAAACGACCTTTTTTGTTCACTATGCACATACGAATTATTCCCCCGTATACCAACTACAGCTCGTTGCAACAGGGGGGAAAATTAACAGTAATAGTTCTCTAAGCTTTACCGATCCGGTATCAACCGTTGCAATTAAAGACAGCGACGGTGAATTTGTTATTTCTCAGCTGCATATCAGTGGTACAACCAATATTCAGCTCGTTCCCATGGGATGTACGGCAAGCACAACCGCACTGAATTTCCCAATGGGTTCGGTTAAAACGAGTGAATTTAATCTTTCTAACAAAGTCGGTTCTGCCCAGCAAACGCTCACACTGACCTGTGAGCCAGGAACAAATGTGCAAATGCGCATTAGCGCGACGGAAGCAGAGGGCGATAACCCAGATCATACTGTGATTGCACTAACGCCCGGCGAGAATGTGGCGACCGGTGTAGGGGTACAGTTGAATCTCAACGGCGCGCCGCTATCTATGAATACCTCCATCTACAGGGTATTCGATCAGGTCAACAGAACGACGGTGACGAACTCTGAAGCAGAGGCCAGTTACACCATTTTCTCCGATCCAAATAACACCGGTGGTGCGTCAGGGACAGACACGCTGTATTTTTCGACCAACTATTACAAAACCGGTTCTGAAGTGACGCCGGGAACTGCCAACGCAAGCGGAACAATAACGTTTACCTACAACTAGCATATAAAAATTCCCCGGTCTGCCGACCGGGGAATAAGTCATCATTAATGCGCCTGACCTTTCTCGATACCGATCCCGGTCTGCGAACGAATAAACTGCGCGCGGAACAACTCGCGCTCGCGCATCCCTTCCTCTGAGTTATCGGTCGCAGAGAAGAACCAGATACCGATAAAGGCGATGGCGATAGAGAACAGCGCCGGATATTCATACGGGAATATCGCCTTCTCATGACCAAGGATCTGCACCCAAATGGTCGGACCGAGGATCATCAGAATCACCGCGGTCAGCAGACCCAGCCAGCCGCCAATCATCGCCCCGCGCGTGGTCAGCTTCGACCAGTACATCGACAGCAGGATAATCGGGAAGTTACAGCTCGCGGCGATAGAAAACGCCAGGCCGACCATAAACGCGATGTTTTGATTCTCAAATAGAATACCCAGCAGAATCGCCACCACGCCCAGAATCAGCACTGTAATCTTCGACACTCTCAGCTCTTCGCGCTCGGTTGCGCCTTTCTTAAAGACGTTAGCGTACAGATCGTGAGATACCGCTGATGCGCCCGCCAGCGTCAGGCCGGCGACCACCGCCAGAATAGTAGCGAAGGCGACCGCTGAGATAAAGCCGAGGAACAGGTTGCCGCCGACCGCATCCGCCAGATGTACCGCCGCCATGTTGTTGCCGCCGATAAGCTGCCCGGCCGCGTCTTTAAATGCCGGATTGGCTCCCACCAGCATGATGGCGCCGAAGCCGATGATAAAGGTCAAAATATAGAAGTAACCCATAAAGCCGGTGGCATAGAACACGCTTTTACGCGCTTCTTTGGCGTCGCTCACGGTGAAGAATCGCATCAGAATATGCGGCAACCCCGCGGTACCGAACATCAGGCCGAGTCCGAGCGACAGTGCCGATATTGGGTCTTTTACCAGCCCGCCGGGGCTCATAATCGCTGAGCCCTTAGGATGGACAGACATCGCTTCGGTGAACAAATTATTGAAGCTGAAGCCGACGTGCTTCATCACCATAAAGGCCATAAAGCTGGCGCCAAACAGTAGCAGCACTGCTTTGATAATCTGCACCCAGGTGGTGGCGAGCATGCCGCCAAACAGGACGTAGAGCACCATCAGGACGCCGACCAGCACCACCGCGATGTGGTAGTTGAGGCCGAACAGCAGTTGGATAAGCTTACCTGCGCCGACCATCTGGGCAATCAGATACAGCGCCACTACCACCAGTGAACCGCAGGCGGAAAGCGTGCGAATCGGCCCCTGTTTGAGACGATAAGACGCGACGTCGGCAAAGGTGTAGCGTCCGAGGTTACGCAGGCGCTCGGCGATCAGAAACAGAATAATTGGCCAGCCAACCAGGAAGCCCAGGGAGTAGATCAATCCGTCGTAGCCAGAGGTGTACACCAGCGCAGAAATTCCGAGGAACGAGGCCGCCGACATAAAGTCACCGGCAATCGCCAACCCGTTCTGGAAGCCGGTAATATTGCCGCCTGCGGTGTAATAGTCGCTACGTGAACGCACGCGTTTTGACGCCCAATAGGTAATGTACAGCGTCAGGGCGACGAAAATCAGGAACATGATAATCGCCTGCCAGTTGGTCGGCTGGCGCTGTACCGCGCCGGTGATGGCGTCTGCGGCGTTGGCGGTAAACGGGAGCGTGGCGGCAAGCGCCGTCAGGACTTTCTTCATGATGCTTTAACCTCGCTGAGAATGCTCTTCGTCAGCTGGTCAAATTCACCGTTTGCCCGCCAGACGTAAATTCCGGTTAGTACGAAAGAGATAACAATCACGCCGATACCGATCGGAATACCCCGGGTGACGCTGGTTCCCGCATGCAGCGGCGTGCCCAACCAGCCGGGGGCGAAGGCGATAAGCAAAATAAAGCCCACATAAATCACCAGCATAATCAGTGACAGGATGGTGGCAAACCTTTGCCGGGCTGCAACAAGCTCCCTAAAATGCGCACTATTTTCTATCCGCTGACAAATCTGATCGTTCATCGTAGCGTCTCCAGAGGTTCCCTTTCGTCATCCACGCGCCATCTGTCGGCAACACTCATCCGCCCGGCAGTTAACTGTCGGGAATCAGCCTGTTTACCGCTTTCCTGCTACCTGAAATCCTTGGGGAGTATTTTTATGTCCTCTCCCCTGACGGGGAGAGGGTGTAGGGGATCGGTTTTTATGATGGCATAGCGATGGCCTGCTTCTCTTCGAGCAGTTTTTCCACCACGCCAGGATCGGCGAGCGTTGAAGTATCGCCAAGGTTACTGGTATCGCCCGCGGCAATCTTGCGCAGAATACGGCGCATGATTTTCCCCGAGCGGGTTTTCGGTAGTGAATCGGTCCAGTGCAGGATGTCCGGCGTGGCCAATGGCCCAATCTCTTTGCGTATCCAGTTGCGTACTTCTGCGTACAGCTCCGGCGAGGGTTCTTCGCCATGATTGAGCGTGACATAGGCGTAGATGGCCTGGCCTTTGATGTTATGCGGAATGCCTACCACTGCCGCTTCAGCGATTTTCGGGTGCGACACCAGCGCCGATTCAATTTCGGCGGTACCCAGACGGTGCCCGGAGACGTTCAGTACGTCATCGACGCGACCGGTGATCCAGTAGTAACCATCTTCATCACGACGCGCGCCGTCGCCGCTGAAGTACATATTTTTAAAGGTGGAGAAGTAGGTCTGCTCGAAGCGTTCATGGTCGCCAAATAGCGTGCGCGCCTGGCCCGGCCAGGAGTCGGCGATGGCCAGGTTGCCTTCGGTCGCGCCTTCCAGCGGCGTGCCTTCGTTATCTACCAGTACCGGCTGGACGCCAAAGAACGGGCGAGTGGCGGAACCAGCTTTCAGCTCAATGGCACCCGGCAGCGGGGTGATCATAAAGCCGCCGGTTTCGGTCTGCCACCAGGTGTCCATCACCGGACATTTCTCGTTGCCTATTTTCTTCCAGTACCACTCCCAGGCTTCCGGGTTAATCGGCTCGCCGACGGAACCCAGAATGCGCAGGGAAGTGCGGTCAGTGCCCTCAATGGCTTTATCGCCTTCCGCCATCAGCGCACGGATCGCCGTTGGCGCGGTATAGAGAATGTTAACTTGGTGTTTATCCACCACCTGACACATGCGCGCCGGGGTTGGCCAGTTTGGCACGCCTTCGAACATCAGCGTCGTCGCGCCGCAGGCCAGCGGGCCGTACAGCAGGTAGCTATGGCCGGTGACCCAGCCGACGTCGGCGGTACACCAGTAGATATCGCCCGGATGATAGTCGAAGACGTATTTAAAGGTCGAGGCCGCATAGACCAGGTAGCCGCCGGTAGTATGCAGTACGCCTTTGGGTTTACCGGTCGAGCCGGAGGTATAAAGGATGAACAGCGGGTCTTCGGCGTTCATCTCTTCCGGCTGATGCTCCGCGCTGGCTTTCTCAATCAGGTCGCTCCACCACAGGTCACGGCCTTCCTGCCAGTCGATTTTGCCGCCGGTGCGTTTGAGCACCACGACGTTCTCAATACTTTTCACATTCGGGTTTTTTAACGCGTCGTCGACGTTTTTCTTCAGCGGGATTGCGCGACCGGCGCGTAGCCCTTCATCTGAGGTAATAACCAGACGGGAGTTTGAATCGATGATGCGACCAGCAACCGCTTCGGGTGAGAAGCCGCCGAAAATTACCGAGTGGATAGCGCCGATGCGGGCGCAGGCCAGCATCGCCACCGCTGCTTCCGGCACCATCGGCATATAGATAGCAACAACGTCGCCCTTTTTAATGCCGAGGTCGAGCAGGACGTTGGCAAAGCGGCAGACATCGTGGTGCAGCTCGCGATAAGTGATATTTTTGCTCTGGCTGGCGTCGTCGCCTTCCCAGATGATCGCCGTCTGGTCACCGCGCTCCGCCAGATGGCGATCGAGGCAGTTAGCCGCCAGATTCAGCGTGCCGTCTTCGTACCATTTGATAGAAATGTTGCCCGGCGCGAAAGAGGTGTTTTTCACGCGAGTATAGGGTTTGATCCAGTCAAGGATTTTGCCCTGCTCGCCCCAGAAGGCATCGGGGTCAGTGACGGACTGCTGATACTGCGCCTGGTACTGTTCCGGGTTAATCAGGCAGCGTTCCGCAATATTAGCGGGAATAGAGTGTTTGTGTATTTGGCTCATGGCTTTTTTTCTCCTGTAGGTTGTTAAATATATGTCAAATAAACGTTAATAGTAGGGGCTTTGGCGGCTTTGTTTGCTATTTGGGGGGCAGATCACGCAATAATTAAATTGAATGAAAAGCAATCAAATGAAACTTTGAGATGAAATAATTTCTTATGATGATTTATAGAAAATGAATATATTAAATATTTTTTATAACAAATACTTATGCAATGTAAGGCGACAATATTAGCGAGTTTATGCAGAAAACAAGATTAAACCCCTGTTCTTAAAGACTTGCGCAGCATGCCGTGCAAATGATACTGATACTGCGCGTTAAATAATCCTATAAAGCAACGCAACACAATTCATACCCCTTTCAGTAGGCGTCATTACCTCCTGGAATGGTGCCTTTCATTGAGGAAGTCTGTAGTGAAGAAAAAAACAAAAGTCAGCCTGGCCTGGCAAATTTTGCTGGCCCTGGTGCTGGGCATACTTCTGGGTAGTTACCTGCATTACCACGCTGAAAGCCGCGACTGGTTAATCTCGAATCTCCTGACGCCTGCCGGCGATATCTTTATCCATCTGATAAAAATGATCGTTGTACCGATTGTGATTTCGACCCTGGTGGTTGGCATTGCGGGCGTGGGTGATGCGAAACAGCTGGGCCGTATCGGCGCGAAAACCATTATCTATTTTGAAGTGATCACTACGGTGGCGATCGTGCTGGGGATTACCCTGGCTAACGTTTTCCAGCCGGGAACCGGGATCGATATGTCGCAACTGGCGGCGGTGGATATTTCAAAATATCAGAGCACCACGGCGGAAGTGCAGAGTCACGCGCATGGTTTCATGGGCACGATCCTTTCGCTGGTGCCGACCAATATCGTGGCGTCGATGGCGAAAGGCGACATGCTGCCGATTATTTTCTTCTCGGTGCTGTTCGGCTTAGGGTTATCTTCGCTGCCCGCCACCCATCGTGAACCGCTGGTCACGGTGTTCCGCTCCATCTCCGAAACCATGTTTAAAGTGACGCACATGGTGATGCGCTATGCGCCGATCGGGGTATTTGCGCTGATCTCGGTGACCGTGGCGACCTTCGGCTTCGCCTCACTGTGGCCGCTGGCGAAGCTGGTGATTCTGGTTTACTTCGCGATTCTGTTTTTCGCACTGGTGGTGCTGGGCATCGTGGCGCGTGTATGCGGGCTAAGTATCTGGATCCTGATTCGCATTCTGAAAGATGAGCTGATTCTGGCGTACTCCACCGCCAGCTCTGAAAGCGTGCTGCCGCGAATTATCGAGAAGATGGAAGCCTATGGCGCGCCGGCGGCGATCACCAGCTTCGTGGTACCGACCGGCTACTCGTTTAACCTCGATGGCTCAACGTTGTACCAGAGTATCGCGGCCATCTTTATTGCCCAGCTGTACGGTATTGATCTGTCCATCTGGCAGGAAATTACCCTCGTACTGACGCTGATGGTGACGTCGAAAGGGATTGCGGGCGTACCGGGCGTCTCCTTCGTGGTGCTGCTGGCGACGCTGGGCAGCGTGGGGATTCCGCTGGAAGGTCTGGCGTTCATTGCTGGCGTTGACCGTATCCTCGATATGGCGCGTACCGCGCTGAACGTAGTGGGTAACGCGCTGGCGGTACTGGTTATCGCCAAGTGGGAGCACAAGTTTGACCGCAAAAAAGCGCTGGCGTATGAGCGTGAAGTGCTGGGCAAATTTGATAAAACGGCGCAATAAAAACAAAGCCCGGTGCATCGCATCGGGCTTTTTCTTATCTTTTACTTATCCTGTCGAACTCTTCGCACCCGGTATCAAACCCTTCCTGACAGCTGACATTGAGCCAGTGCAGCGCTTTCTGTTTATTCGGTTCAATAAAGCCTTTTTCCCCTTGCTGGAACAGCATTCCGGCCCAGTATTCGGCATAGCCAGTGCGGGAGAGAGCGGAGCTCTCTTTAAAGTACTGCGTCGCCTTTGCGTCATCTTCCGGCGGATGAACGCCGCTGGCGTAGATCAATCCCAGCAGCATTTGGGCGTCGACAGCGGAGTCGCTTTCCGGGTCCCGCGCGGCATCCTGCAACAGCGTAATGGCGTGCGGATAGTTCGGCGTTCCGGCCTGCTGGTTCACCAGCACCCGAGCGAGAACAATTTCACCCGCCTTGCTGCCAACCTGCACGGATTGTTCTGCCAGCGCCTTGGCCTGGTGATAGTCGGCCTGCTGCGGATTACGAATCTTAAGCTGGGCCAACAACGCCAGCGCATCACCGTCACCCTTGTCAGCCGCTTTTTGCGCCCAGTATTCGGCCTGCGGAAAATCACCGAAGCTGACGTAAGTATCCGCCAGGTAATATTGTGCGCGCGGATCGCCCGCTTCGGCTTGCTGTTTGTATTGGCTGCCAGGTTCCATGGCTCCTGCGGTGAGGCTTACTATCACCAGCAGTAAAGAGAGGTATTTCATTTTTTATTATCGGTAGAGGACATAGTGAGCAGTATAAAGGGAGGCGAAGAAGAAGAAAACGACGGGAACTCGTGGGGAGTTCCCATGCTTTACCCGAACAATAGTGCCGTCTGTTTCCCGGGGGCGGCGCTAACGCGCCTTGCCCGGGCTACAAATTCACAGTTGTCTGTGGTCCGGTAGCACGGACAGATGAGAAGCACCGCCTCCGGGGAGGCGGCTTGATTAACCCATTGCGCTTTCGCGCAGACGGGATTTCAGCTTGTTGTACTCGTCAATCACATACTGCTCGGCGGCACGTTGATCGCTAATCCGCTCAATGTTGACGGCACAGTACTTGTACTCCGGCGTTTTGGTTATTGGGCTCAGGTTCTCGGTCACCAGCTCGTTACAGGCGCCAATCCACCACTGGTAGGTCATATAGACCGCCCCTTTGTTCGGACGATCGCTGACCTGCGCGCGAGTGATAATGCGGCCTTTGCGCGAGTTAACCCACACCAGCGCTTCATCCTCAATGCCCAAACGTTCGGCATCGGTGGTATTGATTTGCGCATAGCCAGGTTCATCCGCCAGCGCGGCCAGCGCCGCACAGTTACCGGTCATCGAGCGGCACGAGTAGTGGCCGACTTCACGCACCGTCGACAGCACCATCGGGTACTGCTCGGTGAGCTTGTCAATCGGCGCGACCCAGTCGCAGGTGAAGAACTGCGCCAGACCATTCGGGGTATCGAACTTCTCTTTAAACAGATAAGAGGTCCCCTGATCGGCGTCGGATTCATCGCGGCACGGCCACATAATGTAGCCCAGCTCGCCCATTTTCTCGTAGGTCGCGCCAACGAAATCCGGGCACAGATGACGCAACTCGTCCCAAATTTCCTGGGTGTTGTTGTAATGCATCTTGTAGCCCATCCGAGTGGCGATTTCGCTGATAATCTGCCAGTCGGTTTTCAGATCCCACTTCGGTTCAACCGCTTTAAAGAAGCGCTGGAAGCCACGGTCCGCTGCGGTATAGACACCTTCATGCTCGCCCCACGAAGTGGACGGCAGGATGACATCAGCCGCCGATGCGGTTTTGGTCATGAAAATATCCTGGACGATAACCAGTTCCAGCTCTTCAAACGCTTTACGCACGGCGGACAGCTCGGCGTCGGTCTGAAGCGGATCTTCACCCATGATGTACGCCGCCCGCACTTCACCGTGCGCCGCGCGATGTGGCAGTTCGCTGATGCGATAACCGGTATGTTCCGGCAGGCTGTCAACGCCCCAGGCTTTGGCGAATTTCTCGCGGTTTTCCGGGAACTTGACGTACTGATAGCCGGGATAAGTATCCGGCAGCGCACCCATATCGCAAGCACCCTGAACGTTGTTCTGACCACGCACCGGGTTGACGCCAACGCTCGGCTTGCCGAGGTTGCCGGTCAGGATCGCCAGGCTGGTCAGAGAACGTACGGTCTCCACGCCTTGGTAGAACTGGGTGACGCCCATACCCCACAGAATGGCGGCGGATTTCGCGCTGGCGTACATACGGGCGCAGGTGCGGATCTCCTGAGCGCTGACGCCGGTAATCTCTTCCACCGACTCCGGCGTATAGCCTTCGACGATTTTGCGATACTCCTCGAAGCCCTCAGAACGGCTGGCGACGAAGGATTTATCGTAGAGATCCTCTTCAATAATGACGTGCCCGATGGCGTTGAGTAGCGCGATGTTCGAGCCGTTCTTCAACGCAATGTGCATATCGGCAATGCGCGCGGTTTCGATTTTACGCGGATCGCAGACAATAATTTTCGCCCCATTGCGTTTGGCGTTAATTACGTGATTCGCCACAATAGGGTGTGAATCTGCCGGGTTGTACCCGAAGATAAATACGAGATCGGTATTGTCGATCTCAGTGATGGCATTACTCATAGCGCCGTTACCGACCGATTGGTGCAGACCTGCAACCGAAGGGCCGTGTCAGACGCGAGCGCAGCAGTCGACGTTATTAGTACCAATAACGGCGCGCGCGAATTTTTGCATCACATAGTTAGTTTCATTACCCGTCCCGCGGGACGAACCGGTAGTCTGAATTGCGTCAGGGCCATACTTCTCTTTAATGGCGCTGAGACGGGTGGCGACGTAGTCGAGCGCCTCATCCCAGGAGACGGATTCCAGTTTGCCGCCACGCTGGCGACGGATCATTGGGGTTTTGAGGCGTGGGGTCAGGATCTGGGTATCGTTAATGAAATCCCAGCCATAATAGCCTTTCAGACACAGGGTACCCTGGTTGGTTTTCCCCTGCGCCGCCTCAGCCCGGACGATTTTGCCGTTATCGACCACCAGGTTGATTTTGCAACCTGATGCGCAATATGGGCAAACCGTGACGACTTTTTTCATCGGTCTTGCTCCAGTTAATCAATTGGCGCATACGCGCTATCGCGCCGTCACTATGCATCTTCTATGCCATGTTTTCATTGTGGGTATCGACTGATGATACGTCGTTTTTTTGGGCGAAATGCTGACGAAAAACAGGCTATCGTCAGTTTTGACGTGTCGAAGCGAAGGGATGTGACGGGGAAGGGAAATCCGGGTAAGGCGTTCAGGCCACAACCCGGAAAAATTTATGCTAAATAATAGCTGCGGGCCAGTGCCGCCGCGCCCTGCGCTCCGTTGAACGCCGATGAGGAAGCTGCAACAAAGCGCAGCGCCTGATACGGCAGAGGGCGACGAACGTAGGTTTTGACCATTTCGATTAGCGCGTCGCGCGGAAAGGCGGGCATATCCATCACGCCGCCGCCAAGGATCACTGCGTCAGGGTCGAACAGGTTGATGCTGGTGGCGATGGCGCGAGCGGCATGGTTCAGCAACGTCTGGACAAACGGTTCTTGTACGGCGTGAATAAACAGCTCGCCAAGTTCATAAGCCCTCGGCTCCTGCTCGTACCAACGTTTTAGCGCTATGCCGGAGCAGACAGTTTCCAGACAGCCGGGATTACCGCAGGCGCAGGTGAGGGCGTCATCGCCCTGTGGAATATGCCCCAGCTCGCCCGCAACGCCGTGCGCCCCGGTCCACGGCGCGCCGTTCAGCCAGATAGCGAAGCCCATTCCGGTACCGAGATAAGCCGCCAGCACCTCCTGCTCTTGCAGACCATTTTCCTGGACATCAAACGAGAGCTGCAAATTAACGTCGCGGGAAAACTCCACCGGGCAGCCTAATGCTGCTTCCAGCCGGTCGACCAGGTTATACAGATCGTCGGCGGTCAGAGGCAGATTGGGGGTAGAGATAATCGTGCGTTTGTCTTTTGCCACCAGCGCCGGAAAGCCCATCACCAGCCCACAACAGTGGGCAGAGTGGTTGGCAAGCTGCCGCTGTAGCAGGCTTTGAATACCGCTGACCAGGCCATCGGCGGCGATAACGTCCGCAGTGCGCAGCTTTTCACAGTGCAGCGCTTCGCCCTGCGCCGTTTGCAGACAAAAACGGATATGGGTCGCCCCCATATCCACGCCCGCGACGACGTTACGCTGTTTTTGCATGAGGCTGTACCTCGTTTTTCGCCGCCAGGATCTGCTCCGCCATCACCTGCCACGCGTCATGGATGTTGTCACCATGGTTAAAGAGGCCGGACGTGCCGACGATAAAGACATCTGCGCCCGCCGCCATCAGTTTTTTGTAGGTGGCTTTGTTGCAGGAGCCGTCGATTTCGATTTCGTAGCTCAGTCCTTCGCGCTCGCGCCAGGCTTTCAACTCAGCGATTTTCTCCAGCATCTCCGGGATAAACGGCTGTCCGGCGAAGCCTGGATCGACAGTCATCACCGTGATTTTGTCGGCTTTATGAATGTAGTACTTCATAGTCTCAACCGGAGTTTCCGGGTTGAGGATCAGCCCTACTTTCATGCCGAGGCGGCGGATTTCCTCAATCAGGCGGAAGGCCTGGCCGTTAATGGTCTCCGGGTGCAGGGTGATAAAGTCCGCGCCCGCCTGCGCCAGCTGGCTGATGTAATCCTGCGGGCGGGTGACCATCAGGTGGCAGTCCAGCGGTTTGCTGGCCAGCCGCTTCACCTGGCTGACGAAAAACGGCGACAGCGTCAGGTTCGGTACAAAATGGCCGTCCATAATGTCGATGTGAAAATAGTCTGCGTGCTGGTCGATAAACTCGATCTGTTCTTTGAATTTCAGCAGATCCATACACATTAAAGAGGGAGCAATTTTCATTATAAATTCCTTACTTACTGATAAGACGGTCGAGAGCGACAGCCGCGATGATTAATCCGCCCATCACCACCAGTTGGTAGTAGGTTTGTACTTGCAGAATATTCAGTCCGTTGTTGATGGTGCCGATGATTAAGCCGCCAATGACCACTGAGAAGATGCGTCCCTTGCCACCGAAGAAGCTGGTGCCGCCGATAATGGCGCTGGCGATGGCGTACGTTTCAAAGCCCATGCCTGCCAGCGGTTCCGCCGCGCCGAGACGTGCCGTAGAAACCACGCCCGCAAGGCCAGCGCAAACGCCGGAGATAATAAACACCAGCAGCATGTGGAATTTGACGTCGATACCGGAGTAAAACGCGGAGTTTTTGTTGCCGCCCAGCGCATAGATATTGCGCCCCAGCCGGGTGCGAGTGGTCAAAAACCACAGCAAAACCGCCACAATCAGCGAGAAAATGACCGGTACTGGAATGCCCAACGGCGTGGCAGCAAAGAAGTTAACGAAGCCAAATGAGAAGCCGTACACCGAGTTGGCATCGGAAATCACCAGCGTAATGCCGCGGAAAATAGCGTTGGTGCCAAGGGTGATAATAAACGGATGCAGGCCGGTCCAGTTGACCAGGCAACCGTTAATCGCCCCCAGCGCACCGCCGACCAACACGCCGCCAATCAGCGCCGCAAGGAACGGATCGACGCCCGCCAGCATCAGCTTGGCGGTGACCATCCCGGAGAGCGCGAGGATTGCTCCGACCGACAGGTCGATCCCGGCGACGAGGATCGCGAAGAATTCGCCCATGCCGATCAGCACGGTCACCGAACTCTGCACGAAGATCTGCGTAATGTTGTTGGTCGTCAGGAAATACTCCGACGACAGGGTGCCAAATATCGCGACGATAATTGCGAGGATAAAAAAGGTGCCGTATTTATCCCAGAACAGCGCGAAGTTAAACGGTTTTTTCTCGTCCATGTCGCTTTTCACTCTTGTGGTAGTGCCCATGCCATAATCTCCTCTTCGCTCAGATCGTCGCGATTGGTCAGGATTTGCGTCAGTCGCCCTTCGCAGAACACGGCAATGCGGTCGCAGACGGCGATAATTTCAGGAAGTTCGGACGACACCATCAGGATGACTTTTCCGTCATCGGCCAGCTGGCGCATCACTTTATAAATTTCGGCTTTTGCGCCGACGTCGATACCGCGCGTTGGCTCGTCGAAAATAATCACTTCGGGGTTGCAGCATAACCATTTGGATATCAGCACTTTTTGCTGGTTTCCGCCGGAAAGCTCGCCAATGTTCTGATCGACGGAATGACACTTCAGCCCCAGCAGTTGGCGCTGCTCTTCGGCCGTTTTGTGTTCACTGCTTTCGTGAAATAGTCCCATTGCACCTTTATAACCACCGCGCTTCAGGCTCTGGCTAACCGCCATGTTCTGGGCGATGGAAAAATTGGGGAAAAAGCCGTTTTCCCGGCGGCTTTCGGTGATGTAGCCCATGCCTTTCTTTAAAGCGTCAAGCGGCGTGCGAGGGGAGATCTCTTTGCCATTAAGGTAGATTTTGCCGCCTGCGCGCTTATCGACACCAAACAGGCAGTTCATTAATTCAGTGCGCCCGGAGCCCACCAGTCCGGCAAAGCCAAGAATTTCACCGCGATTGACGCTAAAGGAGATATCGCGAACTTTTTTCTTGTCGTGGCTGGTGACGTTTTTCACTTCGAAGACCGTTTCGCGCACGATGTTGCCGGTACTCTCTTTCATGGCGTTGAAGCGGTTCTGTAGCTCGCGTCCGACCATCAGGCGCACGATGTCATCGTTATTCACTTCGCTGACCATCCCGCTGCACACGCTGCTGCCGTCTTTCATCACCGTATAGCGATCGCAGATGCGACGAATTTCCGCCAGCTTGTGCGAGATATAGACGATGGCGGTGCCCTCTTTGCGCAGCTGGTTCATGATCAGGAACAGATAGTCCACCTCTTTATTGGTCAGCGAGGAGGTGGGTTCATCCATGATCAGCACTTTGGCGTCGAGCATCAGCGTCTTGGCGATTTCCAGCATCTGCTTGTGGCTGATGGACAGATTCGCCACTTTCTCGTCCAGGCTGACTTTTAATCCAACGCGCAGCAGCATCATTGCCGCCCGCACGCGCATTTCTCGCCAGTCGATAACCTTGACGCCGCAGACTTTTTTCGTCAGGTGACGGCCAATATATAAATTTTCCAGCACCGTTAATTCATCAATAACGCTGAGTTCTTGATAAATAATACCGATGCCGAGCTGGGCTGCTAATTTATGGTCCAGCTTGTCGTAGTTGACGTTATTAATGGTAATGGTGCCTTTGGTCGGTTCATGTATTCCCGACAGAACTTTCATCAGCGTTGATTTACCGGCACCATTTTCCCCTAATAACGCATGTATTTCGTGAGGGTAAACAGTTAAATCAACCGATTTTAATGCGTGAACCGGACCAAAGGATTTGCCGATCCCCGCCATTGAAATATATGGCGTGAGCATAGAGATTCCTTATATTTTCACCCTCTCCCTGTGGGAGAGGGCCGGGGTGAGGGCAACAGACCGGACAAGGCCTGTGTTATTTCGTCACCAGAATGGAATCCACCAGCTTAAATTGCGGGGCTTTATCCAGCGCGATTACTTTGCCGCTCTTCTCTGCATCAACCATTAGCTTCAGACCGGTTGCACCAATATCCGCCGGGTTTTGCGCGATGGTAGCCGTCATCTGCCCGGCTTCGACCATCTTGCGCGCTTCCGGAATGCCATCGGTGCCGACGACCAGAATTTTGCCCGTTTTGCCCGCGTTAGCGACGGCTTGCGAGACGCCCATTGCCATGGTGTCGTTGGCGCAGTAAATCGCTTTGACGTTCGGGTTACGCTGCAACACGTTAGTGGCAACATCCAGTGCTTTAATACGGTCCCAGTCGGCGGGCTGGCTGGCAACCAGCTTGATCTGGCTGGCTTTTTTGAAGGCTTCGGTGGCGCCGTTACGGCGAGCTTCACCGGACGCGTTACCAGCTTTGCCTTCGATAATAGCGACTTCGCCGCCTTCAGCGCCCAGTTTGTCGATGATAAAGTCAGCGCCTTTTGCCCCTACCGCCACGTTGTCGGTAGTGACAAAACCTTCCACGTTGCCGCCGGCTTTCTTCAGGTTATCCATATCGATTTTTTCATCGAGGTTGACCAGATAGATGCCCTTTTTCCAGGCTTTAGCCACCGGCATCACCAGATTTACGGAGGAGAGTGGCGCAAAGGCGATACCTTTGTAGTTTTTGTTGCTCAGGTCTTCAAACAACTGCAGCTGCGACTGGAAATCGCCTTCCGAAGGGGAGGCAAAAATATCGACGCTGACGCCCAACGTTTTGGCTTCATCTTCAATGCCTTTTTTCATATCAACCCAGAATGGGTTAGATAATGTTTTTAATACGACAGCGTAATCAGCGGCGGCAAAAGCGCTGGTGGTTAACATTACGCCCATGAGCGTACCGCTGAAAATTTTCAGATATTTATTCATATCAATACTCTCGGTGTAAGATACAGTTTTATTGATCCCACAAAGGTGGGATCGATTTTTATACCCGTCATACTTCAAGTTGCATTTGCGTTGGCTACGTGCGTTCACCCGAATCACTTACTTGAGTAAGCTCATCGGGACTCTCTTACTTGCCGCCTGCCTGCAACTCGAATTATTTAGGGTATATTTACTTCAGTGCGCCGGGTGAAAAGAAATTAACAATCGCGCCGGTTTTTTGCATATTTAAATTCGCTTGATCAATATCTAGTTGTGCGACTGAAACAAAGAACGCATCTAATAATGTCAGTTGTAATATACGCGCTGAGGCGTTTCGTCCCAATAAAGGCGTCTCTGGTGCTGGCGAACAAATAATAAAATCAGCTAGTTTGGCAATCGGTGAATGATAGCTGTGGGTGATGCAGATAATTTTGGCCCCATTCTTTTTAGCCAGTTCCACCGCCGATTTAATATCGCTGGTGCGTCCGGAGTGGGAAACCACCAGCACCACGTCGCCTTCTTTCAGCAGCGACGCGGACATCATCATGATATGTGCGTCCGGATAAGTCTGGCAGCGCACGCCGATGCGTAAAAATTTGTGCTGCACGTCGGCACAGATGGCGTTAGAGCCGCCCGCGCCGTACAGGTCGCGCTGATTGGCCTGGGCAAAGAAGCGCGCCGCGCGATGAATCTCATCAACGTTGACGATCGACTGGCCTTCCATAATGGTGCGCAGGGTGATGTTAAACACTTTGTTCACCACATCCTGCGGCGCTTCATCAAAGGAAAGCTCGGCAGGAAGAACCTGTTCAGACTGCGAAAAGTAGGCCTCAAGCGCGCTGCGCAGATTACGAAAACCGCTAAAGCCCAGCAGTTTAGAAACCTTCACGATCATGGCTTCGGATACCGACAGCGCTTCCGCGACATCCTTTATAGCCGGCGCATCGCTCAGATTGCCGGGCTTAAGCAACCATTCGACGATTCGGCTTTCGTTCTCGGTCATACCTTCCTGCTTCATGCGAAGCCAGGGGGCGAGGCCGATACCGTTGGGGAGCGAACTGGATTCTGACTGACTCATCGCTTTCTCTATTGTCCATAAAATGAAGACGCCACTATATCACCACAGGCAAAACAGAAAAGATACAATCAACTTCACAAAAAATGTATTTTTATAAAGTTTTGTATTTTGTGAAGTTTTATTGAATCTTTAAAAAATGAATTTATGATTTAAATGCATATAAATCATTTAGTTATGTTGTTTATTGTTACGTTGTAAAAATGAGAATATTCGACGTAAATATTTTTCATACTTGATTTGTGAAATGACGCCGTGTAGAACAGGCACAGATGACGGTGATTTTGCTGTTTAAATCGGCAATAACTGCCGTTTAAATCACAAGACAACCTATGTTCGTAAAGTTAACAACAGGCGAGGCTATGTATGAAAAGGATTGCATTTGGCTGCGATCACGTTGGGTTTATCCTGAAAGACGATATTCTGGCGCACCTGCACCAGCGCGGTATCGAGGTCGTGGATAAAGGAGCATGGTCAACAGAGCGAACCGACTATCCGCGCTACGCCAGCGCCGTCGCTCAGGCCGTTGCAGCCGGGGAAGTGGACGGCGGAATTCTTATCTGCGGTACCGGCGTCGGCATCTCTATCGCTGCTAATAAACACCCCGGCATTCGCGCCGTCGTGTGCAGCGAGCCTTATTCCGCGCAGCTTTCACGCCAGCATAATAACAGCAATATCCTGGCTTTTGGTTCGCGGGTGATTGGTCTTGAGCTGGCGAAAATGATCGTCGATGCCTGGCTGGCAGCCGAGTTTGAAGGCGGGCGTCATCAGGGCAGGGTAGATGCTATCGGCGCGATTGAACAGCAGCGGATTTGAGATTCCTCCGCTACTCGCGATGATAGCCGTTGATTAACGTAGAGCCAGCCCACCGATGAGACTGGCTTTATGAAACGTTACTCTACCGCTTTGCTTTTCTGCACCCTGGCGCTAGCCAACCCGCTGGCTCACGCTGATATTATTGACGACGCCATCGGCAATATTCAGCAGGCCATTAATGATGCTTATCACCCCAGCGATAGCCGTTCTGACGATGATTATGATGATGGGCGCTATCAGGACAGCCGTCAGCAAAACAGCGATCGCCAGCGGCAGTATGACGACAAGCAGCGTCAAATTGAGGATCGTCGCCGTCAGCTTGACGATCGTCAGCGCCAGCTGGACCTGGATCGTCGGCAACTGGAGAGCGATCAGCGTCGGCTGGATGATGATTACTGACGTGGGGCGACTCGCGGTGGTAGCCAGGGGATGATCAGCCCCATGACCACACCGGCAAGTAGACCTGAGCCAGTAAAAATCCAGAAAACCTCTTCATTCAGGATAAAGTGCAGAAGATCTCTATCAGTAAAAAGCAACATGCTTAATATCGCCGCCATCACGCTAATCCCCAGACCGATTGCCGCACTCGCGAGTGTGCGCCTGTAGTGGAACGCGTAAATATATGTAGGCAGGCAGGCGACGGCAATACCCGTCAGCAGCGCGGGGAGGGCGCCGATTAACCATGTCACGATAAGCAAGAACGGCAGCATGGAGACAATATTCCGAAGAAAGACGCCCGGTGACTCGTGATACTGCAATGCGATAGCGACGATTGAAATGATCGCAACCGGCAAACCGGCGCATGATGGCCCCAGCAGAGCAAACCAGCCGCCGTGGTGAAGAACTCGTCGTGTTGTCGTCATATGATTCCCTTCAGATGGTTAAGTCTGAAAGGAAGGTAGTGATGTTAAGTGAAGAGACGATGAAGTGCGCTTAGAGCCAATCCCATTAGGGCTATTTTGCTTGCCATTTTGAACCTGGGCAGTGCTCAGAATCCTCACGTACTACGTGTACGCTCCGGTTCTTGCGCGCTGGCCGTGTTCAAACTGGCTGCGCCAATAACGCCTACTGGGATAGGCTCTTAATCCAGCACAATCTCCATACCGTCAAATCCCGCTTCAAATCCCGCAGGCAGAGAATTATCCATCATCCACGTATCGAACTGGTGGCTGATATGGGTGAGGATCACCCGTGGGCAGCCAATCACCTGGTTAATCGCCCGCACGGTGTTGAGATCGCAATGGTTGCGCGGCGGTTGCGGGCGCGGCTCGTGGCTACAGTCGATGATAATGAGCTGCGGCTGGTTGTTGAGCAGAAATTTCAGCGTTTTTTCCGGCAGGGCGGCGGTGTCGGATAGCCAGGCGACCCGGCTATGGGCTGACTCCAGCAGATAGCCAAAAGTGAGCTTTGAGTGGTTTAGCGGCAACGGCGTGACGCGTAGTCCTTGCAGCTCGAACATGACAAACGGTTCGACGCTGTGGCTGAAGTCCAGCAGGCCCGGATGTTTGAACAGATCATCGCAGCCTTGTTCATCGGGCGGGCCATATACCGCAATGGTTTCGCCCACGCCCCAGCGCAGTGGGAACAGGCCCTGAACATGATCCATATGATAATGGGTGAGCAGAAACTGCTGAAAGCTACCGGCGGGCCACTGCTCCATCAGATCCGGTAACCCGGCATCGAGCAGCGTTACCGCGCTGTTGAACTTGACCACCGCGCTACAGGGGCGGCGTCGATATGCCTCGTCGCTGCGGGCGCGGCGGCAGGCGGGGCAGTCGCAGCCGAAAACCGGCACCAGCTGCGCACCGCCGGTGCCGGTTAAGCGGATAGTCAGGCTCATGCATTCTCCTCGCATCAGGCGAGCTGCTGTTCACGCCGGTTGCCGTGGACGCGGATCAGCGACACCAGGGCATCCACCGACTGGCTCAGACGGCCATCGTTGTTGAGGGTCAGGCACGCGCTCGGCGTATAACGGGCGGCGCGCTCCAGCCGTTGGGCGATCTCCGTTTCACTCTCTCGCCCACGCTGCTCCAGGCGTTGACGCAGCACTTCCGGCGAAACCTGCAAACAGATGGGCAGCAGGGCGTCGGCATAGCGCGTTTTTGCCTGGGCCAGGTGAGCGCGGGAGCCGTTGGCAACCACGTCAAACCCGGCGTGTAGCCACAGGTCAATCTCGATGCCAATACCGTAGTAATTGTTATTGGCGTGCCAGCTAAGCGCAAACAGATGCTGCTCGGCGCGGGTGAAAAACTCATGTTCGCTGAGCGCGATATGGTTCTCACAGCCCGCGTTGTGCGGGCGGGTAATGTAACGGTGCGCCACCAGTAGCTGCGGGTGTTCGCGCTGGCGCAGCGCCGCCAGCAGGCTATCTTTGCCGGCGCCGGATGGGCCGACCAGCCAAATCAGTTTCCCTGTCATTAAAAGACCCTCTTACCTTGACGCCAGACGTTATCGATATGGATATGCTCGCCGCGATGGTGTGCCAGCACCAGATCCGCGCGTTTACCTTCGGCAATCGCGCCGCGATCGTGCAGTCCCAGCGCCTGCGCGGGGTTTTTGCTCACCAGACGAATAGCCTGGGCGAGGGTAAACGCGTTGCCGTCGTCATCGGCGATGCGGAAAGCGGCATCCAGCAGGCTGGCGGGGTAATAGTCGGAAGAGAGAATATCCAGCAGGCCGCTGCTCGCCAGGTGATGAGCGGCGACGTTGCCCGAATGTGAGCCGCCGCGTACGATATTCGGCGCGCCCATCAGGACGTTCATCCCGTGCTGACGCGATGCCTGCGCTGCGGCTAATGTAGTGGGAAATTCGGCGATCACGCTGCCAAGCTGGTGCGATTCGACCACATGTTCATGGGTGGCGTCGTCGTGGCTGGCTAGCGCGATATTCCGCTCGCGGCACATGGCGGCAATGCTCTGCCGGTTGGGCTGCGACCAGGCCGCCGCCAGCGCCATCTGCTCCTCTTCGAATTTATCCATCTCTTCGTTGGTCAGATGATATTTCCCCTGGTAGTAGTCGCGATATTTGCTGCGGTCAGCGTACTGGCGCTGACCTGGGGAGTGATCCATCAGGGAGACCATGCTTACCGGCTCGCGGTTAACCAGCTTCTCAAACAGCGGCAGAGTGGTGTGATGCGGCAGCTCGCAGCGCAGATGCAGCCGGTGTTCGGCGCGGTTGAGGCCGCGTTTTTGCGTCTCTTCCACGGCGTTGATCATCTTTTCCAGATTCTCCAGACGATCGCCACCGTCGCGCACGTCACCAATGGCGACGGCATCCAGCACGGTGGTGATGCCGCTGGCGATCATCAGCGCGTCGTGACTGCTCATCGCCGAGTGGGCGGGCCAGTCCACCTTGGGACGCGGGGTGAAAAACTTGTCCAGATTGTCGGTATGCAGTTCAATCAGCCCCGGCAGCAGCCAGCCGCCTTCGCCGTCAATCGCCTCCGCCAGGCGACTCTGGCTTTCGGCAAAGGCAGAAATTCTGCCGTCTTGTACTTCCAGCGAACCGTTGACCACCTCGTCTTCGAGGACCAGCTTTACATTATTGATAATCATGCTGAAATCCCCATCGGATGCAGGCGGTCGGCGACCTGGTTACGCGTTGCCTCGTCGTGAAAAATGCCGACGATAGCCGCGCCGCGCGCTTTGGCTTCGTTAATCAGTTCCACTACCGCAGCGCTGTTTTTCACGTCCAGCGAGGCGGTAGGTTCGTCGAGGAGTAAAATCGGGTAATCGACCGCGAAGCCGCGGGCGATATTGACGCGCTGCTGCTCGCCGCCGGAAAAGGTGGAAGGAGCCAGATGCCACAGGCGTTCAGGAACGTTCAGGCGCGTCAGCAAGCGGGCAGCCCGTGAGGCGCTCTCTTCGCGCGTAACGCCCAGTTCGAGCAGCGGCTGCATGACCACTTCGAGAGCCGAGATGCGCGGGATCACCCGCAAAAATTGGCTGACCCAGCCGATGGTGGTTTTACGTACTTCCAGCACTTTACGCGCCGAGGCGCTGACCAGGTCGACCCATTCGTCGCCGTGGCGAATATGAATGTGGCCGCTATCGGGCAGGTAGTTGGCGTAAAGCGAACGCAGCAGGGTTGATTTTCCGCTGCCGGAATGGCCGTGCAGCACCACGCATTCACCGGTGTTAACGGTCAGCGAGGCGTCGGCGAGAACTGGCAGACGCACGCCGTGCTGCTGGTGCAGAACAAAGGTTTTATGGATGTTTTCAACGCGGATCATGTTGGCCTCTGGGGGTTGATTGCCGGGTGGCGGCTGCGCCTTACCCGGCCTACAGGTGCGCTGTTCGTAGGCCCGTGCAAGCGAAGCGCCGCCGGGCAACTGCAACATCAGTTCTGCAACACCGACGACACCAGCAACTGGGTGTAGGGGTGATGCGGATCGTCGAGCACCCGGTCGGTTAAGCCGCTTTCCACCACCTGACCCTGCTTCATCACCAGCAGGCGGTTAGCCAGCAGGCGGGCGACGCCGAGGTCATGGGTCACAATCACCACCGCCAGATTCAGCTCGACCACCAGGCCACGCAGCAGATCGAGCAGGCGCGCCTGCACTGACACGTCCAGCCCGCCGGTAGGCTCATCCATAAACACCAGTTTCGGCTGGGTTACCAGGTTACGAGCGATCTGCAAACGCTGCTGCATGCCGCCGGAAAAGGTGGTGGGGAGGTCGTCAATGCGTGAAGGCGGGATCTCCACCTCCTGCAGCCACTGCTCGGCGGTGGCGCGAATATCACCGTAGTGCCGGGCGCCGGTCGCCATCAGGCGCTCGCCGATATTGCCCCCCGCCGACACCTGGCGGCGCAGGCCGTCCATTGGATGCTGATGCACTACGCCCCATTCGGTGCGCAGCAGGCGGCGGCGATCCGCTTCGCTCATCGCGTACAGCGAGCGGTTCTGATAGCGCACTTCGCCCTGCTGCGGTGTCAGGCGGGCGGAAATCGCCTGCAGCAGGGTTGTTTTCCCGGAGCCGGACTCGCCGACGATACCCAGCACTTCGCCCGGCCATAACTCAAACGACACATCGCTGAAGCCTTTGCCCGGCGCGTAAAGGTGGGTCAGGTTATTGACCGCCAGTAACGGATGACTCATTTTTTCTGCGCCTCGCTCTGTTGGCGGCAATAGTCGGTATCGGAGCAGACAAACATTCGTTTGCCGCTGTCGTCGAGCACCACTTCATCAAGATAGCTATGGCGCGACCCGCAGATGGCGCATGGTTCGTCCCATTCCTGGACGGTAAACGGATGATCGTCGAAATCGAGGCTTTCCACCGGGGTATAGGGCGGCACCGCGTAGATGCGTTTTTCGCGCCCGGCACCAAACAGCTGTAGCGCGGGCATCATATGCATCTTCGGATTATCGAATTTAGGAATCGGCGATGGATCCATCACGTAACGTCCATTCACCTTTACGGGATAGGCGTAGGTGGTGGCGATATGGCCGAAACGGGCGATGTCCTCGTACAGCTTCACTTGCATCACGCCGTACTCCTCCAGCGCGTGCATGGTGCGGGTTTCGGTTTCGCGTGGTTCGATAAAACGCAGCGGTTCCGGGATCGGCACCTGGAAGATCAGGATCTGATCTTCGGCCAGCGGCGTTTCCGGGATCCGGTGACGAGTCTGGATCAGCGTGGCGTCTTCGGTGCATTCGGTGGTGGCGACGCCGGTGACGCGCTGGAAAAACTGGCGAATCGACACCGCGTTGGTGGTGTCGTCGGCACCCTGATCGATGACCTTCAGCACGTCGTTTTCACCAATCACGCTGGCGGTAAGCTGAATGCCGCCAGTTCCCCAACCGTAGGGCATCGGCATCTCGCGACCGCCGAACGGCACCTGGTAGCCGGGGATCGCCACCGCTTTCAGGATGGCGCGGCGGATCATGCGTTTGGTTTGCTCGTCGAGGTAGGCAAAGTTGTAGCCGGTCAATGCGTTAGCCACGTTGATTCTCCCGTTGCAGGCGTTTAAGCAGCGCCAGTTCGGCCTGGAAATCGACATAGTGGGGAAGTTTTAAGTGCGAAACGAAACCGGCCGCTTCGACGTTATCGGCATGAGCCAGCACAAACTCTTCGTCCTGGGCCGGGCCGGCCACCTCTTCACCGTACTCCGGTGCCTGGAGCGCGCGGTCCACCAGCGCCATCGCCATCGCTTTGCGCTCGCTCATGCCAAACGTCAGGCCGTAGCCGCGGGTAAAGTGCGGCGGCTCATCCTGCGGGTCAACAAAGCCGTTAACCATTTCGCATTCGGTCATCAGCAGTTCGCCGATATTGACAGTGAATCCCAGCTCTTCGGGGGTGATTTCTACCGCGACGTAGCCGCTGCGAATTTCACCGGCAAACGGGTGATTGCGCCCGTAGCCGCGCTGGGTGGAGTAGGCCAGCGCCAGCAGATAACCCTCGTCGCCGCGCACCAGCTGCTGTAAACGTGAAGAGCGGGAGCAGGGATAAACTGGCGGATTACGGGTGATGTCATCGGGCTGCGCGTTGCTATCTTGCTCGGCCTTTGTCAGTTCTTGCTGGACCAGAAGATTAAAGACGTGCGGTGTCGGTTCCTGTGGCGTGCTGTTGGTTGCCAGCGGCGGCGTTTCACCGTTGGCCAACAGGGTAAAATCGAGCAGGCGATGGGTGTAATCGTAGGTCGGGCCGAGCATCTGGCCGCCGGGGATATCTTTATAGACCGCCGAGATACGACGCTCAAGGCGCATGCTGGCGGTATTGACAGGCTCGCTGACCGCCAGCCTTTGCAGCGTGGTGCGGTAAGCGCGCAGCAGAAAAATCGCTTCAACGTTATCGCCGCTGGCCTGCTTTAGCGCCAGCGCCGCCAGCTCCCGGTCGGCGATGCCACCTTCGGTCATCACCCGGTCCACCGCCAGGTTGAGCTGCTGGCTAATTTGCTCAACGCTGATTTCAGGAAGCCGTCCATCGCCTCGGCGTTTATGTTCCTGCAGGGCGTGAGCGGCGACGATCGCCTTCTCACCGCCTTTGACGGCTACGTACATTAGCAGACCTCTACATGGGTGGTGCGCGGGATAGCCAACAGGCGTTCGCCGCAGGTCAGGATCAGGTCGATGCCCAGCGGGAACGGGTGCGGGCGCTCGGTCAACTCTTCAATAATGCATTCCGGCAGCTGCGGGGCGATCATCCGCTCTTCGGCGATGCCCGCGCCGGTCAGACGCAGCATACGACCGCCGCTAAGGCTGGCAAGCTGGACAATCAGCGTCACGCCAGTTTCCGGAGCGACGACGGTCCCGGCTGAGAGCACGTTCAACTGTTCGGCGCTGATGCTGTCGTTGGCGACGGCGAAGGTCGCCTGCTGGGGCTGTTCAACCAGCGGCGCGCCGGTATGAAATCGCAGATTCTGCCCGACAAGGTCGTTATGCAGCGCGGGAGCCAGCCAGACCGGCGTGTCGTGATCGACCAGCGTCAGCAGCAGGCTGGTGGAGGCGATATTCAGCGGCTGCCAGCCGTGCTGGAGCTGTTGCAGGGAGACGATCATTCCCGGCTCGCTCATTGCTTTCAGCAGACGGCGGAAACTGTGTTGGGCGTCCTGCACCGGTAGGGTAAAGGCGGTTTGTAATGTCATGCGTTATCTCCGCGAACCAGAGTAAAGAAGTCGACCCGGCTGGCGTTGACTTCGGCGCGTCGGGCTTCAATGCGCGCGCTACGTTGTTCTTCCAGCGGGGTTATCAGGGTTTCCATCAGGGTGTGAAAATGGTGTGGCGACTGCATCAGGGCATCGATAGCCGCACAGCGTTCGGCGTGCGGACGGTCGCGGCCAAGGATCCAGCTATAGCCGAGCGTTCCGTCGGCCAGGCGAATCGCGGCGCGGGTTAATGTGGTATCACCAGCAAAGAAACGATCGCCGATGCCGCCCATGCGCGCCTGTAGCTGCACCAGGCCGGTTTCCGGGGTGCGAATCAGCTCATACTGCGGCGCGAGGTTTAGCGTTTGCATCCGCGCAGCAAGCTCTTGTGGTTCACTGTGGGCCAGCACGGACATCCAGTGCTGGCGGGTAGCGGTATCAAAGTGCATTCAGTGCTCCATCGTGAATTCAATCATGTCGGCGCGGGTCAGGCTGACGGAGTATTCCGTTGCGCTCTGCTCGGCCTGGCGATGATTTAGCGTGCGCACGCACAGCAGCGGCGCCATGTTGGGAATGCCGAGGATGTTGCTCTCTTTCGCCTGCGCGCGTCGGGCGCTGATTTTGGTGCGTACGCGGGTCAGTTCGATATCAAGCTGTTCGCGCAGCAGGTCATGGAGAGAGCCGTGGGTAAAGGTTTGCAGCACCGGCCACAGGCGCAGGTCGGTAAAGTAGTGGTCTATCAGACACAGGGCGACGCCGTTAACGCGGCGCAAGGTGCGCAGGTGAATAATGTTATCGCCTTCGTTAATGGCAAAGGCTTCGGCCACGTGACTGCTGGCCGGGCGCAGGACCGACAGCAGCTTCTCGCTGGTCGGATGGCTGCCCTGTTCGAGAAGGTTCTGGCTAAAGCGCGCCTGGGCATTGAGCGGGTAATCTATCGGGCGCATCAGCACCAGTACGCCGACCCCCTGACGGCGCTGGACCCAGCCGCGTTCCACTAGCTGATCGATAGCCCGGCGCAGGGTATGGCGGTTGACTTCGAAGCGGGTCGCCAGCTGCTGCTCTGCGGGAAGATAGTCGCCGCAGCGGTAGTGGTGGCGAAGCTCTTGCTCAAGTTTGGCGGCAATTTCCTGATATCGTGTCGGGTAACTGGTCGGATGTCTGGATAAGTACATGTCAATCGAGCCTCACTAAGGACAAGAAGGTTTTTCCCTCTGAGCGTGGGCCGATCCTGACGGATTATTGTTACATCTCGGTTAAAACATGATGACCGGAGGATGAAGAGTGGGTGCCAGTGGGATGACAAGACGAGGGGATATCTGCGCGCTGACCCTCACTCCGGCCCTCTCCCAGAGGGAGAAAAGCAGGCCCGGAGTCGGCTGTTTGTAGAACGGCTGAGTAATAAAAAAACAGCGCCAGACGGTCTCCTCTCCCTTTTGGGGAGAGGGTTAGGGTGAGGGGGTACGTAAGCTTTAAGGCTCTTTCACCACGTTGACCATCCACGGGACGCCGAAGCGGTCGGTCACTTTACCGAAACCGTGAGCCCAGAAGGTTTCCTGCCAGACCATCTCTATCTGTCCGCCATCGGCGAGGCCGTCAAACCAGCGTTTACCTTCCTCAATATCTTTTGGATCCAGCACGAGGGTAAACCCGGCGTAGCGCTCCGTTTTGCTGGAGGGACTGTCGCTGAGCATCAGGACACTATCCGCAATACGAAGGCTGGCGTGGGCGATACCATCGGCGGCAAGATGCTGGCCCGAAGGGCAACCGTCTTCGGCATCCTGTATATCCTGCGGCATTTCGCCGTAAGTGATTTGGTGGATGAGCTCAGCACCTAATGCCTGCTGGTAGAACGCGATGGCTGCAGCGCAGTTGCCGCTAAAAGCGATATAGGGACTTAAGGGCATAACCATTACCTCAGGTAACGAATATTCCATTAAGCGTAGAAGGGGATTGCAAAATTAAGCCAGGCGGCAACGACGGTTTACTGGATACTGTAGCCCTGGTAAGCGCAGCGCGACCGGGGAATAAGAGGCACTTTTCAGATTTTTCTACCAAGAAATATATTCCCGCCCGACGGTGTGCGCTGGGGAATAATAGTGACGCCGGGCAGGAAATAAATCAGTTCTTTTTAACAAATTCAGATTTTAACTTCATCGGGCCAAAACCATCAATTTTGCAGTCAATATTATGATCGCCTTCAACGAGGCGGATATTCTTCACTTTTGTGCCGATTTTCAGCATAGAAGAGCTACCTTTAACCTTCAGATCTTTCACTACGGTAACGCTATCGCCGTCGGCCAGTAAATTACCGTTGGCATCTTTGACGACCAGCGCATCGTTATCGTCCGCAGGCTCGGCATTGTTCCATTCATGGGCGCATTCTGGGCAGATAAACATGCTGTTGTCTTCATAAGTGTATTCAGAATGGCATTTTGGGCAGTGTGGCAGTGACATGACGTTCCTCGCGATTACTGGATAAAACAGGACGTTGGTCCATTAAATAGCGGCTGATAGCCGAAAGTGACGCTGATTATAGCGCAATCACGTACTTTTGTCGGGCCTTTTTTACGGGTGTTCTCGAGGGGAAAGCAAATATACATCGCGAAAAATTGGCGGGTTATTTCCATAAAATCCGCCAGATATTTCCGGAAATATATCGCTAAGTTCCAATATTCATTGAACTTATTGGTTGTGGGCGACTCTGTTTAAGGGTAGGTAAATTTTTGTGAAGTTGATCCCATAATTAAACGCTGTTAGGGTAAAAAGGCGAGATCGCAAATTCACCATACTTATAGCGACTCCGTTTATTCATTTATGGCCAGAGCAGGCGTCAACAGGTTCGGTTGTACAGACTGTCAGCAGACAGTGCAGGCAAACCTGCTACGCTTGAAAGGTGGAGCACAGCAATGAATTGCTCCCAACGCATGACGCGGATGACCTTGTCATTCGGCGGAGATTCGTGCGCTCAAGGCGAGAGCAAAAGAGGAAAATTATGCTTAAAAGGAAAAAAGTAAAGCCAATCACTCTTCGGGATGTGACCATCATTGATGATAGCAAGCTGAAGAAAGCGATTACCGCAGCGTCGCTGGGTAACGCGATGGAGTGGTTCGATTTTGGGGTATATGGTTTTGTTGCGTATGCCTTAGGTAAAGTCTTCTTCCCCGGTGCAGACCCTAGCGTGCAGATGATTGCCGCACTCGGTACATTCTCGGTTCCCTTCTTAATTCGTCCGCTAGGTGGCCTGTTCTTCGGGATGCTGGGCGATAAATATGGTCGACAAAAGATACTGGCAATAACCATCGTCATTATGTCGATAAGTACATTCTGTATCGGTCTTATTCCGTCGTATGCCACGATTGGTATCTGGGCGCCGATCCTGCTGCTGCTATGTAAAATGGCACAGGGTTTCTCGGTTGGTGGGGAATATACCGGTGCATCTATCTTTGTTGCGGAATATTCGCCTGACCGTAAACGTGGCTTTATGGGCAGCTGGCTGGACTTCGGTTCGATCGCCGGTTTTGTGATGGGCGCGGGCGTAGTGGTGCTGATTTCCAGCGTGGTGGGCGAAGATAACTTCCTCGACTGGGGCTGGCGTATTCCGTTCTTCCTGGCGCTGCCGCTAGGGATTATTGGTCTTTATCTGCGTCATGCGCTGGAAGAGACCCCGGCGTTCCAGCAGCATGTTGATAGCATGGAACAGGGCGATCGCGAAGGATTACAGGAAGGACCGAAAGTCTCCTTCAAAGAGATTGCGACTAAACACTGGCGCAGCCTGTTGACCTGTATCGGTCTGGTGATCTCCACCAACGTGACCTACTACATGCTGCTGACCTACATGCCGAGCTATCTGTCGCATAACCTGCACTACTCGGAAGACCACGGGGTGCTGATTATCATCGCTATCATGGTCGGGATGCTGTTTGTGCAGCCGGTTATCGGGATGCTCAGCGACCGCTTTGGCCGCCGTCCGTTTATTCTGATTGGTAGCGTTGCGCTGTTTGCGCTGTCGATTCCGGCCTTTATCATGATTAACAGTAACGTTCTCGGCCTGATTTTTGCCGGTCTCCTACTGTTGGCGGTCATCCTGAACTGCTTTATTGGCGTCATGGCCTCGTCGCTGCCGGCGATGTTCCCAACCCATATTCGCTTTAGTGCCCTTGCCAGCGCCTTTAACATCTCGGTGCTGATTGCCGGTCTGACGCCAACTCTGGCGGCGTGGCTGGTGGAAAGTACGCAGAACCTGATGATGCCAGCCTACTATCTGATGGTAATTGCGGTTATCGGTCTGATTACCGGCCTGTCGATGAAAGAGACCGCGAATCGCCCGCTGAAAGGGGCGACGCCCGCGGCGTCCGATATCCAGGAAGCGAAAGAAATCCTCGGCGAGCACTACGATAACATCGAGCATAAAATTGAAGATATCGATCAGGAGATCGCCGACCTGCAGGAAAAACGTTCTCGTCTGGTGGATCAGCATCCGCGCATCAACGATTAAACCGTTTTGCTGTTAATCAATGCCGCCGTGGGCTTCCCCCGGCGGCATTTTTTATGCCTCTGCGGGCGGCAGGCTGTGGCGACGCTGCTGGCTCAGCTTGCGATACTGCTGCGGCGGCATGCCGACATACTTGTTAAAGGTGCTGTAAAAGCGGCTGCTGGAGCGAAAACCGGCGGCCAGGGCAATATCAAGGATGGTTTTATCGGTGTCGCTGAGCAGGGCTCGGACGTGATTAATGCGCATCGCCGTAATGTACTGCTTCATGGTCTGCTGCATCACCCGCTGAAAAATCCCCATGGCGTAGTTGGCATTCAGCTTCACGTGCTCGGCGACGGCGTCGACGGTGAGCGCCTGATCGTAGTGGGCGGCGATATATTCCAGCATCTGGCTGACGTAAAACTGAGCGTGGCGCGACACGCTATTCTTATGCGTGCGCGAGGTTTTGTTCACCAGGATCGGCTGCCAGCCGGAGAGGCTCAGGCGTTTGAGCATCAGGGCAATCTCATCGATCGCTAGCTGGCGGATCTGTTCATTGTCGCTGTTCAGCTCCTGCTGCCAGCGCTGGATTTCAAATACGCTCAACTGCTGGGCGGCCAGGGACTTCACCACCATGCCATGAGTGACGTGGTTGATAAGCTCCCGGTCTAGCGGCCAGGACAAAAACAGATGCATCGGCAGGTTAAAGATCGCCATCTGCTTGCAGTCGCCGGGGCGCGTCAGGCGATGAGGCGTACAGGCCCAAAATAGCGTGATATAGCCCTGTTTGATGCGCACTATTTCATCGTTAATCAGATACTCCACATCGCCGTCAAAGGGAACGTTCACCTCCACCTGGCCGTGCCAGTGGCTGGCGGTCATCGCATAAGGCGTGCGCAGTTCGATATCCATTCGCTGGTATTCAGAGTAGAGCGCCAGCGGGCTGCGGGGCTGATGCTCATCGCTACTGCTCATATAGGAGTCGGCAGGCTGCGCCGCGTGGGATTTATCGATCATGATGTGGATTCCTGAATCATCATACTTGCCGATTTTTGCGCCAGTGAGCCCTCATCTTAGTTGAAATAACGGCCCGTTTTCTCTTCTTTTCCGTCAATTTATTCCCAGAAACTCATATTTTATGCTTGCAGATTGTCGATCTGAGCTTCCGGGAATGCTCCTGGGGGAACAGGGCAGCGCGGCAAAGGCCCGGTGTGCCACTCTGTGACCGTTCAATAACCCTACGGAGAGTGTCCTATGTCTGCCCCAAAAATTACCTTTATCGGTGCCGGTTCGACGGTTTTTGTCAAAAACATTCTCGGTGATGTTTTTCAGCGCCCGGCGCTGAAATCCGCGCATATCGCCCTGATGGATTTGGATGCGACTCGTCTGGAAGAGTCACATATTGTGGTACGTAAGCTGATGGATTCACTCGGTGCTGACGGGGAAATTAGCTGCCACCGCGACCAGAAAGCGGCGCTACAGGATGCGGATTTCGTGGTGGTAGCCTTCCAGATTGGCGGCTATCAGCCCTGTACGGTGACCGATTTTGAAGTCTGTAAGCTGCATGGTCTGGAACAAACCATTGCTGATACCCTTGGCCCGGGCGGGATCATGCGCGCGCTGCGCACGATTCCGCACCTGTGGCGCATCTGCGACGATATGACCGAAGTCTGCCCAAACGCCACGATGCTTAACTATGTCAACCCGATGGCGATGAACACCTGGGCTATGTATGCCCGCTATCCGCATATTAAGCAGGTCGGGCTGTGTCATTCGGTGCAGGGGACGGCGGAGGAGTTGGCCCACGATCTGGATATCGACCCTGCGGATTTACGCTACCGCTGCGCGGGCATTAACCATATGGCTTTTTACCTGTCGCTAGAGAAAAAGCTTGGCGATGGCAGTTACGTCAGTATTTATCCGGAGATGTTACAAGCATTTGCCGAAGGCCGCGCGCCGAAGCATCGTGAGGATTCGCGCTGCCAGAACATCGTCCGCTATGAGATGTTCAAAAAGCTGGGCTACTTTGTCACCGAATCCTCCGAGCACTTCGCGGAATACACTCCGTGGTTTATCAAACCAGGGCGTGAGGACCTTATCGAGCGTTATCAGATACCGCTGGACGAGTATCCGAAACGCTGTGTAGAGCAGGTGGCAAACTGGCACAAAGAGCTGGAGCTGTATAAAACCAGCGAGCGTATTGAGGTTAAACCCTCACGCGAATACGCCAGCACCATTATGAATGCCATCTGGACCGGCGAGCCGAGCGTGATTTACGGCAACGTGCGTAACGATGGCCTGATAGATAACCTGCCGCAGGGATGCTGCGTGGAAGTGGCTTGTCTGGTGGACTCTAACGGCATTCAGCCGACCAAAGCGGGCAAGTTGCCTGCCCATCTGGCGGCCATGATGCAAACCAACATCAACGTACAGACTCTGCTGACCGAGGCGATCCTCACGGAGAACCGCGATTACGTCTATTATGCGACCATGATGGACCCGCATACGGCGGCGGTGCTGGGTATTGAAGAGATCTATGCGCTGGTGGATGATCTGATCGACAGCCATGGCGACTGGCTGCCGAAGTGGGTGCAGGGTTAATAAGATATTGTGCGGTATTTGTGCCGGATGGCGGCTTTGCGTTTTTCTCCCGGTTTGCGCTGCGCAACAGGTTCACCGTCGTTTGCGGACCGGTAGCCCGGACAGATGCGCAGCATCGCCTCCGGGAAAGTATGCCATCCTGCGCTATGCTCCCGGGGGCGGCGCCAGGCGCCTGCCCGGGCTACGGGTTTACCGCCGTCTGCGGACAGGCTTAACTATGCGTCAGAAAGCGCGCCAGTCGATGCTGAAGAATTTGATTCTCGCGGCTCAGGCGCGCGTTTTCATCCAGCAGCGTCAGCGCCACGGCGATACCCGGCCAATCCAGCTCCAGCTCCTGGCGCAGGCGCACGGCGCGGTGAACGAGCGTCACCGCGCTATCATCAAACAGCCAGTTTTCCCGCTGTGGCTGGCGCGGTTCAATCATGCCAAGACCGACAATTTCGTTTAGCTCCTCTTCGGAAACGCCGGTGTGGAGACAAAACTCGGTAATCGTGAACGTCACTGTTATCTTAGCCATCAGGCTTTCCCCCATGTCTTGCGTGGCTCGAAGCTGGATTGCGCATCGGCCAGTTGCTGCCAGAGTTCGCGGCTCTTCTCATCTGGTTTTGGCGGCATAACGATTTTAATCACCGCATACAGATCGCCGGTGGTGGTTTTGCTGACCAGCCCTTTGCCTTTCACGCGCAGGCGCTGCCCGGCCTGACTGCCCGGTGGAATGGTTAGCAGAATGCTCTCTTTCAGCGTTGGAATGGTGACTTTGGTACCTAATGCGGCTTCCCACGGCGCCAGCGGCAGGACGATTTCAAGGTTGTGGCCGACGATATCAAACAGCGGGTGCGGGGCGATATGAATCACCAGCCACAGGTCGCCGTTCGGGCCACCATTTTCGCCGGGGGTGCCCTGGCCTTTCAGGCGGATGCGCTGGCCATCAACGACGCCCGAAGGAATTTTCACATTCAGCGTTTTCGGCGTTTCGCTCTCGACCATGCCAAAGATGTTATAAACCGGCAGTTTATAGCTGATGGTGCGCGTCTGCTCGGCCAACGTCTCTTCAAGGAATACCGCAACTTCTATCTCTAAATCGTGGCCGCGGACACCGTGCTGGCGGCGGCTTTGGTGTGCCTGCTGGCCAAACATCGAAGAGAAAATATCGTCAAAGTCCTGCTGACTGTAGCTTTGTTCATGGGACTGCTGATGTTGACGACCAAACTGCGGATCGTTGCGGTGCTGCCAGAGCTGGTCATACTCGGCGCGGCGCTGGTCATCTTTGAGGACTTCCCAGGCTTCGGCGAGATCTTTGAATTTAGCTTCGGCCTCGGTTTCTTTGCTGACATCGGGGTGATATTTGCGTGCCAGACGGCGATAGGCGGTCTTGATGGTTTTCAGATCGTCCGTTGGCTGAACCCCTAAAATGGCATAATAATCCTTTAATTCCATGATGTTATCTCATTTATGCGCAATAGTACGGTTACAGATCCCTGGATCAGGTGTCTTTAATAAGCGTAGGGCAAATGAGCGCGGATGGGAGGGAAAAGTGGCGCAAACTTGACGCCGTCGGGATTGACGGCGTCGGAGCGGACGCTATTCGGCGGAGGGCCTGCGGTTTCTGCGTAGTCCTTCCAGCAGTACCAGAGCTGCGCCGATGGCACCGCCAATCAAAGGGAGAGCCGCGGGTGCGTTGGGGAACAGATGCACGATAGTCACGTCGGTCACCATCATCGAACCGGCAATCCAGCCAATCAGCGCGCCGCCCAGCATCACCACGGACGGGAAGCGGTTAAGGATCGCCAGGACCAGTTTACTGCCTGCGACGATAATCGGGATGCTGATCAGCACGCCCAATGCGACCAGCACCAGGTGGCCTTTCCCGGCGGCGGCAACCGCCAGTACGTTATCCAGCGACATAATCACATCGGCGACGGTAATGGTGACCGCGGTGCGCCACAGGCTGCTGGAGCTGCTGACTTCGCTCTCTTCTTCCTGATTCGTGACCAGCTTGATGCCAATCCACAGCAGCATCAGCGCACCGACTACTTTTAACCACGGTAACGAGAGCAAATAGATAGCCACTGCCAGCAGCAGCACGCGCGCCACTATCGCGCCGAAGGTGCCGATAATAATGGCTTTGGTTCGCTGATGTGGCGGCAGCTTACGACAGGCCATCGCGATCACCACCGCGTTGTCGCCGCCCAATAACAGATCGATAGCAATAATTTGCAGCAGAATAACCGCCACGTCCCACTGACTGAAAAACTCGTTCATACCCAACTCATCTAACTAAAAAAGGATCCCACAGGGAAAAGCAGGGGGCGAAGCGTACTCCCGTTCGGTCGCGTTGACCACCGGGCGGAAAGCCGGCACGTATATGGTTATTGAAAAATATAGTTACCAATCATTGCCCTGTCTGGTGATGATTCGCCGGCAAAGGATGATATTTTGTGGGTAAAGACACACCTGCCGTTTACCTATCGCAAGGACTACCCACATGCCCGGCCATAAGAATTTACTGACACTCGCCTTTATTGGCGCCGCTCTGCTTCCGGTGATGGCGACCGCCGCTGATGCGCCTGCGGCGACGTTTACGCCCGAACAGGAAGCCCGTATTGGCAAAATTGCTGCCGATTATTTAGTTGCGCATCCTGAAGTGCTATTGCAGGCCAGCCAGAAGCTGCAACAGATTCAGGAGCAGCAGCAGGCCAGCGCGGCGACTCAGGCAGTACTGAAGAACGCTGTCGCGCTGACTCAGGATAAAAATACGCCGACCTATGGCCCGAAAGAGGGCAAAGTGACGGTCATTGAGTTCTTTGATTATCAATGTGTTTACTGCAGTCGCCTGGCGCCGGTCATGGAGCAGGTGATCAAAGAGAACCCGCAGACTCGCTTCGCTTTCAAAGAGTGGCCTATTTTTGGCAGCCGTTGGGAAACCTCTCTGGAAGCGGCGAAAACCGGTCTGCAGATTTATCAGCAGAAGGGCGCAGAAGCCTATTTGACCTACCACAATGGGATTTATTCCACCGGGCATAACGAAGGCAAGCTGACGGCCGCCGACATCCAGCAGCAGGCGAAGAAAGTGAATTTCGACGCGAAGAAAGCGACGGATGTTGGAGCGGTGCTGGATGGCACGAATCAACTGGCGCAGGAAATCGGCCTGAGCGGCACGCCCGGGGTTATCGTGATGCCAACAACGGGTGCCACGGAAGCGACGATTACCGTGTTCCCAGGACTGGCGGATAAAGCCTCGCTGGATGCGGCGATTAAGAAAGCAGGCGGCTGATAATTAAAGCGCCCGCCGCCCGGTGGCTGGCGCTTGTTAGTTTTGTAGGCCGTGTAAGGCGTAAGCCGCCACTTGGCAGTGCTCCTCATGCACGGCAGCAGCGCTGCAACATCGACATAATCACCTGAAATAGCTCATCTTTAGCCTGTTGTTCTGTGATGACGCCGTTCACTACCGCGGTCGCTAGCCCGTCAGCGGAGCCGAGCATGGCAAGAATGGCGGCCTCGCTGAGATTATCGCTTCCACAAAGCGGTGAAAAGTATTGCCGGCATTTTGCGGTAAATGCGGTGATGCACTCTTGTTTGATCTTCTCCAGCTCAGGCGTCCCGGCCAGCGCGGCCATCACGCTCGGCATTTCCCGTCCCTGATGTAGCACGCACTCGATGTAAGCGTCGGCGATCGCTGAGGCCATTTTTTCTGCATCAGGCTCAGTGTTGCGTAATATCTCATCCATCTTCGCCGTCTGGCGTTGGTCGTACTCGGTATAAAGTGTGGCGAAAAGTCCCGAACGGCTGTCAAAATGATCGTAAACCACCGGTTTGGTGACGCCCGCCTGTGTCGCCAGGTAGCCCAACGTCAGGGCATCGGTTCCTTCTTCACGAATAATATGCCAGGCGACATCAACCAACTGCTTGTGCCGTTCTTCTCGCGATAAACGCTGCCGTACGAGTGGTTCAGACATAGAGCATTCTCCCGTTGACAAGCTTATATACCAAAGGTAACTTACCATTAGTAGGTTACTGTTAGTATATAAGATTACGTCCGATATCGTCATATGGCAACTGGAGTCTCCGTCATGCATGCATTAATTGTGGTTTCTCACCCCCTTAACACTTCTTTGACGCATAGCGTCGCCACGGCGATTGCGCAAGGGATCGCTGAATCTAACCCGCATAATACTGCTGAACTCGCTGATTTAACTCAGGAAGGTTTTAACCCGGTTTTTGCTGCGCCGGATATCGCAGCTTTCCTGCAAACCGACGCCACGCCGGCAGATGTGATTGCTGAACAGGCCCGGATCGACAACGCCGACGCGCTGGTGCTGGTTTTCCCTATTTATTGGTGGTCGATGCCAGGTCTGCTAAAAGGATGGATCGATCGCGTGTTCTCAAACGGCTGGGCTTATGAGGAGACCGCCGATGGTAACGTAGTGAAGAAGCTGGGCCACCTGCGGGTGCATCTGGTTGCCTTAGGCGCAGCGAATCAGAAAACGTATGATAAGCATGGGTTCACGGAAGCGTTTAATGCACAAATCTCCCATGGGATTTTTGACTATTGTGGAGCTACGGTAGTGAGTTCTCAGATGATGTTGTTACCGGAACTGGAAACGGCGGAAGCTCATCTGGAAGCGGGGCATCAGCTTGGAAGGACGATGTTTAGCTGAAAGCAGAAAAGCAAAAACCCAGCCATAGGCTGGGTTCTCTAAATAGTGGTGCCCGGACTCGGAATGGATTTTGTTTTGTAATTGCATTGATTAGAATGGTTTTTATCTTGTTCCATAAACGTTGAGGCCCCCATTAAGGCCCCCTTCTGCAAAGGGTCAAAATTTGATGGTTGAACAGGAACTTTTACATCCATCTGAATACTATTTGATGGCAAGGTATAGTGATCTACTACGGAATCGCAGTGAGCACCATCCATGTTTGAAAATGATACCATAATTTGGTTCCTTACTGTTTAGTGGGCAACGCCCCTGGATAGTGTTTCGCGATAATGTCGTTCAGCTTATCGACCAGCTCCGATCGCCTGAACGTGATATGGACAGTTCCCTTCTGAAAATACTTAATCACAGACATCTCATCCTCATAACGGGTGCTATGCCTGTTCTCATGGATATGGTCGCTTAACCGGCGCGTGACGTCGGCGCGATTGTCGGGGATGGCCTTCCCATCCAGCAGCATCAGCATGCGCTCAAGGTCCGTTAACCGGTCACGCTGCCAGCCCCAGTTCAGACCAAATCCCCACCGGTCATATTTGACAAGCCCCGTCACGATGATTTTCCCGCCAAACCTACAGGGGCTGTTTGTCTTAAAATTCCAGCTCAGACCTTTAAACACGTTAATCACACCTCGTTCAAACACCTCACCTTTATTCAGATGCAGTTGTTCGAATGTGTTGAGAATATTCTCTTCACTGATAGCCGGAATATCGTCTTTCTCCAGGCTGTTGTACCACTCGTCGCGGACCTGTGCGTCCATGAGCGCCAGCATTCCCGAGCGTTGCATCAGATCCCGCCATATACCACGATCGATATTGCGAGTAATGGCTTTCATGGCCGTATCAGTATCCTCCATCAGCCAGCAGTCGTAGCTGTATTGCCGCATTCCCTATTCATTCGCTTTACCACCGCCGATGCTGCGGGTCAGCGTCGAGATATCGTCAAGTTGTTGTATCAGCGTTTCAATCTGTGCAATCGCGAAATTACGTCCGGTGATGATGCGCTCAATACTGGTAGAACAAATCACATCGGTATGGCCGGTTAACACTTCAGGTTCGGTGAGGGTAAGATCTGACATTTTAATTTCCTTTATATAAAGCAAAGCGCCAGCCGGTAAGGGCTGGGGCTTATAGGTGTGTGGTGAGTATGGTTCGGTGGCTAACAGGTTCTGGTCTGTTGCAGAAGCTGAAGATGGCGGAGATTACGAACATCGTTTCGCGCCTGCTCAATCCAGGGCAACAGCACTGCTGAATCCGTCTTGTCTTCGTCGTTGTCGAAAATAATGCCGGTGTTGCAACTGATGTTGTCCTGCAGCCAGCCAATCAGAATGTTGAGAGCCACTTCGGTGGTTAATTCCGGCATGTAAAAACCTTGTGGTGATTGAGGTGGGGTTACCAGTCAAAGGTTGTAAAACTTGGTAGCACTTCGCCAAAGGCATCCAGATGAACAATGCCAGCGGCGTAGCGACGCATAAGCGTCACTAATAACCGACGGCAGGCTTTTGACAGACCGAGGCGTTTGAGGCGTAAGACCGGAAACGACCACGCGCCCAGGTGGAGCAGATAACCCGAGCCGGTATAACTAATCCATTCAGACTCGCCAAAGTCTTCATGCTGGTGTGAAAGGGTAAACAGCAGAGCATTGTCTTCCGCCGTGATATGTGCAGTGCTGCACTGAATGCCGTTCAGGCGGGCAACGGGCGGAATTGGATCTTCAACAATCAATTTCCCCGGTTCGTCAGCAACGAGAAGCGAATAACCGTTCTGGTTCACCACATTGATCAGGTCGGTCAGTTCAATACCGTCAATGTCTACGACGATCCGGCCCATGTTGAGGGCCAGTACGTTGATGGCATCGGCTTCCACCGTCAGGGACAGCTTCATGGTTGCACCTCACGGTATTTGCCGGTGGTGATGTCGGTAACGGCCCTGTAGCTATGACGGGTCATCAGCCCGGTGGCTTTGCGGGCGCGGAGAATATCGATACTGGTGAGAAGCGGCGACTGAGTTTCCGCGTTAAAACCGCGACGATCAGTGCGTACCAGGTCGTATTTCTCCACGATGAAATTCACCGCGTCGCACAGTGAGATACCGGCATCGATATGCTCTTGGATCACACCATCTTTGCCAAATGGCGTGTCGTTGAGCGTCAGACCGTAGTGACGGTCCAGCAGGTGACTCAGGAGGCGCTGCCAGATCGCCACGGGTGACGGGCGTGGCGAAACCTCCCGTTTCGGAGGAACAGGTTGTGTTTGCATAATGGAAACCTTTACTGGTGAGTTAAACGAAGGAAAACTGCCGGGAGGTTTATTCTGTTGTTGCAGGTGTCGGGTAAATTGCGAGATAGACGTACCCGTGCGAGCCGAGGCTGTCGGCCTCGCATATCAGCCCTTTTGCATACAGCGTGACGCAGTGCTGATGACGGGGATTCAGCTCACCGGAAAGCAGCATCAGCTCCAGTTGCTTCAGCAGTAGCGGGAATGCCTGGTCGAGATGGCGTAAATCCGCGTCGCTGAAGGTGCCGGTGATGCTGGCGCGGTCGTTCAGGTAATGCAGCCGGTTGCCCTCCTGCACCAGACGTGCGCCAAAACAGGGGGTGATATCGCGTTTAAGCCCCCACCAAGGGGCGGCGATATCGTGGTTTACAGGCGGTATTGTATTCGACAATTTTAGCCTTCCTTAAACGTGAATTAATTCAGCGTAACGCTGCGTAATACGACGTACGGGCCGTTGCGGTCCTGACGGTGTTCTGCGAAGACGGCGAGCACGCCGCTGATATCCTGCACTTCCCGACCTGCGTAGTGGCAGATGCTGCCGGACCATGTGTATTTGCCGGCACAGAAGCGAAACAACCGGGACTGCGGATGCTGGCGGTATATCGCCATCGCCTGGCGTTTGCTGATGATTTTCATCGTTATTCTCTCCTTAAAGCCACCCTCTCTCAGCAAACGAGACGATCTCCATGCCGCCCACCACCAGGTGATCAAGCAGTCGGATATCAACCAGCTCCAGCGCCTGCTGAATACGCGTAGTGACCTGACGATCTGCATTGCTGGGTTCGGCAAGGCCTGACGGGTGGCAATGCGCCACAATGACAGCGGCACAGTTATGCTTCAGACCGGCCTTAACCACCTCGCGGGGATGGACCTGCGTATGATTGATGGTGCCGGTGAAGAGCGTTTCGTGGGCTATCAGACGATGCTGGTTATCGAGGAAGAGTACAGTGAATACTTCACGCTCCAGTGAGGCGAGTTGCAGACGCAGCCAGTCACGAACGGCGGTGGTGGAGGTAAAGGAGGCGCCGGGCTCGCGTAACTGGCGTTCCAGCAGGGTCAGCGCACGTCGGATAGTGCGCTGTGCGGCGGGAGATATTCCCCCGCTGTCGGGGGGGCAAGGGGTTATATTCATTGGCTTTTCCTTTATGTTGACCCGTCCGGGATTGATGTGTTGTACAGTTTCACGGCAACGACGAACTCGTCGTGCTGGGATTCAAACCATGACCAGATAGGGAAGAGAGAGGTGCCCGTCAGAAAATGCAGGAAGAGTTCGTCGGTCACAACGTCTCCGTCCTCATCCCTGACCGTTATTTTCCCCAGCGCATCCCACAGGGTATTCAGGTGAGACAGTTCATACGACATGGCGGGATGCTCAGTCGATGATGTGCATGATGGCGCTGCATTCCGGGTGACTGAGCGCGTAATCCCGCAGGCGGTAGTAGTGCTCCGTCATGGCATCGCATTCGGTGCGCATGGCATGGTGGCTGTAAGTCATCAGACAGACGGCAATCCCCGCAGCGTCGGCACTGAGTTCACCGCCGTTGCCGTTCATAGTGTTGAACAGCGACCACGGTTCATTGTTCTCCGCTTCCGGGGCCATAAACGCACCACCGTTGCTGAGCGTATAAAAATTCCAGATACCGCCGTTGTAGTCGGCGCAGAAACGGTCCATCCACGCGAAGACCGTCGGCTCAAGGATTATCCACTGCGGTATGCTGCCGAAGTACTGCGGCCAAAAGCCGATGCGCTGCTCGTCCTGTACGAGGGTGGCGGTCAGCGCTGGCGCAGAACCGGCAGGTTGTGGCGGTAACGGAAGGGTATCGTGAAGGTTAATAATGTCGGTCATGTTAGTTTTTCCTTGTTTATTTATCGGGTTGGGGATGCTGGTTCAGCAGGAGTGACGGGCAGGACTGCGCATAGCCATCTTCATCGCACCGTGAGGGCCAGATGCTGTCAGATACAGACAGTCGGCACAGGCTGAGCTCGCCGGGACGGTAGCAAAGATGTCTGCACCAGGCGCAGAGGTCATCGTCGGAGATGGAACGGCAGCCGGACTGGTTTTGCAGGGAAACGGGCCAGACAGCCGTCAGACGGGTATTTGCAGGAATGTGCTGCATCAGCTCAGTGCCTGCTGCAGTTCTTCGGCCATCACCCAGAGCGCGCGGTTGAGTTTGATATCCCCGTCGATACCGTTAACCGCACGAGTGTGGGTACGTTTACCCTGTGCGGTGCGTCCGCTCAGCCCGCCTTTCAGCAACGATTCCTGAATGCGGTTATAAACGGTCCACAGGTCGTCCTGATGGTCCTCATACCGTCGCGGTGTCAGTATCTGCGCTGCGGTCACCGGCTGATATTCTTCACCAAAGCGGTATGTCAGTGCGGCGTTCGCCAGGGCATGTTGCGCGGGTGCTGGTAGTCGAAGTGACTGCATGGCCTCGCGCTTTTCTTCCACCCGATCAAAGACACCGAGCACTTCATAAGCCCCCTCAATCACTTTCCCGGCCACATCGCCACGATGCGGTACACGAATTTCACCGAACGACTGTCCGCAGACGAGCCCGTTGGTGCAGATGGCTCTGAACAGCCCCGGCAGCATCTGGTATGAGCTGCTACCATCGTGCGAGTTAAGCAAAATGATTTCGGGAACCTGCTGGCCGGTTATCTGACCGGTACGACGCAGGCGCAGCAGATGTTTGGTGTGCTCCCGGCGGTCAGGGTCGCGTACGCGTGACTGGCAGGCGAAGAAGGGTTCAAAGCCTTCGCGTTGAAGATTTTCGAGCAGAGTAATGGTGGGTATGTAAGCGTATTTTTCGCTCCTGGAACCGTGGCGATCTGCACTGAATACGCTGGGAACGACCTGCATCAGTTCTTCGCGGGTTAACGGACGATCGCGACGGATCTGGTTTGTCCGTCCAAAGCGGCTGGCTAGTCTCATGGTAAATTCCTTATTGTTGATTTAACGGCATAAACAAAACAGCCATGCTCCTGTGGGAGCATGGCTTTTTTGTGTGGTCGCTATTGGGTTAAGCTGTGGTGTGTCAGTGTTTGGGGATCCCGTGGCTGAGCAGATAGCGGTTAAGCCATTCCCCGGCACTGGCTTCAAAATTCCAGGCCCGCCAGATTAACGTCCCCTCGCTGTCGCGAATAACCAGCCGAAAGTGCGTACCCTGGTCATCTTCTATAGTGACGTTGTGGTAAAGCGTGACCACGGCTTCAGCCTGTCGGCGGGTGAATTGCCCTGGCGGTAACGACGTATCGTCAGTGACTTGCATATTCAGTTCCTGATGAATGGCATAAAACAAAATGCCCCGCTCAGTGAGCAGGGCATCAGTGGGTTAAGTGTGTGGCAATAAGCTGCAGTATCTGTTCCATGAGCGCTGTGATTAAGGCACCTGCGAGCAGGGTTGCCGCCTGTCTGGCGATGTAAATACTGTCTTCGTCATAGCCTTCTTCGCGGAAGTGGTCTTCCACAAACTGCTGCGCCCGGCTGCTGGCGCACCACGTCAGCACCTGACGCAGGGTGTTGAGCACGATTTTCAGTAATGTCATTGGGTCAAATCTCAGAGGGGGGATCCGGATGAATCTGGGGCACACAGGAATGCCCCGGCCGGATAATAAGAGGAGAGCTGCGTTACTGCGGTGACGGAGACTCCGGCGGCACAGGGGCCTGACCATGAATAATGCGGTGCTTCGCCAGTGCCTGCGGCATATCGTTGATGCAGTATGTAATGTAGAAGACGTTGAGCACCACGGTATAAAACGCATTCATCTTCAGGTCAAACCGGAAGGTGTTCAGCGCATAGTGTCGCAGTGCTGCTCTGGCCTTAAAGGCCCAGACGATGTACATCACGCCGCAGGTGAGCGACAGAATGCCGCTTAAGGCCAACAGTGTATCGCTGCCCGTGTAGTAGCCCGCCAGGTCCGGTGAGGCCATCACGCCGAACTGTCGTCCGAGCCCAAAACAGACGGCGAGCCAGATGATAAACAGATTGCCGCAAACCGGATATCCGGTGGTGTCGCTGATAATCTGCTGTTTTCGGTACAGCCACAGTAACGGCCAGATGCCGCAGGTGGCGACGGTGAGTAGAACAAAATGCAGGGTTGGCGTCGTCAGTCGCTGGCTGAGTGTCGAAATGTCGGTCATATCGTATTGTCCTTGATTGATTTTGCTGTAAACCGGGGATGCGCCGGGTTACCCGGCGGTCAGTGTCGTGCATTCGGGCATATCAGCCAGAACCTTGTGAACGTTTCCAGCCGAAGGGGTAAAGTGCCCCACCTGTTTGTCGTTGACGTAAATCTCAAACGACGTTGCTTTTCTGATGGCATCAATGAACGACAGCCAGGCGTTGTCGCCGTTACGCCAGCCCAGAGAGGACGGCAGGGGGAACGTCTGGTCATCCGTGACGACGGTGATGGCGGTTTTCTCATCCTGTGAATCGGCACCGCTGCCGTCAGGCAGGGTGAGCATGACGTGATGCTGCAGGATATTCTGGTCGTCAGGGTTGCCGGTGCAGTTCAGGTTCATCATCACGTTTTCCGGGCTGGTGATGATGTACTCGGTGACGCCCATACCGAAGCCACTGCTCCACATATTGGGGACCGCCTGTGCCGTGATGGCAAAGGTCAGTAATCCTGCTGACAGGATGGCGTGCATGAATCGCATGGTATTTTTCCTTCTCAGTCAAAAATGTTGTTGGGGGGCAGCCGTGTTACATGAGTTGTTTACCCACGACGATAAGTCCGGCCAGCCAGCCGATATACTGTGGGCCCACAAGCCAGAACAGACGGGCCTTGAGTAATCCGGTCATTCCTTCGCGGGTGTATACCGCATCCGGCATCAGCCATTGTCGAAGAGCAGCACCGACCGTCATACCGGCTCCGGGCCCAAGCGTCATCCAGAACAGATATTCCATTCCCTGACCAAAACTGCGTATCTCGCCGGTACTCCCGAACACGTTAAACAGCACGACCACAAGCGCGATGGCGAAGGCAATCGCGAAATATTTAATGACAAGCGCCATGTTCAGATTTCCTTATTTTCTGCACTGCTGAGCAGCGCTCAGCATGTTGTCCATGAAGCGCGGGGGGACATAACCGTATTGCTGGTTCATTTTCTCCAGCTCCCCGTGCGTATATTTCGTTTTGAGGTCATCCCGGATACATCCGCAGACGGCGGTAGTACCGCCGCCTGATTTGCATCCCCGGATAAACTCGCGTTCATTTTTGTCGCCACAGCCGCTCAGGGTTACGGCAGACAACATCAGGGTGAAGAGCAGCAGAGGGCCTTCGACAGGTTTCACGATTTGACTCCTTTGGGTCTGGATGGATGTTCAGGGTGTTGTTCCCTGAAGGTGTGAATGACATCACTGATAAAGCGAAAGTGGGGCAGTGCGCTGATAAATCCCTCTTCAGTAATGAGCGAACTGATTTCGCTCCGGCGACGGAAGGTTTGCTCTGAGAGTGAGGCCGAGATAATGTCTTCCAGCCGGAACACCCGAAGGCTCCCCCGGCAACAGACGACCAGATACCAGTGCTGATGCCGGTAAATCAGGCGGTAAGGCTCCTGCTCATCGTGACGGACACCGCCGACCAGCAGACTGACCACCCGGTGATGACAAATGGCTTCGGCCAGACGATGAAAACTGTCAGCCTGTGTCCATGCTGGCGGTAAGTCGTGCCAGATAAAGCAGGGTGAGGTGCCCGTTTCATTCATCAGCAGGTGCATCAGTTGCCGGTTCTGCGACGGGATAATGCGTGCGATACCGGTACTGCGGGCAAAGGAAACGGCCCCCGGAGAGTGATCACGCGTGGCGCTCTCACTGAGCCGATACGTGCCGTTCTCCCCGATAATGTCGAGGTGGACCAGCCGTTGATGTAAGTCACGACGCAGGGTGCGTATCGATACACCAAACTCACCGGACAGTGTCTGAAGGGTCAGCGTTTCTCCGGCCATTAACCGGCTGATAATGACCGACAATCTGACGGCCAGCCGGTCGTAGCGGGCCTCTTCATCGGGTCGTTGCATGGACGCTCCGTGTGCGATAAATAGGTTGATATTTCATGCGGTTATTATGCGGGCGGGGAGGGACACGTTATGTCCATCCCCCGTAATGGCGGAAAAGAAAAAGTAAAATTCATCTTTCAGTAAACAGGAGAATTAACAAAGGGTTAGTGCCAGGTAGCTGAAATGACGACAGCATGCTGACACGCCCTGTCATCAGTCGTGCCGTAGCGAGTACGGTCAGCGGCTCAGGCTTTGTGCAGGATGGGCTGACCCTTATTAACGTTACGGTGCACTGAAGATATGCTCGCACTGCGTGCAGCCGTATTCATCAAAGACGGTACCGTCCAGTTGTTCTCCGGCCAGAGAGCCTGCCACCGCACCAGCACAGGCGCCGGACAGAAAACCAATGAGGCCTCCGGCTATCGTACCGACAACCGGAATGACTGAACCTATCAGCGCACCGGTGGAGGCTCCTTCAAGCCCGGCAATGCCTCCGGCTGTTGCGCCAATGACCCCACCCGTCTTTTTACCCACATGGCGCAGTCGTATGTTTTGCGAACCGCAATTCGGACAATGCATTTCTTTCTCCCTTATTACTGGCAATAAATAGCCGCCTTCATGAGCTGGCGGACCGTGTATCAGAGAGACCTGGGTACCGGAACAGAAAGCATAGCTGTGACTTAGCGCGAGAAGCATACGCACGGGTATTTTGTGGGACAGTTGACCCGGGAGAAGGAATAACGACGGTAACAGGGTATCGGGACCCCGTTTGTTCTTACTGGACACATTAACCTCCGTGAGTGAAATAACAAAACGGCAGCACTTCTGCTGCCGTTCTCACACCGGTAATATAGGTCTGAAATTATTTTGAATGTCATTTCTGGTCTGTATTACTGCCTCCGCTCACCTTGTTTTTAGCGCAAAGCCCTCACTCACCACCACAGGTTTTTCGGTAATGGTCATTAATCAGCATTTCCAGCATATCACTGATGCGAACTCCGCTACGTTCTGCCATAAAGTCCAGTCGAGTTTTTGTTTCGTTCTTCAGGTACGTATTGAGTGCTTTTTTATCGGTACGGGACTGACGTAATTTTTGCTGGTTCCAGGCTTTATTCAGGTTCAGAAGGAATAAACGCTTTGTATCCGGTGCATCGTCCCATAAGTCGATCGCCGTGCGCAGGGCTAAATTGCGTTCAGAATGACTCAGGGGGGTAAACCAGGTACTCATTCCTGGCGTTGAAATATTTAATGAGAGCCCGATAGTGGGCGCATTTCTTTCTTCCTGAAGCGATTTGAGGCTGTTCCATGCCCACAGTACCGCGTCTTCTTCATTAGGTAACCATTTCAGCGGAGCTGGTTTGCTGTAAATATTTTTCCACTGGTCTTTCAGCCTGTCCATGACCTGGCGCTTGAGATGATTTACCGGTGGGGTCGGAATAATAATGTTGTCGAAAAAAGAGATGATAATATTAATTCTTTCCTGGTGGCTTGTCGGAGATACACTCAGATTCATTCGCTGATACCAGTTCTTTCCGAACTCTGCATTTGCTGGTTTGTCAATACCAAGTTCGTAGTCTCCGGCCTTGCAAATATACGCCCATAACCAGAATGTTGCCCGTTCATCCTGTTCTAGCCAGTCAAAACTTTCCAGCGGAAGGATGTTTTCATCACGGGCTGTTTCCATATCAGAAAAAAGTCTTGCCCGCTGTTCTGCATTCGGTATGAACTGATTAATCAGTTTGTTGAGTGCCTGTCGACAACTTTCTGCATCCTGGTGAGGAATGTCACGGGTGTTAATTATTTTATTAACACCCAGCCACCCGGCATAAAAAGCACAGACTCTCAGGTCACGGGTTTTTATAAGATGTTGTCTGCCATTGTCGTAATGTACAACCATTGTGGATACCTGTAATCGTAAACTACATAGTAGTGGTTATGGTGGTGATTGTTGTAGCTACACAGTATCACGATGATGGTTTTATCGTCACTTAAAAACACATCTGGTAGTCATCGTGAGGTTTTATTGTTGATTTATACTGGTTTTGACAAGGTTTTACCATGGTTTTAAAGTTGTCATTTTCTTTGTTTATCTCTCAGATGCTTCTCTGTTTACTGGATGAGTATCGTCTCAATAGGTTATCTTGTTCTCCTGCATGCTTTCGTTTTCATCCCCATCATGGTGCCTGGTTCGCTTCAGGGGGCATTTCTGGTATCAGGTCGGGCTGCCATGAGGTATTTCCATTTTGTTGCTCATAATCAGGATTGAGGGCTTCTGCGGGCAGTGATGATACGGGGTTAATTTGATTGAGGTTATTTGATATGACGTGGTGTCTATTTTCATGTTATTGAAAAAAGATAATTCCAGAGTAACTGATGCAGGCGTTTGTTGTAGGTAAGTGCTGTCTGGCGTGGTTATCTTCATAGCTATTGTTATGCCTGGCGTGTTGGATTGGTATTAATATATTAAAGAAGGGGTCTTATCATTTGTAACAGTAATCGATGATGTGTTATCAGTAAGTGGGTTATGCCTGGGAGGTATTATTATCTGAAGGTATTCACTAAGGGGATAGTACTATTGGATGGTATCCATTGAGCAATCATTGCCATCAGGTAAGAAATACACCATTCAATGTAGTCACAACCTGAATGTTTAGCACTCATTAAAAATCTATCATTAAGAAAACAGAATTGAATTGAGTCGATATTACCATTGACTAGTCCTCGTCAGGATAAAAGTGAAGATGATTAACATCAGTAATCTAATAATCATAACGACAGGGTGGTTACTGGTTAACAGTAACGTTTTGGGTGAATGGTCATGCCTGAAAATCAGCAGGTGAGTATCAATGGTTTATTACTGGTCTGCGTATTAGTGATGAGCGTTAAATGCTCAGTCAGTGAACTAACCTGTAGTAAGCCTGTCGGTATTGCTCTGTCTGCCTGATATTGACGCTTACAATACCTGTCAGTTACAGATACTACGGTGACCCGTTATCCCTGAAAGTTTTTTGATATGTGTAAACAAGGCCATTGGTAACGACTGTAAACGGGGCATTATCCGTGTTGGTGATAATAGTCATGATTGTATCGTAAACAGAATAACCCGATTGAGGTGACGTGGAATAGGGTGATTATCCTGGTAATCACCGCAAGCTATTTAATAAGTAATTGAGCGCTGTAGTGTCTTATACCGCCATAGCTTCCTGTGAGCCTGCATAAGCGCATTGAATAACACGATAGTGGAAATCTGTGGTTAGTATGAATATGGCGCTCCTGATGCGTTACAGGGCGTTTTAGCAGTAGTCCCGATAACGATTATTTATCGGGCTTATTGAACGGGGTAATAATATCATGACAGCAATGAGGGACTGGTACAGGGGCTCTTGCCCCGGGTATATACATCCCTCTGGGGTAATATTTGCTTTTCAGGGTAACCACAACCTATTTTGGGTCCAGGTCAATACAAGGGCATCGCAATCTTCAGCTGCTTCTGTAAGCCAGAATTGCAGCGACTTAACAGTTTCGATCTTCGCTACTGGCCTGACATTGCCGGGATCATTCGCTCACTGGGGATGGAAGAGGTGGAGGTAACATTCAGGGATGAAGCGACAGAGGCAATTATCAACGCCCGCAGACCTTCACAGACGGATTTCTTCAGAGCGTTATTCGATAACATCAGTAACCAAAAAACCGGGGATTACTACGCCTTGTCACGGAGTTTTAAACTCTCCGATACAGCACTGGCGACGATTTGTAATATCACCCGTGATTTGCCACCCGATGAACTCGTTGACGCCGCTTATGTCAAGCGTACCCGCCATCGTCTAACGGGAAGACTGTTTTTTCGCAGCCTTCGGGTCACCCGGCATTAGAACCGATTTCTGAGAGGCGATTACCCTTTACGCAATCATTCTGCCAGCCACGATATTTTACTGAAGCCAGCCGTCTCTGAGGGATCGACTGGCGGACTCGCTGAAGGCAATAAGTTTTTTTTAACAGCACCGGTAATGGTTATGAACGATAACCCACCGGAGTCCATTTTAATGAGTTACACATACGACCCTTACTGGCAGCAACGCATCGCTGATACCTTCAGTTGCGCTCTTAACGCTTACACCCGCTTACTGGCCCTGCGTGTTGACCTCCGTCTGCCGGATACGCCAGCGGCCACCGATGCTGCTGTTATCTCCCGCTTCACCGATTCCCTGAAAGCCCGGATTGATGCCCTTCAGACGCGTCAACGTCGCGAGGGCAAACGCGTCTGGCCGACCACGCTGCGTTTTATCTGGGCGCGGGAGTTTGGTGAAATCAAAGGGAAGAAGCATTACCACGCGGTGCTGTTGCTGAACCGCGATACGTGGTGCGGACCGGGAGATTACAAAGACCCGGATTCGCTTGCAGGTATGATTAAACAAGCGTGGTGCAGCGCCCTGAAGGTGGATGCACAGGCGCATGCCGTTCTGGCTCGTTTCCCGGCGAGTCCAGTCTCATGGTTGACACGTGGCGATGGTGCTCAACTGCAACAGGCCCTGTCGCAGGCGGCCTATTTAGCCAAGCTGGAGACCAAAATCACCGGTGACGGTGAGCGTAACTTCGGTTGCAGCCGTGGCTGAGCCAGACATATCTCGATTCATCAGGCCTGATTGTGCGGGCCGGGTAATTTTTTACAACGTTCCCCTATCCTCTGAGGAGAACCGGTAACCCCATGATTCAACCACCACCGGACGTCTCCCGATAGCCATATCCTCAGAGGGAGAAAAATACCATGACCACGTTGAATACGAATATTAATGCCAGCCTTGACACACTGCTTTCAGCTCAGGACCCGCTTATCGACATGACCTTTATCACCACGTTTACCGGGATGACCGACAAATGGTTTTACAAACTGATTGGCGACGGGTTGTTTCCGAAACCCATCAAGCTGGGGCGCAGCTCCCGCTGGCGCAGAAGCGAGGTGGAAGCCTGGATGCAGCAGCGTATTGCTGATTCCCGTGGCGTCTGAGCAGGGAGGATATCTGAATGGAAAAACGACGCCGCACTCAGCCACAGGCCATCCCGGTTCGCTGGACGTGTCCCCGTTGCCGGCGACAGTACTGTGGCGCCAGACCCTGTCCCGTTTGTTTCAGACCCACCGACGCACCTGCACAACCGTAACCTTTCTGTATTCCGGTGCCGACCACCAACCGTACCGACCCGCTAACGCATAACTGAACCGCCATTCACCCTGCCACGCTGCCCGTACCGGGACGGCTGACGCCTGCGTGTCGTCTGGCGGTAAGGAGAGTACCACTATGTATGCAAAATCGTTTATGGCTCTGGACGGCAACGGCCGTCTCACGGGAGCCATAACCGCGCAGACCGCGCCGTATGACCGCTACAGCTGCCATCTGTGTGCCAGTGCCCTGCAGTACCATCCTGAATACGACACCGAACGTCCGTGGTTTGAACATCATGCAGCAAAGCTTTCGGAGAACGGTCGACAGCACTGCCCGTATGTAAAGCCCGGGGTGAGGGAGACCCGCCATATCCGGCAACTGCAGTCTTATGTACCGGAAGCCCGTCCCCTGGTTTTCTACGCAGACTGGCACTGTCACGGCTGCGGCAGTGATTACCACGGTGAGCGCTACTGCCTCACCTGCCGGACGGGCGAGCACAGTGATGTGCGTGCTGATACCAACCGGATAGAGGAAGTGACGGCATGCGCATGCTGAAATGTTATCTGGCCAATGACCGCGAAGGCCACTTCGCGACAGCCGGGGAGGCCGTGAGTGCGCCGGGGCAGATATGGAGCTGCGCGTCCTGCGGCTGTCGACTGGTGCTCCATGCGGGGACATACGGGGAGCCGCCGTGGTTTGAACATGACCAGCAGAGCGTGGCCCGGCATGTGCTGATGGCCTGCGCCCACCTTGACCCGGAAGTGAAAACCGAAGCCCGGCACCGAAAGCTGCGCAGTCTCATCAACGGGCTGGAAGCGACGGTAATGGTGCTCTCCTGGTACTGCGTGTGGTGCGGCGACCATTACCAGGGCGTGAAGCACTGTCCCCGGTGTCTGACTGGTATCTACAGCATCGAAGAAGCGCACTGGCAGAGAAACTACTGCTGCAGTACCAGATAGTTCCCCGTCTTTATGAACCAGATACCGCCGTAGAGGCGGTGTCCTCCCTGATTTAACCTAAAGAGAGTCTGCATTATGAATCATTCTTACATACGGGCGTCTGATGCTGTCAGCGCGGATGCCGTCAGCACGCGTGCATTTCTGCAACAGGCCGTTGACCATTACCCGCGACTGGCGGCATTCAGCTTTACGCTGGCGCTACCGTATCGTGAAGCCATGAGCGAATACCGGTCATTGATTCTGCGTTTTCACTCTGAAGTCTGGCAGCGCACCGGCGAATATTCGCGCCAGCGTCAGCAGGCACGACATCGTTCACTCCCGACGCTGTTACGCTGGATATGGGAGACGGCCAGCGCACCGGAGTGCAAAATGGTGCTGCTGCTCAATCTCGATACGCTGGGTACAGGGCGAAACCTGCAACTGACCGACAGTGCGCCTCCGGGGCTTAACGCCATCATCGCCGACGCATGGCAAAAGGTGACCGGTACCGCCTGCACTGACGGTGTAACGAGTATGACGCAGATCATTATTAACCGCGTCGCTCAGGGAGTCTTCGCAACACCCTTTAACCAGCTTACCGTGCATGTTAAGGCCATGTCAGAGCCAATAGCAACGGCCAGAACGGGGATGATTTGTCCGTGAAAGTAATAGCTTCTCTAATTAATGGGGGAGTTATCCAGGTCTTCCCCGGTGTCTGCAGCGCCGATATAATCCCTGAATGAAAAAAGCTCACGATACCTTACCCCCGGAACAAACCGTCACAGCACTTGCGCATTTCGCCTGGTGCGCCCTTGTCGCCTTACGTACCGCTCAGCAGGATGGTCAGGCATTGTCGCCACTCAGCACGCATGCATTTATACTGCGCTGGTTAACGGTGGCGTATAAGCAAAAACGGTTTCCACGTGCAATCGCATCTGATATTGAGGGATTGCTGACGCTGGGGCGTAACAAAGGCCTTGCCGCCAGCTTATTCAGTCGTCTGGAATATCTGTGGTCTTCGTGCACCGGACCGGTGTCAGCGCAGTCGGATTTGTATCGGCTGACGTACGCAATTGAACAGCTTAAATCGCGGGGCTGGGTCAATGCAGCGGTGAGTGACAGGGACTGGGACAATGAAACGCTTCTGGCCCTGGAATACAGCGATGCGAATGCACTGCTGGTAAGGAAGTCGGCACTGACCTGCGGATTTTCGGATGGAGGGAAACTCGTTGCGCCGGTTGAGTTTCTTGTGAATGGCGACTTGTCAGCCTGTATGGCTGTTTTTGCGGCTCATACACTGTCGGCTGTCATGCTGGAGTCGAATCGGATCGTGTTACAACCTTGAGCAGTAAAACAACCGTTCTCAACCCGCAGCAAAGCTCATCACTGTCCACGTCTGTCTTTCTGTAAACCGAACGGGTGTTGTTCCTGGTCGCGCTAATGCACCGGCGGCTGAGATATTCATATCGCTGGTACAGGTATGAGATATGCGTAAAGTCCGGGCGTTGCAATTCCTTTAATCTGAAAAAAAATAAATAAGCCCGGTTTACGTGAATAATAAGAAATGATGGAAACCTGAAACTGTCGCCAGTTTTTCACATGCTCAGTCACGTCCAGCTTCTCAATTTCTGATAAAAGTACAAAATCAGATATTTCACGTGACTGGTGATATTTTGTACAAATATACACCCTAAGCCAAATTGATCATTTTCTGTACATCCTTATCCCGCGGGGCCTGAAGGGTTATGGTGTAAAATTTTTATAAATCAGAAAGATGATATTTTTTTTGTTAAAAGCCAGGAATGTAAATCTTTGTTACATTTTTTCATTTTCGATCTGGCAGGGAACGTTCCCAAACTCCAGCCATTGGGCCTTATCCGAAATTTTTCATTTCAGACAAATACCCAGAAAATACAGTGTCGACATGCTGGTGGATGGAATGCGCCCGCTTTTTTTGGTTCCGGGATTTTTATTTACGTCGGATGACGCGAACCGGAAAGTTGTTCTGGCTGGGTAATTTTTTCTTATTTATTTTTCACTGGCATTGACCGTTTCTATCACTCCATAGAACAGGGACAGCCATGTCTAATTCTTCCTTTCAGTCCGAAATCCCTAAAGCGCGTATTAATTTAAAACTTGATTTGCATACCGGTGGTGCGAGCAAGAAAACGGAGCTCCCCCTGAAATTGCTCGTGGCGGGCGACTTCAGTAATGGTCAGGAGTCTGCCCCTTGTCTGAGCGCAAAAAAGTTGATTTGAATAAAAATAATTGTGATTCTGTCATTTCTGAATATTCCCCAAAAGTCAATCTTACCGTTAAAAACACGCTTGCTGATGATGGCAGTGAAGACAACATCAGTCTGACCTTCCGGAGCATGAAGGACTACCAGCGTCGGTGAGACATCCGCGTCATACAACTCTTTGAACGCAGCCACTATCTCACGGGTGGTCATCCCTTTGGCGTACAGTGACAGGATTTGGTTATCCATCCCGGTGATCCGGGTCTGGTTTTTCTTCACCAGTTGGGGCTCGAAGGAGCCGTCACGATCGCACGGCGTACGCAGTTCCAGCGGGCCATCGCCGGTGGTAACGGTTTTTGTGAAATAGCCGTTGCGGGAGTTGGCACCCGGTTTAGACTGATGTTTACCGTAGCCGAGGTGATGGAGCATTTCGGCGTTGAGGCGGCGCTCAACGTTGATTTTTTTCAGCAGGCGATCGAACTGGTTGAGATCGTCAGGGGTTTTGAGATTTTTGGTCAGTTCGTTAGCCAGAGCCTACAACTGTTTTTCGTCCATAAAGTAACCTGCTTTTGATGTTGAATTGAACATATCAAAATCAGGCAATTACACAAACTTGTGTACAGGCTCCATACAGCTAACCCGGCCCGTCACATCGTAATGTCAACCCGTAATGCATAACATCATGCAGCGTTCCATTAATGAGTCGGGAATCATATTCAACCTTCTTGAATCGCCACGGGTAATCTAGACACTTCCGAGCCGTTGATGGACTGACCCCACCCCGGTAGACGATCCTGCCCTATAGTAACGAGCGCATGGCAGACATGTCCCCGTTCTGGATGCTAAATGTTCTGAACAGCGCCGAACTGGTACTGGGGCAGTATCAGCGCCTGCAGCACAGCCCGCCAAGTACTGTGGTTCCGACCTTAATGGGGGCCGCCAGCTGTCAGTAAAGGTCAGTGTCTGACCCCGGAGACACGCGGACAGCCAAGCACCTACCAATCATCTGCTGGTCCCGCGCTAGCAAATCAGCCAGTTGCGTAAAGAAATGCGGCATGTTGTGCCGCTGGTTCTGAATGGTCAGGTTGGCAGCGCGATGACGAATGACATGCTGCCGCAGGCGGCTATCCCGGGAGAAGGGGGAAGGTCTGGCGTGAGTCTTCAGCGGTGAGCTCAATTGCTGCATGGGTCACTACCTTCGCCATATCTTGAGCATACTACCGGAGTAGTCCAGCAACAAAGTGGCCGAACTACTTCCATGGAACGTGGTTCTTCCCGATAAATAATCGTCAATACGGCGCTCGTTTAACGCTTACACATTAAATATTAATTAAGCCTGATTGGATGTTTTTCATTTTTTTTAATTGGTGTGCTTGACCTTCCAGTAACATCAACCTTTAGCCTTGTAAGAAATTGCTACAGCGCCGTTTTCGGATGGGCCGGGGCTGCCTGTGGCGTATGAAAGGATCACTGTTATGAAAATGAAAATTGGGGTTCTGATTGTGTCGGCCGCAATCATCGCCACTGCCGGGATTGCGTTTGCCCGGGATAGTGGCGGCAACGATGAGCCGGCCGCAGCGGCCGCACCTATGGCTCCCCAGGTTCCCGTAGCCGAAGTGCTCTCGCGTCAGATAGTCCCTTCGGCAGAGTTTACCGGTTCATTGGCGGCCCCAAAAACCGTAGAGCTACGCCCACGCGTTGGCGGTACCATCGACGCTGTCAGCGTACCTGAAGGCAGCATGGTGCGTCAGGGGCAGCTGCTGTTCCAAATTGATCCTCGTCCATTCCAGGTGGCTCTTGACAGCGCGCAAGCACGACTCAAGCAGGCAGAAGCGCTGGCTATCCAGGCCAATCGCGATTTTGAACGAGTTGGTCGGCTGGTGAACAATGGCGCGGTATCCCGGAAAGATTACGATGACGCCGCTTCTACACGTCATGCTCGTCAGGCTGAGGTGCAGGCTGCAAAGGCCGAGGTTGCGGCGGCGAAACTGGACTTGTCTTATTCGCGCGTGGTGGCACCGATTACCGGCCGCGTGGATCGCATGCTGGTGACTGAGGGAAATCTGGTCAGCGGCGGTGGTACGGGATCTGCGACGCTATTGACAACGATTGTTTCCGTCAATCCGCTATACGCTTACTTTGATATTGACGAAGCGACGTTCCTTAATTCAGTCAGCAAGGCACGTCCTGACGCAGTTAACAAGGTGGAAGAGCGTTTACCCGTGCATGTTGGGCTGGCGACAGAAAAAGGTTTCCCGCATCAGGGAACGCTCGATTTTGTCGGGAATCAGATCGATCGTAGTACCGGTACTGTCAGGGTACGTGCCGTAATCCCTAACGACGATGGGAAACTGACGCCAGGTGCCTTTGCCCGCGTGCAGCTGGCCACCGGTGCGGCACATCAGGCGATTCTGATTGACGATCAGGCGATAGGGAGCGATCAGGGACGCAACTATGTCCTGGTGGTGGGTGCGGATAATAAGGCGCAGTATCGCCCGATTGAGCTGGGCGCGGTGGTTGATGGTTTGCGCGTGGTCAAGAGTGGCCTGAAAGCCGGTGAGAACATTATTATCAAGGGGCTGGTGCGTCCCGGTATGGCGGTGACGCCGCGTTTGACCCCGATGCAGGCTTCTGGCGCGTCGGTTAGCGAGGGGGAAAAAGCCGGCTCCGTTGAAGGGGGAGGCCAATAATGAAATTCCCACACTTCTTCATCCAGCGGCCTATTTTCGCGATTGTGTTATCGGTGTTTATGCTGATAGCTGGCGCTCTGGCTTTCTTTCAGCTTCCGCTGAGTGAATACCCATCGGTAACACCGCCTACCGTGCAGGTTTCGGCAAGCTACCCTGGTGCTAACCCTAAGGTGATTGCTGACACCGTTGCTGCTCCACTGGAACAGGCAATCAACGGGGTGGAAGGCATGTTGTACATGAGTTCCCAGATGTCTGCCGACGGTCGAATGGTCTTGACGATTTCATTCCGGCAGGGAACCGACCCCGATATTGCGCAGATTCAGGTGCAGAACCGGGTTTCTCGGGCCTTGCCGCGCTTGCCGACTGAGGTGCAGCAGATCGGTGTCGTGACGGAGAAAACGTCACCGGATATCCTCATGGTTGTGCATATATTTGCACAGGGCGATCGCTACGATCCGCTTTATGTTTCCAACTATGCCATGTTGAACGTGCGTGATGAGCTATCACGCTTGCCAGGTATTGCCAGCGTCACGCTTGGGGGCGAGGGTGAATACGCGATGCGCGTCTGGCTGGATCCGACCAAAGTCGCTTCCCGCGGTTTGACGGCCAGTGATGTGACCGCAGCAATTCGTGAGCAGAATGTCCAGGTCGCGGCCGGTTCTGTCGGTCAACAGCCGAACAGCTCCTCAGCCTTCGAAGTCAGTATCAATGCCCAGGGGCGTCTGACCACCGTTGAGCAGTTTGGCGATATCGTGATCAAAGCTGGCGCTGACGGGCAGGTTACCCGCCTGCGCGATGTTGCGCGTCTGGAATTGGGATCGGACAACTATTCCCTGCGCAGCCTGCTGGACGATAAAAATGCCGTGGGTATGCACATCGTTATGACGCCAGGCGCCAATGCGCTGGACGTCTCTGCCTCGGTTCGGGCGACGATGGCGAGGCTGCAGGCCAACTTCCCGGAAGGTATCGAATACCGTATCGCTTATGACCCGACAGTGTTTGTCAGCGCCTCGTTGAAATCAGTGGCAATGACGTTGCTGGAGGCGACGGTGTTGGTGGTACTGGTGGTGATGCTGTTCCTGCAAACCTGGCGGGCTTCGATCATCCCTCTGGTCGCGGTACCTATTTCGTTGGTCGGTACTTTCGCCCTCATGTATTTGTTCGGCTTTTCGCTCAACACGCTGTCGTTGTTTGGTCTGGTGTTATCGATTGGTATCGTTGTCGATGATGCCATTGTGGTGGTTGAAAACGTCGAACGGCATATTGCACAGGGCCGTTCTCCGAAAGAAGCGGCAAGAAGGGCCATGGACGAGGTGACTGGCCCTATTTTAGCCATTACTTCCGTTTTGGCTGCTGTGTTTATTCCTTCTGCGTTCCTGTCAGGATTGCAGGGGGAGTTCTATCGCCAGTTCGCGCTGACCATCGCCATTTCGACGATCTTGTCTGCGATCAACTCGTTGACGTTGTCGCCGGCGCTGGCATCGGTTCTGCTTAGACCCCATCAGGATATGGCGCAGGCCGACAGGTTGACGCGCATCATGGATCGCGTATTCGGTGGTTTCTTCCGTCGCTTTAACGCTTTCTTCGATAGATTGTCGAACAACTACGTTGGCGCAGTCCGCCGGGCCGTACGCGGCAGTATCATCGTGCTGGTGCTGTATGCCGGTTTCCTGGGCCTGACACTGTTGGGGTTCCAGCAGGTTCCTAACGGTTTTGTGCCCGCTCAGGACAAATACTATCTGGTTGGGATTGCTCAATTGCCTTCCGGCGCCTCGTTGGATCGCACGGAAGCCGTAGTGAAAGAGATGTCCCGAATTGCGCTGGCGGAACCTGGAGTGGAAAGCGTCGTGGCGTTTCCTGGGTTGTCGGTAAACGGCCCTAACATGCCTAACTCCGCATTGATGTTTACCATGCTGAAACCCTTCAGTGAACGTAAGGATCCTTCGCTGTCTGCCGAGGCTATTGCCGGTAGCCTGATGGGGAAATTTAGCCAGATACCTGACGGTTTTGTCGGGATCTTCCCGCCACCACCGGTACCGGGGCTGGGCAGCATGGGAGGATTTAAACTCCAGATCGAAGACCGGGCAGGGCTTGGCTTTGAAGAGCTGACCCGTGTTCAAGGGATGGTTATGGCGAAGGCCATGCAGGCTCCTGAACTGGCAGGGATGATGGCCAGTTTCCAGACCAACGCACCTCAGTTGCAGGTTGATATCGACCGCGTCAAAGCCAAGTCTCAGGGCGTCGCACTGACCGATATCTTTGATACGTTGCAGGTGAATCTGGGGTCGCTGTATGTAAATGACTTTAACCGCTTCGGTCGTACGTATCGGGTGATCACTCAGGCGGATGCGCAATTCCGTATGCAGCCTGAAGATATCGGGTTGCTTAAAGTGCGTAATGCCGCGGGTGACATGATCCCACTGGGAACGCTGGTGAACATTACCCGTACCTCTGGACCAGACCGTGTTATGCGTTACAACGGTTATCCGTCGGCGGATATTACCGGTGGCGCAGCGCCTGGCTACTCCTCCGGACAGGCAACGGCAGCTATTGAGAAGATCGTTAGTGAAACGCTGCCTGAGGGAATGACATACGAATGGACCGATCTGACTTACCAGGAGAAGCAGACTGGCAACTCGGCGCTGTATATCTTCCCGTTGGCGGTGTTCCTGGCGTTCCTGATCCTGGCCGCACAATACAACAGCTGGTCGCTGCCGTTTGCGGTGCTGTTAATTGCCCCAATGGCATTACTTTCCGCGATCGCCGGGGTTTGGCTATCGAATGGAGATAACAACATCTTCACGCAGATTGGTTTTGTGGTGCTGGTGGGACTGGCGGCGAAAAACGCAATCCTGATCGTCGAGTTCGCTCGCGCCAGAGAGAGTGAAGGCGTCGATCCTCTGGCTGCTGTGCTGGAGGCCGCTCGCCTGCGTCTGCGCCCGATACTGATGACCTCGTTGGCATTTATTGCGGGGGTTGTGCCTTTGGTGATCGCGAGCGGTGCCGGTGCGGAAATGCGTCATGCCATGGGGATTGCCGTGTTTGCCGGGATGCTGGGGGTGACGCTGTTCGGACTCTTGTTGACGCCAGTGTTCTATGTCGTGGTCCGTAAGCTGGTTATTCGCCGGGAAATCAAGCAGGCACAGCGGGCAATCAGTGATTCACGGCCATGACGGGCGGAGAGAGAATAATGAAAGCAGAGTATGAAATGAACCATCGTATTAATAAACTCTCGGTGCTGGCGATGGCGCTGGTATTGGCCGGTTGTACTATGGCGCCGGACTACGAACGGCCTTCTGCACCAACGAGCTCAAGCTATCCTTCGGGAGCGGCTTATGCTCAGGGAACAGTTTCAGCGGCTCAGACTGCCGTGGCTGATATCGGTTGGCGCGATTTCTATCGTGATCCGTTGTTGCAACAATTACTTGAGGTCGCGTTGGCAAACAACCGCGATCTGCGCAAGTCGGTGCTGGATGTTGAGGCCGCGCGGGCTCAGTACCGGATCCGTCGTGCCGATATGTTGCCAACACTGAATGTGGATGCGGGCGCTACCGTGCAGCGTCTGCCCGCAGATGTCAGCCCGAGTGGTACAACGCAGATAACGCGGAGTTATGACGTTAATGGTGCGGTGTCAGCCTGGGAGCTGGATTTGTGGGGACGGGTTCGTAGCCTCAGCGATCGGGCGCTGGCAACGTACCTGGCGTTGGATGAAACACGGATTGCGGCAAGGCTGAGCCTGCTCGCTGAGGTGACAAACGCTTATCTGACGTTGCGTGCGGATCAGGAGTTGCTGCAACTGGCTCACGATACGCTGAGCACGCAAAAGAGGACTTACGCATTGACCCAGGCGCTGTTTGATGCGGGTAATGCAACGCAAATTGATTTGCGGCGCGCAGAGATTGCGTTGCGTACTGCGGAAGTCAGTCAGGCTGCTTATACGAGGGTGGCGGCGCAGGATCGCAATGCACTGGTTTTGCTTTTAGGGCAGCCATTGACGGCCGAACTCTCGGCCAGCCTGGATAAGGCGAATACCTTGCCCGATGACATCATCCCTTCCGCGTTGCCGGCGGGCTTGCCGGCAGAATTGCTGGTGCGTCGTCCGGATGTCCGTGCGGCAGAGCAGCAACTGCGTGCGGCCAATGCCAATATCGGGGCCGCTCGCGCGGCATTTTTCCCGGCAATCAGTTTGACAGGATCGGCTGGTACGGCCAGTTCGAGTCTGGACGGGTTGTTCGAGCCGGGGTCAGCGGCCTGGAGTTTTGTTCCGCAAATCTCGTTGCCTATTTTCCGGGGAGGCGCTCTGCGCGCCAATCTGGACCTAGCCCAGGTACAAAAGCGCATCGAAATTGCGAATTACGAGAAGGCGATTCAGGTTGCCTTCCGCGAAGTGGCTGATGGCCTGGCGGGCAGACAAACCCTGGACGATCAATTCCGTTCAGAACAATTGTTGGTGCAGGCCAGCCAGGCTAACTATGAATTGGCCTCACAGCGCTTCCGGGCCGGTATTGACGATAATCTGGCGGAGCTTGACGCGCAACGAGCGCTGTTCAGTGCACAGCAAACTCTGGTTCAGACCCGACTGGCGCGAATGAGCAATTTGGTCAATTTGTATAAAGCGCTGGGGGGCGGATGGACAGAAAGCTCTCCGGCTAAGCCATAACTCTCCGGGCAGGTTAACGCCACTGTCTGGCGATAAGGTCGGCAATACGTGGGTGGAGGGATAAAACCGCCCGCGTATTGCATTGTCGTAGGGATAAGGGGTTACGGCGCGGCAACCACTTCTTTTACTGCGAGGACTGCTACGTCTTCGTCTTGTTGCCCGACAGCCGGCAGAAAGCACAACTGAACGGTTTACTTGAAATACTTTGGGGCAGTATATATCCCCACCTCAGGTGAAACGCTTAGTCAGAGAATATAAGCACGAAAATTTTTGGCGATAGGGCTTGACCTTACAACGGTGGCAAGTTCTATCATTGAAGTTACTACAACTAAATAGGATATATATATGCAATTACATCTAGAAAATATGACATGCGGCGGATGTGCCCGGACAGTGACTAAAGTGATTCAAAATATTGATCCTGAGGCAAGTATCATAACTGATCCACCGACTCGTAAGATCGAAGTGAAAACTTCTTTATCTACTGAACAAGTTGCTAATGCTTTACGTGAGGCAGGTTTTCCTCCGAGAGAGTAGTTAACTAAAAATGGTTACCTCCCCGCTGTGGTAACCATTTTTTATCATGTATCCTTACGGTTAGAAGTATTTCTGTTATTATTATGCACCATGGTGGGGTGTTTAGATGTCTTGAGTTGTAGTTTTGATTTAATATGTCTATTACTTAACTCACTAATTTTTTCTCTATGTTAAATGTATTGTGTTCAATATTTATGTGTGATTTACTAAATCATCGGTTTTTTCTTTTAAGGCCTCATTAATGTATCATGTGACGTCAAGTATTTGTGGAGGGAGTATTTGGTTTTTTTTAAATATATTAAGAACAGGGTGGTATGCCAAATTTATCATCATAAAAAGTAAGAAGAGCGAAGTATACGTAAACCAAACGCTGTAAGTTTAAGCATGCCATTTTTGTTCCATGCACTTCTTGATAGCTCCGGGTTTTCAGTCATCAGCCGATACCTCTTCCTGTATCAGGTTATTCAGAGATTCATGAGGCCGCTCGTTATTGTATTACCTCAGCCAGCATAATGTAATTCTCCCGTACCTCATTCTGAGTTCTAAATAGATTAAAATCCAGTATTTATGTCCGATAGCGGCGGTTAAACAGTTCTGCTTTGCATTAGTAACCCGCGTCCCCGGTAGGCGTTGATACGATATGCTTCCCGCAGAGAATGCACCGACTGGTATTTCTGTGCCGGCCTTAGAACTTTTGCTTCAGCATCTCCTGAAGCATCTCCTTGTCCACACTCAGGCCAGCCACCTGTTTCTTCAGTAGCTGATTTTCATCCTCCTGCTACCGCATGTGATTCAGTTCTGAATGAGAAATATCGCCTTATTCCTTACGGTATGTAATGGGATTGTCAGGGCATCGTACAATAGCGTGTTCGACAGCGTGATGAACTACTATCCAGAAGAGCTTGACCGTACGTTCGAGATAATTCTCGATAGCGTGGAGGCTCATATAAAGGTCTATGTGTCGGTCAAGAATCTTGATGCCAGTATGGCGGTAGAAGTACTCAATGAAGTAATATCAGCAAATATTATTGCTATCTAAAAATCAAAGAGACTGATATGTTAGTCTTAAAATAATAGTCAGTTAGAGACTCAACGGACGGAACAAACTAGCTGGCAGTTCGTACTATGCCCATACTATTATGGAATGACGATATTCAATTTATGTCAAATTTTTCAAGTATTCATTCGTCAATTCTGGTTAAGCTGGGATTCGGCCCATCTGACATGTGATGTCGTAGTTTTCCTGATATTTTCGTGGTCATTGTTTATGGGGGGGAGAAGAACCTCGGCGCAAAAGACTGTCGGTGCGGTCTTATTTAAGGTGCTAGGGTTTTCTTTCGCTATACATGATTTTATACTAGCGAGAATATAGATAAAGGATTTGGGAATGTAATGAATTTTAATGCTGTCCTCATATGCTATTATCCTGCGCTTATAATCCACTCCACTGAAAGTGTAATAGTACATGCTCCTGCTCGTAATCTTCCGGTGATATATCACTCAGGGCTTGAAGCCATTTCCAAGCCAGTAGATGACTCGCAAAACATCATCTGATATCAACATTCAAATATATGTTTCTGATAGTCCACTTTTCGGAGACTCTGCCAGTTCCTGGCGTGTCAGAATGTCCAGTTGATACCAGCAAAACCGCTGATATTGTCTCGCGCTGACACAACAGGACTGTCACTGGTTTTATCCGCAAGCCAGGCATATGAAGCGCCCAGTAGGGTGCCCCAGTGTTCATTAAACTGATGCTGCCAGCTCAGGGTAGTCTGCGTAGCATAAAATCCTGCGCTACGGTTGTATTCCCGGAAACCGGTTGTGCGGCTCTGGGCAGCATTAACGCCGTACCAGGTGTTAATGTACCGGGCGTCACCAAAAAGTGCCGCGCCCTGCAGGGCAACCGTATCTGTGTCGTTCTGCCAGGGCACGAGCGTCAGCGAGGCCTGGTACTGTACCCCCTGTGAATCCGTCAGCGGCAGAGTTGCACGGATTTCCGGGGTAAACCAGCTGTTCACCTGCCAGCCAACAGCAACCTGCGTGTTCAGTGCACCACGGATGTTTCCCATTCCTTTCAGTTTGTCAGAACCATCGCGCCACGATGAATTTTGATCGGCACGGCCAAAACTGTATCCGAACGCATTTTCAAAATAGAGGCCATTATCCGTCTGCAGGTCATAACCGATACCTTTTGTTGAGTCGAAGAAAAACGCGCCTTTACGGACCTGCAGGGAAGGCATCACTGTCCAGTGCTGCTTATCCGCGCCACTGTAGCGGGGGGCGTTTTCTCCCATTATCCCCACCGTCACTCCATCCTGATTGCCGCTGTCGGCAATAGCGGACCCGCAGGTCGCTGCCAGCAGGATCACTGTACACCCTGTTACAGACGAATACGTTGCCATCATATATCCCTCGTTTTATGTTTATGCATTACGGTAAGCTGTGACCCGCCCGGCCACCCGCAGTGGATTATGACGATGCTTTATCAAGACTCAGCGTGGAAACCATCAAGAAACCATCAAGGCAGAATGAATGAACACAAAACGTATTCTGATTATCGAGGACGACCGGGATGCGGCGAATGTGCTCGAAGCCTATCTTCGCCGTGAAAACTTCGGGGTCATACTGGCCCATGATGGAAAAGCAGGACTTGAAGCCGCCCTTACCCAGCATCCTGCACTTATTCTGCTTGATATCATGCTGCCGGGTATGACCGGAACAGAAATACTCAGCCGGCTGCGCCGCGAATCCGATGTTCCCGTGATAATGGTCACCGCAATGGGCGAGGCCCCGGACCGTATCGGGGCCTTACGCTTCGGTGCGGATGATTATGTCGTCAAACCTTATGATCCGGGTGAGGTCGTGGCCCGGGTGCAGGCGGTGTTACGGCGTGGGGCGGCAGCGCATGCTAGCGCTGAAAATTATCGCCGGGTGGGGGCCGTTGAACTCAACCGGGACACCATGTCAGTCGCTGTTATTCACGATGAAAACCGGGTGCACCTTGAGCTGACCCCCACCGAGTTTTCACTGCTGGACATGATGATGACCCGCCCCCGGAGCGTCTGTTCCCGTCAGACGCTGCTTGAACACTGCCTGCCGGAAAGTGATGCGCTGGAGAGGGTGGTTGATACACACATCTATAACCTACGCCGCAAACTGGAAAAAGCGGGGGTCAGCGGTGTGCTGACCAGCGTGAGAGGGATCGGTTACCGGTATCTGCAGCCATGAAAAAAAGAGAGTCCCGTTCATTATGGCGCTGGATTTGCGTCAGGGTGTTGTCGCTGGCGGCCGGCAGTGTCGTGCTTATCGCCCTGTGCATGTGGCTGCGTTTTGCCCTGCTGGATGCCTGGGTACAGCATCGGATGCCGGAGGCGGTACGACAGGAATTTCTGCATCTGCGGGAAAATCCCGATCTTAATCGCATCCGTTACCATGAAATTATTGATGACTGGTACGGACTGCAGTTCTCAGATCCGTCCATTGCGTCAACAGACTGGCTGACGCTGGGAGGGCTGGTCCTGTTTGTGACACCGCTGATAATTATGCTCGGTTTGCTGGCCGCCCGGCCTCTCGCCCGGCAGTTCGGTCTGCTGACGCGAGCCTCCGCAGCGATAGCGCAGGGGCGTTTTACCACTCGCTCAAAAATGGATGCAAGTGCGCCCTCTGAATTGATGTTGTTTACGCAGAACTTCAATACCATGGCCGAAAGACTTGAACGTTATGACCGGGAATTACGGGCATCTCATGTTGCAGCCGCGCATGAACTGCGCTCTCCACTGACGGCCGCGGTGGGCCGTCTACAGGGAATGATGGACGGCGTATTCCCGGCTGATAAAGCGCAGATGAATATGGTGATGAACCAGCTCCTGAGCCTCAGCCGTCTGATTGATGATTTGCACCTGCTCTCACTGGCTGATGCAGGGCAGCTTACGCTGAATAAACAACGCTTCTCACCCGCCGGATTACTGCAGGAAAAGATTGCCTGGCTACGGCCACAGGCTACCGCCGGGCATTTCGGTTACGACACGGATATCCCTCCGGGAGAATGTTGTGCGGACCCGCTGCGAATCGGACAGGTCTTTACCATTTTAATGGAGAACGCACTGCGTTACGCGACGGAAGGCGGGAAGCAAACGATACAGGGTTCCGTTCAGTCAGGCTACTGGACGTTCTCCTTCCGGGATTACGGCGCGGGCGTCGAACCGGATTTTCTGCCGGTGATGTTTGACCGGTTTACCCGTTCTGATGTTTCCCGTTCCCGTCATTCAGGAGGCAGTGGACTGGGTCTGTCGATTGCCAGAGCCATTTGTGAGTCTCACGGCGGAACGCTGACCGCCAGTATCCCGCAAGAGGGGAACGGACTCCTGTTTCGGGTGAAACTGCCCGTATGAGTTTTCTTTTTCACTTTTCTTGACCAAATCTTGATGGTTCGTCGAACGTATCTGGACACACCTGCGGTTTACTCATGGCAGCATTTTTTCCGGAGGCTGCCATGCCATCATATTCATTCATCCCCCTGATAGCGTCTTTGCTTTTCTGGCGACGGGGCTCAGCCCTGGTTTTCGCCCTCGCCCTGCAACTGACCGGCTGTGATAATGAGCCGGTATCCCGCCATGTCCCACCAAGACCGGTGATGACCACGGAGGTATCTGCCGGCAATCATGGCGGACAGACGCTGATGACCGGTGAAATATTGCCCCATGAAGAGACGATTATCGGCTTCCGTACCGATGGCCGGATGGTGAAACGACTCACGGATGTGGGGCAGTCAGTGGTTGCCGGGCAGGTACTGGCTGAACTGGATGATACCGATTTGCGTAATCAGTACCGCAGTGCTCAGGCGGCAGTACAGGAAGCCGAGGCAAGCGCCAGGCTTGCTGAGATAAACCTGCGACGCATGACGCTGCTTGCCCCGCAGGGTGCGGTTGCCCGGGTTCAGCTTGACGAGGCCCGCACAAACCGCGACACGGCAACAGCAAAACTGCAGAGCGCTCAGGCCGACCTGAGCAGTGCAGCGGACCGTCTGGGGTATGCGCGACTGCTCTCACCGGTTACCGGGGTGGTCACCACCGTCAGCGCCGGTCCGGGACAGGTAGTGACCACCGGACAGGAAATCCTGCGGGTGGCGCAGTCAGGGGCCCGTGATGCGGTCTTCAGCGTACCGGGGGCTCTGGCTGACACCCTGAAACAGCAGCAGACACTCACCCTGCGTATGGCGGATAACCCGTCGGTGTCGGTAACCGGAACGCTGCGTGACATCAGCCCGCAGGCCGACACACAGACCCGGACCTGGCGGGTACGCTATGACCTTGAGAATGCACCCGCGGTAATGGCTATGGGGGCGACGGTCACCGGGTCATTACCCCTGGGCGGCAGTGAAGTGTTTCAGGTACCGGCATCTGCCCTGACGAGGAAAGAACAGAAACCGGCAGTGTTCGTGGTGGACACCGGCAAAAATCGCCTGCGCCTGACACCCGTTGACATTGCGGCCTATATGACCGATTCGGTGCTCATCCGCAAAGGGCTGACAGCCGGTGAACAGGTGGTCACTGCCGGGGTCAGTCAGTTACGTGACGGGGAAAACGTGCTGACGGAGAACCAAAAATGAAAAATGTTATGCACGCTTCCGGCGGTTTTAATCTTTCTGCCTGGGCACTGGCCCACCGACAACTGGTGGCTTTTCTGATGCTGATGGTCACGGTGACAGGCGTCATGAGCTTTCTAAATCTGCCGCGCAGCGAAGATCCGGCGTTTACCATTAAGACCGCCGTGGTGTCGGCACAGTGGCCGGGCGCAACGGTAAAAGATACCGTCAGTTTCGTCACCGACACGCTGGAGAAGAAGCTCCAGGAAATCCCACATCTGGATTATATCGAGAGTTACACGCGTCCGGGCTCGTCGGTGATTTTTGTGAACCTGCGTGATGACACACCGCCGTCAGAGGTTGCGGGTATCTGGTATAGCGTGCGGAAAAAGATGGACGACATCCGGGCATCCCTGCCGGACGGCACCACCACCCCGGCCGTGGATGATGAATTCGATGATACATACGGCACAATTTATGGCTTCACGTCGGACGGCTTCACTCCCCGGCAGTTACGCGATACCGTCGATGATATCCGGACATCTCTGCTGGCTGTTCCGGGAACAGGGAAAGTTACGCTGCTGGGTGACAGCGAACAACAGGTGGTGATTGCTTTTGATCCACTGAAACTGTCGGGAATGGGACTCGATCTTCAGCAGGTGACGGCGGCTCTGCAGGCACAGAATGCCGTCACGCCCGCCGGACGTATCCGGACATCACAGGAAAATATGTCGGTGGAAGTCAGTGGCGCCTTCACATCCGTGGACAGCCTGCGGCAAATTGTGCTGCATACCGGAAACCGTTTTATCCCACTCACCGATTTGGCCACGGTCACACTGCAGCAGGCAGATCCGCCCTCACCGGAGTTTAGGGTTAACGGTAAACCAGCACTCGGGCTGGCGATTTCGATGGCTCGCGGTGGAAATATTGTTGATTTTGGTCGGGCGCTGAACGCGACGATGGACAGGATCCGCACGCATCTTCCTTACGGGATCAGTGTGGAGAAGGTGGCAGACCAGTCGGCCGTAGTCAGTGACGCGGTGGGAGGATTCGTCCAGGTGCTGGTTGAGGCCGTTATTATTGTGCTGGCCGTTTCTTTTGTTTCGCTGGGCAGCCGGGCAGGTCTGGTGGTCGCCGTGGCCATTCCGCTGGTGCTGGCCATGACATTTACCGGGATGGAACTGGCCGGAATAGGGCTACAGCGAATCTCCCTCGGTGCCCTGATCATTGCACTGGGACTGCTGGTTGATGATGCCATGATCACCGTAGAAGCCATGGTGTCGCGGCTTGAGGCTGGCGATGCCCTGAGTGTGGCCGCCACGCAGGTATTTCGTACCACCGCGTTCCCGATGCTGACGGGGACACTGGTGATGATTGCCGGATTTATACCGGTGGGATTTGCGGCATCGAGCGCAGGAGAATACTGCTACTCCCTGTTTGTGGTGGTACTGACAGCGCTGCTGAGCTCATGGCTGGTTGCGGTTCTTTTCTCGCCGCTTACCGGCGTCTGGTTACTGCCGGAACAGCATTCACATCAGTCACATAAGCACAGTTTCTTTCACCGTCATTATACCCGCCTGCTCGACCGGGTGATGCAGCACCGGCGCAAGACACTCGGTTGTGCCCTGGCGATACTGATATTGTCCGGGGGCGGAGCCCTGCTGATGCAGGGTGAGTTTTTCCCAGCGTCCGATCGCCCGGAGCTGCTGGTGAGCCTGACTCTGCCGCAGAATGTCAGCCAGGCACAGACGCACCGCGACGTCCTGAAGTTTGAAGCGAAGTTGCGCGATAATCCTGATATTGACCATTACTCAAGCTACATCGGTTCCGGCGCTGTGCGTTTTTATCTGCCGATGGATGTTCTGCTGCAGAAAGAGAACATTGCCCAGCTGGTCGTAGTGGCGAAAAATGAAGCGGCGAGAAACCGGCTGCAGAAACAGCTTGAGCAGATCCTGTCGAAAGATTTCAGTACGCTCACAACCCGGGTATCCACACTGGAGCTGGGCCCTCCGGTGGGCTGGCCGGTCAGATACCGGGTATCCGGGCCGGATAATACCCGTGTACGTGAACTGGCCACGCAACTGGCAGGGATGATTGCCCGCAATCCCGATACCCGGGGTGTCAATCTGACGTCCGGTGAACCGGAGCGGGTCATCCGTCTGCGGGTGGATCAGACGCAGGCGCGTGCCACCGGCATGACGTCTCAGTCACTGGCAGGAACGCTTGCCACGCTGTTTTCCGGAACCACCGTGACCACCCTGCGCGACCGTAACCGCCAGATTGATGTGGTGCTGCGGGGAAATGAAGCCTCACGACAAAACCCGGCGTTACTGAATGCTCTGATGCTGACATCATCGACCGGGAATAAAGTTCCCCTGGGACAGGTCGCCACGCCAGAATGGACGCTGGATGATCCGGTTATCTGGCGTCGGCAGCGGTTGCCGTTTATCACGGTTCAGTCGGATACCGCGCCCGGCGTTCGTGCAGAGACCGTGTCATCGGCACTCTCTCCGGTGGTTGCCGGTTTCCGGGAGAGTCTCCCGCCGGGTTACAGTGTGGAGGAAGGTGGAGTGGTTGTGGAATCGGAGAAAGGAAACAGCTCAGTGTATGCGGTATTGCCTGTCACGCTGATGGTGATGCTGTTACTGCTGATGATTCAGTTACAACGCTTTTCGTCGATGCTGCTGGCCCTGCTGATGGCACCGTTTGGTTTGCCTGGGATAGTTGTGGCTATGCTGCCTTTTGGCATACCGATGGGGTTTGTGGCGCTGCTGGGGATCATTGCACTGGCCGGGATGATCATCCGTAATGCCGTCATTCTTATTAGCGAAGTGGATGTGGGGATGAAAAATGGTTTCACTGCGGATGAGGCGATCAAAGTCGCCGCGCTGCACCGTTCACGCCCCATCATGCTGACCGCTTCGGCGGCCATTCTCGGGATGCTGCCGATTGCCCGGGATGTTTTCTGGGGACCGATGGCATTTGCCATTATTGGTGGGCTGCTTTCAGCCACACTGGCAACGCTGACACTACTGCCGGCAGCAATAAGTCTAATCTTTCACTGGAAACCGTATCCCTGACGAGTCCTGCCGTATCATCGCCTAGTGCTTCGACTAATGATTGCAACCCGCGGATATGGGGATGACCGTCGCTGCCGGTTGCGACTGCTAGGATCATGGCGCCGGACGCCGCCATGACCTGCTGGATCGTGGTGAACTCAGGAGGGGATTCGGCGTGTGAGACAGCGACTATCTGTGACCTCCGAATGAGGTGAATGGATGGTTCGTCGTTGTCTGAGCGCGCACTGGTTCAGTCGTCTTTCCCAGAACCACTTCAAGTACCAGCGCAATTTCGAGCATCCAGGGGATGGGACCCAGCAGACGTTTGAGGATAGCACGCACCTGGTCCGGAGGCTGTTCACGCACTTCGTTATAGCCACATTGACCCAGCCGGGTCTGCACCTCGGCTTCGGAAAGTCCCTTCACGATATTCTCAGGGAGCATCTCCATACACCCTTCTCCGGAAATACCTGACCCGGCAGGTCAGGTATGTTGTTATGGCGATAAAATGAAAATCTGCCGGAGACATGGCGCGGTTAAGTGTATGGCGCATATGCTTTTACAGCAGTGTCATCACAAAGAAACCAGTGGCAGTCATCAGAAGCGAGCCAGTTACGTGCGTCAGTACGGAAATGACAGCCCATGCATAATTGCCATTCTGAAGTAACACCACCACCTCAGCAGAAAAGGTGGAAAAGGTTGTCATACCGCCACATATGCCGGTGGTAATAAAAAACTTCCAGGCGGGATCAAGGTGAGGCTGCCGGACAAAAAAGGCCAGTGCCATACCGATGATAAATCCGCCAACCAGATTAACCACCAGGGTACCAGGTGGAAGATTGGGGAAAAGTGCATTGAGACGCATGGACAGTATCCAGCGGATCACACAGCCGATCGATCCGCCTATCACCACCGCGAATAATGATTTGTACATACCACCTCGCTGAAATCAGGGCACCATCAGACCGTCATTCAAGGGAATAACGTGCGGTGATGGCCCGTTTTTCATTCATTTCATACAGTACGGGGATTCCCGTCAGGACATGCAGATCGGGAACCTTATTTTCATCAATCTGCTCAATAAACATGGTCAGCGCACGCAGTGTATTAGCATGACTGACCAGCAACATGGTTTCGCCACTGGCGACGCGCAGGACAATGACGTGGTGCCAGTAAGGCAACAACCTTCGTTGCGTCATTTCCAGACTTTCTCCCCCCGGCAAATCCGTCAGGGACACATGACGATAACGTGCCTCACGATGAAGTGAAGCAGGTGCATCCGGCAACGGAGGGGAGATACCACGATAGCTCCTCCGCCAGTGATAAACGATTTTCTGGCCAATCTGTTGAGTGGCTTCATCTTTGTTCATTCCCTGAAGCGCACCGTAATGACGTTCATTTAACCGCCATGATTTGTCCACCGGTAACCACAATTGATTCAGCGCTTCCATTATCAGCCAGAGCGAATGAATTGCCCGGTTCAGAACGGATGTGCAGGCTCCATCTATGATTGTAGTGGCACACTGATTCCGGACCGTTTTATCAGGTTTGCTGCGCGCCGGGTTTCCTCCACTCCTTTCAGCATCAGCGGGACATTTTCCCATCCGGTAAAACGATTTTGCGATTCAACTAACTTTCGCCATGGCGGAGTAAAATAATTTTCCCCATAACAACTACCTGTCTGTCACCCACAACTGAACCGGAAGGACCTGAACCCGTTGAGTTGTTTGTACTGATTACCCGGATTTACCTGGACTCCGGTCAAGGAGGTGACGCATCAGAAGATGGGCACCGCTCCCGATGAACAGCGCGATTACAACGGCACTGGTATCATCCGGCAGTATATTAAAAAAGGCATCAGCGATCAGGAAAACCAGACAGTTTGCCTGGATCCCCGTTGCTGTTACAGTATGAGTATTTTTCCGTTCACAGAACCACCCTACCCCTTCCCGTATCTGAGCATACGGGAAGGGTGACGGAATCAGCGTTTTTTGAAGGCGGCTTTACCGGCGAAGATGGCGGCATCACCTAATTCATCTTCAATACGCATCAGTTGATTGTATTTCTCAATGCGCTCCCCACGGCTGGGTGCACCGGTTTTCAGGTGACCAGCCCGCAGGCCGACGGTCATATCTGCAATGAAGCTGTCCACGGTTTCCCCGCTCCGGTGCGAAATAAAGGTTCCCCAGTTGTTATCCTGACACAACTGGACGGCTTCGATGGTTTCACTCAGGGTGCCTATCTGGTTCAGTTTGATCAATGCGGCATTGGCCAGGTTTTCATCGATACCTCGCTGGATATATTTCACATTGGTCACAAAGATATCATCGCCAACCAGCTCAACTTTATCGCCGAGCGCGCGGTGCAGGAGCTGCCAGCCGGCCCAGTCGTCTTCCGCAAGGCCATCTTCAATCAGGACTATCGGGAAATCCTTCACCAGTTGCTCATAGTAGCGGGTCATTTCGTCGGCGCTGAGCCGGGTATTTTCGGTACGCAGGGTATATTTCCCATCGACGTAGAATTCACTGGAGGCCGGATCCATGCAAATAACGATATCTTCGCCTGGGCGGTATCCCGCCTTGCTAATTGCCTCCACGATAAGCTCCAGCGGCTGACGGTTTGAGGAAACGGCCGGTGCAAAACCGCCTTCATCGCCCACGCCGGCGGATAAACCTTTTTCCAGCAGGACCTGACGCAGGGCCTGGTAGACCTCACTGCCCCAGCGAATAGCTTCGCGTACGGAAGAGGCTCCCCATGGTGCAATCATAAACTCCTGAAAATCAGCGCCCTGCCAGCGGGCATGAACTCCGCCGTTAATGATATTCATACAGGGAACCGGCAGCAGATTCGCGCCGACGCCACCCAGATAGCGGTAGAGCGGGGTAGAGGATAGTTGTGCCGCCAGGCGGGATACTGCCAGCGATACGCCAAGGATCGCATTAGCACCCAGCCGGCCTTTGTTTTCTGTGCCATCAAGGGCAATCAGACAGTTGTCGATTTCTTTCTGGCGGCGTACATCGTAGCCCTGCAGGGCATCGTTAATTTCGGTATTGACGCACTGGACCGCATCCTGAACACCTTTACCGCCAAAACGTGTCTTGTCATCATCGCGATGCTCGATGGCTTCACGGGAGCCGGTGCTGGCACCGGAAGGAACGGAGGCACGGGCCATACTGCCCCCTACAGAAGTCACTTCAACCTCTACGGTCGGGTTACCGCGGGAATCCAGAATTTCTCTTGCGATGATACATTCAATTTCAAAGCTCATAAGTTTGACCTTCTTTTAAGGGGCTGGAATATGTTTAATCAGAACATCAACAGAAAGGTGATTGATGAATTCGAAAGAAAAGGAGGAAAAAACCCCGAACAGGCGGTTTTCATGCCCCAGCATGACCAGATCGATATCTTCATGCTGAACAACGGCCTCAACGTCCCGGAAACGATGGATGCTGACGATGGACCTGACGTTGATATCAATACTGCTGGACTCCACCAGACGGCTAAGCATTGCCTTTGCATCAATAACTTCGCGGGACTGACGGTCTTTGGTTAATGAGTCACTGGTATAATCCAGTTCCCTATAGTCAGCACTGAGATGCCCGACAGTAATACGGGTGCCCATCTCTTTTGCCAGACGTTCTGCCTGCTCAAGCAACAGCAGACCATCGGTTTCATTCTGTACAAGTAACAAGGCATGCCGGTAAATTTGCATAAATCACCTCTTATAAGAAGCGAAGCGGTTGGTCAGCCAGGGGAGGATTTCTTTTTTCCGGCTTGTCATGCCGGGCAGCGATACCTGGCGGGAGCCTGTCAGGCTGCTGTCTGAAAAAAGCAAAACGGAGTTCCGGCTGGTAATGTCTGTCACCATCAGGATCACCATGTCCAGCACGCTGTCCTTGCAGGTTTTATCCATTTCCTGCAGTAGCTCAGGCAACAGGGGAGTAATATCAGCCATGTCGCGGACCTCAATTTGTGACAACAACAGCGGCACATCATGGATCCGGTAATTTTTGGCGTCACGATTGAGTAAAACCGACGCGGATTGCCCGGTTATATCTGTTTTGGCTCGCAGCAGCCCTGTCACAAACTGGTCATAATCGATACCGGCGATTTCCCGCAAAACAGCCACGGATTCCTGATCCTGAGTGGTGGTGGTGGGACCCGTCAGCGCAACGGTATCACTGAGGATCGCCCCCATCAGCAACACAGCCTGAGCGGCAGTCAGCGGCATCGGAATGTCATGCATGAGAATTGAGAGAATTACTGTTCCGCAGCATCCTACCGCCCGCACCCAGACATCCGGTGGATTGCGGGTAACAAGGGTACCAATACGATGATGGTCAATGATGCCGATGACGTTGCTGTCCATCAGCGAAGACGGTCCCTGCTCTGCATCCGTAAAATCAACCAGCCATACGGTTTTATCTGTCAGATCGACGGTGAGTAAATCGGGTTGTGAAACACCCGCAGCGTTGAGGATATAACGGGTTTCCGGGGTGATATCCCCCAGGCGCCAGGGCGTTGCGGGACGACCGGTGTAATTAAGCCAGTCAGCCACAACCAGCGCGCTGCAAATAGCATCGCTGTCAGGATTTCGATGACCGAAGACATAAATCGGATTATCTCTTTGAAAAGAGAGAGATTCTGCGGTAAGCGGTAATGTGGTTTTATTTTGCATAGCTATACCTGACATACATGCCTATAAGAGGACAACTTCATCTGTATATCAGGCGCCATCATCCGGTGTTGAAAAACCGGCGGTTGGGAAAGGTGGAGCACCATCACCTTGTAAATCAATCTTATATGGGCCTTTGCATTAAATCAATATTTATTGTTGGCCCTCGGTTTCGTACACACAAGTACATCCTGTCCCGCCAAAAACGTTTACAATAGTGCGCCGAATGAAGCAATTTATACCTTCTTAATTATATTTATGATGAGTATTATCGCCGACGTATCCTGACTCAGCTTAACCGGAGAGAAGGTCGTAATGCAGTGGCTAGGGCAATCTGTTATGGCCAGCGTGGTGAGATCAGAAAACGTTACAGTGAGGGATTGCGTGTGAGGTCGCCAGCGGAACCAGATGCATCCCACTGGGGGACAGCCAGTCCGGCTATTTGCTCTGCGACCATCTCTTGCGTTAACTGGTCAGGTTCAGGGTAGTACAGTCCCGGGTTACTTATCTAGGACTGCAGTCATGCGGGCAAAGTTGTTCTGGTCAGCACTGGTGATGCGGTAGGACGAAGCACCGGATTCCTTGGCGATAGCGGCAATTTTCGCTTCCGCGTTGCTGAGTGTGTCAGCAGTAACACTGACTGACTGGGCGAAGCCAGAGAAAGAGACTACGGAGAGCATACTGGCAGCAACAAGCAGTTTGATATTTTTCATGGTCATATTCCTTGGGTTATCTGGTCATCTGGTGATACCGGCATCATCGCCGTCTCACCTGTTGATGTGCATTAAAAACCCTGTAGTAAATACAGGGTCAATAAGTTATTTTGTAAATTATTGTTGGCTGTGTTTTTTCGTTTTCATACAACCCAGCTCTTGAAAGAGCCTCACCGTGGCTGACGAGGCATGAGAAAATACGGCCGTAACAGACACCGCGAAACCGGGATTGCGCTGGGGAGATAGGTCGGTGCAGGGCCGTTAACTTACAGGATTAGTGAGGGTTTATGATGTTATGGCTACTGATTAAGTACGCGATCACCGCCGGAATGGTTGTTTTTATCTCTGAAGTTGCCAAGCGTAGTGATCGGCTTGGTGGTCTTGTCGCCGCGCTTCCCCTGGTTACTGTGCTTGTGCTCGTGTGGATGAAGCTGGAAGGACAGAGTCAGCAAAAAATAGCCAATCATGCGTGGTATACATTCTGGTATGTAGTGCCGACACTACCTATGTTTTTACTATTCCCTGTTTTCTGTCAGCGATTTGGCTTTTGGATCACGCTGGGTAGCTGCTGCGTCGTAACCGTCCTTATTTTCTTTTTGTGGGCCAGTGCGTTACGCCGTTTTGGCATAAATCTGATGTGATAATGTACGCTGTTGTGAAGCCAACTGCACTATTGCCGGAGGAAACACCGACTAACTCCGAACCATATCAGGCTTTTTAACAGGATAAGAGAGTTTTCAAGGGGGCCGGCTTCCTGCCGGAAGCGCGGTTCTTTCTGTCAAAGACAAATTCAGATGTTCTGGGGAGGTGCGGATATTACAACTATTATACTCGCTGTCTTTCCTTATTGATAATGTCACCCTGATTTCCCGGTTTTAAATGTCACTTTCTGCTGATTTCTGATGAAGAAAAAAGGGCAGTGAGCTCATTTTTTCAGGCTTGATTTGAAAAGAGAGGGTTCAGCCAGAACCGGATTGATGGCTCTGAGCTGAGCCTGAATCTGTGCCCGCCTTTTAGGCATACTCTGGCTGCGCCTTTCTTTTTCCTGCGGCTTCAAGCTCATCCTGTTTTTCCTTCGCCAGCTTCAGCACCGCGTCAAGCCTTTTGTTATCAACGATGCGCCCCTGACTGATGCAGTCCAGCTTATCGAACATCTGATATTTCAGTGTTCTGTTTCCATGGCGGAATTTGAGCGTACCGTCCGTATAATCAAAAGCGAGGATTTCTTCTCCGACTATGCGTGAGTTTTCGTCAGTGGGATCAACCAGATAAAGGATTTTTTCATACTGAAAAGTCAGTGCTTTTGAGAGCGTCCGAAGCGTCTGCCAGGCGAAAATGTCGTCCAGTTCCAGGTGGCTCTCTAGACCGTGCGGTGAAGGTTTTTCGGGTATTTTGCCAGTCTGGCAAAGCGGTGGTTGAAGTCGCTGATGAACGTTTCGATCCAGGCGTTGGCGGCATCAATGCAGGTGATATTCTCCAGGCACATCTCCTTAACCAGCCGCTCCTGCAGCGTCAGGTTGGCGCGCTTAACGCGGCCCTTGGCCTGAGAGCTGTTGGCACAGATACCCGCCAATAGTGGACACGCGACTAAGTGAGTAAACTCTCAACCAGAGGTAGCTCACATGACTAAATCAGTAACCGTCAGTAAAAAGCCGCGTAAACAGCACACTCCCGAATTCCGCCAGGAAGCTCTGAAGCTTGCTGAACGCATTGGCGTCGCTGCCGCTGCCCGCGAACTCAGTTTGTATGAATCGCAACTCTATGGCTGGCGAAAAAAACAACAGCAACAACTGACATCATCTGCACGCGAAAGCGAACTGGATGCTGAAAATGCCCGGCTTAAACGCCAGCTTGCGGAGCAGGCAGAGGAGCTGGCTATTCTCCAAAAGGCCGCGACATACTTCGCGAAGCTCCTGAAATGAAGTATGTTTTTATCGAAAAATATCAGGCTGAGTTCACCATCAAAGCCATGTGCCGGGTGCTGCGCGTGGCCCGTAGCGGCTGGTATGCCTGGTGCTCCCGGCGTCATCAGATAAACACGCGACAGCAGTTCCGTCTGGCCTGTGATGCCGCGGTTCTCAGAGCATTCACTGATGCAAAACAACGGTATGGTGCGCCACGGCTTGCGGATGAGCTCCCGGCCTACAACATCAAAACGATAGCTGGCAGCCTGCGTCGCCAGGGGCTTCGGGCAAAGGCAGCCCGCAAGTTCAGCCCGGTCAGTTATCGTGAGCATGGCTTGCCTGTGTCTGAGAACCTGCTGAAGCAGGACTTTTACGCCAGCGGCCCGAATCAGAAGTGGTCGGGAGACATCACCTACTTACGCACCGATGAAGGCTGGCTGTATCTGGCAGTGGTGATTGACCTGTGGTCGCGAGCTGTCATCGGCTGGTCAATGGCACCGCGAATGACGGCACAACTGACCTGCGATGCGTTGCAGATGGCGCTGTGGCGGCGTAAACGCCCGAAAAATGTCATTGTTCATACTGACCGTGGCAGCCAGTACTGTTCAGCGGACTATCAGGCGTTGCTGAAGCGGCATAATCTGCGCGGGAGCATGAGCGCGAAAGGCTGCTGTTACGACAATGCGTGTGTGGAAAGCTTCTTCCACTCGCTGAAAGTGGAATGCATCCACGGTGAACGCTTTATCAGCCGGGAAATGATGAGAACAACTGTATTTAATTATATTGAGTGCGATTACAATCGCTGGCGTCGCCACAGTGCCTGTGGTGGGCTCAGTCCTGAACAATTTGAAAACCAGAACCTTGCTTAGGGCCGTGTCCACATTACGTGGGTAGGATCAGTTCACACCAGGAAAACGATTAATGACTGGCGGCAGGATTATAACGAGTGCCGTCCACATTCATCGCTGGATTACCAGACTCCAGCTGAATTTCCAGCAGGCTGGCGAAACGGGAAATATGAAGAAAAACCAACCGACATTACTAATTGAAGGTTATATCTAATCCTGGGGTCAGTCCAGTTTATTTAGACAGTTTTGGCATTTCATGTCACGTGATTTAATGTCTGGGTATTTATTCTTTTGATCAGAGTAAAGCTAGAGTTGTTTGAAGGGAAGGGGATAGGAATGCGTGAGTTCCAGCCTCCAATTACCTGCAAAGACATATTTTGAAACCTATATAAATGGGGTAAGAAAAAATATCTTCAGTGTAAAACGATATAAAAATTGCCATATCTTATTGATTATGAGTGAATTTTATTGTTTAAGAAAAATTTCTCGATAAGTGGATGTTCAAGACAGTCAGCGCTATATAAAAAATACAATAAAAAGTATTGACCCTATAGTAGTTGCAGGGTTTTTAATGCTCATCAACAGGAAACGAGCAGTATGCTCTTATGATGAACATTAACTTTACTAGGGTTATCACTATGAAAAATATCAAACTTCTCGCAGCAGCTGGTTTTCTCTCTGTTGTCTCATTCTCTGGTATGGCGCAGACGGTCAGCGTAACTGCTTCCACTCTTGACAGTGCAGAAGCAAAAATTGCTGCTAAAGCAAAAGAAGCACAAACGTCATACAAAATTCTCTCTGCGTATACTGGTAATCGAGTGCATATGACCGCTAAATTAGGGGATTAATAGATAATCATTTTAGGGTATCTATAGGAATATATACCTTGATAAAATCTGCCACTATATACTAATTTTTAATGCTTGATATGCCACATGTTTTTTCCTTGAATAGACTTTAGCGGACTGCTGATAAAGAGTCCGTATTTTTTTAATGTAATACTAATAGTTAAGTATGGTTTTTTATCCGTGCAAATATTTTAGCTCCACGTCCTCTTTGTGGAGTTGCCCCCGCTAAAACGGACACGGTTAATTTATAGCTAGCAGCGAACTTCTGTATTCCCTTGGTGACTGCATTTTCAGCCCTTTATGGGGATGCCAGTTATTATAGTCTTCCATCCATTCCGTCAGTTTTCACATCACTGTCATGGCATCCGGCAGGTCATTAACATACACGTAGTCACGCTTGAACGTTTTAACGAACGATTCAGCCATCCCATTGCTCTCCGGACTGCGCACTGGCGTCGTACACACGATGAACCTGAGTGAGGTGGCGAACGTTCTTATTGAGTCCGCTATGTAGCAACAGCCATTATCGGTCAGCCACTCAACGGCATGTGGCAGGTAAAGCGTATTGCCAAAGCGCTTTTCCACACTCTCTGTCAGCAGATCCTGCACCATAACGCTGTTTATTCCACCTGTTGTCGCCGACCAGCAGATGGCTTCGCGATCACAGCAGTCAAGGCTGAACACTACCCGCACGACTTCCCGATTCAAGCAGCGGATTTCAACACCAGTGCGTATCCGGCTTGAGTGTCACGACGTTGCCGGTATGACTGTGCTCTGGCTTTCTATGGCCAGATTTTGCCAGCAACAGGTTATTCGCCTGCATGATCCGGTAAATGCGTTTGTGGTTAACCCGCCAGTTTTGTTCCTTCAGCGCACGATTGAGGTGTGCCGTCACGCGACGGTAGCCGTTTGTCGCCCGCTCGCTGCATATCTGGCGGATAAGCGGTAACAGTCGGGCGTCATCATCTTTGCTATAGCGGGCTGGCCGCTGCTGGCGCTTCTTTAGCAGCCGTTCATAAAGATTCGAACGCGATACGCAGAGCACTTCTGCTATTCGGATGAGGAGGTATCGTCCGGTGGCAGCAATGGCATGCGCGATATCAACTTTTTTGCCTAGGCTATCTCAAGCGCGTTCCTATGGATTTCGGCTTCCATCGTCTTGCGGCCCAGCATTTGTTCAAGCTGTTTGACTTTTTTCTCCAGCGCTTGGACCTCGGAGACACTGACGACCTCGTCGCCAGCGACGATCGCAGACTTTCCACCCTCGTTCATGAGCCGTTTCCACTTAAAAAGAAGACTGGGTGTGATGTCATATTGCCGGGCAACGAGTGAGACGGTGTAGCCGGGCTGCATGGCGAGCGCAACAAAACGGGCTTTCTCTTCAGGAGTATAACGACGGCGTTTTTGCTCGCCAGTGATCACTTCGATTCTTTGCACAGGACACTCCTTAAACATAGCTCTATGACTATGTCTTACTGGTGAGGTGTCCGGTTCAAACGGAGGCTATTACCCTTTGATATTTTCACTTTTTTGATTCATTCTCAATGCCGATGCTTGGTTAAATCAGAGAAGCGTTCATCATCAGCTATCAACCGGTGCTTTTACGATTTAAGGGGTTAAGACACCGCTCACTATTCTATTCCGTTAGCCTGACTCTGTGATTTCCCGAACATAGTTCAGTGTTCTGAACAGATAAAACCAGCATATTTCTGTCCGGAGCGTCAGACAAGATTGTCTGATAAAGGGGGAGCTGCTCCTTGCAGATTAGAGCATCTCTATGTTAGCAACGTCCGCTCCTGGCACGCATGAGACATTCAGAGCCATAACTGCTGGGGACAGCCTGGCAGTCCAGTTCTTCTGTTCGGTTTCACGACTACACGTCGCCATAATTCGCTATGATGAGAAAAACAGAATAGGATATCGAAGATGAAAACTGTCGAATTTTTGCTGTACACCCTCAAACCCGGTACTGGAAAAGACTTTCATAGAATAATGAAAGAAGTGAGTGTTCCACTTCACCGTTCAGTGGGAATGGATGTTATTTCTTATGGTATATCAGCACATGACGACGATGCTTACTATCTGATCAGGGCTTATAACAGCCTCTCTCACCTGAAAACTGCCCAGGACACCTTTTATGATAGCGAAGCATGGCGTCATGGTCCCCGGCAGGCCATTATCGATAGAATAAGCATCAGCGTTAAATCGGTACTGACTCTCACTGAGAGTGCCGTTGAGCATTTACGAACCCACTGACCCTATCGCTATACGTCATGGTAAAGCCGGGATAGACACACCAGCAAGACGTTACTGTTATTCAGTACATCAGAGATGAGGCTACCGCCTCACATGCTGAATGCGGGATGTTTGACCGGCATCTATGAGCGAAGAGCGGAAGTTCGCTTTCGGAAAACCTAATCCATGTGCCAGAGGGTCTCTGAAAGAGAATGGGGCGTTTAAGTGGGGTACTTACAAAAAATCAGCCTTAACGTACAATAATTTTCGATATCCAAACTGACCCCATTAAGAGTTATCCAGCATGTATGTCTCTTCAATCAACGATTAGTACGGAGACTCATACTAAACTGGAAATAAATCTCATAATAGCGCTTAAGCCGGAATGACTAGCGCTGTCCGGCAAATAGTCGCGGATGATTCAAGATCCACTTATTAAGTGGATCTTGATAGCATCCTGTTAGTAAACCGCTTGTTTTATAAGTAAAATTCCTTTGGCGGGTGTGTAATATTCAGTAGGCTGGCCGGTTATTTCACGCAGCACCTCAGTGACAATACTATTGACCATTCCCGTCAGTTTAAGCAATTCGGCAAAAGTTTCATTCTTGTCAATTATCTTTCTGGTGCCATTTGGAACGTAGAGCAGCATTGCAGCATTAGGGTTCTGTGCAAGATAATTTAGCCATCTGTGAGTCTCTACAAGGACAGCCAGCTCGTAGTATTGGCTATGTCGGAGATTGTTACCATCTGCGTGGTACATCAGCGAGGCAATATCATAACTACTGAGTTCAATTTTAGTACCCTCAGCTTCACTATCCGCTTTTAGTGTCTTAAGAAAACGAATAGACTTACGCAATCCTCCATTACATTGATCGCATTTGTCTTTAATTCGTTTGATGTGGAGGAAAGGTAGGTTGTAGATACGTTGACGTGTGTTTTTATCTATAATAGTGACCCCACGTTGATCTACATCTTTAGTATGTTGGTACTCTTTGGTATCCCACCAGATGCTTGGCACCACATCCACTTCTCTCTGCAAAGACCCTCCCGTTATTCTCAAAGATTTGGCGTTGTTGTCATCAACATCTGCCGCAGGGAAAGTTGCTTTCAGGGCATCCCTAGCGGCATCCCTGAGTTCAAGGATGACATCCCCATCATTTTTGTTCGTAGGGGTGTAGCGGCCAATACCGTCGCTATCATAAATAAGCATCTGAGTGTCTATAATCAGCAGATCCACATCACTGAAACTTTTAATATGAATATCCAGTGGTACAGAGCCTTGGACACGAAACTCCAGATTAAGATCTAATTTCTTTACCAGTTGGTTCTCAATACGCTTGGCAGTTTCAAAAGAAATTTCGGTATAGCGGTTATCAACCGGTTGCATGGCACCTATAACATAGCGGGTTGCAGAATCTTGTTTTCCCCTGGTTTCCCAACTTTCATTTAAATCCAGGAAACCTTCTAGCAAAGCATAGTTTTCCAGTCCATCAATCCTCTGGTTACTGATTGACTCTCTGGCTACGTTTAATTGATCGAATGTCCCTTTACGACGAGACTTCATGCGTTCAATTCGCGCACTAAATGAATTAGACATTGTCGATCCTAGTGATTGTCATTGTTCCGTAAGTAGCCCGGCCTTGACCGTTAAAATAATGGCCTTCAGCAGATTTGAGTCCGTCGTCGAACCTGAACTCTGCGAATCCAACATGTGAAGTCAGGTGTTCTTCACCTGTCTTGGGTTGGTTGCGGTAGTTATAAAGCAGCTGGTAACCAATTCCCTCGTCATGAATGATGGAGGCTGTCACACTATCCGAATGCGATGATTGAGTTTTCAGATGAATTCTGACTTTGTCCCATGACTGGACAATTCTCAGCTCACCTTCCCAGGGTTTACCACCTTCAGATCGGGTATGGCCTTCAACATTCCAGCGGCCTGCAAGATTTGGCACACATAAAAATTTCCCGAGGTAGGTGTTATGCCAGAGATTTTTATCAAACCATGTATACAACCCCATGTAGATCCCACCGGCGCTAATAAGTGAAAAAACTGAGGCAGGTATGTGGCTGTTAATGTGAAAGTTTTTCAGCCATTCGATTAGTGTGAGTGCTAGTAAAATCAGAACGAACGATATAACTGAGGCAACAATGGCAATATATCGGCCGACTTTACTGCGGTTAAAACCGCAAATCACAATGTACTCGTGACTTTTCATGAAATGGCGTCCAAGTGAGATGAAAACTAAAAAAACTATATATAGGTAATTTTACTATATCAAACCCTAGATATGGATGGATTGACAGTTATTTCTCGGTATGGTTATCAGAACGAGTTTTAAGTAGATCTGGAAGAAGATACATCCAGATTTCAGTCAGATACCGCCATCGTCATGTCAGCAGGAACCGGATTGATTTCCTCGTTTCATAGCGGTCAGGCTTGCCTGAAAATGATACCTTCGCAGGGAATGTTGATTGAGCTGGGCGGTGTCATTTTTCTGTTTATAGGCGGATTACTTGCAACCCTTGGCTGGCAGTGGCCGTTTTTGCTTCATCTTTTTGCCTAGGTTCTTCTGGTTATGCAGCTGGCGTTTGTGCCGTAACAATTGTCCTCTGGGACAGAAAACATGAATGAAAACGCCGGAGAAAGCGAATCGGTGAGTGCGACTCGATTAGCGCCTGTGCTTTTTGCAGCCCTGCTGTCCATGATTTGCTTCTTCACCAGCATTATCATCATTCCGCAGGTGTTTAGCTGCATGGCTATTGGGGCAGCAGAAACCGGATACTTTCTGTCGTTTATCTCACTGGTCGCCGTCGGGGCTGCTGCGATGATGCCGCGCCTCATAGCGCGTTTACGTGAGTACGGAAATCTGTACACGGCGTTTAGCTGCTACGCTGCCGGACATTTCATATTTTCATTCGCTGATAATGTAGTGTTCTACATCGCTGGCGGGGTTTTAATGAGTTGTGGGTTTGGTCTGTCGGTGCCGCTTGTGAATCATATGACAGTCGAGCAGAGTCACGCTCGCGTCCGGGGACGTAACCTTGCCTGGCTTTCTATGGCTATATTCTCCGGCCAGTTTTTATCATCATTCATGGAAATCATCCTAGGAGATTCATCAGTCGTCTTCCGGGGGACCGCGACAATTGCGGTGGCGGTAATTGTCGCTCTCATGGTGATACACCGGAAACGTCGCTTTAAAACGGCATAACGTCTGTCAGTATCAGCAACGCCGACATTGCTGAGCCGGCTTAGTCTGGTGCGGGTACTGAGGGTGCAAATGTCCGCTCTTGGCACGAAGCGGACATACATCACAAGCGCCGTACATACGCTCTATAAAACAACTGCTCCGGCGCTGCGGTACCAAGGGCGAATCCCGGAGTGCTTTACTCAAAAATGAAACGGTGCTTATATGTTCTGGCTTCAGCTTAAATAATTAATCGGGCCTGCAATATACGGGGCCTGCTCAGTGTCTTTGCCGTAAAGGATTAGGTATGGAAATTGAAATTAATTGCTGTAATAACATCGATAAAGCAAATATAACTCTGGCAGAAAAAAAACTAAATATTAAATTTGCGCCTAACGGCACCGGAAAAAGCACCATTTCCCGCGCGATTCAGTGTACGGTAAACGGGGATGAACAGGGTCTCAGCGACCTGCTTCCGTTTAGATACCGTGGTTCTAATCCCGATGCAGTACAGCCTAGGGTAACTGGTGTCGATGGCCTGCAAAACGTCATGTGCTTTAATGAAAAATATGTCGATCAATTCACTTTTCAACCAGACGAGTTAGTAAGTAATAGTTTTGACATCTTCATCAAAAGTGAAGCGTATCACGAGACAGAACGCGAAATCGAAGCCATGGTCGTGGCCATACGGCAGCAGTTTGCTGATAACGTCGGGCTTGAAGAATTCATCACGCACCTGGGGGAACTCAGCGCCGCATTTAAGCTGAGTAGTACCGGGATTGCAAAAACGTCTACCGGTATGAAAGGCTTATCCGCTGGCAACAAGCTTCAGCACATTCCCGACGGTTTGGAATCTTATAAGCCGTACATCCAAAGTAAAAGCAGCGTAGAGTGGATCGAGTGGCAGACCCGGGGGTATGAGAAATTCTCCGCGCTATCCGACGGCTGCTGTCCGTTCTGTACTGGCGACTCCCGTGAAAAGGCCGAGCAGATTAGCCGCGTCAGCGCGGAGTATGATAAGGCTGTCATTAAAAACCTGATCGGCCTGATCGGCGTGCTAGATAAACTCGGCGAATATTTTTCAGAGCCTGCCCGTGCCCGCCTCGCTGATATTACAACCCTAAAAAGTGGGCTGGAAAAACAGCACGAAGAATATCTCGTGACAGTGAAGAAGCAGACAGACAGCCTGATAAATATGCTGAATACCCTTAAGACTCTTAACGGCTTTACGTTCAGCGCTTCAACCAACGTCAAGGCTGCACTGGAAGCCTGTCGCCTAGACGTGAAGTTTTTCCCGGAGCTGCAGTCGGATAAAACGGCCCGCACCGTAGCCAGTCTCAATACCTCTTTAGACGACCTGACGACGCAGGCCGGACGCCTGCAGGGTCAAATAAATAAGCAGCGTCAGGGCATGCAGAAGCTGATCCTCAAGCATAAAACCGATATCAATACCTTTCTGGCTTACGCAGGCTATCGTTATCAGGTGGATATCACTGGGGAAGGCGATAAATGTCGGCTGAAACTGCGCCACGAAGACTTTGAAGGCTACGTCAGCGGCGGCAGCCAGCATCTCAGCTACGGTGAACGCAACGCCTTTGCCATTGTTCTGTTTATGTATGAATGCTTAGCCAAGAAGCCAGGCCTGATCATTCTTGACGACCCGATTTCATCGTTTGATAAGAACAAGAAATTTGCCATCCTGGAGATGCTGTTTCGCCGCAATACCGGTGAGTGCCTGAAAAATGAAACGGTACTGATGCTGACTCACGATGTTGAGCCTATTATTGATACACTGAAGTCCGTCAGGAAGCTGTTCAGTAATCTGGTTACGGCCTCACACTTGCACTACAGCGCAGGCTGCATCACCGAGCAGCTCATCGGTGAAAGTGATATCCGCACTTTTGCTCAGATCTGCCAGTCTGTCACTGACTCTGATAGTGAAGACATCATCAAGTTGATCTATCTTCGCCGACATTATGAAATTATGGACGACCTCGGTGATGCCTATCAGGTGCTGTCAAACCTTTTTCATCACCGTGAAACGCCCATCGACACCCGTGAACCCGTTGTGCAGGGAGTGGGACATCCTGAAATGTCCGCAGAAAAAGTTGCCTTCGGCTGCCAGGCAATCGCCGATCGCATTCCCGGCTTTGACTACCAGGCCACTTTCGTTCAGCTCACCGACCCGGATCGTATACGTGCGCTTTATCTGCTCTGCCGTAATGGCTACGAGAAACTGCAGGTGTTCAGGTTGCTTCAGACCGGACTCGAGAACGCAGTAATACGTAAATTCATGAATGAGACCTACCACATTGAAAATGAATTTATCTGTCAGCTGGATCCTGCCCGGTTTGATCTCATTCCTGAATATGTCATCAGGGAGTGCGACGCGCTTATACTTCCTCCTCCACCGGCAAATGACGATGCGCTGGAAGAAATTGCCTGACCTGTCGGAGGCGCGAGTATATTAATGCGCTTCAGTTTTCAGTGCGGCTCCAGTCAGGGCCAATAACCACCAGCAGGCGATTACGGTCTGTTACCCGGACCGTTTTCCCCTACCGCAGCGACCTGATGAGCTTCCGGCCTCGCGGCTGGGCCTGACATTCAGAGTGCTGACTGTACCAAGGCAGCGCCACCTCAAGGGAGCAGGAAGGCGACAGGATACATGATCTTGCACGGTAATCGGATGCATTACGGTAAGCAATTCCATCACATGAAGATAAACAATGAACCATCCTGAAATTCACGTCAAAGACTGGATTGATGTGGGCAATCGTGAGTGTGTGGTGCAACGACTTCTTCCTCCAGTGTCTCCCGTCGGCGTCTGTATTGTTGTTCTGAATAAAACCAAACCGACCACCCGGATCGCTGGTTGGAAAGGTGAAAAGTGGTACTTCATGCCCAGCCATGACTTTGGTGGCTATGCAGATGAGTATGATCCCTGTGTACGTGAACTGAAACGGGGCCGTCGCTGACCCCACGAGGTAATGTAGTGCAACTGCGTTTAGGCCAGACTACACGTCACAACACAAGGGCTGCATTCTGATGTTGACCATAACGCATTGTGATGTAGCAATGTCCGCTTTTGGCACGAAGCAGACAAACTAGATTATCCGTGGCTATTCAATAAGCTTGCAAAGCAAGGTTTCTCCTTCATGAGGTGGCCTGCTCACTTCGCTTTATCTGGTGATAGTGAACCATCAGGTATTTATTACATACAAGGGAAGGGGGCAGGTTTCATTATTAAAAGGTTAATTATTAAGGTTTTAATAAATTAATGATGAAACAACTCACCAAAGTAATGAAAAACTAAGGTGAGTTGGAATTACACAAGCTCTACTTATCAAAATTCATTCGGGTTATTCTTCAGCTATGTGAAATACCATGTCCTGAAGAACATGACTTACATGGTGATCCATTATGCTATAAAATATGTACTTACCCTTTCTCTCTCCGCGAACAAGCCTTGCACTTCGTAACAACCTCAGATGATGACTGACCAGAGATTGTGATAACTGGAGCGACTCAGCAATGTCGCCTACAGAGACCGAACCACGCATACAGTAAAGCAGGATTCGTAGTCTTGACTGGTCCCCCAGTAGATGGAAAATCTCGGAAAGTTGCCCAATGTCGTTTTGCGAGAGCATTGATAGATCTGGCTCCGCGACATGATCTGTCGCGGAACAGTCTTGTATGTTGCCGCAATCTGATGTGCTGGACATTATGATTCTCCCTCCTAAATTGATAGTGCATCACCAGAGGCCTGATTAATGTTTGTGGCCTGGACTAGAATGGTTATGCTTTTTTCCGTGTTCGTGTTCGTGTTCGTGTTCGTGTTCGTTACGCAGTTTTGTCGGTGAAAGGCTGCATGTATTATCGTTTTGATCGTAATTCCAGTCGATTCCCACAGTTGCATGTTCTATTTTGAACTGCTCATAAAGTTCTTGTTTTACAAGCTTCACAACGTCTTTTACGTCCACATCTTCCTTGACTCTTACTTCCAGTGTTGCCATCGTCCGACCTGAGGTTATTTGCCAGACATGAATATGACTTACGGCTGCTAAGCCCTTAACAGAACTGATTAGTCTCTGTTCCACCTTGTCTGGGGAGGCATCTTCAGGCGCTCCTTCTAACAGGATGTGCAGCGATTTTGCTAATAATTTCCAGGCACTACGTAAAACCAGTGCTGCGACAAGAACGGAAAGTATTGGGTCAATCGGTGTCCAGCCCGTGTAGTAAATGACAATAGCGGCGACAATAGCGCCAACAGAACCCAATAGATCACCCATCACATGTAAAATAGCACCTTTGACATTAACATGATCGGTCTCACCACGGGTCATGATCCATAATACCAATATGTTGACCAACAATCCTGCAATGGCAACGATCAGCATTGGGCCTGCCAGTATAATTGGTGGAGCTTGTAACCTTTCCCATGCCTCATATGCAATCCACGCCACAATAGCGAAGAGTGTCAGGGCATTAAAGAATCCCGCGATGACTTCAAATCGCAAATATCCAAAGGTTCGTTTGCTATCAGCAGCTCGACGGCCAAAACGGAATGCCGCATAAGCCAGCGCCAAAGCTACTGCATCTGTAAGCATGTGGCCTGCATCTGCCAGCAATGCTAATGAGCCAGAAAGTATCCCTCCAACAGCTTCGACCACCATAAATGTGAATATCATGAGGAAGGAGATAAGGACTTTACGCTCGTTTGCACTGGTTACTGCTGGAGTATGGTCATGCTCGTGATCATGTGATTGTGACATAGGGCCTCAAGCGGTTGGTTATACATGATGCCTTCAATATAACATATGAATATGTGTTCATGTAAAGGGTTTTTATATCCATTCCTTCCACGGCATCGGCATGTTCAAAATAATGCGCTTGACCTTCCCACGATGGTAAGCCTTAAGGTTGTTCTTTATCTGACCATAACGATGAGAAATACATCATGAGCATTCAAAAAAAACAGCATTCTAATGATGGTGAAACTCAAGTCAGCTTGCCCATTGAGGGAATGACTTGTGCAAGCTGCGTTGGACGAGTTGAAGCCGCTCTGGCTAAGGTTGAAGGCGTACAAAACGTAAGCGTTAACCTTGCAACAGAGCGTGCAGATATCCGCCTAAATGCATTCGTTAATCGTATGGCGTTGGTTGAAGCAGTTGAAAAGGTTGGTTATGAGGTTCCTCAAGCTTCTGTAGAGTTATCAGTTCAGGGCATGACATGTGCATCATGCGTAGGGCGTGTCGAAAAATCGCTCCGAGCGGTTAAAGGTGTAAAAGAAGCCACTGTTAATTTAGCGACTGAAAGAGCTACTGTACGTGGAACCGCAGGAGTTGATGACCTCATAACTGCTATCGAAAAAATCGGTTATGAAGCCAGCCTGGTTGATAACCAAAGCCAGAATAATGATAGTGCCGCAGAAAAAAAAGATGCTGAAAAGGTTGCGTTGAAGAAAGATTTAGTTCTGGCGACCGTACTTGCGTTACCAGTATTTATTCTGGAAATGGGGTCGCATGTGATACCGGGAATGCATCAATGGATAATGGATACCATTGGGCTCCAGGAAAGCTGGTATCTCCAGTTTGTATTAACATTGCTGGTGTTGGCTATTCCGGGGCGGCGCTTTTACCTGAAAGGTATTCCCGCGTTATTAAGACTTGGCCCAGACATGAACTCTCTCGTCTCCGTCGGGACTCTCGCTGCATTCGGTTATTCAATGATTGCGACCTTTGCTCCAGGTCTTTTGCCTCAAGGTACCGTCAATGTGTATTACGAAGCTGCTGCGGTAATCGTCGCTCTTATTCTTTTAGGACGATTTATGGAGGCGCGAGCTAAAGGTCGAACGTCTGAGGCTATCAAGCGTTTGGTTGGATTGCAGGCCAAAGAGGCGCATGTGCTGCGTAACGGCATTGTCATCGATATTCCCATTAGTGATGTAGCCCTTGATGACATTATCGAAGTTCGACCAGGTGAGCGGATACCTGTTGATGGTGAGGTGAGTGAAGGAACAAGTTTTGTCGATGAATCGATGATAACGGGGGAGCCTATCCCCGTCGAGAAAGTTCCCGGAAGCTTAATGGTTGGCGGGACTGTTAACCAGAAAGGAGCATTGAGGTTGCGTGCAACAGCCGTTGGTGGCCAGACGATGTTGTCACAAATAATCAGAATGGTAGAGCAAGCCCAGGGCTCTAAACTACCTATACAAGCCGTGGTCGATAAGGTGACATTATGGTTTGTTCCTGTGGTGATGCTGGCAGCGTTGTTAACTTTCCTTGCCTGGTTAACATTTGGGCCATCACCGGCCCTGTCTTTCGCACTGGTTAATGCCGTGGCTGTATTGATCATTGCCTGCCCATGTGCAATGGGATTGGCTACCCCAACCTCTATCATGGTAGGTACTGGGCGTGGTGCAGAAATGGGGATCTTGTTCCGTAAGGGAGAAGCTCTGCAGTTGCTTAAAGATGCCAGGGTTGTCGCTGTAGACAAAACAGGTACTTTGACTGAAGGGCGCCCAGTAATGACAGACCTGGAGTTGGCCGAAGGGTTTGAGCTTGACTTAGTATTAGCAAAAGTTGCCGCTGTTGAATCACGTTCGGAACATCCTATTGCCCGCGCTATCGTTGAAGCTGCTCTAGGAAAAGAGATATCGCTGCCAGCGTTGACTGAGTTTGATTCAATTACTGGGATGGGCGTCAGGGCTACCGTAGACGGAGAGCGCGTAGAGGTCGGGGCCGATCGATTTATGCGTGAGTTAGGCTTGGATATCGAGTATTTTTCAAAGACTGCGATACGCCTTGGAAACGAAGGAAAATCGCCACTCTATGTTGCTATTGATGGACGTCTGGCTGCCATTATCGCAGTCGCTGACCCTATTAAATCAAGTACGCCGATTGCCATAAATGCATTGCACCAACTGGGGCTCAAAGTCGCAATGATTACCGGTGACAATGCCAATACAGCAAATGCGATTGCGAGACAGCTTGGTATTGATGAAGTGGTTGCCGAAGTGTTGCCAGAAGGGAAAGTTGAAGCAGTTCGTCGGTTGAAGGAGTCTTACGGTAAGGTCGCTTATGTTGGTGATGGCATTAATGATGCCCCAGCTTTAGCCGTGGCAGATATTGGGCTTGCAATTGGTACAGGTACCGATATAGCGGTGGAATCTGCTGATGTTGTCTTAATGTCCGGCAACCTACAGGGTGTGCCTAATGCTATTGGATTGTCTAAGGCAACCATAGGTAACATCAGGCAAAATCTTTTTTGGGCGTTTGGTTATAATGCCGCATTGATCCCTGTAGCAGCAGGCCTGCTGTACCCTGCCTATGGATTGCTGCTTTCACCAATCTTTGCTGCAGGCGCGATGGCGCTATCCAGTGTATTTGTCCTGGGCAACGCACTTCGTTTGCGTCGGTTCCAGCCTCCGCTGGCAGAAGACTCTGAGCACTAAGAAAAGGGGAGCTATGAACATTGGTAAAGCATCGAACGAATCAGGAATCTCCGCAAAGATGATTCGCTATTACGAGCAAATTGGTCTGATTCCTGCTACTGGCCGTACCGAAGCGGGCTACCGTGATTATGCACCCAATGATGTCCATCGTCTGATTTTTATCCGCAGTGCGCGCGATCTTGGTTTTTCTCTTGAAGAGATAGCCGATTTGCTCAAGTTATGGAATGACAAATCTCGCCAGAGCGCCGATGTTAAACGTCTGGCACAAGAGCATATGGATGATTTAGAGCGACGTATGGAAAATATGCGACGAATGGCAGATACACTCAGAGCTCTGATCAAAAGCTGTGCTGGGGATGAGCGAGTTGAATGCCCAATACTCCAGACATTAATGACCGCTGATGCTAAAAGCCATCCCGGTAAGAGAGAAGGGGCAGTGCAACGTCGTTCTCGTGGTAACGAAATGGAAAAAGCCTGACCCCTTATTTTAAGGGCATGATGGCGTAGCACAAAGCTGTATGGGCTTGTGTTACGCCATCAGTCTAATCAACTTATAAGCGCACACCACTAATGCACACCCCCCAAGTGGTCAGTTGGTACGGTTAAAGGAAGATCACCATTCTCTTCATCAGCAGTCAATTTCTGTACTATCCCGCATTCGTCCACGCTCCGGTCTGAGCTGCAATAGTTATTAAGTTCTTTGAGTTGTATTTCCAGGGCTATTAATTCTTTAATACGATGCTGAACATGAGTGAGATGGGCACTGATTATTGCATCAATGGGGCCACAGTCTTTACCGTGATTATTCATTGCCAGTAGCAATGCACGTATTTCCTCATGGGTCATATCAAGAGAGCGGCAGCGTCGGATAAATAATAACTTTTCCAGATGAGTATTGTTGTAACGGCGATAGTTATTTTCAATATCTCTTAATGGAGCCTGAAGTAATCCTTCTTTCTCATAGTACCGAATAGTTTCCACCGGACAATCCGCCTTACGGGCCAATTCACCAATTTTCATGCCTCCCCCCTTATGCGCTTGACCCTCTAGTTAGATTAGGGTCTTTAATCGTCAGTATAGTTAACAGATGAGGCAATGAAAATGAGTGGTGGTGTAAAAAATAGCAAAAACCCTGCAGGAGACGAAGCGGCTAGTTGCTGTGAAACGTTCAATTTAGGGACAGGACTCCGGGTTAAGAATACTGGTGAATCACATAAAGCAAATGATCATGCACATGATCAGCAGGCTCATAATCACAAGAAATGCAGTGATGATCATTCCCATGAAGGTCATAACCATGAAGGCCATAACCATGAAGGCCATAATCATGATGCCCATAGCCATGGCGGCGAAGGGCATTCGCATGATGAGCATAATCATAAGGGATGTAACCATGCTCATGCCGCGCAAGAGCATTCTCATGAAGGCCACGATCACGGCCATGAGGGGGATTGTTGCTCCGCTGCTCCAGAACAATTGAGTAGCCTAGGGGGCTCGCAGGTTGTGGCTGGTGGATTACGGACAGAAATTCGCATTATGCAGATGGATTGTCCTGTTGAAGAAAATCTTATCAAAAAGAAACTGGGTGGAATGAGCGCTGTTAAAGAGCTTGATTTCAACCTGATGCAGCGTGTTTTGACTGTAACCCATACACCGGATTCGCTTGAAGCTATCATGGCTGCAATTCGCTCGTTGGGATTCGCGCCAGAAGTCTCTGATAATACTAGCGGCAAGAAAAATACCCAGGAGAAAAAAAAGCCCTGGTGGCCATTAGCTCTTGCTGGCGTAGCTGCTCTTGCAGCCGAAGTGATGCACTGGGCTGATATGCCTGACTGGCTAGAAGCTGGGTTGGCTTTGATAGCAGTGCTTTCTTGTGGTCTGACAACCTACAAAAAAGGTTGGATTTCGATTCGCAATGGCAACTTGAATATCAATGCACTAATGAGTATTGCCGTTACTGGGGCTTTGGTCCTTGGGCAGTGGCCAGAAGCGGCGATGGTTATGGTGTTATTCACCATTGCCGAGCTGATAGAAGCCAAATCACTTGATAGAGCCAGAAATGCAATAGGTTCCCTGATGAACCTGACTCCTGAAACTGCAATGGTCCAACAAGCTGATGGAACATGGCAGGAAGTTGACGCCAGTAGCGTACAACCGGGCAGTATTGTCAGGGTAAAACCAGGTGAACGAATTGGTCTCGACGGAGAAATCGTCAAAGGCCAAACCACCATTAACCAAGCTCCAATTACAGGTGAAAGTATGCCTGTCGATAAAATTGCGGGCGATGCTGTATTTGCTGGAACAATAAATCAGTCAGGCTCTTTTGAATATAAAGTCACTGCAGCTGCAAATAATACAACCCTTGCTCGCATCATTCATGCCGTTGAGCAGGCGCAAGGCGCCAAAGCAGCTACACAACGTTTTGTTGACCGCTTTTCCCAGATTTATACCCCCGTCGTTATGGGTATTGCTGTTGCGGTTGCTGTATTGCCACCATTGTTTGGGGCAGGAACATGGCAGGAGTGGATCTATAAAGCTTTAGTTATGCTTGTCATTGCGTGTCCATGTGCCCTGGTTATTTCTACGCCAGTAACGATTGTTAGTGGACTTACTGCAGCTGCTCGCAAAGGGATTCTCATTAAAGGCGGTGTTTATCTTGAGCAGGGACGTAAGCTAAAAGCCCTTGCGCTGGATAAAACAGGAACTATTACCTATGGGAAACCAGTACAAACCGACGTAATGGTATTCAATGGGTGGAGCGAGCGTGAAGTTCGTACTACTGCAGCTAGTCTCGCTAGTTACTCTGATCACCCTGTTTCACTGGCAATTGTGAATGCTTCTGCTGATTTGAAAAAGCAGGATGTTGACAGCTTTGAAGCGATTGTTGGGCGAGGTGTGCATGGCGCGATTACAGGTAAGGATTTTTACCTTGGTAACCTGCGTTTGACTGAAGAACACTTTAATTGTCCATCAGAGATTAAAGCAACAGTACAAAGGCTGGAAAGCCAGGGTAAAACAGTTATTTTACTCAATGATGGTAAGCAAGTGCTTGGGTTGTTCGCTGTTGCTGATACTGTTAAAAACAGCAGCCGTGAAGCGATTGAACAACTTCATGAACTTGGCGTTAAAACTATTATGCTGACTGGTGATAACCCACATACAGCTAAAGCAATCGCATCTCAGGTTGGAATCGATGAGGCTCGAGGGAATCAATTGCCAGAAGATAAACATCGTGCAGTTGAAGAGCATTCACGGATTGGAATCACTGGGATGGTTGGTGATGGTATCAATGATGCACCGGCTCTGGCTGCAGCTGATATCGGTTTTGCTATGGGCGCAATGGGTACTGATACGGCGATTGAAACTGCAGATGTAGCCTTAATGGATGATGACCTGCGTAAAATCCCAGCCTTTGTAAAATTATCCCGACAAACGTACAGCTTACTCGTGCAAAATATCAGCCTCGCTCTAGGTATTAAAGCCGTATTCCTTGTACTCACGCTCATGGGAATGGGAACTATGTGGATGGCTGTATTTGCTGATGTTGGTGCCAGTCTTCTGGTTGTGGCAAATGGCCTGAGGTTATTACGAAAATAAAGAGTTGGGTCCCTGAGTTCTTCATGGATGACAGACTCAGAGACCGTATTCTGGTTTGAATATATTCATAGAATATGGTTTGGGGGGAGAGAATGGACACCAGGAAATATTCTGAAAGTGTTGTCAAAGATATTTTGCAGTGGGTTGAAAGTTCATTGAATACAACCTTGCCAGTAGAATTTATTGCTGAGAAGTCTGGGTATTCACGATGGCATTTTCAACGTTTGTTTAAACAGACGACCGGTGTTGCGCTGGGTGAATATGTTCGTGCTCGTCGATTATCATGTGCTGCGATTGATCTGAAATTGACTTCCAGAACAGTCCTAGACATTGCACTTCAGTATGGTTTTAATTCGCAACAAACTTTCACGAGAGCTTTTAAAAACAAGTTTCATCTTCCTCCCGGTCGGTACCGCAAGCAAGGGAATTGGAATTTATCAGCGCTGTGTCCATCTTTACTTTCAGATTATGAGGAGAGATATGCCAATGTTAGTTAATGACCCCGTATTAATTTCTATGATAGAAGATCTGACTGATAAGTATAATAAAATGCAGGATTTTTTAATCGATGATGAACCTTGTATTGATATCGTACGGTCGGTGTATGAGTTGGAGTGTACAGTTAGTGAATTCAAAAAAAGAATTATACTTCAACATATTTCCTATTGCCATTCAGATGAATGTGATGACCCTGACCTGCATGTCGCCTTAATTGACAATATAAAAAACATACTTGACTATCTTGAATAATTTTACAAGAAGGGCATTAGGCTTTCTTAAAACCATTTGTGTTTTGGATGAATAAATATTTTTAATTCACTGATTTCCGTATGGTCTCAACCATAAAGAATATGATGGTAACTAACCCGGGTCAGTCAGTGCGACTCATGCAAGATGCTTGATGTGTATATCGTATAAAATCTTGACCCTATATCAACTTCATGGTTTTTAATGGAACCAAGTCGAGAGTAGCGAGGACGATGAACAGAGCAATAGGGGGAATCATCAATGGAACCTTGTTGCGGACGTTCTGCCTAGTCGCTAGAGCAAACAGAGGTCTCCATGATCAAGCAAAAAACTATCAAGAATATTGTTGAATTAAACGGTATTGGCTTGCATAGCGGTAAAACCGTTAACATGAAAATCATGCCTGCTGGTGCCGATAGTGGCATACGGTTCCGTAGAACAGATGTAACTCCTGTTGTTGATATTCAGCTCCGTGCCGATCAGATTCATGACACTATGCTGGCAACAAGCATTATCAACCCTCAGGGAGTTCGAGTTTCAACAATCGAGCATTTCCTTTCTGCGGTGTCTAGCATGGGGCTTGATAACCTCTTGGTGGAGCTCGATGCTCCAGAACTTCCCATTCTCGATGGGAGTGCCAGAGGATTCATAGACTCAATAATGCACGCTGGTTTGATAGAGCAGTGTGCGCTAAAAAAATATCTTCTGATAAAAAAAACGGTTTCCGTAAAAGATGGCGACAAATGGGCTCTTTTGCATCCAGACTCAAAGTTCTCGATCGATTTTATGATTGATTTTAAGCATCCCTTGATTTCTGCTGAGACTAATAGATTAAATATTGAAGTGTCGAAAGAAAACTATATTAGCGAGATTGCTGATGCCAGAACTTTCGGATTTGTTCGTGATGTAGAACTTCTACAACAAAAAGGTCTTGGGTTAGGGGCAAGTTTGAACAATGCGATAGGGCTTGATGAATATAGCGTTCTGAATCCGGAAGGTCTGCGATTTAATAACGAACTTGTGCGACATAAAACACTGGATGCGATTGGAGACCTCTTTGTATCAGGCCATAATATTATTGGCGCCTACCATGCTTATAAGTCAGGGCATGCATTAAATAATAAGTTGATGCTTGCACTGTTGAATGATGTCGAATCATGGGAATTAGTGAGTGTTGGTGAATATAAAAATGATGCCACTAGAGAAACCATCCTTTCTAAACCCAAAGAAGAGTGTTTTGAGTCATTAAGTATGTGGTCATAAGGGATATGAGTATGTTCGTCACATCTGGTTTTTTACACAGCTTATCTTGATGATTTTTTTCTTGACCTTACCACCACGGGAAGGTCTAGGCTGGATATCGACTAGGGAAGGTGCGAACAAGTTCCTGATATGAGATCATCATATTCATCCGGAGCGCATCCCAGAGGGACATCATGAGCCATCAACTCACCTTCGCCGATAGTGAATTCAGCACTAAGCGCCGTCAGACCCGAAAAGAGATTTTCCTCTCCCGCATGGAGCAGATTCTGCCATGGCAGAATATGACCGCTGTCATCGAGCCGTTTTATCCCAAGGCGGGCAATGGCCGACGGCCCTATCCGCTGGAGACCATGCTGCGTATTCACTGCATGCAGCATTGGTACAACCTGAGCGACGGTGCCATGGAAGATGCCCTGTACGAAATCGCCTCCATGCGCCTGTTTGCCCGATTATCCCTGGATAGCGCCCTGCCGGATCGCACCACCATCATGAATTTCCGCCACCTGCTCGAGCAGCATCAACTGGCCCGTCAATTGTTCAAGACCATCAATCGCTGGCTGGCCGAAGCAGGCGTCATGATGACCCAAGGCACTTTGGTGGATGCCACCATCATTGAGGCACCCAGCTCTACCAAGAACAATGAGCAGCAACGCGATCCGGAGATGCATCAGACCAAGAAAGGCAATCAGTGGCACTTTGGCATGAAGGCCCACATTGGTGTCGATGCCAAGAGTGGCCTGACCCACAGCCTGGTCACCACCGCGGCCAACGAGCATGACCTCAATCAGCTGGGTAATCTGCTTCATGGAGAGGAGCAATTTGTCTCAGCCGATGCCGGCTACCAAGGAGCGCCACAGCGCGAGGAGCTGGCCGAGGTGGATGTGGACTGGCTGATCGCCGAGCGTCCCGGCAGGGTAAAAACCTTGAAGCAGCATCCGCGCAAGAACAAAACGGCCATCAACATCGAATACATGAAAGCCAGCATCCGTGCCAGGGTGGAGCACCCGTTTCGCATCATCAAGCGGCAGTTCGGCTTCGTGAAAGCCAGATACAAGGGGCTGCTGAAAAACGATAACCAACTGGCGATGTTATTCACCCTGGCCAACCTGTTTCGGGTGGACCAAATGATACGTCAGTGGGAGAGATCTCAGTAAAAACCGGAAATAACGCCAGAAATGGTGGAAAAAATAGCCTAAATAGGCTGATTCGATGTGTTTGCGGGAAAAAAATCGGCCCAGATCCGCGAAATTTTAATCAGCGAGTCAGCTTGGGAAGAAATGACCTGCTTATTCGCACCTTCCCTAAGTCTTGATGAGCCAAACGGTAACCGTATCACTACGTATGCAAGGTAAGAGTGTCAGAAACGACGTCATTTGAAACTGGATCTGATATTAACAGAATACATTTTGGGAGGTAAGGATGAACATTGGTGATGCTGCCCGGTTATCCGGAGTTTCCGCCAAAATGATCCGCTATTACGAAGAGGCGGGATTAATACCGGAAGTTGCAAGAACTGCAGCCGGGTATCGGATGTACAGCGATATTGATGTGTACAAATTGCATTTTATACGTCGATGTCGGGAGTTAGGTTTCTCTCTGGCGCAAACAGGAGAACTTCTCTGTCTTTGGGGTAACCATTCGCGCCAAAGCGCTGATGTGAAAAAATTAGTCGAGTCACACATCCGCGAGTTGACTGTAAAAATTCAAGAATTTCAGCGTATGGCATCAATACTTACAACGCTTTCTGATTGCTGTGCAGGGGATGATAAGCCTGAATGCCCTATTTTGCGTGCACTGTATCTTGCAGATGTTAACGGTTTGCAGGAATCAGATTCTGGCCCTGAAATTACTTAGCCGCTACCCATATATGACAGTAATTTCAACTGAAATTACGCCCACAAAACAAGATGATATTAACATTAATTGGGTTAGTAATTCTTGGGTGAAAAGAAAGCAATGTGGTTTTTAAAATATATTAACTGTTTTTAGTAGTGAGGTTTACAATGTCAGATATTATTCCCGGATATTGCACACTTTGCCGTTCGCGTTGCGGGACGTTGAATGAAGTAGCAAATGACCACCTGATCAAGGTACGGGCCAACCCTGAACATCCTAATGGTAAGGCCATGTGTATGAAGGGCAAAGCGGCACCTGAGCTGGTGGACAGCGCAAATAGAATTCTGTACCCGATGAAGAGAACCCATCCTAAAGGTGCCGAGAACCCGGGCTGGAAACGTATAAGTTGGGAAGAGGCTATGTCAACGATAGCCGGACAACTGGAAAAATTTAAACGAGAGAACGGAGCTGAATCTGTCGCTTTCGGTTTTACGAGCCCAAGCGGTACCCCCCTCAGCGATGCAATTGAATGGTTAGAGCGATTTGTTCGTATCTATGGCAGCCCAAACACCAGCTATGGAACTGAAATATGTAACTGGCATAAAGACGTTGCACATCGATGGACCTTTGGCTGCGGCATCCCTGTTGCTGACTATTCCCATGCCGATCTTATCCTTCTTTGGGGGCATAACCCCGCGAATACTTGGCTTGCCCAGGCTAGTGCGATTGGTACTGGTCGAAATAACGGTGCAAAACTGATCGTCGTGGATCCTCGCCCGACACCTTTAGCGAAAGAAGCAAATGCCTGGCTTGATGTCAATCCTGGAACTGACGGTGCATTAGCTTTGGGGTTAAGCCATCTCCTGGTAGAAAGAAACCTGTTTAATCATGAGTTTGTTCGAAACTGGACTAATGGTCCTTTGTTGGTTCGAAATGATAATGGTTATTTTCTTCGGGAAAAAGATATTAACCCACTTGCCATCAGTAATCGCTATACAGTTTGGGACGAACACAACCAGCAAGTCACATTTATCGATTCCGAGACTCGAACTGAAGAAACGCTGACGCCTACAGCTGCACTTGAGGGTAATGTTGAAGTTGCAATAGCTGATGGTGCAAAAATTTCCTGCCAAACGGCGTTTTCATCTTTTAAAGATATGTTGGCTAATTATGACCCAGAAAACGTAAGCCGTATCACCGGGGTATCTGTTGCATCAATTGAAGCCGCTGCGAGTTTGATTGCCGGGGCCAAGAAAATCGCCTACCACAGTTGGTCTGGAGTGGCACAACACACTAATGCCACCCAAACAGAACGTGCGATTGCGACACTGTATGCTTTAACCGGTTGTTTCGATCAGGAAGGATGTAATCGAATCTATGCCAGCCACCCGGTGAATGTGGTTAATTCACCGACACTGATGCCAAAATCACAATGGGATAAAGCATTAGGTCTTGAAGAAAGGCCTATCGGGCCGCCTTCACAAGGTTGGGTTCATTCTCAGGATATCTGGCATTCAGTATTAGAAGGTACACCCTATAAAATTCGCGGGTTAATTGGCTTTGGTGCCAACATATTACTTTCACAAAGTGATACTTCTCTCGGACAACAGGCGCTTGAGGCACTTGAGTTTTATGCCCATGTAGATTTGTTTGAAACGCCTACATCAAAGTATGCTGATATCCTTCTGCCAGTAAACACTGCCTGGGAGCGCGAAGGCCTAAGAACCGGGTTTGAAAGTAGTGCTGCTGCTCAGGACCACATTCAGTTGAGAAAAAAAATGGTCTCTCCGCGCGGTGAAAGCCGTTCCGACCTTGAGATTGTTTTCGATCTTGCATGCCGGTTAGGAATGAATGAAGCGTTCTTCGACGGCAATATTGAGGCAGCCTGGAATTATCAACTAGAACCATTAGGTTTGACTGTTGAGATGCTCAGAAATAAGCCAGAAGGTTACGATATCCCGCTTGAGCATAAAGTCAGAAAATATGCTTTCAGAGACCCAAATAGTGGATATCTGGCAGGTTTCAATACAGAAACAAAACGTGCAGAGTTTTACTCTGAGATCCTTCATCGCTATGGTTACAATCCTTTACCTGAGTATGTACAGCCGCAAGAATACCAGCGCAACGATCCTGATTATCCACTAATGCTGACATCCGTTAAAAGCGGATTCTTCTGTCATAGCCAACATCGAAGCCTGACTAGCCTACGAAAAAAAGCACCTTATCCAACGGTAGACATTTCGGCAGCTCTGGCTGACGAAGAAGGTATCAAGACGGGGGATTGGGTAGAAATTGAAACGAGAGCAGGTCTTGCTCGATTTAGAGCAAAAGTGGAAGCCAAACTCTCTCATGAAACTGTAATTGCTGAGTTTGGGTGGTGGCAGGCTTGTCCTGATTTTGGCAAACCTTCATACCCGGTTAAAGGTGAGTACAGTAGCAATTACAATAGCTTAATCAGCGGTGATAGCTATGATCCAGTCAGCGGTGCTTTACCTTTGCGTTCATTCCGCTGCCGCATTCGCCGCTTGAATGATTTTGAGCTGATAAGACGCCCCTGGGAAGGTCGTAAAACATTCAAAGTCATTGAACTGAAAAAAGAAGCAGATAATGTTACGACAGTTACCTTCCAATCGAATAGTGAAGGCTACTTACCTGATTATGAACCGGGCCAGCATATCACTGTTAGCTGTTGTCCGATGAGCGATTCTGAAGAGATCGTTACCCGGGCGTATTCGCTGACAGGCCCTGCGTTTGTTCATGACCGTAAAACCTATTCCATTTCTGTCCGTCATCAGAAAGCGACTGATGAGAAAGGTGAATATGTAGAAGGAATAATGTCATCCTACATAAACACGCATTTGCAGATAGGCAAGGATGTTGAACTTACGCCTCCTGGGGGGAATTTCATTGTCCCGCTCAATGCCGTCCAGCCTGTCGTAATATTTGCTGGCGGTATTGGAATTACTCCATTCATTTCCTATCTGGAGTCTATTAACCCCCAAGCGGAAGGTCCGGAAATCTGGCTTTTCTATGCTAATCAAAATAGTAGGCTACATGCGTTTAAGAAAAGAATTGCGGAGCTAAATGCGTCTATTGACAGGCTTAAAGTAATTAATATCTACAACCAGCCCCTCGACTGTGATATTCCAGGATTGGATTATGATAGAGCTGGTTATGTTGGTGCGGGAGATGTCGAGGCATATCTTATTGAGAATAATGCTCGTTATTACATGTGTGGTCCGCAGCCTATGATGGATGCGATATCCCGAGGGCTTCAGGAGAGAGGTGTACCTGCATTTGCTATTTTCTACGAGATATTTCGTTCTCCGACAAAAATAAATAATGATCCCTCATTACGTCATAAAGTAATTTTTGCAAAATCAGGAAGAGAAGAGATCTGGACCACGGATAAAGGTACTCTGCTGAATTTTGGAGAAAAACTTGGGATTAAAATGCCTAGTGGTTGTCGTGTTGGACAATGTGAAAGCTGTTCAACTAAGGTGATTGCCGGGAACGTGCAGCATCTGAATGGTGTGGAACCCTCTGATGAGGGTGCATGTTTGACATGCCAGTGCATTCCTGCCGGTGATATCACTATTGATGCCTGAGATAGGTATTAGCATCCTTTACATCAGGCCATTTTAGTGGTCTGATGTTATTCAATGGATAACGCTATGTTTTAAAGACATTTTTAATTATTTTGCGCCAATCCAACTCAATAACCGATTTAATGAATTATTTCAGTGCGATCTTCATGAATTTTTATCATCCTCCCCCTTACCTTCAAGTTACTGCAAGTCTTAGCCTGTAAGAAATTACTACAGTCACCAGTTTCGGATTGGCCGAGGAGTTTTAGTGAATGAAAGGCTTGCAATGATAAAATTGAAACTTCATTGTTTTTCTGCATCGAGCCTAAAAAAATGACCGGGTATCCCTGAGCACAAAACCAGCCATCCACTCGATACATACAGGAAACGCGTTGATAACCGCGCTGCCATGGATGCCATATTCTTCTTCCTCAGGACTGGTTGTCTGAACGCCACCGGGATATGTTCATCGAGTTCTGCACACCGGCGCTTTAAGGAGTGGCACGATTCAGGCATTTTTGAGCGCTTCTGGCAGAACGGTTTGCTTGCCTGCGAGCATCTGGACAGCATTGACTGGTCCTGGTTGTCGATGGACGGTTGTATGACCAAATCGCCGCTGTCAGGAACAAAAAACAGGTCGCAATCCTAAGGACAAAGGGAAACAAGGTGTAAAGCGCAGCCTGCTGACGGACGCCAGGGGGCTTCCTCTGTCGCTGGTCGTCGCAGCAGCGAACACGCACGACATCAAATTGGTTGCGGATACGCTCGATGCCCTTCAGGCGGGGCATCCGGGGGGAAACTCAGGCTCTGTCTGGACAAAGGTTACGAAGCTGGATGGCTGAAAACGTATCTGCAGAGTCGCCGTTACGAGCCACATATTCAGTCCCGTAAAGAGGAGTCTGACGCCAGTAAAAACAGGGACTTCAAAGCCCCTCTCTGGGGCGTTGAGAGGACTCATAGCTGGATGAATCGCTTTCGCCGGGTTCTGACCCGATGGAAAAAGAAGGCCGAAAATTACGAGGCTATGTTGCATTTTGCCTGTGGTCTTATCGTCTGGAATAAAGTCCTATTGAGATAGGCTCTTAGTTAATAGAATCCCGTTCATATGGTCTATCATATGCTGTATACAGATCGAGAGAGTACCACTTGCACTAAAATTTATTGTATTCCCAAAAGCATCAAGAGCGGTGACATTTATTTTCTCTGCACGGTATACAAAACGACTGGTTCCTGGTATAGAAAGACATTTTTCCTCAGTGATATTTTTTTCTTCCTTACTCTCAGCAATTACCGGATTAATTAATACTATTGGTTGCACCAGCGATTCAGGGACATCAATTACAGCAATCCTTTGGTGAACACCAACCTGGGTTGCTGTTAAACCTACACTGGATGTACCGTACATAGTGGTAATCATATCCTTAATAAATTGCCGGGTTATCGGTGAAATATGTTCGACGGGCATTGCAATGATCTTCAATTTGGGATCCGGATACTTTAAAACTGATAATAATGACATGCAAGGCTACTCTTTATTTAAATGGCAGTAAAAACGATATGTTTTAAGTCGGACCTGAGTGGAGAACCGGGACAGAAATAACTACCGGACTGACAGCCAGATATAAATCTTCTGCTGCCTGCGAACGTCATTCCGGTCTGTCCTGCTCAACAGCACAACAGACCGGAAACACTATATCAGAGAAGAGGAAGGGTATAACTGACTGTAACCCGGGTTTCATCCTGGTCACGCTGTCCAGCAGAGCCTTTTCTACTTGTGTCAGGCAGAGCGCTGCGCATTGTGGCATTTTTTACGGAGATGCCAAGTCCGTTAAGTATTCCCTCGGGGATAGTATAACTCAGGGCAATATCCCGTTCCCATTCCCCCTTTCGCCCATTCCCGGTATCAATATTATCGGCGTTCAGATAGAGGATACTTAGATTCAGCCCTTTGAGCCCTGCATCAGCAAAATTATAGGCGTACCGTGCCAGCCAGGTTCGCTCCCCCGCCCTGCTGAATTTTAGCAATTGTGCATCAGTAATTAACCAGGTGCTTGTTCCTTCTCCATCACCACGATTCAGATATGGAAAGTCACTTTTCCCCGTCAGCCACTGATAACCACTGCTCACACTGTGACCTCCAGAAGACCATGTCAACTGACCGCTATAAACATTGTTGTCCACTTCTCCCTTTGTGCGATTATTTCCGTAATAACCAGTACTTACATATCCGGCACTCCGTCCTGCAGCACTTCCGTTCTTTCCGTCTGCATCGCTGATGAATATACGAATATCTGATTTCAGGTTCCCGGAAACGATTTTCAGGTTATGTGCCAGTCCGATATAGTTTTGTCTGTAAAAATTATCCAGCTCACCGTAATAGTATGAGAGAGTCATGTCTTTCATAAGAGTATAGTCACCACCGGCGAAATAAAAACGATTACTGCTCCGTGAAGTGGGACCACTTCCATTGGCTCCGGCAATGGACATTCCGCGCATATCTGTGGAGTTACGTCCTTTTGTATGTGTGAGAACGCCGCCGGTCAGACTCAGATCGTCGATATCTGTTGATGATATTTGTCCTCCCTGATATGTCATGGGCAAAAGGCGGGCATCGTTGTATATAACGACGGGATTTTTGGGCTGAAGCGTTCCATAACGGAGTTCCGTATCAGATATTTTTGCCCTGCCGGTAACCCCCAGGCTACCGAACTGATGAACCGCTCTGCCATCATTGTCTAGCGGAAATACTGTACCGGGTTGCCGACCTGACGCCGGTGAGCCTGCTTTACCTCCTCCGTCAAGTCTGATGCCCAGTAGCCCCAGAGTGCTCAGTCCGAATCCCACTGGCCCTTCAGTATAACCTGAATCGTAATTGAGGATGAACCCCTGTCCCCATTCTTCCTGTTTACTGAACCCGTCCCCACTGCGATTATCTGTATTAATATAGAAATTGCGGAGTGTGAGATTGGCCTTACTGTCTTCAATAAAACCGGCTATCGCATTAGGGACTGTAACTCCCGGCATCAAAGCTACAGCAGATATTACGAGTGTAACTATTCTCATTCAGGTAATTCCTTTAGCTTGCCTGATATCAATATACGCGGTAACACGAAGGGAAAATGGCAGAAAATAATGAGGTATTTGTTTACCGCTGCACTAAGTACGAATCCAGTTCATATCAAAAACCATGAAGTGGCTACAGGGTCAAGACTTTTTTTTTCAGACTGACTGCTTATACCATGGATTGGCCCTATGCACCGTGTTTCTGCTGGTTGTAAGACAGGAGACTTCCGTTTAGACCGGCACTGTTTTCAGGGAGGGAATCAATCTGATGTATCAAGCGAATTGGGTTAATTGTAAGCGTCCAGCGAGACTTGCAACTACCCACAATTATATTAAGGTAATCATTATGATAATCAGCTAAATTACTTTCAGGGATGGTTGAATGATTAATCAGGAACAGACTTCGCTTTCATGGCTCGATGAGGAAATTAATTCTTCTGTCTTTAGCGATCGCCGCCGTGCCAGTCGTTTTAAAAGTCTCATGCAAAAACTCTGGCGGGGGATGGGCAACAGCCTCCCTTTTGCCTGCCAGGATAATGCAGCAACAAAAGCCGCTTACCGGTTCCTTTCCAGTGACAGGATTGATGAGCAGCACCTGCTGCAGGGACATTCCGAGGCTACCAGTCAAAGGATATATGCGCTGCAAGGTGAGAAGATTCTACTGCTTCAGGACACCACAACATTTGGCTACCACCGGGATAACCCTGATGCAGTAGGATTTGCAGGCAATCACACCTAATCAAGATGGGGAATGATGCAGGTGTCAATTGTGGGATCCTGATGCATTCGAGCCTGGCAGTGACGACATCAGGGCTCCCGCTGGGTCTGACCGCGGTGAAGTTCTGGACCCGAAAAAAATTCAAAGGCACTAACGCACTTAAAAGGAAAATTAATCCGACCGTTTTTTTACATCAGATCACTGGCTGACAGTCAAAGACGTGGCTCACGTCTTCATGGTTGACATAGTCTGTCCGGACAGAGATGTCCATATCCGAGCAAGTTTCCGGCAGGAACGAGGTTGCCATAGCTCCGGATGAGAGCATGCCAGTCAGAATCAGTACTGCAGTCACGCTAAATTTTTTCATCTGTATATTCCTCTTCATCAGATATCGCCGTTTCACCTGTTAATGTGTATTAAAAACCCTGTGGTTCATACAGGGTCAACACCCTTACGCTGTTTTTTCTGGTGGGATAAGGACAAAAAAAAAGGCTACCTGGGGGTAACCTGACTAAAACAGTCATCAAGGAAAACGGACAACAGGGATAGGGTTGTCCTGGAGGGTGTGTCCGCATGTGAGGTCGCCGGCGGAACCGGAGGTGACCCCCACTATAGTGGCAGTCAGTCCGGCAGTTCCCTCTGCGACCATCTCACGCGTTTACTGCTCAGGTTCAGGGTAATACCGTCCCGGATTACTTATCAAGTACTGCAGTCACGCGGGCAACGTTTTTCTGGTCTGCACTGGTGATGCGGTAGGACGAAGCACCGGATTCCTGGGCGATAGCGGCAATTTTCGCTTCCGCGTTGTTCAGGGTGTCAGCAGTAACGCTGACGGACTGGGCGAAGCCGGAGAAAGAAACTACGGAGAGCATACCGGCAGCAGCAAGCAGTTTGATGTTTTTCATGGTCATATTCCTTGGGTTATCTGGTCATCTGGTCATCTGGTGATACCGGCGTCATCGCCGTCTCACCTGTTGATGTGTATTAAAAACCCTGTAGTAAATACAGGGTCAACAAGTTATTTTGTAAATTATTGTCGGCTGTGTTTTTGTCGTTTTCATACAACCCAGCTCTTGAAAGAGCCTCACTGTGGCTGACGAGAAATGAGAAAATACGGCCGTAACAGACACCGCGAAACCGGGATTGCGCTGGGGAGATAGGTCGGTGCAGGGCAAGTTAACTTACAGGATTAGTGAGGGTTTATGATGTTACGGCTACTGATTAAGTACGCGTGCGTATTCTGGCGAAGTTGAACGGTTATTCCGGAGGAACGTGAACGCGTTATTCCCTAACGCGCCCTAACTTCTTTTTATTACACCGACCGTTCACTTTCAGTCAACCTGTGCCAGTCGTTTTCTCATCGACTCACCCTTCATTTCCAGCCGGTGGGAGTTATGCATCAGACGATCAAGGATCGCGTCTGCCAGCGTGTTATCGCCAACGCAGCCATACCACTCATCCGTTGGCAGCTGGCTTATCATCACCGTGGCGTTCTTTCCGTATCTGTCATCCATCAGTTCCAGCAGATCGTTACGCTGCGCTGGCAGCAACGGCTCAAGGCCCCAGTCATCCAGGATAAGCAGCTGCGTTTTTGACAGCTGAGCCAGCTGCTTTCGGTAACTACCGTCTGCGCGGCTGTGCGTCAGTTCAACCAGCAACCGGTTCAGTCTCCAGTACTGTACGCTGTAACCCTGCTGGCAGGCGTTGTTGCCAAGGGCGCAGCCCACATAGGTTTTGCCGCAACCGCAGGGGCCGGTTATCAGCAGGTTCTGCCCCCTGACCACCCATTCGTTCTGGCTTAGCTGAGCGATCCGAGAACGTTCCAGGTTTCTCGCTGGCTGGTAGTCGATGTCCTGGACCGAGGCTTCAAGCCTCAGGCGGGCTTTTTGTAGCAGACGTTTCTGTTTACGCTGATCCCTTTCGAGTGATTCGCGCGTGACCAGCAACGCCAGTCTTTCCCTGAAGGAGAGCTCTTCGTAAGTGCCGGGTTGCTCCATCTGTGAGGACAGCGCGGCCGCCATTCCCGTCAGTTTCATTTCTGTCAGCTGTTTCATCAGCGTATGTGGCATTATCGGATCCCTTGTTTCAGTGGAAGTGGCGTGGGCCACGGATGTTTTCATGTTCCTGAGGAAGCTCCCGGGACGGGTGCAGATCTTTGTCCGCCGGAACCAGGTCGCGGTTATTCTTCAGGATCGACTTTATCTGCTTCAGCCGGGTTAACCCCTCTGCATTGGCCAGCCGACAGCTGTTATTGACGCGCTCAGAAGGATATTCACGCGTCAGGCTCAGCAGCCCCAGACACAGGCGATAGGCCTGTTCCGGATGCGCTTTTTCAGCCAGACGCTCGCTGACCCACGTGAAGGTGTCGGAGCCCACACCGGCCGCCCAGCTTTTCAGCCGCTCTGGCGTCCACTGCTGATGATGACGATGGCGCTCCGGCATATGTTCTGCTGCCGTACTGTTGCCCGGATGAAGACGCCGCGGGTGACTGGCGATCATCTGCCCGTCAGACCAGACTTCAAGCAGGTTGTCGAAGGCATGAAGCTCCACCGTTTTACCGACGTGCTGATGGGGGACTGAGTAGTGATGCTGTTCATATTCCACGTGATAATCGATATTCACCTTCGCTTTTTTGATGTGCCGGTAGCGCCACTGCTGCACCGGTAATGGCCTGAGCACAGTTTTGTCCAGCCTTTCGAAGGCCTCACGGCGATTGCCCGGCAGTTTTTTGAAGGGACGTTCGTTGAGCCCGGTTACCAGCGTACGGATACAGTGGTTCAGCTCAGCAAGCGAGAAGAAGACCTGGTGACGGAGCCGGGCCAGGATCCAGCGTTCGACGATCTGAACGCCAACTTCCGCCTTCGGCTTGTCTCTGGGTTTTCTGGGGCGGGCAGGTATCACCGCAACCTGATAATGCTCAGCCAGCTGCTGATAGGAGGGATTCAGTTCGGGATCGTAACGACTGGCTTTGCTAACCCCGCTTTTCAGGTTATCCGGAACCAGGATTTCGGGGACTCCACCGAAGAACTCCAGCATCCTGACGTGGCTGAGAAGCCAGTCTGACAGCGACTGCGTATAGGTAGCCTCCGCGAAGGTGTAGTTTGATGCGCCCAGCACCGCCACGAAGATCTGGGCCTGCCGGCATTCACCCGTCTCAGGTGAGATAACCGACACTGTGGGTCCACAATAGTCGATAAAGCATTTTTCACCGGCAAGATGCTGCTGGCGCATGGAGCGTTTCTGTGACTGGCACCAGGTCTGGTAGCGGCAGCAGAACTGCGAGTAGCTGTACGCCCGAACCGGCATCCTCTGGCAGTATTCCTCCCACAGCAGGTGGCGGGTGACGCCTTTTTACGCAGCTCCATATGGATTTCAGCCCAGTCGGGATCCTCCAGCGCGCCAGGACGACTGTCAGACTCAGGATAAAGCAGACTGGCAAGTAGGGGCTCTGACATTCCTTCCGGAAGTGGCCAGGAGATCCCAGCGGCTTCAAGTCGTTTGAGCATTTTCTGGATGGCACCCGTGCTGACATCTGCGCACTGGCTTATCTGGCGGAAGGACAGGCCGACTTCAAAACGCAGCCTTAAAATTTCATGGATTTTATGCATTGCGATTCTCTTGTTTGGCATATATCACACCCTGGAATAAAAGGGATAGATATAGCATCAAAAATCAATGCGTTAAGAATGATTCTGGCAACGTGAACGGCAATTCCGGTCGGGTGAACACCGATTCTGGCAAAATGAACAGTGATTCTGGTCATGGTGCAAAATCGGGGTATTTTCCGCCGGAATACGCGTTCACGCAAAACCAGAAATAGCGTTCACGTTCCGCCAGAATACGCAACGCGATCACCGCCGGAATGTGTAAGCGTTAAACGAGCGCCGTATTGACGGTTATTTATCGGTAAGAACCACGTTCCATGGCAGCAGTTCCGCCACTTTGTTGCTGGGCCATTCCGGCAGTACGCTCAGGATATGGCGAAGGTAGGCCTCCGGATCGATACCATTGAGCCTGCATGTTCCGATAAGACCATACAGCAGGGCTCCGCGCTCACCGCCGTGGTCGCTGCCGAAGAAGATAAAATTCTTTTTCCCAAGACAGACGGCACGAAGGGCTCGTTCGGCTGTGTTGTTATCAGGCTCTGCCAGGCCATCATCACAGTAGTAGCACAGCGCATCCCACTGGTTCAGGGCATAAGCGAACGCTTCGCCCAGACGGGATTTTTTCGACAGAGTGGCGCTTTTCTCCACTAACCAGTCATGCAGGGATATCAGCAGCGGCTTACTTCGGGACTGCCTGGCTGCCAGCCGCTCAGTTGCAGGGAGGCCCCGTATTGCTTCTTCGATTGAACCGCCCCGGGAATCCTGGAGACTAAACTCTCAGTAAAAGGAGATCCCTGATGAAATCAAAATCAGCTAATCGTTACCCGCCGGAATTACGTGAGCGCGCTGTCAGAATGCTCATTGAGCATCTTGATGAATATGACTCTGAACCGGATGCTATCCGTGCCATATCGTCAAAAATTGGTTGTCATTACGATACCCTGAAAGGCTGGCTACGCCAGCACAGAAATGACTTACGCGGTGGTATCAGCCCCGTCAGGACTGGTGATGGCGAGCTGACCAGTAACGAACGTCAACGTTTAAAAGAGCTGGAGAGGGAAAACCGGGAGTTGCGTCGCAGCAATGATATTCTGCGTCAGGCATCAGCCTATTTTGCTCAGGCGGAGCTCGACCGCCACTGGAAAAAATAATGCCACTGCTCGAACGTCTGAGTGGTGCCCACGGGGTCGGGCCGGTATGCCGCGAGCTGGATATTGCCCCGTCGACATATTACTGGCATCAGCAACGTCAGCAATCGCCGGAAAAACACAGCCTGCGCTCGCAGCGTGATGCGCTTCTGAAGGTGCAGATACAGCGGGTGTACGACGATAACTATGGCGTCTATGGAGCCCGCAAGGTCTGGCGTCAGTTACAGCGGGAGGGCATCGGCGTGGCCAGATGTACAGTGGTACGGTTGATGAAACTGATGGGGCTCGCAGGCGTGCTCCAGGGCAAAAAAGTCCGCACCACAACCAGTCGCAGAGATACCGCAGCACAGGACAGGGTAAACCGCCAGTTCGTAGCGGAATGTCCCAACCAGCTTTGGTGTGCAGATTTTACCTACGTCATCACCTGGCAGGGCTTCGCCTATGTGGCGTTCATTATCGACGTGTTCGCTGGCGTCATCGTGGGCTGGCGGGTCTCATCATCGATGGAAACGTCGTTCGTCCTGGATGCGCTGGAACAGGCACTGTGGTCACGGCGACCTTCGGGCACCATCCATCACAGCGACAAAGGCTCTCAGTATGTCTCGCTGGCCTACACGCAGCGGTTGCAGGATGCAGAGCTGCTGGCTTCCACGGGGAGTACCGGTGACTCGTATGATAACGCGATGGCGGAGAGTATCAACGGTCTGTACAAAGCGGAGGTCATCCACCGTCAGGCCTGGAAGAAGCGCTCAGAAGTGGAACTGGCTACGCTGGCATGGGGGGACTGGTACAACAATCGTCGGTTGCTGGAACGACTTGGTCACATCCCTCCGATAGAGGCAGAAAAAGCGTATTACGCTTCCATCGGGAACAAGGTTCTGGCAGCCTGAACTTCCGAACTTAACTCTCTCCAGGAAAACCGGGGCGGTTCAGTATGAAAACGCCCTCCGGGTGGTTGCGCTGGGGCGCCGTAACTACATGTTCTTCGGCTCTGATGGTGGTGGTGACAGTGCGGCAGTGATGTACAGCCTGATCGGTAGCTGCAAACTTAACGGCATCGAGCCGGAAGCCTGGCTGCGCCATGTGATCAGCGTCATCAACACCTGGCCCGCCAACCGCGTGAAAGAACTGCTGCCCTGGAACGTCACCCTCTCTGTAAACTAATTTTTACCCCACGTCCTTCACGGTGCGCTTACGGTCAGGCGGAGTTAAGGTATTGTAGAAGTGTTGATTTCGGCGGGCTTAGAATGCAAAAACGGACCACCATGGAGGTCCGTTGATATGAATTTGGTGCAAGACTCGCAATCGAACCAAAGATGCGGGGATTTTCAAAACTCGTGCTTAATTTGGTAATTCTGACGGTAAAGGCCAGTCTTCTGGTACCAGGGCAGGGGGCTTGGTCCAGGGAAGCTCGGTTAAAGCATCCTGGAACCACTGGTCGCGAAGATTTGCGTGCTCTGTCACGATAAGCTGGAAGCCTGGGACTTCTTCTTGTGTAAACTTCAGCAGTAACGCAAACAGTCTACGTACTGCTGCTAAGTCAGCATCAGCTTCCGTTTTCTGAACAGTACCATCAGCTTCCTGGTAAATTTTTTCAGAAGGGAAATAAACTTGGGTAGGCTGATCAATTAAAAGAAACTGAGGAATGGGGCAATTGTTCTTTGAAGCAAAGAGATGAAGGGCTAACAAGGCAGACAGGTGATAAGCGAGATGATTTTCGCCACCGCCAGTTCGACTCATTGGTACCGGACGATCTGTACGATCAAAGATAATAGTCATTTGGCTTAGATCAAACCGTGCAGGGAGCCCCTGAAATTCTGCATCAAAAGCCTGGATGTAGCGTGTAATCTGTGACGAAATGTTATTCAGAATAGATATGAGTCTTTCATGGCTGCTATCAGCTCCAAATTTCCTTTGTAGGTCTTCGACTTTGAGCTTTAGACGACGATTTTCTGCTTCATATGTGGCCAGTTCTGAGTTAGGTACAAGGTCTTCAAGGAACAAACTTATACGACCAATTACTCTTGCCGCAGCATTATTGCGTGTGCCTAATTGCTCAATAACTTCGTTTGCCGCGATTGCCGCAGCAAGCTCCACTTCTTTGGCTCTTATCGAACTTACAATGGTCTGAACCTCATCTTCTAGTTCAGTAAGATAAACATCCATTTTAGGGCGTTGGCCAGCCACAATGCTCATTTCAGCGTCGAGAGTTGTTAGTTCGCTCAGGAGTGCTTTAGCAATTGGAGATTCCAGTGCTAAATTTGCTTCACAGAATGGCCATTGCCATTCACCAGTTTCCGGATTTTTCGGTAGAGCCTTGATAGAAGATAATCGGTCTTGCTGCTCTAAAACTTCGTTTTCAAAATTACCTGATTGCTTGGCATACATCCGAGCAGAATCAATTCGGGACTGGGTCTGACGTCTGTCTTGTCGTAAACCAGCAATTTCATTTTCAAGAATGGATATTCTATGTCCATCGTCTTCAGGTAGGGGGGACGGAATCCATTGCATTGCAGAACGCAAAACATCAATTACTTCGTCAGTTCCGATTCTCTCTTTGTCTTGTGTGATGATACCCACGGCTCTGGCTTCAGATAAAAGCCCAGAACCTTTTAGCAGTGATGTATCGATTGTATCGCGAGCTTGTTCAAGACGTTTGGCGTTGATTTTCAGATCTCGTTGTGCTGTTCGGAGTTTGGCCTCAAGTTCATAGCGATCATTTGATGAAATACCTAAAAGAATCGGTAATGTGTCGCGAATAGCTTGTGGCTGAAATGCCTCATTTTGTCGATAAAAAAGTTGATCTTTATTTGCTACAAGGCCCTGCTTTTGGAAAAGGTAATAAAAAGTATGCTTGATGTTTGCTTCAAAGCTTTCTCTGCTGTGCCCAATTGCCACGTCTGTACGGTTCTCGCGGATGCCAAGTAATCGTGACAACAGTGCGACTACAGAATCATCATCGGTGTTAACCGAGAGGTCTTTGAAATTTGGTGCGGTCAGTTCATTTCCTCGTCGCAGCATAACGGTGCCACAGCTTGTGGCTCCTGCATTTGGTGTTGGTTTCGCGATTAGTACTTGTTCCTGTGAAAATTGATAAATGACTGCGAACCATGACACTTTATCGCGAATAATACCTTCTGGTACGTTAAAAGTAGATCGACCCATACAGTATTCAATGATCTCAGAAAGAGCTGATTTACCGGTTGAGGAACGGCCAGTAATGACATTTAAACCATTAACCTTAAATTGCAGGTCCCGACGTTGGCCATCATGGCTGTAGACATGAATCGACTTAATTTTCATGGGCGTATTCCAAAGGTCGTGTACACCGTAACGCGATCTGCAATACGGGCAAATTCTTTTCCTATATAGCGCGCGACACGCTGGCATGAGATTGATTCTTCAGTCCCTATGACCGATTTGCGAACTTTATTAGGTATTGTTTTCAATCGGCCGTCTTGCGTTACGACAAAACATCCTCGTTCCATGAGCACTCCAAAAGCTTCAAGCGTAAATGGCAGCATATTATTGACGCGGTTAGCAAAATTAATGAGTAATTTGGGATTGTTTTCTATAGTTTTCAAAAGGTAGCGGCGAGGATTTTCAGCAAACACTTGGCGAGAATCTTTTTGCAGACATAATGGTAAAACTAAAAGAGCGAGAGAAAATGGCATGCCCTGTGAGTTTTCCTCTTCGTAGCTCTGCATTGCTCTGAATAGTACAACACCACAAAATGCAGGATTGAAAAGATTCCTTATCTCGAATGGACGCTGATCCCATTGCTTCATGCTTGGGCTCCCAACAATTGCCCAATTCTATTTAGGAAGTGGGGATGCCAGAAAATTTTGGGTAGTGGTCTACTGTTCGCAAGGATGTGAAATCCTCCTCGAACTACATAAGGCTCAGTCACTCGTTCTCGGATTCGCAATGAGTGAATATTACCACTTTCAAGATCGGCCCATTGATACAATGCTTTTCCCGCAGTAATAAGTACTTCGTCAGCTGAATTTTCATCTAATTCTTCAAAAACTACGTCTTTATAGCGACTCCATTCATCAACAAGGCGGTCTTCATAATCTTCCATCTCTCCTGTTACCAAAAGGTTTTCACGCGCCCATGAAGAACGCTGCTCAAATGCTCGGTAGTAGTCGAGAATAGCGTTTCGGATACGATTAGAGGAAACCCCTATTTCACGGAGTTGCACAACAAAGAGCCTGGGATCATTCATCGCATCGATTTCTCCAACGGGAATTTTTCCTCTGAACGTAATCGGCAGATTGTCCGATTTGTACTCTTCAGAAAATGCTGCAAGTTTGTCGGAAATCTCATAACCAAAAATCGCCTCTTTACGTTTCCCTGTTAGCAGATCGACTATCGTGTTATTCCACCACCCTTCAAGTCGTTCAAAAATAGCGTCTCGGTTATCGCGTCTAATGATACGCATGTGTTGATTTTTGATAATTGTTGGGAGGTCTTCAATGCGAGGCCCGCCATCAAATATGATTATCCGTGATAAGAAGTCATCTTTTTGCTCATCAGTCAGTTTATTGAACTCATCGGCTATTGCCGTGATCAGTTTTGACTTGCTTCTAGCCAGAGCTGTGTTGGTGAGTTGAGTTATTGATACTGAATTATCGTCTTTTGTTGGCGGTTCGACTAAGAAGTGTTGCAGGAACGAGGAGTTTGAGATAGATCCGGTCGTAAACAAAAAGAAACGAAGATTTGCTTCGGTTTTACCATCACGATTATAGCGGTCAAGCCAGATGCGGACTGACTTCCAAAAATCGGTAGACAGGTCGGTTAGAGTATCCCCATCCCCTTTGTGTTTGAGCGATGCCAGTGTTTTGACACCATCAAAACTAACGAAGTCTAGGTCATCATCTTTTTCGATCAAAACAGATGTATCTTCTGGCCACTGAAGAAGCTTAAGTAGCGCAAAACGAGGCTGATAGATATACCCTAAGCCCTGTTCACCAGCAGCGTATTGATCGCTAGATACTCCGGTCATTTTAAGTCCCTGCGTCGATTGCGCTTTCAGCTGTACGGAAAATGGCTCATGAAAGCAACAAGTTACCATCCAATGTTTGGTGGTACGTATCACATCATCGATATTAGCTTAAAACAATACCACTGTGTTTCCTGCGTGAATAGAAAAAGTAAGTACTTGAGAATGCTAAATGTGAAGTGAATAGCCTTCCGTGCCGAGGTTTATCGTGCTGATGAGGCACTTTGTAACCTGAATGGAAAACGGCGTTCGGTCATGTGAAGGTTTTTGTTGTAAAAACGCTTCTTAATAGGGGGACCTATATGGTCTTCCCCCGTATTGCAAGAACGCAGTGACAATGAAAGTAACAGGTTTGCTTTCGTATATTCGGCCTGTTGATGAAGCTACTGCTTCTGGCCTTGATGAAACATTCGCGCATATCGTCCTTAACGCTTACACGGCCTTGATTAATTCTGGCCAAGCCCCGATCCCAGGTTTTCGATATGCAGGTTTGACCTGTTTTTCATCGTTTCTGCTTTCTACGCAATGCTGGAGTTAACGGTATAAATTACCCTGTTTCAACTTCTTATTTCATGCTACCGAAACCCGGTAAACTTCATTACGAGTGATAATAACCCAGACAATACGAATTAACTTATTTGCCAGGGCGACGACTGCCCTGTTAAATCCTCGTTTCTCCCGGACCAGGTTAACCCATGAGCTAAGTTGATCCGTTTTGCCTGCGGATCTGAACAAAACAGCTCGGGCACCATGTATCAGCATTGATCTGACGTAGCTGTTTCCACATTTGGTGATCCCCAGAAGAACCTGTTGCCCCCCTGTGCTGAATTGTCGTGGAACCAACCCAAGAGCCGCTGAAGCATCCCGACCTCTTTTAAACTGTTTTCCATCACCCATCCAGCTTTTCACTGCCAGACTAACCAGTGGACCAAAACCCGGAATAGAAAGTAGGCGCTGGCATACTGAATCCCCGGCGGCATTTTTTCGCTGTCGGTTGTCATACCATATGAGTTCATCATCCAGAGCCGCCAGCCGCTGATATTGCCGTTGTAACAGTTCACGCATCTGGGGCGTAAATCCATTCTCTGCATCTTCAAGCAACTCGGGTAATTTACGTCGAAGCTCAGTTGCGCCTTTACGCAAAACAATACCATACTCTGCCATTAACCCTCTGATATGGTTGATTAACTGCGTTCTTTCTTCAGAAACAAGTCGTCGCATTTTTAAAAAGGTTTGTTCATCCTGCTGAGATAGCGTTTTTACCGGAACTGGGCGAATTGTTCCGTGCCAGCAGGCTTCGGCAATGGCCTGAGCATCGTTATAGTCGTTTTTCTGGCGACGCTGATAAGCCCTGACGTGCTGAGCGGGTAGCATCACAACATCATGCCCCGTCTTTTGAATTTCTCTGGCCCAGTGATGAGAAGCACCACATGCCTCCATGGCGACAATCATCCTGGACTGTGTCGTAAACCAGCCAATCAACTTTTCACGAGAGAGCTTAATCCTTCCACCAGGCTTCCCTTCCGGTGAAAGGCTGAAAAGATAAAAATTTGTTTTCGCAAGATCAATTCCAATAATGTTCAGCCTTGACATGGTTTCTCACCCTTTCAACGCTGATTGAATTACCACCATCATGACGGTATTGAGAGTCGCCGTGAAGGAGGGGGTAGACCATCTCATCGCTTACGTTGCTGATGAAGACATTACAAACATCGCGGTGTATTAATCAACGGGGATCAGGTCAACCCGCCTCAACAATGGCGAGTCACTGACCGTCAGGAGCCTTGCTGACGAATTTAGCATTTGCGAAAAAACAATACGGCGTGATCTGACCGAACGTCTTGCTTACCTGAACTTGCTCCGACAGGGAAAGCAGTACTGGATCGCTTCACGTTTAAGTCCATACAGCGCGGTAAATATGCCAGAAGGTTATAGAACAAACAAAAAATAAAAGAATTACGTTCCCCGCACCTTCAGGTGCGGGTGAACAACCACTAACTTTTTGTCGATGAACTGAGAAGATTGTCAATATAATCAGCGTACCACTGCATCATTTCTCGTCTTCCATCCAGATACTGTGCATGGTTATATGTGCCGCGAATGCTGTTTTTATCCACGTGAGCGAGCTGCATCTCGATCCAGACTGTATTAAACCCCTGCTCATGCAAAATGGTGCTCATAGTGTGGCGAAAGCCGTGTCCGGTAGCTTTACCATCGTAGCCGATACGTTTGATAACCATGTTGATACTGGCTTCACTCATCGGTTTGTTGATGTTGCAGCGCCCTGGAAACACGAGTTGATACTGACCGGTATAAGTGCGGAGTTCCAGCAGGATCGACAGAACCTGGTCTGACAAAGGCACCAGATGTTTGCGGCGCTTTTTCATCCGGCTTTCGGGGATTGTCCACAATGCATTCTCCAGATCAAACTCTTGCCATTCTGCAGCGCGAAGTTCAATCGTACGAACCCCCGTCAGTAGCAGCAGACTGGTTGCCATACGCGTAATGCAACTGCCATGGTAATTAGCCAGACTGGCAAGGAACGCGGGTAACTCGGATGCCTGTAGGTGAGGGAAGTGCTCGGTCTTTGGTGCGGTCAGAGTACCGGTCAGTTCCGCAGCTGGATTAATCGTCGCACGCCCTGTTGCTATGGCGTAACGGAAGATCTGATTGCAGTACTGCCGGACCTTACGTAATTTTTCCAGCGAACCGCGTTTTTCAATCAGCCGTAAAACTTCCAGCATCTCCAGAGGCAGGATCTCAGCGACAGGGCGTTTGCCCACATACGGGAAAATATCCTTCTCCAGCGCCTCCTGAACGCTTTCTGCGTAGCTTTCCGACCATGAGATACACTTATGCTTATGCCACTCCATGGCGAGTGCCCTGAAGGTATTTACGACGGATATTTTTTTGGCGAGTTTTTCGAGCTGCTTTTTCTCACTCGGATCGCCGCCATCAGCAATCACTTTTCTGGCTTCATCGCGTTTTACACGCGCGTCAGCCAGAGAGATTTCAGGATAAACACCGATAGATAACTTTTTCTCTTTACCGGCGATACGGTATTTCATACGCCAGTAGCGTTTTCCGGTGGTGGTTACCAGGAGAAAAAGGCCACGTTCGTCAGAGAGTTTATAGTCCTTCTCTTTAGGCTTGGCGGTCTCGACCTGCCGGGCTGTCAGTGCCATATGGGGGCCTCAATTTTCATTGAACACAAAGAGCCCCCTGAAAAGCCCCCGGATGCAACTTGATTTAGAGAGAATCGAGTTGAGGTCAGTGGAGTTCGTAATGTTGGAAAGTGGCGTATAGCAGTGATTATACTTGAGTTTTGTGATGTTTGGGAGACGTACATTGAAGTGAAAGTGGTGCCCGGACTCGGAATCGAACCAAGGACACGGGGATTTTCAATCCCCTGCTCTACCGACTGAGCTATCCGGGCAACGGGGCGCATTAAACCGTAATCCGTACGATCCGTCAATCAAATTTCTCGATTTATCTACCGGTTGCTTAACTTTACGGCAATTCTGCGCCCGAAGGCGCTTTTTTGCTTAAAATCACATCATGCCGTTATCACCTTCGCGGGTTTTCCAGCCGCTGGTTACCGAGATAGCGCGGCGCAGCCCGGATATGTTGTAGTCGCCAACGATGTCTTCGTCATCGCGCGGCGAGCTGATGGTGATTTCCGCATCAACGCCGTGACGGTATGCACCGTGGTGGCTAAAGATGGTACCGATAAAACATTTTTCGTTCAGCCAAACCGGAATGTAAGCCACGGTTTCATAAATATAATTAGATGCCACGCCGCTGTAGTAGCTGTCCGCATCGTCGGCTGATGTACCTGGGGGGATAGGGCAAATCGGCGCGTCGCTGTCGCTCTGTGGCTTATCCTTCAGCAGGCTGCTCTGCATCACTTCCAGCGACTTCAGCAGATCTGACTTTTCCCCGTCGCTCAGTGCAGGCGTCAGCGGCTGGTCTTTCTCCGGCGAGCTGATGTCGTCGAGGGTGTAGCGATAGCGAATTGTCACCGCCGGGGTGCTGCTGGAGGGGCTAAAAGGGCGCAATAGATAGAGGTTATCTTCGCCAAACTGGCCGTTGTACCAAAGCGCGTAAACCTGGCCGTTAATTCTTACCCAGTGGCTCCACTGGTTCGCTCCGCGGCCGTTCAGGGAATAGAGCGCACCAGGAACGCCTGCGTCAAAGTCATCGCCGTTGCCGCTGTCGTCGTTATTGACCGCATCAAAAGCATCATCCCCGCGTTTTAATACGCCGGTGTAGCTAAAGAGGCCCGTGCCGCCGACGTAGCTGTCGATGATTAAATCGCGTCTGCCGTCGCCGTCGAGGTCCACTAGCGTAAAGCTGACTTTGCCGTTTTCGGAGTCGGCGCTGATATCGGACTGGAGAAATGCCTGCCACTCATCATCACTAATATCGGCGGAGGGCTTCGTCGTCGAGACCAGAGAGTCATCCGCATAGGCCAGCGTAAAATGGCTGACATGACCGCTGAGGGGAAACTGTTCGGCGATTTTATTTAGATCCAACTCCGGGTTGGCCTGCTGCTCTTTTAATACGGCGTTGTATAGCGCCTTCAGTGCGCTGTTATCGGCATCTTTCTGCTGCTTTGGGATCACCTGGCTAACGAACGTTGGCAGCATCCACGCGCCGCCGGGGGCGATTTCACGGCAGTCGCCAGTAGTGTATTTCAGGCTCTGGACAAACGTTTTGCCATCCCAGACGCGCTCTTCTCCGCTAATACAGTCGGCGATACCGCGGCCTTTGTGGAAAAAGGTGATAACGCCATCGGCATAGCTGGAGGCGTCGGTGGTTACCAGTTGAGGCTGGGTCAGCAGCGTTTTATCCACGACCCATACGGCGTAGCCGTCGTTATAGGCCGCGCGCCAGCATAGTGTCTTGATCAGCGTGTGGCTTTTATCCAGCGGGGTGGCGGTGAGCTGGCGCTCCGATGCCGGAATATCAGCGTTCTGCCAGTCATCGCAATGGCTGTTGAGCAAAGGGACCAGCTGTGGGAGAAGTTTTTGCCGCTGCTTTGCCGTTAGCGTCGTGGTTGCTGCATTGTGAATGACAGGCGCGGCGATAATTTCCGGCGCAGGCGTTGCCGCCAGGATGTTGTCATCTCCTGCATCGCCTTTACGCAGCAGCGCATCGGCGGTGCCCAGGCGCTGCTGGAACTCATCCATTTTCAGAAATACGGCGCTGCTGCCTGTGCTGGAGAGCTGCTTGCGCTCGTCGTTAAGCGCCAGCTCAATTTTGCCGTTGTGCTCCAGGGCCTGAATCAGAGCCGCTGTCTGGGTATCGTCAAAGCGAAAATGGCTCTCGTCGTTGGCATCAAGCGCGCCGTTATCCTGACCGTCGATGAATAAATTCACCGTCGCATCGGGCGGAATATCGTGCTCGGTCTGGGCGAAGGTGGCGAGGGCGATGACGTGCTGTGCCTCGCCCGCGTTGCGTGTCAGCAAGACGCTGACTTCACCCATTGTCGTGCCATAGCCCGCAGCCCGACAGGTACCGGTGTTGTCACAGGCAAGTTCCCAGTCTTTGTGCGCGAAAGAAAAACCTTGCGGGGAAGCTGCCAGAAGCGGTGTCGAACACAGCCCCATGATGGCAACCCAAAGAAGAGAACGCATATAAAACCCTGTCAGCATATCCGTGAGGGGGAAATTATATGCGTGATGTATCGGTTAAGATATCGGAATCAGGTTAGAGCCCCGCCCATTCGGCACTGAGCAAAACGCAAAATGTCTTCCGCCAGGCGACGTGCGGTATCGACATCGGCCTGACTGCGTTTGATCAACAGGCGGCTCAGGCAGCCTTCGATAATAAGTTCCATCTGCTTCGCGACCATTGCCGGATCGTCAACTTCGAGCTGGCTAAGCAATTCATGAGTGTAGGCCAGCGAAGCCTGCTTTTGCTGCTCAGCAAGCTGATGGATCGGATGCTGGGCGTCCGGATAGAACGTACAGGCAGCAATAAACAGGCAGCCTGGATAGCGATGATTGCTCACGCATGTGGTCAGCGCAGCATAACGCGCCAGCAGTTTCTGCTCCGCGCTTAGCGAGTCGTCCAGCAATAGCTGACGACGCCAGACGTCGACCTGATGGCTGAGATAGCGTAGCGCGTCATACAGCAGGGCTTCGCGGTCGGGCCAGAAACGCTTGAGGTCATCGAGCGGGTAAGCCACGCGCTCGGCGACCATTTCCAGCGTGGTGTTCGCGATACCCTCGATTTCGAGGATTTGGATGGCTTCACCCAGGACATCTTCACGTTGCACGGTCTTCTCCTCCATTTTTCCTCCTAAAGTGTCGCTCACGGTTGTCGATCGCGCAAATGGGCGCTGAATGCCGCAGCATCCATAAAACCCGTAACGCGCTGTGCGGGCTGTTCCTCTCCCTGTTCGTTGAAGAACAGAATCGTGGGTAGGCCAAGCACCTGCAGGTGCTTCAGCAGAGCCGCGTCTTCAGCGCTGTTCTTTGTGACATCCACTTGCAACAGAACGGTATCTTTTAGGGCCTGCTGTACGTCAGGCGAACTAAAGGTGTATTTCTCGAACTCTTTGCAGGCCACGCACCAGTCGGCGTACAGATCGAGCATCACCGGTTTGCCTTTAGCCTGCGTCAACGCCTGGTTGAGCTCGGCGATATTATTGATGCGGGTAAATTCCAGATGCGCCTGCTGTTGGGCGACTGCTGTGCCGAAAGCCCAGTCCTGTAACGGACGTGCGCTGACCAGCGCGGCGCCAAGCATCACAATCTGCACAATGCGCAGCCATGGGCGGGTGGCGCCAAGCGAGGTAATAAACGCCCAGCTAAAAAAGGCGACGCCAAGCAGCGACCAAAGCCGCAGGCCCCAGAGATCGCCGATGATACGTTCCAGTAAAAATACCGGCAGGGCGAGGATCACAAAACCAAAGGCGGTCTTGACGTGAGCCATCCACGGGCCGCTTTTTGGCAGCAGGCGGTTGCCGAATACGGTCACCAGGATCAACGGTAGCCCCATACCGAGCGCGTAGAGATACAGCGTTCCGCCGCCAAGCCACAGATTACCGCTCTGGGCGATATACAGCAAAATGGCGCTCAGCGGGGCTGTCGTGCAAGGCGAGCAGATGAGTCCGGCAATCGCCCCCATCGCAAATACGCCGCCCGGCGAACCGCCCTGACGTTTGTTGCTCATCAGCGTCAGACGCGTTTGCAGCGATGAAGGCAGTTGCAACGTAAACAGACCAAACATCGATAGCGCCAGCAGGATAAATACCACCGATAGACCGATTAGCACATAAGGATGTTGTAGCGCTGCCTGGAACTGTAAACCTGCAGCGGCGACCACCAGTCCCAGCGCAGTATAGGTTAACGCCATCCCCTGAACGTAAATAAACGCCAGCAGCAGGGCGCGGGCGGTGGAAAGCCGCTGCTTACCACCCAGCACGATGCCGGAAATTAGCGGGTACATCGGCAGCACGCAGGGGGTAAACGCGATGCCAATACCAATTAACAGCGCCCATAGCGCGGTAAAGGGCAGGTCGGAGTCTTTGTTATCTGGGGCCGGGGAAGAAAGATCAGACGGCGACTCTACCGGTAGCGCCGGGCGCGTTTCCAGTGGCAGAGGCGGGTTGAGCTTCGGGGCTACAGCGTCGCTGCTGGAGAGTGCGAGCGCCTTGCCGAGCGGCACGATTTTAGTTTCTGGCGGATAGCAAAAACCGGCATCTGCACAGCCCTGATAAGTCACGGTAAGGGTCGCGCCTGCGGCTGCCTGAGTGAGGGTTACCGGTACGCTCAGGCGCTGGCGGTAAATTTCACTTTTGCCGTAGAACTCATCCTCATGCCATTCGCCTGACGGCAGAGAGGGTTCGGTAAACGTCGCATCGGCGGACGTCAGTTTGATCTGTTTGCGATAGAGATAGTAACCATCCTTGATTTGCCAGGTCAGATTTAAGTCGCGTTGGTTCTGCTGAAAATCAAAGGCGAAAGCCTGATCAGCAGAAACAAAGTTCGAACGGCCAGGTGTGTCGAACAGTCCGGCAATGGCTGATGTGCTGCAAAGCAGCAGGATCAGCGTAATGATGCGTTGAGCCATGAGAGGTAATCGTTGTCTCCGTGAATGACGGGCAGAACCAGAAGTTCAGGGGTTTGATACGGGTGATGGGACTTCAGGCAGTCCAGCAACGCCTGCTGGTGGGCGAGATCGGTTTTCAGCAGCATTTGCACTTCATACTCCTGCTCCAGCTTCCCTTCCCAATAGTAGAGCGAAGTCGCTCCCGGCAGGAGAGTAGCGCAGGCGGCGAGTTTTTCCGCGAGCACTTTGGCCGCCAGATCCTGGGCGGTTGCTTCATCCGGCGCGGTACAGAGTACAACAACAGCATCAGGCGTAGTCATCGTGAACCTCGTATCAGCGAAAAGAGGCACTATAGCACGCAAGGTAAAGGGATTAACGAAACGGGCCAGGATCTGGCCCGAATTTGAAGAGATTTACAGCAGAATGCCACCAAAAATAAACCCGAGGATCACGCACAGCGTAATGGCGATCACGCCGGGGATCAGGAAGGCATGGTTAAAGACGTATTTGCCAATGCGGGTCGAGCCGGTGTCATCCATTTCGACTGCTGCCAACAGAGTCGGGTAGGTTGGCAGGACGAACAGCGCGGAGACGGCGGCAAACGAGGCGATGGCGGTCAGCGGCGTCACGCCCAGCATGAGCGCAGCGGGCATCAGCGCCTTGGTGGTGGCGGCCTGGGAGTAAAGCAGCGTCGCGGCGAAGAATAATACCACCGCCAGCAGCCACGGATAGTTGTGCAGCAGGTCGCCCGCGACGGTCTGGATATCGCTAATATGCGCTTTGACGAAGGTATCTCCCAGCCAGGCGACGCCGAGAACGCAGACGCAGGCGCTCATCCCGGATTTAAACGTGCTGGCGTTGAGCACTTCACCGGTATCGATTTTGCAGGTGATGCTAATCAGCGTGGCGATGGTCAGCATAAACACCACAATCGCTTCATTACGCGGCAGGACCGGGTTTTGAATCAGGCCAACGGTGTCGCTGATAGCGGTGGCGTAGAACATCACCGCCACGATACCGACCAGGAACAGCAATACGGAGCGTCTGGCGTGTGGCTTAAGCTCAAACACCTGACTACCGCGCAGTTTGACTTCCCCTTTTGCCAGACGCTCCTGGTAGACAGGATCATCTTTGAGCTCACAGCCGAGGAAGTTACATACGATGGCGGTGAGCATGACGGCAACCAGGGTTACCGGAATACAGATCGCCAGCAGGGTCAGGTAGCTCACACCCAGCGGTTCCAGGATCCCGGCAAAGAACACCACTGCCGCGGAAATCGGCGAGGCGGTAATCGCAATCTGCGAGGCTACCACGGCGATGGAGAGCGGGCGTGAGGGACGGATGCCCTGTTCTTTCGCCACTTCGGTGATAACCGGCAGAGTGGAGAACGCGGTATGCCCGGTTCCCGCCAGCACGGTCATAAACCAGGTGACCAGCGGGGCGAGAAAGGTGATGTATTTAGGATGACGCCGGAGCATTCGTTCGGCGAGGCTGACCAGATAGTCCATCCCCCCGGCGACCTGCATAGCGGCGATAGCGGCGATAACCGCCATAATAATTTCGATGACGTCGAAGGGGATCGCGCCGGGTTGAATTTGAAAGACGAGGGTCAGGACGAGGACGCCCAGGCCACCGGCAAAACCGATGCCGATGCCCCCGAGTCTGGCTCCCAGATAAATAGCCAGCAGGACAATAACGAGTTCTGCACTAAACATATATGCCTTCCTTGTTTTATTAACAAGTTGATATTGGATTGTTGTAATTTGGTGGAGCTGTAAGAACAAAAAAGGCATGTCATCGCTGACATGCCCGTGGTTAGTTTAATCTGAAAGTTTACTGTTCGCTTTCATCGGTGTATCGCTTCGCTTTATAGGCCGGATGCATTAGGTTCTGCGCAGAGAAGATGTCATCCAGCTCGGCTGCGGTCAGCAGCCCGCGCTCAAGCACCACGTCCCTGACGCTCTTGCCCGTTTCGGCGCAAATTTTGCCGACGATATCGCCATTGTGGTGGCCGATATACGGGTTGAGATAGGTGACGATGCCAATCGAGTTATAGACGTAGCTTTCGCATACCGCTTTGTTGGCGGTGATGCCGCTGACGCATTTCTCCAGCAGGTTGTAGCAGGCGTTGGTCAGAATATGGATAGATTCAAACATCGCCTGACCAATTACCGGCTCCATGACGTTCAGCTGTAGCTGACCGGCTTCGGAAGCCATGGTGACGGTGGTGTCGTTGCCGATAACTTTGAAACAGACCTGGTTCACAACTTCCGGTACCACCGGGTTAACCTTGGCTGGCATGATGGAAGAACCCGCCTGCAGTTCGGGCAGGTTGATTTCGTTCAGGCCAGCGCGCGGGCCAGAAGAGAGCAGGCGCAGGTCGTTACAGATTTTGGACATTTTGACCGCCAGACGCTTCAGGGAGCTGTGTACCATCACGTAGGCACCGCAGTCTGAAGTGGCTTCAATCAGATCTTCCGCCGGTACAACCGGCAGGCCGCTGACTTCTGCCAGCTTTTGGACCGCCAGTTGTTGATAACCATCCGGGGTGTTCAGGCGGGTACCGATGGCGGTCGCGCCGAGGTTCACTTCCAGTAGCAGTTCAGCAGTGCGCAGAATGCATTTGGTTTCTTCGTTCAGTAGAACGCTAAATGCGTGAAATTCCTGGCCGAGGGTCATCGGTACCGCATCCTGCAGTTGAGTACGGCCCATTTTCAGAATGTCCTGGAACTCGACGGCTTTATGCTGGAAACCTTCGCCAAGCTGGTTGATGGCGTCGATCAGTTTGAGGATTGAGGCGTAGACCGCGATGCGGAAACCGGTCGGGTAGGCATCGTTGGTAGACTGGCATTTGTTAACGTGATCGTTAGGGTTGAGGTACTGGTATTCACCTTTCTGGTGACCCATCAGCTCAAGACCGATATTTGCCAGCACTTCGTTGGTGTTCATGTTAACGGAGGTACCTGCGCCGCCCTGGAATACGTCAACCGGGAACTGGTCCATGCATTTACCGTTATTCAGCACCTCGTCGCATGCGGCGATAATCGAGTTCGCTACGCTCTTGGGGATCGTTTGAAGTTCCTTGTTAGCCAGCGCCGCGGCCTTCTTCACCATCACCATACCCCGGACAAATTCAGGGATGTCGCTGATTTTGCTGTTGCTGATGTAGAAGTTTTCAATCGCTCTCAGAGTATGAACGCCGTAGTAGGCGTCAGCTGGAACTTCCCTGGTACCCAACAGATCTTCTTCGATACGAATGTTGTTTAACATGTGAACCTTCTTTTCAAGCTGCTATATGAATTCACCCAATACGCAGAATTTATGAGATCTCGCGCATTTTCTAGCCGCAGATTATTTCTTTAACCGGCCCGGTGCCCACGATCATATGCTGATGATAGCGAATATCAGTCATCCTGATCACTTATTATGTAGTGAATTCTATAAGAATTATTAATTTGTGAAATGAATCACCGCTTTTTCATTCTTGAAAAAAATAAGCTTTTTTTACGATTGAAAAATGGTGCTTTGGCCCAACATCTTACTAATGCGAATAGCACATCTATGACTACGGGCGCCGATATCGGCGTCCGTTAATGAAGGAGACGCCGGTGCGTTGGATTCCGTTAATTGCCGTTTTTTTATACGTTTACATTGAGATATCGATCTTTATCCAGGTCGCCCACGTGCTTGGGGTGCTGCTGACGCTGATTCTGGTGATCTTTAGCTCGGTGGTGGGGATATCGCTGGTGAAAAACCAGGGCTTTAAAAACCTCATGCTGATGCAGCAGAAAATGGCGGCAGGGGAGAGTCCGGCTGCTGAGATGATCAAAAGCGTATCGCTGATTATTGCGGGTTTGCTGCTGCTGTTGCCGGGGTTCTTTACTGACTTCCTGGGCCTGCTGCTGCTGTTGCCGCCGGTACAGAAACACTTGACATTGAAGCTGATGCCGCACCTGCGCTTTAGCCGGATGCCGGGCGGTGGATTTAGCGCCGGGACGGGCGGCGGTGATACTTTTGAAGGTGAGTATCAGCGTAAAGACGATGAGCGCGATCGTCTGGATCATAAAGACGATCGCCGCGACTAAGATTCCTCAGGCCGGGCAGCCCCGGCCTATAGTATCCTCTCAGCTAATCTGCGCTTTGGTAAAAACAGCCACAGCACCGCCAGCATGATAAATGCATACAGACTCTTCCAGCCAACCATCGCCAGCAGCAGCAGACACAGCACGCTGCCAATCGCCGCCAGTACGCGATAACGCCCCTGAAGTAACCGACAGCCCGCCAACATGCACAGCAGATAGATCATGATGAAAATGCCGTTGGCGTAGACGATCAGGGCATCGAGATTGATATTAAGTGCATAAATGCACAGAGCGCTGATCACACAACAGCCCAGCACCGCATTCAATGCATTGCGCGGAATTTGCCGTGGCGACAGCCGGGCCAGATAGCTATCTGGCTTGTATTGCGCTTGTGACCAGACCAGGCGGGCAAAGCTCTGAATATAGATATTGAGGCTGGCGAAGCAGGCGAGGTAGCCAATGACGCAGGCAATCCACAGCGCCTGGACGCCGAACAGGCGCACGACGATATTGGGCAACGACGCGGCGGCGGCCATCTCTTCGCCAAAGGCATGAAAATGCAGAACCAGCACGGTACAGGCCCAGTAGACGGAGCCCGCGAGCAATAAGCCAATCATCAGCGCGCGGGGAAAATCACGTTCCGGTTGCTTAAATTCAGATGCCAGATGAGCGAAAGCCTCGAGGCCGACAAAACACCAGAACATCACCGAAAGCGCAGAGAAAAGCTGTGAACTGTCGATATCAGCAGCGGCAGGAAAGGGGATCTGCGTTGGGTTGATTCCGCCACGCCACCAGATGGCGACGATTAACGCGACAATGAGGACGGCAACCAGCGTTTGTAGATTGGCGCTGGAGCTGGCTCCGCGTGAGCCGACCCACCAGATAATCGCCAGCGTTCCCAGCTCGGCCAGCAGCAACTGGCTATCATGCCAGCCAAAAATCGCCTGACCGAAGCCGGTGGCAATATGCAGTGCGGCAGGCAGTCCTACCGGTATCACCGATAAAAATAGCCAGCCGGTAACGCGAGCCAGGTGCGGGCCAAAGGCCATATCAACAAAATGCGCGACGCCGCCTGCGCTGGGAAAATGGCGACCAAGGATGGCAAAGACGATAGCTATCGGGAACACCAAAAGGATCAGCGCTGGCCAGGCCCACAGGCTATTATCACCGGCGACCAGCGCGGCCAGTGCCGGGACGGCAAAGACGCCGGTTCCCAGTAATGATGTAGAGAGTAATCCGACTCCCTGTGCAAGCCCCAACTCCTGTTTTAAACCACTCATGATTCAACCTTGCGCCTGGCAAAAAATGGATGGTATCACAATCGCTTTTGCTTATGACGGGGGGCTGCAGCCGCATTTTTGTGTGCGTAAGAGCACGACGGCAAATTTTTTTTTAGTTTTCCCCTTGAAGCGAGAAATCCCCATCCCCATCTCTCAGGGCACTAGCCGGAAAACAGTGTGCGGACCGGCGTCATCCATAACTGATAATGACTTTCTCAAAGGAGAGCTATCAAATGAGTATTCGTCCGTTACATGATCGTGTGATCGTCAAACGTAAAGAAGTTGAAACCAAATCTGCTGGCGGCATCGTTCTGACCGGTTCTGCGGCAGCCAAATCAACTCGTGGCGAAATCATCGCTGTCGGTAAGGGCCGCATCCTGGAAAACGGAACCGTGCAGCCGCTGGACGTTAAAGTTGGCGATATCGTGATTTTCAACGATGGCTACGGCGTGAAATCTGAGAAGATCGACAATGAAGAAGTGTTGATCATGTCCGAAAGCGACATCCTGGCAATTGTTGAAGCGTAATCCGCGAACGACACTGAACATACGAATTTAAGGGAAAGATTAAAATGGCAGCTAAAGACGTAAAATTCGGTAACGACGCTCGTGTGAAAATGCTGCGCGGCGTAAACGTACTGGCAGACGCAGTTAAAGTAACCCTGGGCCCGAAAGGCCGTAACGTGGTTCTGGACAAATCCTTCGGTGCGCCGACCATCACTAAAGATGGCGTTTCTGTAGCACGTGAAATCGAGCTGGAAGACAAGTTCGAAAACATGGGCGCGCAGATGGTGAAAGAAGTTGCCTCTAAAGCGAACGACGCTGCTGGCGACGGTACCACCACCGCAACCGTACTGGCGCAGGCTATCATCGCTGAAGGCCTGAAAGCCGTTGCTGCGGGCATGAACCCGATGGATCTGAAACGTGGTATCGACAAAGCTGTCGTTGCTGCTGTTGAAGAACTGAAAACGCTGTCCGTACCGTGCTCCGATTCTAAAGCTATTGCTCAGGTTGGTACCATCTCCGCTAACTCCGACGAAACCGTAGGCAAACTGATCGCAGAAGCGATGGATAAAGTCGGTAAAGAAGGCGTGATCACCGTTGAAGACGGTACCGGTCTGGAAGATGAACTGGACGTAGTTGAAGGTATGCAGTTTGACCGTGGCTACCTGTCCCCGTACTTCATCAACAAGCCGGAAACTGGCGCTGTTGAGCTGGAAAGCCCGTTCATCCTGCTGGCTGATAAAAAAATCTCCAACATCCGCGAAATGCTGCCAGTTCTGGAAGCAGTAGCAAAAGCTGGCAAACCGCTGGTTATCATTGCTGAAGATGTTGAAGGCGAAGCGCTGGCGACTCTGGTGGTTAACACCATGCGCGGCATCGTGAAAGTGGCAGCGGTTAAAGCACCGGGCTTCGGTGACCGTCGTAAAGCTATGCTGCAGGACATCGCAACTCTGACCGGCGGTACCGTTATCTCTGAAGAGATTGGTATGGAGCTGGAAAAAGCGACTCTGGAAGACCTGGGTCAGGCGAAACGTGTTGTTATCAACAAAGACACCACCACCATCATTGATGGCGTGGGTGAAGAAGCTGCGATCCAGGGCCGCGTTGCTCAGATCCGTAAGCAGATTGAAGAAGCAACTTCTGACTACGACCGTGAAAAACTGCAGGAGCGCGTAGCGAAACTGGCAGGCGGCGTTGCGGTAATCAAAGTCGGCGCAGCGACTGAAGTTGAAATGAAAGAGAAGAAAGCACGCGTTGATGACGCCCTGCACGCGACCCGTGCTGCGGTTGAAGAAGGCGTGGTTGCCGGTGGTGGCGTTGCGCTGGTTCGCGTTGCCGCTAAACTGGCTGGCCTGACTGCTCAGAACGAAGATCAGAACGTCGGTATCAAAGTTGCGCTGCGCGCAATGGAAGCACCGCTGCGTCAGATCGTTTCCAACGCGGGTGAAGAGCCGTCTGTTGTTGCGAACAACGTGAAAGCTGGAGAAGGTAACTACGGTTACAACGCAGCGACCGAAGAATACGGCAACATGATCGACTTCGGTATCCTTGACCCAACTAAAGTGACTCGTTCTGCTCTGCAGTATGCAGCATCCGTTGCTGGTCTGATGATCACTACCGAGTGCATGGTCACCGACCTGCCGAAAAGCGACGCACCTGATTTAGGTGCTGCTGGCGGTATGGGTGGCATGGGCGGTATGGGCGGCATGATGTAATCGTGCGCTATACCCCTTAGAAACACGGAAACCCTCGGGCAGAAATGCTCGGGGGTTTTTCTTTTTGTCGTCTTTTTAGTATAAGGTTGTACATCCGGGCCAGTGCGTCCAGCTCATTGATCGTGGGGAATAACATGCAGGTAAAATATTTAGCAGGGATTGTCGGCGCAGCATTATTGTTAGCAGGCTGTAGCTCTAGCAACGAATTGACCTCTGGTGGCCAGAACGTCCGCTTTGTAGAAGATAAACCGGGTTCAGAATGTCAGCTGTTAGGAACCGCGACCGGGACGCAGAGCAACTGGCTGTCCGGGCAGAATGGCGACGAAGGCGGCTCTATGCGCGGCGCGGCAAATGCCCTGCGTAATCAGGCGGCAGCAATGGGGGGTAACGTGATTTACGGCGTCAGTAGCCCGACACAGAACCTGTTGTCCAGCTTTGTCCCGACCGATAGTCAAATGAACGGTCAGGTTTATAAGTGCCCGAATTGATATTTTAGAGTGCAGACACTGAGTCCGGTATGGCTATACCGAACTCAGTTTATTGCTGTAATATTAAGATGTTTATTTGAAAAACATTTTATATTCTTTTGGTCTGAACACCTACCATCCAAATATGGAGTTTACCACTTTTCGTAAGCCTGCTTGTTCTGCGACTTTAGCCAGATCTCGTCCAGCTGATGAGCCAAACATATCCTTCATGTGTTCACGAAAAACGTTTGATTCATTTTCACCGTCATCGCCTGATCCTGATGATGGTGTTGAGTCTTCTGCTGAACTCTTAATAAGGCTGCTTATTGAGGATTGTATATCGAGTGAGCGAATAGTGTTAATAACAAACATCGCTACAAAGAAACCGCCACCTACTGAATCCATTTCTTGATTAGTTAATTCTTTCATGTTTTTATCCTTATATAAACAGTGTCAATTATTCATTTAATTTAAAGATACAAATATTCTGCGAGGACCTCCTGATATTTGAAAAAGAAAATAAAATGTATCTATGATATTCAGATACATTTGAATAAATTGGTTATTGTTAAGATATGCTCTTTTTTAGTGATTTGTAAAAATCAGCCAAGGGTTGCAGTGATTGACCTATCGAAGGAATACTTTTTTTATCTATAAGCAATGGTTGCGTATAAATATTAATGATTTTTGGATGATATTGTTGTAGTTTTTTGCTTAAGGCGCAAAAAGACTTGGCTATATTATTTAATTCCTCGGTTCCGGCTGCTACATTAGTTTTTAAAACTCCGCCAGATAATAATGCTGAACTATCTCCATTTTTTATTTGAAAAATAATAAGATAGCAATTATTAAAAATATCTGCTTTCCAGCTATCAAATTGATACTGACCATAGTCCATGCTTCCATCAGGTTGAAATAATATGTCATATAATGGAAGGAAATCTATTCCGGTATAAAAATAGCCAACAATATTTTGATCTTTTATATTATTAAGTGTTTTACTGACAGCAATTAATATAAAGCCAAGTTGACTATCTAATATTCTTATATGGATCATTTCTTCATTCTGAAGTGATAACAAAATATTGAAACCTTCATCACCGGGACTGACAGAGAAAGAAACTACACGTAATCCGAGATTGGGTTGTTGAACATCACTCATTTGTATATCAGGAATATGCGCAGCCATCTCTTTATTTGCGTTTTCAATTTTTAATTTGAACTCATCTATACCCATTTTTTCTTTCTGGGATAGATTGACTAATCTGTTCTGTAAAAGCATGAGAAAATCTTTAAGAACAGTTGCCTGCATATAAAACAAACTTGGTTTGTCTCCATCCGTTTCAAGTTTGATGGCTACGGCTAAGAATTTTTCTTCATGTAGCAAAAGCCCAGTATTTAGTCCTTTTATCATAATTGACATTTATTATTTCCTTATACTAAATCAAAGATGCTGTTTGGCTTGCATTTTTGAAATATTGAGACAAATCGATAACTCGATCTGCGGATGCGATAGTTGATGGGCGATGCGCCACTATAATTCTGGTAATTTTTAAATTAGAAATAGACTGGTTAATGAATGATTCATTTGCTAGATCGAGATGACTGGTTGCCTCATCCATAAATAGAATACTAGGTTGGCGGTATAGTGCTCTCGCAATGAGTATACGTTGCTTTTGTCCACCAGAAATGCCCAAACCTAATTCACCTACGATAGATTCATAACCCATCGACATGCGCATAATTTCTTCATGTATATTACAATACTGAGCACAGGCGATAATCCTTTCCTGATCGGGGTTATCTTCAAAACTACAGATATTATCAGCTATAGATCCGGAAAATAGCCTGTCGTCCTGTAATACACAGGCAGTACTTAACCGGTAATTGTTAAGACCGATTTTACTGACATCCAGATCGTCAGCTAGTATCTGACCATTCGAAGGAACTAATAAACCGCACATGACCTTAAGTAAAGTCGTTTTACCTATACCAGAAGGCCCAACAAGTGCTACAGATTCTCCTGGATTTATAGTTAAATTTAACTCTGAGAAAATCGGGCGTGAAAAAGGATCATACTGGTAGCTTAAATCTTTGACTGCAAGAGATACACCTTTATTTATTTCGAATATTCGCCGTGAAGGCTGTTCATCTTCTGGTTCACTAAACACGATCTCGGATAAACGTTCATTATGGAGAGATAGCATTCGTAGCTGCATCACCAGATCGATAAGGCTAGATGCTCTTTGTGAGAACTGCCCTCTGTATGCATTAAATGCCATGAACATACCCAAGGTCATATTGTTTTCAATCACCATAACGGCGCCAAGCCAGAGAATAACCACTTGATCCATGCTACTTATAAAGGTATTTATTCCGCCAAACATCATATCAAATCGAGTTTGTTTTATACCTGCGTTACAAGCTTCCACATTAATATTAAGCCAGTTTTTTGAACGGCGCTCTTTAAGGTTTAGGGCTTTAATTGTAGAGATACCGTATAGTGATTCCATAAAATGAGAGCCGGAACGAGCATTTTTAATCACTCTTTCCTCAGCAATGCGGCGATAAAAACGGTAGGTGCCGAAACGCATTACTGCATAACAAAGAGTAAAGCCAATAACAACCCAGACTAACCATCCACCATACAATGACATCATAATCAATAGACCAACGGTCATAATAATATCAATTATGCTGGTTACAATGCTATTTGTAAAAGTAGAACGAATCACATCCAGTGAAGAAAAACGAGATTGAATATCACCAAGATGTCTTTTTTCAAAAAAAGTTAATGGCAGACTGAATAAATGATCAAATAGAGTCGTTTTCCATTGAATATCGGTTAATGTATTTAGTGTCAATGATGTCCATGCGCGGAGCATACTGATAAAAGTACGAAATAACGTAAAAACCACTAACCCAATACAAATTACAGATAATAAGCTATGATCGTGAGCAATGATTACATGATCTGTTACTAATTGTGTACCAATTGGCATTAACAAATTTATCGCTTCAATAACAACCGATAGCGCAAAAATCTTAGTAAGAGCAGACTTAAGACCAACAACGTTTTTCATTAAATCCATTAGCCGTAAACGGCTTTTGACTTTTTCCTGCCGAAAATTATTGTCTGGCCAAAGCTCCATTGCCACGCCGGTAAAATTATTGGACATTTCCTGAATGCCAATGACTCGTTTACCCAAGGCGGGATCGTGAACGATGAAACTAGACCGTTTTACTGCAACTAGCACAACATAATGGTTCATCCCCCAATGCAGAATGCATGGCAGCTTGAGCTGCTTAATTTCATCCAGATCTAGTGTTAATGCTCGATTTTTCAGGTTTGCTTGTTCAGCTACTTTGCTGAGTTCGAGCAGAGTAACTCCTTGAGAGGAACTACCAAAGCGTTGACGAAAATTAAATAAGTCAATTTCTAACCCATAATATCCGCAAACCATTGACAAACAAGCAATACCACATTCTGACGCCTCTGATTGTATTATCACAGGTGTTTTCTTGCAGAGAGAGAAATTCAATCTAGAAATAATCGTATTAAATAATTCACTGGTCATTGAGCGGCCCACTTACACTTTGTGAAATTTTATAAAAAGGTGTAAACATCCACATGTATAGTGGTCGTTTTTCAAGAAAGACAATGGCTTGAGCTTTTAGACCATTCGACAGTGATAAATTTTTACCATTGTAATTGAAAGACTTATGTTTAATAGATACTAGTGTTTTATACAGGGCCAATTCTTGCTGATTCATTTCATTACTGATATTGACATTTGTATATTCAGATAGCTCCTGACGTGAAGCTGGAACCGATGAAATCGTTTCCACTATCCCGGGAAATTGACCAAATTTATCAGAAGGGAAAGCATCATATCGAATATTGATAATATCCCCTTTCTTTACATAAGGAATACTATTGTTTGGAAGCCAAAGCACCAGATAATACTCTACATTGCCGGTTGGTTTTATTTGCACCAGGCTACTGCCTTTGTCCACCATTTGCCCATTAGTGACGGCCATTGATTCTATCTTTCCGTCATTTGTGGCTTTAATGATGACATTACCGTTGGCGTTAGTTTCAACCATTTGGTTTTTAAAATCATTAATATTGTTTTTTTGACTGGATATTTGATTATCAAAGTCTGCTGCTTTGGTCACAATGTCGCTTTTAAGTTGAGTTAGCTGCGACTCTTGTTGCATTTTTTGGCTGACAAGAGACTGATACGTGCTTTGCTGTTGAAAGTATAAAGAATGTTGATAATTATATTGATCTTTGGTTATCAACCCCTGACGTAGATAAAGATCATAGCTCGCCAGATTGTCTTTCATCTTTTTCAATCCAGACTGCGTATTCGCTAGCATTTTTGTCGTTTCTTTTAGCGAATTATTGAATTGACGAACCTGTTCATTGAGTGCATCAAGAGTCTCCTTTTTATTCTGAGCAATTTTTTTGATTATTTCTTCGGCATTGATAATTTTTTCTGTAATAACTTCGGATATGGCATCGCTAACGTTACCATTAGCGGTATGGCGGGATATATCTAGTTCATACAGCGGTGTTCCTTTTTTTACGATATCACCAGTCTTTACATATTGCTGTACAATGAATCCCTGCTGAGGAGAAAAAACATTAATAGAGTGGGGGAGGGTAATAACCTCTCCTCGTACATCAATGCGCTGCGTATAGCTACAAAAAAATAGAGTAAGAATCAATATGGAAAGAAATATAAAAGAAACTGATGTTATCAGCCATGCAGGCATACCCGCCAATAGCAGTGCTTTGCCTTTCCAGTGGTATTTTTTATACTCAATCGCTTCCTTACGATATATACCCTTTGCCATTGGTCACCATTTATATCTTTACTAGGGGGAAAAAGGCCCTTTGAGGGCCTTTTATTTATGGAAATATAATTACTGAGACCACGGTACAAATTTACCGTCTTTAACGTTCTCCAGAGATGAAACAACAACTTCCAGAGTTTTATCCCAGCCACCAGCGAAAGCAGCTACGCCACCAATAATTCCGCCAGCAATAAAGCCCCAGACGGCACCAACACCGTTACCGATCAGGCCAAAACCCAGCAGACCGCCGTTAGCGCCTGACTGAGTACCACCGATTAAGGTACCGTAGACGGCAGCTGTAGTTGCACCCAGAACCGCAGCTGCAAAGTTTCCAGCAATGCTGGCACCAAAATCTAATGCTGCACCGCCAGAGATTTCTTCCATTTCAAAAACGGTTAATTCTTTCATTATGTAGTCCTTTAATTAAAAATATCTGATTACTATACTTTAAGCGATGGCTACCGCAGGGAGATTTTTTTCAGTCTCCTTAGATAATATCATCACTTAGAGCAAGATTATTTAATGTCATAATTTCCATATCAACTATGACATGACGCATTTTACTTAATTAAACGACTATGTAAATACAAAAAATAAAAATTTTGAAAGTTAAATCATTGTTCAAAATTATGTGAAGTGGTTTGTGAAATAAATGTCTTGAATTTTTAGATTTACTTTATATATGAATTTAATTATTTTTCTTTTTGTTGTTATATTTAGTGGTTGATTTTTAAAATAATGCTCTGGATTTATTAAGGGTCTTCTGGGAATTAATTCTAAAGGTTTTAAGAGCGCCTCTTTTGTAAGTTAAGGTTAAGAGCGCTGAGTCTGTTATTTAACTAAAATTCCCAAGAGGAATTTTAATATTTAGAGGGGTGGAGATGATTTTTATATATGGTGAATAATATTGGTTATAAAAATAAAATCCTTTCCAGGCGCAACCGGTCTGGAAAGGATTGTTTGATTTATTTTTCTTGTATCACTACTTCCATTATTGCTTTAACTTCACCATTGCTTACAGCACTTGCTATTCTATAGTAGTCAGCTACTAACTTTATTTCTTGTGTTGCTTTTGTGCTATAAATAGAGTATGAAGAGTAATCAAAGAATTTTATGGGCGTAGTACCAGTGGTACCACCATAAATGATAAATCCAACATTTTCGGCTCCTCCAGCAGCTTTGCTTATCATATTTGTGAGTACGCCTTCCTGAGTGCTACTATTCCCGCTAATTGGATTAAACCAGTATATATATTGTTTTCCACGTGAATCTGATGGGCAGGTGATATCAAGATAAAATTCTTTTCGTTCTTTTACAGGATTACCAGGGGAAACGCTTTTAACCTTATCGATTGTTATATCTTTAAGATTAACCGGATTGTATCCACTGCGCGGTGATATATCACAGGATGTCGTGCGATAAGTAATATTGCCTATGTTGAAAGTAATAACCAGCAGAATCGTATTGCTTGTGGAAGCGGCAACTTGCTCTGGTCGACCTGCGGCAAATTCAATATCTGTTGCAGCCATTGAAAATTTTGACATATCAATCGCCGGTTTAGTTTTTATTAACCAAATAGTGAATTGCTTGATACCAGTCGTAGATTTTACCGTGAGCGCTCTTGTCCCAGCCTCTGCGACTTGTGGGTTTATGATACTACCGGAAATGGCATCCGTAACCTGAAAGCCAATACCATCGATTCCTGTTTCATATACAGCCCCCCCACGAACACCCTTAATATTGGATAAGGGTTTATTAATAAGAACGCGATATACGTCAGGTGCTCCGGATACGACATCGCAATCATAGAAGGTTCTCATACTTGAAACGCCTGCGGTCTCGACATGAAGAACGCTACCTACTGGTAAACTGTTATCCCCCAAAACTTTCGGGTTCACAGGCATATTCATTCTCTTTGTATTACCGTCATATTTACAATCAGCAATACTATTTGAGCTGAAAAATAGCAGGCTAAAAATAAGAATAATAAACTTTTTCATTGTGTATCCTGATCTCCAAAGCTCCCGTTAACGACAAACCGCTGTCGTTTGACTGATTTGCCCAGTTACATCTGTTAAGCTATAAGTCGCTTTGCATTGTTGGCTGGCATTTTTTCCCCATTGCACAGCAAGTTCACCAGTTTCTTTTAAACCTGATAGATAAACCATACCGCCATCGCTGACCAGGCTGGCTTGAGCATTAGGGTTAGTGGTTGAAATCACTGTTGCACCATAGGGTACTGCACTACCAGATGCTGTCTGCAGCACAATGAATGCACGTCGGCCAATATTACCTTCAAAATTTGCTCTTGCTATTGCTCCGCGCGTGGGTACAACTTTCTGGCTTGTTACTGGTAGTTCCATATTGTCAGCAAGCGTTGTGCTATCCAGCATAATAGAAGTACGCTTGTAAGGCGTCAGATAAGGAAGAATGGCGTAGCCGCGGAAGTCAGTGCTGATCGTTTGATCATTATCCAGGCGAACGTAGCTTAGTCCGGGTGCTTTAACTAATGCTGCAGTATCTGACATTTCCTGGCCAAAAGTAATACCATTGGCATGAGCTAAAAGACCACCACTAAAACCATAGTTTAAGGATTTTCTGTGTTTGTCATAACTGTAGCCAGTATCAACAATGCCTACTGAACTTCTGTATGATGTACGTACGCCACCGCTGGCACTTTCACGATTGCTGTATCCTTGTTGCACATCCCAGCTCAAACTATTATTTTCCAGAGCGGAACCTCCAATGGAAACATATTGATCCGTTGAGCCTGGATTACTATTGTTTAATTGATAACTTACATATGTGCCAGGTAACCATTCACTAAGCGGGATGCTTATATTAAATGCGAATAGGTGATCATCCTGGTTTTGGCGATTAGTATTATTGTTTTTCCATGAGTAGCGGCTATAGCTATACCCAAGGTAATAGTTAATACTACGATACCCACCATTATAACCAATCCCGAACGAATTATTACGGCGTCCACCATCCCAATAATCTTCGAAGATTCCACTCATAGACAATGAGCCTAACCCATCACCTAAATTCTGATTAACAGTCAAGTTAGTTCTGTTACGCACAGATCTAAATCCTGAACTGTTTCCATTATCATTATATGTATCTAATACTTCCGTTAAGGTACTAAATCCCCGAGTTGAATAACGATAGCCTGCAATCGTAATGTTTGTTCCTGTCTCGAGGATATTTTTACCATACCGTATACGCCAGGACTGACCTGAAGTTTTGTCATCGTCTTTCCTTTTTGACCATGCTTGAGTCACATCGGCAGAAACTGCACCAAAATCGCCTAGATTATGACCTAAGCCTGCAGCCATGGATTGGTATTTTGATGCTCCTTGTAGTCCGCCATATATAGTAGTATTGCTCAATAGACCGTAGCTCAGTGTTGCCTGAGTGAAAGGAACTTTATCTGTACCGTTATCATAGGAACGATATTGACCTGATGTTAATTCATATTCAAATTGCCCTTCTCTAAGCATGAGTGGTAGGGTTGCAAAAGGAACGATGAAATTCTGCTTTGAACCATCGGATTCTTCGACAGTAACGTATAAATCACCATTTCCCCCGGTGGGGTACATATCAGTAATCTCAAAGGCACCCGGAGCAACAAAAGCCTGATAAACCTGATAACCATTTTGTTTGATTACTACTCGAGCATTGGTTTTTGCTATGCCGCGAACTACCGGCGCATAACCCCGTAGACTATCCGGTAGCATTTCTGGATCGGTTGCAAGCTGTAAACCTGTAAATGGCACACCATCAAAAATGCTTGATAATGATGAACTCTCGCCTATGAGTAAGGTACTTTTTAGTGGGATAATATTACGCTGTGCGTAGAGATAGACTGATTCCCAATCACTGTCCTCACCCTGATTTTTATTTCCTACACTTAAATTACGAAGACGCCACGGACCTATATTTAAGCCCGTGTTTAAGTTTATGCTGTAGTATTCATCTTCTGTTTCGAAGTCTTTCGCACCACTAAACCTATAGTTAGCTATTAGGGCGTTGATCCCATCGTCAAACTCTTCATTGGGGATAAAGCCTTGAGCGATCGGAGATAATGCTGCTTGCGGAATAGATATCACTAATTGTTGAGTGTTGAAGTTAAACTCAGAATGAAAGTCGGGAATTGTATCAACATTAACGCAGCCATTGTTATTTTCTTTTAATTCGGAAAAGGCGCTAAGTCGAAGCCCGTAACCTGATAGTTGTGACAGGCTAAAACAAGGAACCAAATTTACTTTTTTGACGTTACTGCCAGTAGCATCGCTTTTGCCTACTGCCTCAACAAAACGAATATGAGTGGTTTCCCTGTATTCATAATTTAACAGTATATCAACACGATATTCTCCCGGCGCTTGGGCATTTTTTGTTTCATATGCAGTCAAGTCAGGCAATTCAGAGGAACTGTTAGTCATACCAACTGAGCGTAAAAATGCAGGATCAAAAAACTCCCGTGCCTGCACATTACTGGCAAACCCAGGAAATATTAACGCTGGAGTTAAAATGACAAAAAGAGAAGAGAAGCGGAAAGGAAACTTATTCCTTGTTTTAATTAATGTAGGCATATCCCTTATCCATAGTAATTAATAAACGTTTGAAGCATTATAATGTGGATGAATACAAGGAACCGTCTCCCCCATGGTCATTGATGATTTTCCATGTGATATTTGAACCTGTAACACCCGCAGGTAGAGTAAATTCTTTCGTAGTCATTGAATCAATGTTTGGTAGCGTTTTTATGATCTCCTGCCCATTTATTTTTATAGAGCTAAAATAAAAGAAAAATGGTGTCGGATTTTTTACTATGATTTTATTGTTGGCTTTTCGCCATTCTACTTTCTTTGCTTGTTCATTTATTGATAATTCCTGTACTGCCGCTGGGCGGTAGATTAGGCGCATTCTATGACGCACAGCCATTTGTAATGTATTGCTATTTAGATGGCTGTCATCAGTCGGTGGTACAGACATTACATTAAGATAGTAAACTGTTTCGCGATCTTTTGGTGCGCTAGAAATATTCGCTGTAGGAAAAATACGGATAGTATTTTTTTGCTTTGCCTCCAAGCGAAAGAGTGGAGGTGTTACCATAAAGAATGGTGTTTTTCCTTCTGGTGCTTCTACCCAGGACTTCATAAGGTATGGTGCATCGTCTTTATTTTCTAACTGGGCACTTATCTCACGAGAATTCTCTTTATAAAGATAACGCGTCGTACCAATGACGACACCTGCATCGGCAGTGATGTTGATAAAGAGCGCCGAAATTGCCGCAAGTTTAAATAATGACTTACACATATTTATCTCTCGAATGAACTCAAATGTAGACAGAAATACAACTAAAACCTGCCGTTTCCGGCAGGTTTTAGTTCATCACTTAGTATGAAATAGTTAGCGTAGCAACGCCTTTAACGTCACCTTTTGTCAGACTGGTACCAGCAATAGAAGCTCCTGGCAGTTTTACATAGCTGACATCATAAGCCAGAACTACCGGATTTCCATTGTAGGCTTCAGCTACTTTAGTACCATCAAAAGTAACGCGATTACTTGTACCTGTCTTGAGCATACCCAAGCCAACACCTAATGCTTTATCGCTAGCTTCGTTATCCAGAATGTTAGCATTCACAGCATGGGAACCGGTAAATGCAACTTGCAGGCCGGTAGCTGCGACGCCTCCGTTCTGGCAATCAGATACTCGCCATGCTACTTTTTTGGTATAAGCCGCTGCCAGGGTGTTGTCAGCTAATTGATCCAGAGTGGCATCGGTAATATCGTCCAGGCTGAGGACACCTTTAACTGCTGCACTGCTGGAGTCAGGAATTACATTACAAGAGTTCTGAGCATCGGTGACTTTACCATTAATCACCACCTGTGCTGTATTCAAAGCTAGGGCCTGAGCGCTCAGAACTGCAGAAGCAGCGACCATTACAGCTAAAATTGTTTTTTTCATTTATTTAATCCATTTATAGATACTAAAGTCCTGAATAGATGTCAGACTTGGCTGTTAAATTAGATATATAGATAACAACTAACTAATACCTATCTACCCTATCTACAAGACGCCTGAGTACTATCACATTCATTTTCCTTTCTCCTGCCGTTCGTTGTTGTGCGTACGTTCGTATGCGATGAGTCTAACAGGCAAGAGCGATAACGAATTTAAGGTAAAAACGGATAAACTGCATGTGAATTCTTCTTGAATTTAAAGCTTGATTTATTGAGGTTGGTATATTCATATATTGATTGATATGATAATAATGATTATGGATGAGAGGTATAGTAAGAAGATCTGTCTTCCATTCGCATTTAATATCATGGTAATCTTAACTTCGATCCGGCAATGGAGCTGGTTCTTTAAACTTGAAATTATCTAATCTGGTTCATTTATAGGGATGTATCCTGATTTCTAAAGATGAAATTGAATTTGGTTCATCTATATTTCATATGACTTAATGAAGGCGGAAAGGGACTATGATATTCAATGAATATATCATTAACAATGAAGTTATTTTTAATGTAAATGCAAGTGAGTTACGCCCTCTGGGCGAGAACGGTGAAAGTATGAGCTTAAACGCACCTACCGCACGCTGTCTCCAGCTTTTATTGGAAAGTAATGGAAAAATTATATCCAGAGAGGAGTTTCTGGATACGGTATGGAAAACCAGAGGTGTTGTTGTATCTCAAAACACCTTTTATCAAAATATATCCTTACTAAGAAAATCGTTACTTAAGGCGGGACTATCGCAAGATATTATAGTGACGGTAAGGCAGCGTGGGTTTTCTCTCGCTTCAGGATCGCATATCGCGTCGTTCTTCAGAGCGGAAGAGGAAAGCTCGGAAAACAATTCAAATATTCAAGTAATAAATAATGTCTCTTCGCCCCCGATAGAGAGAAATAAAATTAATAATTTGCTTACTCAGGAGGATAAAATGAAAAGTGTTGATGCAGCGTTTAAGTTACCTAAGTGGCTCCTACCTTTGCTATTGTTAATGACAGCGGCTAACATACTTTCTCTCTTTTTGTAAGTAATAACTAATGAATAAGCTTATGACTTCCTTTTATATTTACCTCTAATATACCACTGGGTTCACTTTCTGGTAGTTATGTAAATTTTATTAAATATCTGTATATTAGATCAGGTATGAAGTGATTAATTGACAGTCTGCCGAGCGATGCTCGGCAGAAAATGTAACTAGCACTGCTTTAAACCTAAGTCTAGTGGCGTTTTACTAGGCTCTCCGCCGATTTCCCGCGCTAGCTTTGGCACCAAATAACCGGATACCAGGGTGAGTAACTCCCGTATAATTGACCGGGCTTTATCATCGCTAACCATAAAATGCGCTGCACCCTGAACTTTATCCAGAACGTGCAGGTAATAAGGCATGACTCCGGCATCAAACAACGCGTTACTCAGGTCTGCCAGAGTCTGCGCATTATCGTTTACGCCGCGTAGCAGTACGCTTTGGTTCAACAACGTGACGCCAGCCATGCGAAGCCGCTTCATCGCTGCGTGAAATTCTGCATCTATTTCGTTGGCGTGGTTGATATGGTTCACTAACAGTACCTGTAACGATGATGTAGAAATACGTGCAACTAGCGCATCGGTAATACGTGCTGGGATGACAATGGGCAAGCGACTGTGAATACGCAGGCGCTTGATATGTGAAATAGCTTCCAACTGTGTGAATAACCAGTCAAGTTCATGATCTTTCGCCATCAGCGGGTCGCCACCGGAAAAAATGATCTCATCAAGCTCTGGATGGGCCGCAATGTACTCCAGCGCCGTTTGCCAGTTTCGTTTATTGCCCTGATTTTCAGCGTACGGGAAGTGACGACGAAAACAATAGCGACAATTTACCGCGCAGCCGCCTTTAACCAGCAGGAGCGCACGGTTGCTGTATTTATGCAGCAGACCCGGCACCACGCTGTGTTGTTCTTCCAGCGGATCGGTGGAAAATCCAGGAGCAGTAATAAATTCTTCTTGTGAGGTAAGTACCTGACGAAGAAGAGGATCGTTAGGGTTTCCTGGCTCCATGCGGGCAATAAATGCTCGTGGAACACGTAGCGCAAACAGGCGCTTTGCATCACGGCCTGCCAATAGATTCGCATCTGCGTCTACATTTAAAAGATGCAGTAGTTCATCAGGATTGGTCACAACATCTGCAAGTTGCGCTAACCAATCTTCTCTGGATGGGGTATTTAGGGTTACAATATGCGCCATTTTGTGGCTTAGCTACCAATTAACAAAATTTCAGAGGGCCTTATGGCGACTTACTATAGCAACGATTTTCGTGCCGGTCTTAAAATCATGATGGATGGCGAACCTTATGCAGTTGAAGCCAGTGAATTCGTTAAACCAGGGAAAGGCCAGGCTTTTGCGCGCGTTAAGCTGCGTCGCCTGCTGACTGGCACCCGCGTTGAGAAAACCTTCAAGTCAACTGACTCTGCTGAAGGCGCTGATGTTGTCGATATGAACCTGACTTATCTGTACAACGACGGTGAGTTCTATCATTTCATGAACAACTCTACTTTCGAACAGCTGGCCGCGGACTCAAAAGCAGTTGGTGATAGCGCTAAATGGCTGCTGGATCAGGCCGAGTGCATCGTGACTCTGTGGAATGGCCAGCCTATTTCCGTAACCCCACCAAACTTTGTTGAGCTGGAAATCGTTGAAACTGACCCAGGTCTGAAAGGTGACACCGCAGGTACTGGTGGTAAACCAGCGACACTGACCACTGGTGCAGTCGTTAAAGTTCCTCTGTTCGTGCAGATTGGCGAAGTCATCAAAGTGGATACTCGTTCCGGCGAATACGTATCCCGCGTGAAGTAATTCATGCGATGAGATGGTTGGCGCAGCGCGACGCTGCGCCCTCTACGAATCGACATAGCTGGTAGGGAAGATGAATCGTGCGATCAAATTTTTGGTACTGCTAGTTCTTGGTAGCTCGCTGTTGGCTGGATGCAATACGGCTCGCGGTGTTGGCAAAGATATTCAGAGTTTAGGACGCGCGATTTCTCACGCTGCTGGTTAATTTGATTTCATCAGGCAATTCTCATTCATATCCCCACAATCTCTTTACTTCACACTTATAATCTCTTTTTCTCTTAAAAAACGTTGAGCTTCCTTTATCCCGGGCCAGGTTGTCTATGCTTATAGGGCACGATAACTAAAACTGGTGAATAAGGATGACATTATGGTGAAAAAAGCGATTGCAGCGTTCTTTACGGTTTTGGCTCTCTCTTCTGTATTGACCGCATGCAACACTACGCGCGGTGTGGGTCAGGACATTTCAGAAGGCGGTAGCGCGATTTCAGGTGCCGCAACCAAAGCTCAGCAATAGACCATGACGGTACGGCCAGCGGTCGTACCGTTCTTCCTCGACTCATCCTTGTTGTGTATAATCTCTGCGAGTTATCATCCACCTTACGGGACGACCCGTGAGCGTTTCACATCTGGGGACGGCCCCATCAAGGAGCCATATGTCCTGGATAGTGTTGTTTATCGCTGGTCTGCTGGAAGTCGTGTGGGCCGTCGGCCTGAAATATACCCACGGTTTTAGCCGTCTGGTACCAAGCGTGATTACCATTGTTGCGATGGTTGTCAGCATGGCCTTGCTGTCATGGGCGATGAAAAGCCTGCCCGTAGGGACTGCCTATGCGGTGTGGACGGGAATTGGCGCAGTTGGTGCGGCGATAACCGGCATTCTGTTATTAGGTGAATCCGCCAGCCCGATGCGCATTGCCAGCCTGGCATGTATTGTTATTGGCATTATTGGCTTGAAAATTAGCGCCCATTAATAGTTTTGATTTACCCATAGCAATTTACTCACGTCGAAGCCCTGCTGGGTAGCGATATCCAGCATTTGCTGTTTCACTTCCGGTGGGATTTTCGGCGTGCGTGCCAGTAGCCAGAGATAATCTCGGTCTGGGCCGCAAACCAGCGCGTAACGGTAATCCTTGTCCAGCGCAATCACGTTGTAGCCGCCATAGAAGGGGCCAAAAAATGAGACCTTCAGCGCAGCGCGTGTTGGTTCACCAGTAAAGTAAGCCACGCCTTCAGTTTTTTGCCATATACCTCGATCGGGGTTGTATCCTTTATTGACCACATCCAGTCCACCGTCTTCGCGCAGGCTGTAAGTTGCGGTGACTTTCTCTAAACCACGCTCAAAATTATGGTCAAAGCGAGCAATCTCATACCAGGTCCCCAGATATTGCTGTGTGGCGAATGGGCTCACAACAGTTACGCCATGTGGAGGCGTGGGAGTGCTACAGGCAACAAGCAGAAATGAAGTGGCAACAACCGCAATGACGGGAAGCAGACGCATAATATTTTCCTTGCCAGCTTTTATGCTAAGTGTAGATTTCGGCTGGAAAAGTGCGGAAGAATTTTCTTGAGAAGAGAGCCCGGTAACATAATGCTACCGGGTTTGCCGGAGTCGAGGTGAACGCTGAGTCGACTATCGGTTTTAAATGAATATGATACCGACCAGAGTCACGACGGTCAGAATCGCCGCCAGGCCGTAAAATACCCACTTACCGTTGGGAATGTGAATTTTTAAATCATGCATCGCATGATGAATACGGTGGAGTCCGCACCACAGCGGCAGAACAATCATCAAGAAGATGAATGCGCGACCAATAAAGCTGTGGGCAAAGCCCAATACGCGTTCATAATTGAAGGCGTCACCGGGTGCGAGGCCCAGCGGCAGTAAAATACCGACCAGCAGTATCATTACTGGTGCGATAATCGCACTCCACATGCCGCCTGCGCCAAACAGTCCCCAGAATACCGGTTCATCGGAACGTTTTGGATTAGGGTTAATCATGCCAGTCTCCTTACCAGAACAGGGCGATAAACAGAATCACCACGCTGACCACTGCGGTCACCACCCAAAGCCCTTTGATGACCGGCTCTGGCCCCATTTTTTCGCCCTTTAGGATAATATTGGCGGCTTTCGGCGCCAATTCAAACCAGGTTTTGGTATGCAGCAATGCGGCCGCCAGCGTAATCAAGTTCAGGATCACCACTATCGGGTTTTGTAGAAAACCGATGTAGCCCGCCCAGCTCTCCGCGCCATGCTTCAGTGCGAATAGCCCGTAAATCAGCACAATACTGAACCAGACCGTGGGTACTGCTGTTCCTTCACGCAGCATATAGAAGCGATAAAACGGCAGCTTTTTCCACCAGGTGGACGGCATTGGCCGCACGTAGGGTTTGCGTTTAGTCGTCATACTGCACTCCTTAGCGTGGTTTCAGGGTGGCGATAAGAAAGTCTTTTGAGCTTTCTACTTTACCCTGCTGTATCGCGGCCGCCGGGTCGACGTGTTTAGGGCAGACTTCGGAGCAGTAGCCCACGAAGGTACATGTCCAGACGCCATTTTGGCCGTTAAGCTGCGCCATACGTTCCTTTTTACCGTGGTCGCGGCTGTCTTCGTTATAACGATGGGCGAGGGTGATCGCCGCCGGGCCGATAAACTCCGGATTCAGACCAAACTGCGGGCAGGCGGCATAGCACAGACCGCAGTTGATGCAGCCGGAGAACTGATGATACTTCGCCATTTGCGCCGGGGTTTGCTTGTTGGGCCCTTGGTCAGTTGTGCGCGGATTACCAATGATGTACGGCTTAATCGCTTCCAGGCTTTCAATAAAGTGGGTCATATCGACCACCAGGTCGCGCTCAACCGGGAAATTGCCCAGCGCCTCAACCTTAATGCCTTTGTTGTATTCACGCAGGAAGGTTTTGCAGGCCAGCTTTGGCACTTTGTTCACCATCATGCCGCAAGAGCCGCAAATCGCCATGCGGCAGGACCAGCGGTAGCTCAGGTCAGGCGCAAGGTTATCTTTGATGTAGCCCAAGGCATCAAGTAGCGAGGTTTGCTCATCGTAGGGAACTTCATAGAAAGCGCTATGGGGTGCAATGTCCACTTCCGGGTTGTAGCGCACCACTTCGACTTTCATATTTTTCATATCAGCCATTCGTCGTCTCCTTCTTCTCGGCTGCTTCCGCTTCAGCACCGTACACACGTTTTGCTGGTGGTAGAGTGGTGATTTTTACGTCACCATACTCCAGGCGCGTGGTGCCATCGGCATCGCGAAAAGCGAGCGTGTGTTTAAGGAAATTGACATCGTCACGCTCGGTGCAGCTTTCATCCAGACGCTGATGAGCACCGCGGGACTCTTTACGAGCGATGGCTGAGTGCGCCATGCATTCAGCGACGTTCAGGCCATGACCCAACTCAATGGTATAAAGCAGGTCGGTATTGAACACGCTGGAAGTGTCAGTGACGCGTACACGCTTGAAGCGTTCCTGCAGTTCGGCCAGCTTATCGATGGTTTTCTGCATTAGCTCTGGCGTACGGTAGATGCCGCAGCCTTCCTCCATCGACAGACCCATTTCGTCACGGATCTTCGCCCAGTTCTCGTTACCTTCCTGATTCACAAGATCTTTCAGGCGTTTTTCGATATCGACGACCTGCGCGTCCAGCGCCGCGCTATTAACTTCTCCAGCTTCAGCGGCGCGCTTGATGGCCTGCTCACCTGCCATACGGCCAAAGACCACCAGCTCTGCCAGCGAGTTGGAGCCCAGACGGTTCGCGCCGTGCAAGCCCACAGAAGAACACTCGCCGACGGCGAACAGTCCTTTGATTCGCGTCTCACACTGCTGATCGGTTTCGATGCCGCCCATGGTGTAGTGCGCAGTTGGACGCACTGGGATCGGCTCTTTCACCGGGTCTACGCCGACGTAGGCTTTCGACAGTTCACAAATGAACGGTAATCGTTCAAGCAGCTTTTTCTCACCCAAATGGCGCAGATCAAGATAAACCACATCGCCACGCGAGGTTGGAATGGTGTTGCCTTTACGCCATTCGTGCCAGAAAGCCTGGGAGACTTTGTCGCGTGGGCCAAGCTCCATGTATTTGTTTTTCGGTTCGCCCAACGGCGTTTCCGGTCCCATACCGTAATCCTGGAGATAGCGGTATCCGTCCTTGTTGACCAGAATGCCGCCTTCACCGCGACAGCCTTCGGTCATCAGGATGCCTGAACCCGGCAGGCCGGTCGGATGATATTGCACGAACTCCATGTCACGCAGCGGTACGCCGTGGCTTAGTGCCATACCCATACCATCGCCAGTGACGATACCACCGTTGGTATTGTAGCGATAAACGCGTCCTGCACCGCCGGTCGCCAGCACTACTGCGTTGGCGCGGATCTGCACCAGCGTGCCTTCCATCATATTCATCGCGACCAAACCACGCGCCTGACCATCATCGACCAGAATATCGAGGACGAAATGTTCATCGAAGCGTTGAATTTGCGGGAACTGAAGGGAAGTCTGGAACAAGGTGTGCAGTATATGGAAACCGGTTTTATCAGCAGCGAACCAGGTGCGTTCGATTTTCATGCCGCCGAAGCGTCGGACGTTGACGCTGCCGTCCGGGCGACGGCTCCAGGGGCATCCCCACTGTTCTAGCTGGGTCATTTCCTTCGGGCATTGGTGGACGAAGTAGTCAACGACATCCTGTTCGCACAACCAGTCGCCACCGGCAACGGTGTCGTGAAAATGGTACTCAAAGCTATCATGGTCCTGCGCGACGGCAGCGGAACCCCCTTCAGCGGCCACGGTATGGCTACGCATAGGATAGACTTTAGAAATTAGAGCGATTTTAGCATTTGGATTAGCTTGCGCGGCGGCAATTGCGGCGCGAAGACCTGCTCCGCCAGCGCCAATTATGGCAAGATCGGCTTGAAAAGTTTGCACGACATTCCTCCAGTTTTTGTTTATTTCGCCGCCGGGCTGGCGAAAATGTATCACTGCTCCTTTATGGGTAAGGAGTATAGCCGTAGGGTCAACAGGGAAAATTGACGTGTTCGATTTTTTTATCGATCTGTGCGGTGGTTTATTCATTTCTTTTATGCATTTCGGTTAACAACAAATATAACGATATGTAGTGGATTCGCGAATTCGCACAAAATTTGTTTCACCTGCCAGTTACGAGTAGACTTCGTGCCCTTGTTTCAAATCGGAGAAAGTACCATGAGCGAAACGGCAACCTGGCAGCCGAGCGCGTCCATTCCAAATCTGTTAAAACGTGCAGAGGTGATGACGGCAATTCGTCGTTTCTTTACCGACCGCGGCGTGTTGGAGGTGGAGACGCCCTGCATGAGTCAGGCGACGGTGACGGATATTCACATGGTCCCGTTTGAAACGCGTTTTGTTGGTCCCGGGCACTCTCAAGGGCTGAATTTGTACCTGATGACCAGTCCGGAATACCACATGAAGCGCCTGCTGGCCGCCGGTTGCGGCCCGGTGTTTCAGTTATGCCGTAGTTTTCGCAATGAAGAGATGGGGCGTCACCATAATCCTGAATTCACGATGTTGGAGTGGTATCGTCCATGCTATGACATGTACCGGTTGATTAACGAAGTCGACGATCTCTTGCAGCAGGTGCTGGACTGCCAGCCAGCGGAGAGCCTTTCTTATCAACAAGCTTTCCAGCGTCACCTGGAAATCGACCCGCTGTCGGCGGATAAAACGCAACTTCGTGAAGTGGCGGCGAAGCTGGATCTGAGCAATATTGCCGATACTGAAGAGGACCGGGATACGCTGCTCCAACTGCTCTTTGTCATGGGCGTTGAGCCGCATATTGGTAAAGATCGTCCGACCTTTATCTATCACTTCCCGGCAAGCCAGGCCTCGTTAGCGCAAATTAGCACCGAAGATCACCGCGTGGCAGAGCGTTTCGAGGTCTATTACAAGGGCATAGAGCTGGCAAACGGCTTTCACGAACTGACGGACGCGCGCGAACAACAACAGCGTTTTGAGCAGGATAACCGTAAGCGTGCGGCTCGTGGCTTGCCACAGCAGCCGATCGATCGCAACCTGCTGGCTGCCCTGGAGGCAGGACTGCCAGATTGCTCAGGCGTCGCGCTGGGTGTTGACCGCGTAGTGATGTTGGCGCTAGGTGCTGAAAGTATCGGCGATGTTATCTCCTTTACCGTCGACCGCGCCTGATTGTCCCCTTCGCTTCCCTTTTCACCATGAAGAGGGAAGCAGCCATATTCGGTGCGGATAAAACGCAGTCCTGGACCATTGCCGGGCTTACCTCCACGCAAACGGTCGGTATTCTTGCCGCGTGCTGAATGATGTTGGCGACTGCTGTTGTCGTGCTGGTGGTGACTTTTGCGAATTTCTTTACCGTGATTCAATCGGTGATGGGCGCAGGGGACTGGAGCAACGCGCTGTGGATGGTCGGTGGGCCGATTTTCTTTTCGCTGTTGGCGCTGGGGATTTATGAGAATTGCCGCCGACGTACGGCAGTATCGTTTGTGGTTTCCGCAGGCTAAGGCGCTGGCCTTGCCCGTTGTCGGGCAAGGCCATTCTTACAGACCGCCAGGCGCGCGGCTGGATTTCCCTGCTGATGTCAGCGCTCTGCTGCTCTTTCTGCCATCGATACTCTCCAGACGCATCTGGAACGGAGGGAACGGCATGTCGATACCATGTTCGCGGAAGCCCGCCAGAATCAGCTGATGCATCTCGTGACGCAACGGCATGCGGTGGCCCATTTCGGCGGCGAAAATACGCAGCTCGAAAATCTGGATCCCCTGCTGTAGGTCAACAAGGAAGGCTTCCGGTGCTGGGGTGTCGATGACTAACGAGCAGCGGTGCGCAGCGGTCAACAGGATCTGTGCGACCTCTTCAGTATTAGCGTCCACCGGCGCGGGAACGGTTAACACCACGCGCGTGACCGAATCAGACAGCGACCAGTTGATGAACTGTTCGGTAATGAACGCCTTGTTCGGCACAATAATCTCTTTGCGGTCCCAGTCGCTGATAGTGGTGGCGCGGGTATTAATGCGCGTCACGCTCCCTGTGAGATCGCGGATAGTCACCGTATCGCCAATACGTATCGGTTTTTCGAACAGGATAATCAGGCCGGAGATAAAGTTGGCGAAAATCTCTTGTAAGCCAAAACCGAGGCCGACACCGAGGGCGGCGATGAGCCACTGTAGCTTCGACCACTCAATCCCAATCATCGAGAAGCCGACCAGGCCACCGATCAGCATCAGCAGATATTTGGTAATGGTGGTGATGGCGTAGCCGGTTCCTGGCGTCAGCTCCAGGTGTTGAAGAATTGCCAGCTCCAGCAATGCGGGCAGGTTACGCACCAACTGCGTGGTGATAATCAGCACCAGAATGGCAATAAGCACCGCACCGAGAGTAATCGGCTCCAGGCTCTCAACACCCTGCACCGTAGAAGTCACGTCCCACAGAGAGATGTTTTCCAGGAAACCGAATGCGGAGTGGATTTCCGACCACAGGACGATGACCGACACCAGTGCGATCAGCATCAGCAGGGAGCGTACAAGGCGTAAAGACTGGGTACTGATGGCGTCGAGATCGATTTCGCTGACCTCGGCTTCCATTGAGCCTTCCGGGCTGCTGGTGTGCTGCACTTCTTCTTCGCCACGGGCACGTTGGGCGAGGATCTCCGCCCGTCGATGCTTCGCGCGATCGAACGCCAGGCGGCGGCGCTGAATTAGCATCCAGCGGCGGATGATGTGATAAACCACCAACAACAGGAACCAAATGGCGACTGAAGTTTCCAGCCTGGCGAGTAGCGCCTGTGAGGTAGCGAGATAGCCAACCGCAGCCGCCAGCATCGCGATCAGCGGCGCGCCGAGCAGCATATTCCATAGCAGCCGGTTCACCATATTGTCGCCGCTGCCTTCTTTATCGAGATACAGCGGTATTCCGGCGCGTTTCAGGCTCAGGGTGACCATCGCCAGCGCACCGCAAATCAGCATAAAGCAGAGGCGGCCGAGAGAAGCGGAAAACTCGCGATCGTTGAGGTTATCAAAGGTGATGAGCGCCATAATCAGCGGCACAATCAATCCGATACTCATCAGGTAGTAGCGCATTGCTTTGCTGACGCGGCTGCGCGGCCAGCCGAAGTGGGCGATAAACAGGCCGTTTGGGCGGGCGAAGGTGGCGCAAATCATTACCACCCACAGCAATGGCACCGTAGCGGTGACGCTATCGCCAATAGCTACCGCCAGCGGGAAAGGCCAGGCCGCCTGCAGGCCGTAGCCCAGCGTCATCCACAATACCGGCAGCGGCGAGGCCACCAGTATCGACCAGAAAACAGTGCGCAGCGTGAGCCAGAAGTGGTCCTGTGTGACCTTGCCGACCCGCGCGCTGGAGCGCTCAAGGAAGCTAGTGAAGTGACGGCGTGAGCTGATACTAAACCCGACCAGGATGAGCGCACCGAACAGCGGCAGTATCGTCTCTTTGCTGGTCAGCATCATCATGCTGGCTTTGCCGAGCTGGCTCATGGTGTCGAGTGAGATCAGGCGGCGTAAATCCTGAACTATCTCCAGCGGCCATGAAAAACCAATCGGGCTGACGTCGGAGGTCCAGAACAGATAGCGATGGGTGGCTTCGTTTATCTCTTTAAGCGCATCCTCTAGCTGGCCGTTAGCCACTTTCAGCTTGGTCAGTTCGAGCATGAGCGTATCGCCACCGCGCAGCAATGAGTTAAGTAGCTCAGTTTGCGTGCGCATCTGGGCTTGCAGAATGCGGTTTTGCTCGTTGGTTAGCGGTTCACCGTCCACCTGACGAATCTGCTTCAGCTGCGGCTGTTTTCCGAGCTGATCTTCATAGCGTAAGCGCTGAACACGCAGTTGCGCCATTTCTGTATCTAACTGTTGCGGGCGTGGTATTTCCGGTAGTCGTGCAACCTGGGCGCGCAAGGCTTCACCGAGCAAATTAGAAGAACCCAGCCATTGAGACTGCTCGCGCAGGGTGTTCAACGCCTGGCGCACCTGCAGGGTTTGATTGGTGGCCTGACGCTGCTGTGAGGCGATCAGATCCATGCGCTGGGCCTGCTGATTCAACGCCTGCGAAAGCTCGCGGTTAACCTTGAATTGGGTCACGATATCCGGCGGCAGGTTTTCGCTGTTTTCCGCCAGCAGTTCGGTGCTTTCCAGCGCTTTTTCCGCTTCGCGCTGCCGTTGGTTGTTAAGCTGATTGCGTAGCGCCTGTAGCCAGGCATCGAGCTGCTCACTCTGTTTCTGCGCCAGCTCGGAGCGCATCCGAGAAAGCTCCTGGCGGTTATTAGCGGAAAGCTGTGCCAGGTCCAGTTCATCAACCAGCGCTTTCAGACGTGCAGATTCCGCTTGTAGTCCGAGATTCTGCGCTTGTGCCAGCGGCGTATTGCTGTTTTGCGCACCAACCCGGCGTTCAACATCGTTTAATTGACGGCGGGCGTCGGTCTGCTGCTGCGGTAACTGGTTGAGTGAATCGGCGATATCACGGGCGCGATCCTGCTCCTGCTGCGCCTTACGACTGGCTTCCAGCAGCTGACTGCTGACCTGGAGAATCTCCTGGTTCAGGGCATCAGAGGAGAGAGTGGTTGAAACCTCGCGCGGCTCATCGCTCAGATTATTGAGCTGCGCGCGCAGGTTTTGCGACAGCTTGGGGAAGTTATCGATAACGTCCTGGTACTGACGAGCGCGCTCAAGGGAGGCATTACGTTCCTCAAGCGCGTTCAGGGCGGATTGCAGAACCTCAACGGTTTCAGGCTGGGCGGGTTTTGCCGCCTTCGCCTGCTCCAGTTCCTGCGCTATCTGTTTTGCATCCGGGGCGGTTGCTGCGTACGCCCCAAAACTGAGGCTCAAGGCCAACAGGAAAGTGTATATCAGGCGCACGGTGTAACCTTTTTCTCTCAGGAATTAACCTTCGTCTTGTTTATCGCTAACCAGCGGGCTGGCTGCGTGTTCGGCGCGGACTTCTTCTTCCGACGGCGGTGCAGGCTCAACGGGAGTGACGGCTTCAGGTGCGGTCGCCAGCGGCTGACCAATTTTGGTCACCGACAGGCTTTGTAATTGCTCAACCAGCTTCACCTGGCCTGGGGCAAACAGGTTAATCACCGTGGAGCCAAGCTTGAAGCGACCCATCTCCTGGCCTTTAAGCAGTGCGACAGATCCTTCGTTGTCACCGGCAGGCCAGGTCCAGCGTTTGATGATACCTTCGCGGGGCGGAGTCACGGTCCCGGACCAGACGGTTTCGATACTGCCGACGATAGTGGCACCCACCAGAATTTGCGCCATTGGGCCAAACTCAGTGTCAAACAGACAGATGACGCGCTCGTTGCGGGCAAAAAGATTTGGCACGTTTTGCGCGGTCAGATGGTTTACTGAGAACAGATCGCCTGGCACATAGATCATCTCGCGCAGAATACCGTTACACGGCATGTGAACGCGGTGGTAATCGCGCGGTGAAAGATAAGTGGTGACAAAGCTCCCGTTACGGAACAGGGCAGCCATCTGATAGTTACCGGCCAGCAGAGCTTCAAGGCTGTAGTTGTGGCCTTTGGCCTGCAGAATTTTATCTTCTTCAATGGCACCCAACTGGCTGATTACGCCATCAGCAGGCATCACCAGCACGCTCGGGTCGGTGTTTAATGGGCGCACATCATCGCGCAGCGGGCGAACGAAGAAGTCGTTAAAGGTGCGATAGTTGGCGGTATCAGGCTTTTGTGCCTCTTTCATATCGACCTTGTAGTATTTCACGAACAGATCGATGACCAGTTTTGTCAGCCAACCTGCTCGCTTGCGTGCACCCCAGCCTGCGAGGCGGGTGAGCCACAGTTTAGGCAGAATGTATTGCAGCGAAAGTTTAAGATCGTTTAACAAGGTAGCCTCCAGGCCATTATTTGTCGTTCCTGACCACCCGCATTAGCGAGGGTCTGAAAAAAGGGGGCGATTCTAACGATGCTCAGCTTAAATGTCAGTCATCGGTTGATGAAAAGCTTTTACGCGTTTTTACCTGTACCTGCGCCATGCTTTCCAAAATGCGGTGATAGTTTTCAAACCGGCTCTCTGCAATTGCGCCATTCTCTACCGCTTCGCGAATTGCGCAGCCTGGGTCGGTATCGTGTTTGCAGTCGCGATATTTGCAGCGGCCTAAATAGTCATGGAATTCGACAAAGCCGTGGGTAATTTGTTCCGCGTCGAGATGCCAGAGGCCGAACTCGCGTACGCCCGGGGAATCAATCACATCGCCGCCGTGCGGGAAGTGGTAAAGGCGCGCGGCAGTGGTGGTGTGCTGGCCCAGTCCCGAGTTGTCAGAGACATCATTGGTGAGGATTTCTTCCTGCAGGCCCAGGAGAGCATTCAGTAAACTGGATTTTCCCACCCCGGACTGCCCGGCAAAGATGCTGATTCGGTCAGTGAGCGCTTCTTCAAGCGGCTTCAGACCATCCTGAGTACGGCTGGAGACCATCAGTACGCGGTAACCTATCTTGCGGTAAACATCCATTTGCTCGTTGACGAAGGCCATGGCGTCTTCATCCAACAGATCTGTCTTATTGAGCACAATCAGCGGCTCAACGTTCAGCGTTTCGCAGGCGACGAGATAACGGTCGATAATATTCGGTGATAGCTCAGGCAAAATTGCTGAAACAATGACTATCTGATTGATATTGGCGGCGATGGGTTTCACACCGTCGTAGAAATCCGGGCGCGTCAGCACTGAGGTTCGTTCATGCACTGCTTCAACGATACCTTTAACGTTAACCCCTGCAGCTGCGCTTTTGCCTGGACGCCAGACGACGCGATCGCCAGTGACCAGCGAACGGATGGTGCGACGAATATTGCAGCGATGGACGCTACCGTCGGCGGATTCGACATCGGCATGCATACCAAAGCGGCTAATGACGATACCTTCGGATTTCTCGCCGAACAGATTGTCATCAAAATCGGCCTTCTCCGAAGTCGTTTTCAGGCGGCGCTGGTGGTTGGCCTTCACGCGGCGCTCTTGGCCTTTGGAGAGTTTATTTTTACTCAATCGAACTGGCTCCTGGTCGCCCTGTATGGGCAAAACCTCTATGATACACGCTATTTTAGATCAATATAGTTACGTAAGAAGGGTGGAAAATAACATGAGTGCAGATGAAAACAACCTGATTTGGATCGATCTTGAAATGACGGGACTGGATCCGGAGCGCGATCGCATCATTGAAATCGCCACCCTGGTGACCGACGCGAACCTGAACATCCTGGCGGAAGGGCCGACGATCGCAGTGCATCAGTCTGATGCGCAGCTGGCGTTGATGGATGAGTGGAACGTACGCACCCATACCGGTAGCGGGCTGGTGGAGCGCGTGAAAGCGAGCACTGAGGGCGATCGTGAAGCGGAACTGGCGACTATTGAATTCCTCAAACAGTGGGTGCCTGCGGGTAAATCACCGATTTGCGGTAACAGCATCGGCCAGGATCGTCGCTTTTTATTTAAATATATGCCGGAACTGGAAGCTTACTTCCACTATCGTTATCTGGACGTCAGCACGCTAAAAGAGCTGGCGCGTCGCTGGAAACCGGAAATTCTAGACGGCTTTAAGAAACAAGGGACCCATCAGGCGATGGACGATATCCGTGAGTCGGTGGCGGAACTGGCTTACTACCGTGAGCACTTTATTCAGCTCTGATATCTGTGCCGGGGCCGGAAATGCCCCGGCAATACTTTCTGCTATTTAAACCACTTCTGCTCCATTTCCAGGAATTCTGGCGACGCTTTAACGACGTCCAGTGCGGCATTGAGGTTATTCAGCAGCTCCGGGTCATCTTTGCGCACTGCAATGGCGAACTGCCTGCCGTAGTAGGCGGGATCCGTTGCGCGTTCATCCATGATGCCGTAATCAGGGTTATCCTGCTGCCATTTAGTTAGCGTTTCCTGATCGCCGATCACTCCGCTAATCACGCCTTCTTTCAGCGCGTTTAAGGCACTTTCGTCGCTCTCAAAAGGTACGGCATGTACGGCTTTTTGTTTGTCACGCAGGTAATGTTGATGAATAGTGCCTTTCACGACGCCGAGTTTTTTGTCTTTCAGATCGGTAAACGTGTGGGCTGCGTCCCTCGCTGTTACCACCACGCCGGATAGCTCCTGACGATAGGGATGGCTGAAAGCGACCTGCTTTTCTCGCATGGGAATCACTTCAATACCGGCAATAACGGCGTCGAATTTCTTAAAGCGCAGCGCCGGGATGAGCGTATCGAAGCTTTGGGGGGTAAATTTGCATTCAACCTGCATCTGCTTGCACAGCGCATTGGCCAGGTCGATATCAAAACCCGTGGGCTGATTTTTACCATTGACAGTTTCATACGGCGGATTGGCCGTCGTTGTCCCAAAATGTAGCGTTGTTGCCGATGCTGTTCCTGTAGCAAGCGTAGTCAGCAGCAGGACGGTAAGCGCTTTTTTCATTTTATTTCCCTGGTTGTCATCGTTGTTGACCGTCAGCGGGCGGTATCCGCCGATAAACTTGAGCGATTTTGCGCCTTTAGCGAAGCCGGAAAAAGTTATTTTGCCGCACGTGATGGTTATTTAGGCAATTTAAGAGTATGTCTGGTGATAAAGTGGTCACTTGAACCAAAAACAAAAAAAATTGCTCTCAGGGGGGTTGCAGGTAAATCGAATTCTCGTATAATGCGCCTCCCGTGACGAAGCAGAAATGCAAATCACGACGCTATAGAAATATGGCCAGAAGTATGCGGGAATAGCTCAGTTGGTAGAGCACGACCTTGCCAAGGTCGGGGTCGCGAGTTCGAGTCTCGTTTCCCGCTCCAAAAATTTGAAAAGTACCATCCTAATCACAGGACTTCGAGTTGCGGCAAGGCAGCAACTGAACGAATCTTTAGGAGCTTACTTAAGTAAGTGACTAAAGTAAGTGAAGGCGGCTAACGCAGAAGCAGCTTGAAAGACTAAGATTAAGCGGGAATAGCTCAGTTGGTAGAGCACGACCTTGCCAAGGTCGGGGTCGCGAGTTCGAGTCTCGTTTCCCGCTCCAAAATTTGAAAATCATCATCCTAATCACAGGATTTCGAGTTGCGGCAAGGCAGCAACTGAACGAATCTTTGGGAGCTTACTTAAGTAAGTGACTAAAGTGAGTGAAGGCAGCTAACGCAGAAGCAGCTTGAAAGACAAAGATTAAGCGGGAATAGCTCAGTTGGTAGAGCACGACCTTGCCAAGGTCGGGGTCGCGAGTTCGAGTCTCGTTTCCCGCTCCAAAATTTCTTCCGATACTCATTTTATCCACAGCGCAAAATCGCGCCGGGGATGATTTTCGTTGTACCCAGGAAAATACTGTGAACAGAGTTATCCACAGGTTAATCTTTTGCCATTAGTCGGAAAAATACTTCGTTATATAAATAGTATCTTCTTATTTTGTTGAAATATAAGAATAAAATTTCATTTCAAAGTGTTAATCCGATCACTTGACGAACGTCTGCATGTTGATACGCAATGTGTTTTTATTTTTATTCACACCCTGTGAATGAATCAGGCATCTCTTGGTAGCCCTTTTTCAACCACTCTGACCAGCCGCAGTTTCTTCGGCAACTGCACTTCAATCACGTTGGCATTTCTCTTCTCAATTTGCTGCGCAACCGCCCATTCAATGTGTTCGTCGAGAAGTGGGTGCTCACCTCGGCGGCTCTCCAGGGCCTGCAGATTAGCTTCATCCCAGGGGGCATTTCCCAATGCGACGGCGATATTACGTAGCCAGCGCAGATGACCAATACGGCGAATGGCCGATCCTTCCGTCACTTTTAAAAAATAAGGTTCGCTCCAGGCGAACAGCTCCAGTAGCGCAGGCGCATGGAGCGCTTTACGCGGACTGAAGTCATCTTCATCGGTTAACTGCGCAAAGCGGTTCCACGGGCAAATTAGCTGGCAGTCATCGCAGCCATAGATGCGGTTGCCGATCAGCGGGCGGAACTCTTCCGGGATTGCACCTTCCAGCTCGATGGTCAGATAGGAAATGCAGCGCCGGGCATCAACGGTATAAGGTTCAACGATGGCGCCGGTCGGGCAAATCGTCATGCAGGCAACACAACGCCCGCACTCTTCTTCGACGGGTTGGTCGATGGGCAGAGGGAGGTCAATAAGCAACTCACCGAGAAAGAAAAACGATCCAGCATCGCGACTGAGGATTAGTGAGTGCTTACCTGTCCAGCCAAGCCCCGCTTTTTCAGCTAAAGGACGCTCAAGAATCGGCGCGGAATCGACAAAAGGTCTAAAATTGAGCGAAGCATACTGTCCCTGAATCATCTCGCCTAGTTTTTTCAGGCGGTTACGTAGCAGCTTATGATAGTCCCGCCCAAGAGCATAGCGGCTAACGTAACCCAGGATGGGATCTTTCAGGGTGCGGGCGAAAGCGGCGTTAGCGGGCAGATAGTTCATTCTCACGCTAATCACGCGTAACGTACCGGGCTGGAGTTCGTGAGGGCGTGCGCGCATCATTCCATGGCGCGCCATCCACTCCATTTCGCCGTGGTATTGTTTATCCAGCCACGCCTGCAGTTTAGGTTCACTGGCGCTCAGGTCGGTATCGGTAATACCGACCTGCTGGAACCCCAACTCTGTGCCCCATTGTTTAATTTGTTGCGCTAACTGATTGAGATCGAGGGGCTGTGACATGATGGACCATACAATGACGAAAAACACCGACAGTATACCACACATCATCTGGTCGGCGGATGCGCTACGACTAGCGGAAAAAGAGGCGGCAGATACCCTCGGGATGACGTTATTTGAGCTGATGCGCCGTGCGGGCGAGGCGGCTTTCCATCTCGCTCGTGAAAAATATCCTGATAGTCAGCACTGGCTGATTCTTTGCGGTCACGGTAATAACGGCGGTGATGGCTATGTGGTGGCTCGCCTCGCGCATGCGCGAGGGATTCAGGTTACGCTGCTGGCGCTGGAGAGCGAGAAACCGCTGCCGGAAGAGGCTGGCATTGCGCGTGAAGAGTGGCTGAATGCGGGCGGCACGATTCATGCCGCCAATATTGACTGGCCAGAAGGAATCACTCTGATTATTGATGGTCTGCTCGGTACCGGGCTACAGAGCGCTCCGCGGGAAAACGTAGCGCAACTCATCGCATGCGCGAACGCATATCCGGCACCGGTTGTCGCGCTGGATATCCCCTCGGGGCTGAATGCGCAGACCGGTGCGACGCCGGGAGCGGTTATCAACGCCGCGCATACCATTACCTTTATCGCGCTTAAACCTGGGCTGCTAACCGGTAAAGCCCGCGATGTCGTGGGCAAGCTTCATCATCATGCTCTGGGGCTTGAGCGCTGGCTGGCTGGCGAGACGACGGCTCTTAGTCGATTCGATGCCTCACAGCTGTCCGGCTGGCTACCGCCGCGACGCCCCACATCACATAAAGGTGATCACGGTAAGCTGGTGATTATCGGCGGTGAACCGGGTACTGCGGGGGCTATCCGCATGACCGGTGAGGCGGCGCTGCGTGCGGGGGCGGGGTTAGTGCGAGTGTTAACTCACCAGGACAACGTCGTCCCCATTCTAACCGCCAGACCAGAGTTGATGGTCCACGAGCTGACGGCTCAGTCGCTGGAGGAAAGCTTGCAATGGGCCGATGTAGTGGCGATTGGACCAGGACTGGGCCAGAGCGAGTGGGGTAAAAAAGCGCTGCGTCAGACGCAGAACTTTCGTAAACCGATGGTCTGGGATGCGGATGCGCTGAACCTGCTGGCAATAAATCCCGATAAACGTCACAATCGCGTGCTAACGCCGCATCCCGGCGAAGCTGCCCGTTTGCTGAACACGAGTGTGGCAGAAATTGAAAGCGATCGCTTACATTCTGCACAACGTCTGGTAAAACGTTATGGTGGTGTTGTAGTGCTGAAAGGCGCAGGTACGATAGTCGCGAACGAATCAGGCGAGATGGGCATTATCGATGCGGGTAATGCCGGTATGGCCAGCGGTGGAATGGGCGATGTGCTGACCGGTATTATTGCCGCATTGTTAGGCCAGCGCCTGACGCCGTATGATGCCGCCTGCGCTGGATGCGTTGCTCATGGCGAAGCCGCCGATCTTTTGGCCGCCAGAAATGGCACTCGCGGAATGCTGGCGACCGATCTTTTTTCCACGCTCAGGCGTGTTGTTAACCCGGATGTGATTGACGTAGACCATGATTAACCGAGTGATTTCTTTACCCGACGAGCAGGCGACTTTAAACCTTGGCGACCGCATAGCGCAGGCGTGTACTGGTGCCACGGTTATCTATTTGTATGGCGATTTAGGTGCGGGTAAAACCACCTTTAGCCGCGGCTTTCTTCATGCGCTTGGCCATCGTGGTAATGTCAAAAGCCCAACCTATACGCTGGTCGAACCCTATAGTCTCGATAATCTGATGGTCTATCACTTTGACCTGTATCGCCTTGCGGATCCTGAGGAGCTCGAATTTATGGGGATTCGCGATTATTTTACTGATGATGCCATCTGCCTGGTGGAATGGCCGCAACAAGGCACAGGTGTACTGCCTGACCCGGATGTTGAAATTCACCTTGAATACCAGGCTCAAGGGCGGGAGGCACGCGTAACGGCTGTCTCCACATTGGGTGAGTCTCTATTGGCGCGTTTGGCTAATTAGCCTGAAGGACGACGGGATGATGTATCGCATAACCAGTTGGCTGGCCGCTGCACTGATGCTGTTTAGCATTCAGGCCACCGCGGCAAGTTTATCCGACATCCAGGTCTCAAATGGAGATCAGCAGGCCCGCATTACCATTAGTTTTATCGGCGATCCTGAATATTCGTTTAGCCCACAGGGCAAGCGAACCGTGGCGCTGGATATAAAACAGACTGGCGTGCTCCAGGGGCTACCGCTGCAGTTTAGCGGCAATAATCTGGTGAAAAGTATCCGTTCCGGGTCGCCGCAGGACGCGCAGTCGCTGCGTCTGCTGGTGGATCTGACCGCCGATGGGAAAACTCGTGCGGTGAAGCAGCAGAATGGCTCTAACTATACCGTGGTGTTTACCATTAATGCTGATGCGCCTCCACCACCACCTCCTCCGCCGCCGGTGGTAGTGAAACAGGTTGAGAAACCCATTGTGCAACCCTCTCGCCCGAGCGAACCGGCGCGTAACCCGTTTAAAGCCGATAACGATCGGCTGACTGCGGTGACTAGCACAAGTACCATCACGCGTCCTGCGACTCGCACCGTATCGACCGATGATAAAGTGATTATCGCCATTGATGCCGGTCACGGTGGTCAGGACCCAGGGGCGATTGGTCCGAATGGCACGAAAGAGAAGAATGTGACCATTGCTATCGCCCGTAAGCTTCGCACGTTGCTGAATGCCGATCCGCAGTTCAAGCCGGTACTGACGCGCGACGGCGATTATTTCATTTCCGTTATGGGACGTTCAGACGTAGCGCGTAAGCAAAATGCTAACTTCCTCGTATCGATTCATGCTGACGCTGCGCCAAACCGTGATGCAACCGGGGCCTCGGTTTGGGTACTTTCCAACCGTCGTGCCAACAGTGAAATGGCCGGATGGCTCGAACAGCATGAGAAACAGTCTGAGTTACTGGGTGGAGCGGGCGATGTGCTGGCGAATAGTCAGTCGGACCCTTACCTGAGCCAGGCGGTGCTGGATTTACAGTTCGGCCATTCTCAGCGCGTCGGGTATGATGTGGCGACTAATGTGTTGAGCCAGCTACAGCGAATCGGCGACTTGCATAAACGTCGCCCTGAGCATGCCAGCCTGGGCGTTCTGCGTTCGCCGGATATCCCGTCAATCCTTGTCGAAACCGGGTTTATCAGCAATACCGGCGAAGAGAGATTGCTGGGTAGCGATGCTTTTCAACAGCAGGTCGCCGAGGCGATTTATAACGGTCTGCGTAACTACTTTATGCAGCATCCGCTGCAATCAGCGCCGCGCGGGACAGCGGCGCAGACTGCCAGCGCGGGGTCATCAGACGGAACGTTGTTAAATTAAGGAGACGGCTATGCCGATTCAGGTTCTACCGCCGCAGCTCGCCAACCAGATTGCCGCTGGTGAAGTGGTGGAACGTCCGGCATCTGTCGTCAAAGAGTTAGTTGAAAATAGCCTCGATGCAGGTGCTACGCGTATCGATATTGATATTGAGCGCGGCGGTGCGAAGTTGATCCGCATCCGCGACAACGGCTGTGGGATTAAAAAAGACGAACTGGCGTTGGCGCTGGCGCGTCATGCCACCAGTAAAATCGCCTCGCTTGATGATCTGGAAGCGATAATCAGCCTCGGATTTCGCGGTGAAGCCTTAGCCAGTATCAGTTCTGTCGCCCGCCTGACGCTAACCTCGCGTACTGAGGAGCAGCAAGAAGCCTGGCAGGCCTATGCAGAAGGGCGCGATCAGGACGTTACTGTCAAACCAGCGGCGCACCCGGTGGGAACAACGCTGGAAGTACTGGATCTTTTTTATAACACCCCCGCTCGTCGCAAATTCATGCGTACCGAAAAAACCGAGTTTAATCATATCGACGAGATCGTGCGGCGCATCGCGCTGGCGCGTTTCGACGTCACGATTAACCTCAGCCACAACGGTAAAGCGGTGCGCCAGTATCGAGCCGTGTCACAGGATGGTCAGCGTGAACGGCGGCTAGGGGCGATTTGCGGTACGCCGTTTCTTGAACATGCCCTGGCTATCGAGTGGCAGCACGGCGATCTTACCCTTAGCGGCTGGGTGGCCGATCCTCTGCATACGAATCCGGCGCTGGCAGAAATTCAGTATTGCTACGTCAACGGACGGATGATGCGTGACCGCCTGATTAATCATGCAATTCGTCAGGCTTGTGAAGATAAGCTGGGAGCCAATCAGCAGCCCGCTTTTGTGCTTTACCTGGAAATCGATCCGCACCAGGTGGATGTGAATGTTCATCCGGCCAAGCATGAAGTTCGTTTTCATCAGTCGCGGCTGGTTCATGATTTTATTTATCAAGGTGTGCTGAGCGTGCTTCAGCAGCAGCTGAGTGCGCCATTGGCAGAAGAGGGCGATGAACCTGCGCCTCGCCAGGTGCCGGAGAACCGCATTGCGGCAGGCGGCAACCATTTCGCCCAGCCAGCGGTTGCGCGTGAAGCGGCGCCTCCCCGATATCATGATGAGACTGCCGCGCCGCGCTTTAATGCGGGAGGCTCGCGAGAATCCACCGCTTTGGGTTCCTCTGGTGGGGCAGGCTGGCCCCATGCGCAGCCAGGCTATCAAAAACAGCAGGGTGCGCTGTATCGCCAACTGCTGGATACTCCGGTCCCGGAGCGAAAGCCAGTATCACCCACACCAGTGACAGAAGGATTGGCTGGACACAGCCAAAGCTTTGGTCGCGTGTTGACGATTGTTGATGGCGACTGCGCGCTGCTAGAGCGCGATGGCAAGTTAGCGTTATTGGCTCTGCCGGTTGCTGAACGCTGGCTGCGTCAGGCGCAACTGACGCCTGGTGTAGAAGCGGTTTGTGCCCAGCCGCTGCTTATTCCGCTACGGCTAAAAGTGTCTGAAGGGGAGAAAGTAGCGCTGGATAACGCGCAATCGGCGCTGACGCAGGTCGGTATTGAGCTGCAATCTGATGCGCAGCACGTGACGATTCGGGCGGTGCCTTTACCCTTAAGACAACAAAATTTACAAATCTTGATTCCTGAACTGATAGGCTACCTGGCGCAGCAAAAAACATTCGACGTCAACAATATTGCCCAGTGGATAGCGCGCAATCTGGCGAGTGAGCACGGGCAGTGGAATATGGCGCAGGCGATTGCTGTCCTGGCGGATATAGAACGTTTGTGCCCGCAGCTGGTTAAAGCGCCGCCGGGTGGTCTGTTACAACCTGTTGATTTACATTCGGCGATGAATGCCCTGAAAGATGAGTGATGTAACCGAGGCGAGCCTGCCTAAGGCAATATTTTTAATGGGCCCGACGGCCTCCGGTAAAACCGCGTTGGCTATCGCTTTACGTAAAGTTTTGCCCGTAGAGTTGATTAGCGTTGATTCAGCCCTCATCTATCGAGGAATGGATATCGGTACGGCTAAGCCGGATGCGCAAGAGCTAAGCGCTGCGCCGCATCGACTGCTGGATATTCTTGATCCGGCTGAAGCTTATTCTGCGGCAGATTTTCGTCGCGATGCGTTGGCAGAGATGGCTGATATTGTCGCTGCCGGGCGTATTCCGCTGCTGGTCGGCGGAACAATGTTGTATTTCAAAGCGTTGTTGGAAGGATTATCGCCGTTACCTTCGGCGGATCCTGCAGTCAGAGCCAGAATTGAGCAACAAGCCGCAGAGCAAGGGTGGAACGCGTTACACCAGCAATTACAGGAGATTGATCCGGTTGCCGCGGCGCGTATTCATCCAAATGATCCGCAAAGACTTTCCCGAGCACTGGAAGTTTTTTTCATTTCGGGTAAAACTTTAACGGAACTGACGCAAACGTCAGGTGACGCTCTGCCGTATAAGGTGCATCAGTTCGCCATCGCCCCGGCGAGCCGTGAACTGCTCCATCAACGCATAGAACAGCGTTTTCATCAGATGTTGGCTTCGGGTTTTGAAGCAGAAGTACGGGCGTTATTTGCCCGGGGAGATTTGCATACGGATATGCCTTCCATTCGTTGTGTCGGATATCGCCAGATGTGGTCGTACCTTAATGGCGAGATCCCGTATGATGAAATGGTTTATCGAGGTGTTTGCGCCACGAGACAGTTAGCTAAACGTCAGGTCACCTGGCTGCGCGGTTGGGAAGGTGTCCACTGGTTGGATAGTGAACAACCTGAACAGGCGTTCAACAAAGTATTACAGGTTGTTGGTGCTAGCCTGGACTGAACGTGTACAATTGAACGGTTATCGTGCGTAATTTTTAAGAATCGTAAGGTTCTGAGTACAAAACAAGCATACATATAAGGAAAAGAGAGAATGGCTAAGGGGCAATCTTTACAAGATCCGTTCCTGAACGCTTTGCGTCGGGAACGTGTTCCGGTTTCTATTTATTTGGTGAATGGTATTAAGCTGCAAGGGCAAATTGAGTCTTTCGATCAGTTCGTGATCTTGTTGAAAAACACGGTCAGCCAGATGGTCTATAAGCACGCAATTTCTACAGTTGTCCCGTCTCGCCCGGTGTCTCACCACAGCAATAATGCTGGTGGCGGCACAAGTAACTATCACCACGGTGGTAGCGCGCAAGGCTCTTCTGCGTCGCAGCAAGACAGCGAAGACGCCGAATAAGGCTGATGCTGTTTTTCCACGTCGGGGAGCCAGGTTTTCTGCGTTCCCCGCTGGTATTTTATAAGGGGTTTACGCTTGTTTGACCGTTATGATGCCGGTGAGCAGGCGGTACTGGTACACATCTATTTTTCGCAAGACAAAGATATGGAAGATCTCCAGGAGTTTGAAACTCTGGCCTCTTCCGCCGGTGTCGAAGCAATGCAGGTGATTACCGGTAGCCGTAAAGCACCGCACCCGAAGTATTTTGTTGGTGAAGGTAAAGCAGTCGAAATTGCGGAAGCCGTAAAAGCGACCGGTGCATCGGTCGTGCTCTTCGATCATGCCCTGAGTCCGGCACAGGAACGAAACCTTGAACGCTTATGCGAATGTCGGGTTATCGATCGTACCGGCCTGATTTTAGATATTTTTGCCCAGCGAGCGCGTACCCACGAAGGGAAACTGCAGGTTGAGCTGGCACAGCTGCGTCATATGGCGACTCGCCTCGTTCGCGGTTGGACCCACCTTGAAAGACAGAAAGGCGGGATTGGTTTGCGTGGCCCGGGTGAAACCCAGCTCGAAACTGACCGTCGTTTGCTGCGTAACCGTATTATGCAGATCCTGTCGCGACTGGAAAAAGTAGAGAAGCAGCGCGAACAAGGACGACGGTCACGTGCCAAAGCCGATATTCCGACCGTATCGCTGGTCGGTTATACCAACGCCGGTAAATCAACGCTGTTCAACCAGATAACCGAAGCTGAGGTCTACGCCGCGAATCAACTGTTCGCTACTCTTGACCCAACGCTGCGCCGCATTGATGTTCCTGATGTTGGCGAAACCGTTCTGGCTGACACCGTAGGTTTTATCCGCCATCTGCCGCACGATCTGGTGGCCGCGTTTAAAGCGACTCTCCAGGAGACGCGCCAGGCGACGCTGCTGCTGCACGTCATTGACGCGGCCGATGTCCGCGTGCAGGAAAATATTGACGCAGTAAACACGGTTCTCGCTGAAATCGAGGCCGATGAAATCCCGACGCTGCTGGTCATGAACAAAATCGATATGTTGGACGATTTTGAGCCGCGTATTGACCGGGATGAAGAGAATAAACCGATCCGGGTCTGGCTTTCCGCCCAGACCGGGGTTGGCGTACCACTGCTTTTTCAGGCTTTGACGGAACGGCTTTCTGGTGAAGTGGCGCAACATACTCTGCGTCTGCCACCGCAGGAAGGTCGGTTGAGAAGTCGGTTCTATCAGCTTCAGGCGATAGAGAAAGAGTGGATGGAGGATGACGGTAGCGTTGGTCTGCAGGTGCGCATGCCAATCGTTGACTGGCGTCGCCTCTGTAAACAAGAGCCAGCGCTGGTTGAATACGTGATTTGACCTTGCAGCTTGCCTGAAGATATTAACCCCTGTGGGGATATCAAAAACAAATATGGAGCATATACATGGCGTGGAATCAGCCCGGTAATAACGGACAGGACCGCGACCCGTGGGGAAGCAGCAATAACCAAGGCGGCAACTCTGGGGGAAATGGCAACAAAGGTGGTCGCGAGCAGGGACCTCCCGATCTGGATGATATCTTCCGTAAGCTAAGTAAAAAACTTGGTGGTCTGGGTGGCGGAAAAGGTGGCCTGGGAGGCGGTAGCGGCTCTCAGGGACCTCGTGGCCCGATGGGCGGACGTGTCGTCGGCATCGTTGCCGCCGCTGTGGTGATTATCTGGGCAGCCAGCGGTTTCTATACCATTAAGGAAGCTGAACGTGGTGTGGTCACCCGCTTTGGTAAATTCAGCCATTTGGTTGAGCCAGGCCTTAACTGGAAACCCACTTTCGTTGATAACGTTCAGGCGGTTAACGTTGAATCAGTACGTGAACTGGCGGCTTCTGGCGTCATGTTGACCTCTGACGAAAACGTGGTGCGCGTCGAGATGAACGTGCAGTATCGCGTGACCGATCCGGAACGTTACCTGTTTAGCGTTACCAGCGCAGATGATAGCCTGCGTCAGGCCACCGACAGCGCTCTGCGTGGTGTTATCGGTAAATACACCATGGATCGTATCCTGACTGAAGGCCGTACCGTGATTCGTAGCGATACCCAGCGCGAACTGGAAGAGACGATTCGTCCGTACAACATGGGGATTACTCTGCTGGACGTTAACTTCCAGACAGCGCGTCCGCCAGAAGAAGTGAAAGCCGCGTTTGACGATGCGATTGCCGCGCGTGAAAACGAACAGCAGTACATTCGTGAAGCTGAAGCATACACCAACGAAGTTCAGCCACGAGCGAATGGTCAGGCACAGCGTATCCTTGAAGAAGCGCGTGCGTATAAAACTCAGACCGTTCTCGAAGCTCAGGGTGAGGTTGCTCGCTTTGCGAAGATCCTTCCTGAATATAAAGCAGCTCCGGAAATTACCCGTGAGCGTCTGTATATCGAAACCATGGAAAAAGTGCTGAGCCATACTCGCAAAGTGCTGGTTAACGATAAAGGGAGCAACCTGATGGTTCTGCCTCTGGATCAGATGCTGAAAGGTGCTGGCGCACCAGCGGCAAAGAGTGATAGCAGTGGCGCAAGCGATCTGCTGCGTCTGCCGCCTGCATCCAGCTCAAACAGCGCCAGTAACGCTCAGACCTCTACGGGAGGCAACATTATGGACCAACGCCGCGCCAACGCGCAGCGTAACGACTACCAGCGTCAGGGGGAATAACGATGCGTAAATCTGTTATCGCGATAATTGTCATCGTGCTGGTGGTGCTCTACATGTCCGTCTTTGTTGTTAAAGAAGGCGAGCGTGGTATTAGCCTGCGCTTTGGTAAAGTTCTGCGCGACGATGAAAACAAACCACTGGTCTATGAGCCGGGCCTGCACTTCAAGATCCCGTTTATTGAATCAGTGAAAATGCTGGATGCGCGTATCCAGACCATGGACAACCAGGCCGATCGCTTTGTGACCAAAGAGAAGAAAGACCTGATTGTTGACTCGTATATCAAGTGGCGCATCAGCGACTTCAGTCGTTACTATCTGGCAACTGGCGGCGGTGATGTCTCCCAGGCCGAGGTTCTGCTGAAGCGTAAATTCTCTGACCGCCTGCGTTCTGAAATTGGTCGTCTGGATGTGAAAGACATCGTAACTGACTCCCGTGGTCGTCTGACTCTGGAAGTCCGTGATGCGCTGAACTCAGGTTCTGCAGGCACAGAAGATGAAGTTAGCACGCCGGCTGCCGATGATGCGATTGCCAAAGCGGCAAAACTTGTTGAAGCAGAAACTAACGGTAAGGTGAAGGTGATCAACCCGAACAGTATGGCGGCACTGGGTATTGAAGTTGTCGACGTACGAATCAAACAGATCAACCTTCCTGCTGAAGTCTCTGAAGCGATCTACAACCGTATGCGTGCTGAGCGTGAAGCAGTTGCTCGTCGTCACCGTTCGCAGGGCCAGGAAGAAGCTGAAAAACTGCGCGCAGCTGCGGACTATGAAGTCACCAAAACGTTGGCTGAATCCGAACGTCAGGGCCGCATTATGCGTGGTGAAGGTGATGCTGAAGCGGCAAAACTGTTTGCTGATGCATTCAGCCAGGACCCGGGCTTCTATGCCTTCATCCGTAGCCTGCGAGCTTATGAGAATAGCTTCCAGAGCAATCAGGATGTAATGGTTCTCAGCCCGGATAGCGATTTCTTCCGTTATATGAAGACTCCTGAGAGCAGTCATCGATAAGTAACGATTGTCAAAAATAATGGCGCCTCTATTGAGGCGCCATTTTTACATGGGACTGCTTGACTTCATTTAACGCAACTGACAGTGAAGTTAGTTGGCAAAGAGTTTACTGAAGAAACCACCAAGGTTTGGTAGAGAGGAGAGTGAGTTCTCAATGCTTCCACCAATGCTTGAGCCCAGTGTCTCGCCTACCGTCTTACCCAGGTTAGGAGCAAAAGTTGCCAGGTTAATTTTTCCAACAATAGGTAGCTCGATATTCAGCAAGCTACTTTCTGCAGACCAAACGGCAGAACCTAATTGTGACCCTATTGATGCCAGCCCATCTTGCAGCCAGCCAGCGCCGCTTACGGCATCAATTTCAAATATGGTTAGTTCTCTCATGATAATCATCCTAATTATTTTATGCTCGTATCCAAAGTTGATACGCGCTAGCATACTTGCAATTTTAAAAATAACCTGCAATACAATGGGTTATGAATTTTGTTTCATTAAATAAGTTCATAATAAAGAGGAAATACCGGACAATATGAAGTGAGAGTAAACACAACATTGATAAACCATTGGTACTACACAGCGCGATATTTATATAAAGGTGAATAATGAACTCAACAATCTGGTTGGCACTGGCGCTGGTTTTAGTACTTGAAGGACTCGGGCCATTACTTTACCCACGGGCATGGCGGCGAATGGTCGCCACGATGAGTCAGTTGCCGGATAATTTATTGCGCCGTTTTGGCGGTGGTCTTGTGGTCGCTGGCATCGTCATCTACTACATGTTGAGGAAAACGATTGGCTGAGTGAAAAGTAGCCGAATTTACCGCGTTTTGAGTGCAAAAAGTGCTGTAACTCTGAAAAAGCGATGGTAGAATCCATTTTTAAGCAAACGGTGATTTTGAAAAATGGGTAACAACGTCGTCGTACTGGGCACCCAATGGGGTGACGAAGGTAAAGGGAAGATCGTCGATCTCCTGACTGAACGGGCTAAATATGTTGTGCGCTACCAGGGCGGTCACAACGCAGGCCATACTCTCGTAATCAACGGTGAAAAAACCGTCCTCCACCTCATTCCATCAGGTATTCTTCGCGAGAATGTTACCAGCATCATCGGTAACGGTGTTGTGCTGTCTCCGGCTGCGCTGATGAAAGAGATGAAAGGACTGGAAGACCGTGGTATCCCTGTCCGCGAGCGTCTGCTGCTTTCTGAAGCCTGCCCGCTTATCCTTGAATATCATGTCGCGCTGGATGTGGCGCGTGAGAAAGCGCGCGGCGCGAAAGCTATCGGTACTACCGGTCGCGGTATCGGTCCGGCTTACGAAGATAAAGTGGCTCGCCGTGGTCTGCGCGTTGGCGATCTGTTTGATAAAGCGACCTTCGCTGACAAACTGAAAGAAGTGATGGAATATCACAACTTCCAGCTGGTGAATTTCTATAAAGCTGAAGCGGTTGATTATCAGAAAGTCCTGGATGATGTGATGGCAATTGCCGACATCCTGACCGCGATGGTTGTTGATGTTTCCGACCTTCTGGATCAGGCGCGTAAGCGTGGCGATTTCGTCATGTTTGAAGGCGCACAGGGTACGCTGCTGGATATCGACCACGGTACCTATCCGTACGTAACCTCTTCCAACACCACTGCTGGTGGCGTGGCGACCGGTTCTGGCCTGGGCCCACGTTATGTTGATTACGTACTGGGTATTATCAAAGCCTACTCCACTCGTGTGGGGGCTGGTCCGTTCCCGACTGAACTGTTTGATGACATCGGCGAGTTCCTGTGCAAGCAGGGTAACGAGTTCGGTGCCACTACCGGCCGTCGTCGTCGTACCGGTTGGCTTGACGCCGTCGCCGTGCGCCGTGCGGTGCAGATTAACTCCCTGTCTGGCTTCTGCCTAACTAAACTGGACGTCCTGGACGGCCTGAAAGAAGTTAAAATCTGTGTGGCCTACCGTATGCCGGATGGCCGTGAAGTGACCACCACTCCGCTGGCTGCTGACAACTGGGAAGGTATTGAACCGATTTATGAAACAATGCCAGGCTGGTCCGAAACGACCTTCGGCGTGAAAGAGCGCAGCGGCCTACCGCAGGCAGCGCTGAACTATATCGCGCGCATTGAAGAACTCACCGGCGTACCGGTTGATATCATCTCTACCGGTCCTGACCGTACCGAGACGATGATTCTGCGCGACCCGTTCGACGCATAATTATCCCCAGGGGCGCCGTTCAGGCGCCTCTTGTTTTTACTGTTCGCCCGCCCCATTTAAATAAATTAGCGGCCTGAGCGCTGGCTGGTTTATCATCAATAGTAATTACGTCTATCGACACACCCCGTTTTTCTTTTCCCTGAGGTTGATTGTGCAGTTAACGAGTTTCACTGATTACGGATTACGTGCGCTGATATATATGGCGTCGCTGCCGGATGGAAGGATGACCAGTATCTCCGAAGTTACGGAGGTTTACGGTGTCTCTCGTAATCATATGGTAAAAATAATCAATCAGTTAAGTCGTGTGGGCTACGTCACGGCAGTACGGGGAAAGAACGGCGGAATTCGCCTTGGCAAACCGGCAAGCATGATTCGAGTAGGCGATGTTGTCCGCGATTTGGAGCCGTTATCGTTGGTCAATTGCAGCAGCGAATTTTGCCATATTACGCCCGCCTGCCGCCTGAAGCAGGCGCTTGCAGAAGCCACACAAAGTTTTCTTAAGGAACTAGACAACTACACGTTGGCCGATTTGGTTGAAAAGAATCAACCACTTTATAAATTATTACTGGTGGAGTGACGTAAACTTCACTGGAGATGACAACGGAGGAACCGACATGTCACAAGATCCTTTCCTGGACCGCGAAACTGAAAAGTACGCCAATCCAATCCCAAGCCGGGAATTCATCCTCGATCATTTAGCAAAACGCGAAAAACCGGCCAGCCGTGATGAGCTGGCAATAGAGCTGAATATCGAAGGCGAAGAACAACAAGAAGCATTGCGCCGTCGACTGCGCGCAATGGAACGTGATGGTCAACTGGTCTTCACTCGCCGCCAGTGCTATGCGCTGCCTGAGCGTCTCGATCTGCTGAAAGGCATCGTTATCGGTCATCGCGATGGCTATGGCTTCCTGCGCGTCGAAGGCCGTAAAGATGATCTTTATTTATCATCTGAACAGATGAAAACCTGTATTCATGGCGATCAGGTGCTGGCGCAGCCTCTGGGTGCGGACCGTAAAGGCCGCCGGGAAGCTCGTATCGTTCGTGTCCTGGTACCAAAAATAGGGCAGATCGTTGGCCGCTACTTTACCGAGGCGGGTGTGGGCTTTGTCGTTCCCGATGACAGTCGCTTAAGCTTCGACATCCTGATCCCGCCAGAAGAGATTATGGGCGCGCGCATGGGGTTTGTGGTCGTGGTTGAGCTCACCCAGCGCCCAACCCGCCGCACCAAAGCGGTGGGTAAAATCGTCGAAGTGCTGGGCGATAACATGGGAACTGGAATGGCGGTCGATATGGCCCTGCGTACCCATGAAATCCCCCATGTCTGGCCACCTGAGGTGGAAAAACAGGTTTCAAGTCTGAAAGAACAGGTGCCGGAAGAGGCGAAGGCAGGACGTGTTGATTTACGTAATCTGCCGCTGGTCACCATTGATGGCGAAGATGCTCGCGACTTTGATGACGCCGTATACTGCGAGAAGAAACGCGGCGGCGGCTGGCGTCTGTGGGTGGCCATTGCCGATGTGAGCTACTACGTGCGCCCCGGCACGCCGCTGGATGGTGAAGCACGCAGCCGTGGTACCTCAGTCTACTTCCCATCTCAGGTCGTCCCGATGCTGCCGGAAGTGCTCTCCAACGGTCTGTGCTCGCTGAATCCTCAGGTCGACAGACTCTGTATGGTTTGCGAGATGACGATTTCATCAAAAGGGCGTCTGACCGGCTTCAAATTCTACGAAGCGGTGATGAGTTCCCATGCTCGCCTGACCTACACCAAGGTCTGGCATATGCTGCAGGGCGATCAGGACCTGCGTGAGCAGTATGCGCCGCTGGTTAAGCATATTGAAGAGCTTCATAACCTCTACAAGGTGCTGGATGTCGCTCGTGAAGAGCGCGGCGGTATCTCATTTGAGAGTGAAGAAGCTAAATTCATCTTCAATGCTGAACGTCGCATTGAGCGCATTGAACAGACTCAGCGTAACGACGCCCATAAGCTGATTGAAGAGTGCATGATTCTGGCGAACATTTCCGCTGCGCGCTTTGTGGAGAAAGCTGAAGAACCGGCGCTGTTCCGTATTCACGACAAGCCAAGCACGGAGGCGATCACCGCATTCCGTTCAGTTCTGGCTGAGCTTGGACTTGAGCTGCCTGGAGGTAATAAGCCAGAGCCGCGTGATTATGCCGAACTGCTGACGTCGATCGCCGATCGACCAGATGCGGAAATGCTGCAAACCATGCTGCTGCGGTCGATGAAACAGGCGGTGTACGACCCGGAAAATCGCGGTCACTTTGGCCTCGCGCTGCAATCTTACGCTCACTTCACTTCACCGATTCGTCGCTACCCGGATCTGTCGCTGCATCGTGCTATCAAGTATCTGCTGGCGAAAGAGCAGGGACATAAAGGTAATAGCACCGAGACCGGCGGTTGGCACTACAGCATGGAAGAGATGCTGCAGCTGGGAGCACACTGTTCGATGACCGAACGCCGTGCTGATGAAGCGACGCGCGATGTATCGGACTGGCTGAAGTGTGATTTCATGTTGGATCAGGTCGGTAATGTCTTCAAAGGCGTGATCGCCAGCGTGACCGGATTTGGTTTCTTCGTTCGTCTTGATGAACTGTTTATTGATGGTCTGGTGCACGTTTCTTCGCTCGATAACGACTACTACCGCTTCGATCAGGTTGGACAGCGTCTGATCGGTGAATCCGGCGGTCAGACTTATCGTCTGGGCGATCGCGTAGAAGTGCGGGTTGAAGCGGTCAACATGGACGAGCGTAAGATTGACTTCTCGCTTATCTCCAGCGAGCGCGCTCCGCGCAACGTGGGTAAAACCGAGCGTGAGAAGGCGAAAAAGGGTGCCGCAGGCAAATCCTCCGGGCGTCGTCGTCAGGCGGGAAAGCAAGTGAACTTTGAGCCAGATAGCGCATTCCGCAAAGAGAAAGGCAAATCTCAACCGAAGGCTGCTCAGCCAAAAGGCGAGAAAAAAGCGAAGAAACCGTCGGTGAAAACCCAAAAAATCGCTGCGGCGACCAAAGCCAAGCGCGCGGCGAAAAAGAAAATCGCTGAGTGATTGGATTCCCTTCATCCTGATTCCGTCTAATGTAGCGGAGAACGTCTGGGTGAAGGGAACGGCTAACAGAACCTAAAACGAGTACATAAATGAGTGAAATGATTTACGGCATCCACGCGGTGCAGGCACTGCTGGAACGCGCTCCTGAGCGTTTTCAGGAAGTCTTTATTCTGAAAGGCCGTGAGGATAAGCGCTTGCTGCCGCTGATCCATGCCCTGGAGGCTCAGGGAGTGGTGATTCAGGTCGCCAACCGCCAGTATCTTGATGAGAAAAGCGAAGGTGCTGTTCATCAGGGGATTATTGCTCGCGTGAAGCCAGGGCGCCAGTATCAGGAGAACGATCTGCCGGATCTGATCGCCTCTCTCGATCAGCCGTTCTTCTTGATCCTCGACGGTGTGACCGATCCACATAACCTCGGCGCCTGCTTACGTAGTGCCGATGCCGCTGGCGTGCACGCAGTGATTGTGCCGAGAGATCGCTCCGCGCAGCTCAATGCGACGGCGAAAAAAGTCGCCTGCGGGGCGGCAGAAAATGTTCCGCTTATCCGCGTTACTAACCTCGCGCGTACCATGCGACTGTTGCAGGAAGAGAACGTCTGGATCGTGGGTACCGCTGGCGAAGCCGACCACACTTTGTTCCAGAGCAAGATGATCGGTCCGATGGCGCTGGTGATGGGAGCGGAAGGCGAAGGTATGCGCCGTCTGACCCGCGAACACTGCGATGAGTTAATCAGTATTCCGATGGCCGGTAGCGTTTCGTCGCTGAACGTTTCCGTTGCTACCGGGATTTGTCTGTTTGAAGCGGTGCGTCAGCGCAGCTAATCTGTTTGCCTGAATAAGCCATTCGTTTGAATGGCTTATCTTCTTCTCGCTCGTTCATCTTCTTGTTCTATTTGTCGGGCAATTTCCAGCCCTCTTTCCACATAGCCCAACAATTGGCTCAAGGGCAATTCATCTCCCTGTTCATCATCCGTTTGTTCGATGAACTTAAGCTGCGCGCCACTGTTTTTTAACACTTTGATGAGATTGAGAAAATTTCCAATGGGATTCTGCTCTTCCAGAATGTCATCGCAGATTTTGTCTTCATCAAATGAAGTGACGTAACCTGAAGTTTTCAGATTCTGTTTGATGGCGTTAATCGCAAGATGGGGAAGATGGCGGCGGATAAGCGCAATATAGTTCAGTGTGTTTTCCCGGTCTTCAATAATTAAATGAATCATGAAATTCCCTTTCTGATTGTGAGAGAACTTTATAGCAGAGTTCTGCGACGGAAAGTGCGCCGTTGTCCATACTTATGGGTAGAGCCATTGACGGAGGGAAACACAATGCACTGGCAAACTCATACCGTATTTAACCAACCTACGCCGTTATGTAATAGCAACTTGTTCCTGTCTGATATTGCCCTACGTGAGGCCACCGTGCGCGAAGGCGCTGGCTGGGATGGCGATCTGCTGGCGAGCATTGGCCAACAGCTGGGGACGGCTGAATCGCTGGAGCTAGGGCGCCTGGCTAACAGCAACCCACCGGAACTATTGCGCTATGACGCGACGGGATCGCGTATTGATGATGTGCGTTTCCATCCCGCCTGGCATTTACTGATGCAGGGTCTGTGTGCTAACCGGGTGCATAATCTTGCCTGGCAGGAGGATGCTCGCGAAGGCGCTTTTGTCGCTCGCGCTGCCCGTTTTATGTTGCATGCACAGGTAGAGGCGGGGACTCTGTGCCCCACCACAATGACTTTTGCTGCGATTCCATTGCTACAGCGTTCATTACCCAAACCATTTAGCGACTGGTTATCACCGCTATTAAGCGATCGTTACGATCCGCATCTTGTGCCGGGTAATCAGAAGCGCGGACTGCTTATCGGGATGGGAATGACAGAAAAGCAGGGTGGGTCTGATGTCCTGAGTAACACAACGCGGGCGGAGAAAACTGCCGAAGGTTTTTATCATCTCGTTGGGCATAAATGGTTTTTCTCGGTACCGCAAAGCGATGCGCACCTGGTGCTGGCTCAGGCACCTGCGGGTCTCTCCTGCTTTTTTGTCCCCCGCTTGTTGCCGGACGGTCAGCGTAACGGTATTCGCCTGGAAAGACTGAAAGAGAAATTGGGTAATCGATCCAACGCCAGTAGTGAAGCTGAATTCTTCGATGCTTGCGGATGGCTGATAGGAGAAGAGGGTGATGGCGTCCGGCAAATCCTCAAAATGGGTGGCCTGACCCGCTTTGACTGTGCATTGGGCAGCCACGCGCTGATGCGCCGGGCTTATTCGGTGGCGCTTTACCACGCCTTGCAGCGCCAGGCGTTTGGTAAGAATTTGGTCGATCAGCCGATGATGCGTCAGGTGCTGGGGCAAATGGCGCTGAGGCTTGAAGGGCAAACTGCCTTTTTGTTCCGGCTGGCGCGCGCCTGGGACCGGCGTGACGATGAGCAGGAAGCGCGTTGGGCAAGGTTGTTCACTCCTGCGGCGAAATTTGCTATCTGCAAATCCGGGATGCCGTTTGTTGCCGAAGCCATGGAGGTTCTGGGAGGCTCAGGCTATTGCGAAGAGAGCGAACTACCGCGTCTGTACCGCGAAATGCCGGTCAACAGTATCTGGGAAGGTTCGGGCAATATAATGTGTCTGGACGTGATGCGGGTTCTGATGAAGCAACCGGCGGCGCTAGAGCTTCTGGCGGCGGAATGTGCGGAAGTGAAAGGGCAGAATCGTCATTTCGATCGCTCATGGCGTCAGCTGCAGCAGTGGCTACGGCAGCCTCTGGAAGAACAAGGGCGGGAAATTACCCGGCTGGTCTATATGCTGGGCACAGGCGCGCAGGTATTACGCTTCGCTTCACCGCCATTGGCTGAAGCCTGGTGTCGGATGATGCTCGATACGCGCGGCGGTATGCGTCTGGATGCGCAGACGCTGGACGATCTGCTCTTACGGGCGATGGGGCGTGGACGCCAGGCACCTCAGGCATAGAGAATGGCCTGTACCCGCCAGTTATCCGGCTGCTGTTCTTCGTACATTTGAACAATGCGATACCAGGATGCGCCCTGCTCATCAGCCTGCATGGCGATGGCATGTTCGACATCCTGCTGGCTGCCTGAAATGTTGTTAACGCAAATCAGGCCAATTTCATTCAGGCCGGTTACGCAATCGGCGCTGGCAAACTCCGCTGACTGCGCAGAAGTATTGGCCGTGACCGAGGTCAACATCAGGTTGGGTAGGGTAAAAGTTCGTTTCATCGTCAGCTCCATTTCACATAGTCCCGAGGGCAGTCCGTTGCTAACGTTCTGCCAGGTTACAGCTGGCCGAACGTTATTATGCACAGGAAAACGTGAATGGATGCAAAGCAGTGTAAAGCTGGCTTAAAGATTGACCGCTATTTACGGTACAAAATCGCCTGCGAGTACCACTGGCCGGGAACCATGGTGTCATCAATCATAATGATGACGTAGTAATCCGCTTTAGCCGCTTCTGCTTTGGTCTTGAGCGCAGCTTCAACATCCATCGGCGAGCCGTACATTAATACGCTCACCGTCCCCATTTTCTGTAGATCCGTCGCCTGATTACGCTGGATCTCCTGCGGATGGTCGGTTGCTGGCGGTGGCGCCTTTGGTGTCCCTTGCAGGGCGCTACAGCCGGTTAAGGCGATAGCCAGTAACCATGGTGTAAACCTACGCATAACCATATCTCGTTTCCTGATAGTCATAGTGTAGTGGTAGCCTGAATGTCATTTCCGGGGAATGTTCCCAAATTGTTATCCCGTACGCGATTTTCGAATGAAAATATCGTGAAAGCGTAATCTGGTTCTCAAGATTATGAATCATGTGCGAACGAGAGACTTGAGTAATAACATAACACCACATCACTATAGAGAAAGGAGACGGTAAATGATTGCACTAGAAATGCGTAACCTTGCGGGTGGGGAGGTTCTTCACGCGTACCCGCAGGGCGCTGCGGATACTCCGTTGCCTTGTATCGTCTTTTATCATGGATTTACCTCTTCTAAGCGGGTCTACAGTTATTTTGCCGTTGCGCTGGCGGAGGCGGGGTTTCGGGTCATTATGCCTGATGCGGCAGAACACGGTGCGCGTTACCAGGGAGACGAGCAAGGGCGGATGCAGCGCTTCTGGCCGATTCTGGTGCAGAATTTTGCTGAATTTCCGGCATTGCAGAACGCTATTCGCGCTGAGGGATGGATTGCCGATGACCGGCTGGCGGTTGCCGGAGCATCGATGGGCGGAATGACGGCGCTGGGGATGATGACCCAGCATCCAGAGCTGAAAAGCGTGGCCTGCCTGATGGGGTCAGGCTACTTCAGTTCGCTCTCACAGACGCTTTTCCCTTCCCCTTCATTTTGTGCTGAATCGCTGGTGGAGTGGGACGTCAGCCAGCAGTTGGCGAAGCTTGCCAGCCGACCGCTGTTGCTTTGGCACGGTGACGAAGATGATGTCGTACCACCAGGAGAAACGTTCCGCCTTCAGCGCTCATTGCAGCAAAGCGACCTGGCCGACAATTTGACTTGTATCTGGCAGAAAGGCGTCCGTCACCGCATTACACCTGAGGCATTAGCGGCGACGGTGGCGTTCTTTCAGCGTCACCTTTAAACGCGAATAACCTGAACGCCCTGATCCTCAAGCTGCTTGAGGATCGCTTCATCCGCTTGCTTTCCGGTAATCACCAGGTCGATTTGTCCGGCCTGGCTGAACAGCATCCCGGCGCGTTCGCCAACTTTACTGCTATCGACCAGCACCGCGAGTTTACCGACGACGTTAAGCATTTTTTGCTCCGCCATTGCCGTCAGCATGTCGGTTTTATACAGCCCTTCGGCGGTCAGCCCTTTGCCGCTGGTGAACATCCAGTGCCCGGCGTACAGGCTGTTCTCGCTACCCTGCGGGCTCAGGGTGATAGAGTGGCTGCGGTTATACTGCCCGCCCATAATGATGACGCTGTCGTGTTCCTGATCGATCAGGTAATTGGCCAGCGGCAGATAGTTAGTAATGATCTGTACGGGTTTACCGCACAGCTCCTGTCCAAGCAGGAAGGCGGTCGAGCCACAGTTAATGACGATACTTTCGCCAGGATTTACCAACTGCGAAGCCGCACGCGCAATCCGTACCTTCTCATCGTGGTTTTGCGCCTGATGAATGTTCATCGGTGACCAGCGTGGTCGCTGTTCACTGATGGCTTCTGCGCCATTGCGAACTTTTTTCAGCTTGCCGCTTTCGTCGAGTTTATTGATATCGCGTCGTGCCGTCGCCGGAGAAATTCCCAGCCGGGAAATCACCTGCTCCACGGTGACAAATCCCGTTTGTGCCAGCAAATCCAGTAAAATTTGATGTCTTTGCGCTTCCGTCATGAGCAAATCCGATTAAAAGTGATAAGCAAAGATGATATTTGAAATCAGGTGAAAATACTAATGCCGACGGGGATAATTTCCGGCGAGCGGTCAACGATTACCGCTCGCCGGAGAAGTCTTACAGGAAGGACTTGAAAGGCAGGTCCGGTTCCATGGTGAAGCAGTCATCGAATCCGCGCGGGTAGTGGTATTCGAAGTTGTCTTTATCCAGCGGCCAGGTGAATTTCCCGCCAACCTGCCAGATGAAAGGCTTAAAGCCATATTTCAGCCGGTCTTTTTTCATTTCCCATAGAACGCGGATTTCTTGTGGATCGGCCTGGAAGTTTGACCAGATATCATGATGGAACGGAATAACCACCTTGGTATTTAGCGACTCGGCCATACGCAGGATATCGGCGCTGGTCATTTTGTCGGTAATACCGCGCGGGTTCTCGCCGTAGGAACCCAGCGCGACGTCAATTTGATGTTCATTTCCGTGCTTAGCGTAGTAGTTGGAATAGTGTGAATCACCGCTGTGATACAGGTTGCCGCCCGGCGTTTTGAACAGGTAGTTCACCGCACGCTGATCCATTCCATCTGGCAGCACGCCCGCCGCTTTTTGCTCCGCTGGTAGGGTAATCAGTGCGGTACGGTCAAAGGCGTCAAGCGCGTGAATTTCAACGTCCTTCACTCTTACCACATCGCCAGGTTTCATCACGATGCAGCGCTCTTTCGGCACGCCCCAGCCGATCCACAGATCAACACAAGTTTGCGGGCCGATAAAGGGTACGTTATCGGCGCAATTCTGCATCACCGCGGCGGCAACGTTAACGTCGATATGATCGTTGTGATCGTGCGTAGACAGAACGGCGTCAATCTGGCGAATAGCGAACGGATCGAGTACGAACGGGGTGGTGCGCAGATTTGGCTGGAGTTTCTTGACGCCTGCCATGCGCTGCATCTGATGGCCTGTTTTCATCAGCGGATTGCCATGGCTTTGTTTGCCCGTACCGCACCAGAAATCGACACAGATATTGGCCCCGCCTTCTGATTTCAGCCAGATGCCCGTACAACCCAACCACCACATGGCAAAGGTACCTGGTGCAACCTGCTCTTGTTCAATTTCTTCATTCAGCCAGCTACCCCACTCAGGGAAGGTGTTCAGGATCCATGATTCGCGGGTGATGGTTTGTACTTTACTCATTGCGCTTTCCCTCACGTATTGTCAAAAGTAATCACATTGTGATTTGTTTTGAAGAATGCTGCCATCGTTTGTTCAGGAATGCAATCCTGAATTTTACGCTTTACAGGGATGGGAAATGGCGCCCCAGATGATGTCAGGCTTTTTTTATTGACTCTATTACTTATTATTATGTTGATTTTAATGGGTTAATTTTTGATTTTGATAAATGAGAATTAATTCGTGTACAGATTGAATAATTATTTGCGGCGTGCGTCACATTTAATCAAATATAATCTTGTTGTGATTATTTTTGATTATTAGAGTGATCGCAACAACAAACCCTGGACGTAATGTACGTTCAGAGCTTTCACCTTCTGGAGCGTGTTATGGAGATTCTCTACAACATCTTTACCGTTTTCTTTAACCAGGTCATGACCAATGCCCCGCTGCTGCTGGGTATCGTGACGTGTCTGGGCTACATCCTGTTGCGTAAAAGCGCCAGCGTCATTGTCAAAGGGACGATTAAAACCATTATCGGTTTTATGTTATTGCAGGCGGGTTCCGGCATTTTGACCAGCACCTTCAAGCCGGTCGTCGCGAAGATGTCTGAGGTTTACGGCATCAACGGGGCGATTTCCGATACCTACGCTTCCATGATGGCAACCATTGAGCGTATGGGCGATGCCTACAGTTGGGTCGGCTATGCGGTACTGTTAGCGCTGGCGCTGAATATCTGTTACGTCCTGCTGCGGCGCATTACCGGTATTCGCACCATCATGCTGACTGGACACATCATGTTTCAGCAGGCGGGGCTGATTGCGGTTTCGTTATACATCTTCGGTTATTCGATGTGGACAACCATTATCTGCACGGCGGTCCTGGTCTCCCTGTATTGGGGGATCACCTCCAACATGATGTACAAACCGACCCAGGAAGTGACCGACGGCTGCGGCTTCTCGATTGGCCACCAGCAGCAGTTCGCTTCATGGATTGCCTATAAAGTCGCGCCATATCTGGGGAAAAAAGAAGAGAGCGTTGAGGATCTTAAACTGCCGGGCTGGCTGAACATCTTCCACGACAATATCGTTTCCACGGCCATTGTTATGACGGTTTTCTTCGGCGCAATCCTGCTCTCCTTCGGCATTGATACGGTGCAGGCGATGGCGGGTAAAACCCACTGGACGGTCTATATCCTGCAAACCGGTTTCTCTTTTGCGGTCGCGATTTTCATCATCACGCAGGGTGTGCGCATGTTTGTCGCCGAGCTCTCTGAGGCCTTCAACGGTATCTCTCAGCGTTTGATCCCTGGCGCCGTACTGGCGATTGACTGCGCGGCGATTTATAGCTTTGCACCGAACGCCGTGGTCTGGGGATTTATGTGGGGCACCATCGGTCAACTGATCGCCGTCGGTATTCTGGTGGGCGTCGGATCTTCCATTCTGATTATTCCAGGCTTTATCCCGATGTTCTTCTCTAACGCCACCATTGGTGTGTTTGCTAACCACTTTGGCGGTTGGCGCGCGGCACTCAAGATTTGCCTGGTGATGGGCATGATAGAGATCTTCGGCTGCGTTTGGGCTGTGAAGCTGACGGGCATGAGCGCCTGGATGGGCATGGCGGACTGGTCCATCTTGGCGCCACCGATGATGCAAGGCTTTGCCTCCGTCGGTATCGCATTTATGGCCGTTATTATTCTGATTTCACTGGCTTATATGTTCTTCGCAGGACGCACGCTGCGTGCTGAAGAAGATGCGGAAAAACAACTGGCAGATGCTTCTGCTCAATAAGGAGTTTTGACTATGACCGTTCGTATCCTGGCTGTATGTGGCAACGGGCAAGGCAGTTCCATGATCATGAAAATGAAAGTGGACCAGTTTTTGACCCAGTCAAATATTGATCACACGGTGAATAGCTGCGCGGTGGGTGAATACAAAAGCGAATTAAGCGGAGCAGACATCATCATTGCCTCCACCCATATCGCCGGTGAGATCACCGTTTCCGGCAACAAATATGTGGTTGGCGTGCGCAACATGCTGTCGCCTGCTGACTTTGGTCCGAAGCTGCTGGAAGTGATCAAAGAACATTTCCCGCAGGACGTGAAGTAAGGACGCACCATGAAATTACGAGATTCGCTGGCGGAAAATAACTCGATCCTCTTACGGGCCGACGCCAGCACCTGGCAGGAAGCGGTAAAACTGAGCGTTGATCTGTTGGTTAAGGCTGACGTGGTCGAGCCTCGTTACTATCAGGCCATTCTTGACGGCGTTGAACAATTTGGCCCGTACTTTGTGATTGCGCCGGGCCTGGCGATGCCGCACGGGCGCCCGGAAGAGGGCGTGAAGAAAACGGGTTTTGCACTGGTGACGCTGAAAACGCCGCTGGTCTTTAACCACGAAGATAACGACCCGGTCGATATCCTGATAACGATGGCGGCGGTCGATGCCAACACACATCAGGAAGTGGGCATCATGCAGATCGTTAATCTGTTTGACGATGAAGCCAACTTCGACCGTTTACGCGCCTGCCGTACCGCGCAGGAAGTGCTGGATTTAATTGATAACGCCACCGCGGCGGCTGTTTAAAAGGAATATCAAATGTCATTACCTATGTTGCAGGTTGCGCTGGATAACCAATCAATGTCTTCTGCATATGAAACGACGCGCCTGATTGCTGATGAAGTGGACATTATTGAAGTCGGCACGATTCTTTGCGTCGCCGAAGGCGTTCGTGCGGTTCGCGACCTGAAAGCACTCTATCCGCATAAAATCGTGCTGGCGGATGCCAAAATCGCCGATGCGGGCAAAATTCTCTCCCGTATGTGTTTTGAAGCCAATGCTGACTGGGTGACCGTGATCTGCTGTGCGGATATCAACACCACCAAAGGCGCGCTGGATGTGGCGAAAGAGTTTAACGGTGATGTGCAGATCGAACTGACCGGATACTGGACCTGGGAACAGGCTCAGGAGTGGCGCGACGCGGGTATCGGGCAGGTAGTGTATCACCGCAGTCGCGATGCGCAGGCCGCAGGCGTGGCGTGGGGTGAGGCGGACATCAGCGCCATCAAGCGCCTGTCTGATATGGGCTTTAAGGTTACCGTCACCGGCGGCCTGGCGCTGGAAGATCTGCCGTTGTTCAAAGGCATTCCGATTCACGTCTTTATCGCTGGTCGTAGCATTCGTGATGCCGCTTCGCCGGTTGAAGCCGCGCGTCAGTTTAAACGCTCTATTGCCCAGCTTTGGGGCTAAGGAGCAACTATGCTGTCGAAACAAATTCCGCTCGGCATCTATGAAAAAGCGCTCCCCGCTGGGGAGTGCTGGATGGAGCGGCTGAAGCTTGCGAAAAAGCTGGGTTTTGACTTCGTCGAAATGTCGGTGGATGAAACTGATGCCCGACTGGCGCGTCTCGACTGGAGCCGCGAGCAGCGCCTGGCGTTGGTTAACGCGATTGCTGAAACCGGCGTGCGCGTTCCGTCCATGTGCCTGAGCGCTCATCGTCGCTTTCCGCTTGGCAGCGAAGATGACGCAGTACGTGCGCAGGGGCTGGAGATTATGCGTAAAGCGATCCAGTTCGCCCAGGACGTCGGCATTCGCGTGATCCAACTGGCCGGTTACGACGTTTACTATCAGGAGGCCAACAACGAGACGCGTCGGCGGTTTCGTGATGGACTGAAAGAGAGCGTCGAGATGGCAAGCCGCGCGCAGGTGACGCTGGCGATGGAAATCATGGACTACCCGCTGATGAACTCCATCAGCAAGGCGCTGGGCTATGCGCACTACCTAAACAATCCATGGTTCCAGCTTTACCCGGATATCGGCAATCTGTCGGCGTGGGATAACGACGTGCAGATGGAACTCCAGGCGGGGATCGGGCATATCGTGGCGGTGCATGTGAAAGATACCAAACCCGGCGTATTCAAGAACGTGCCGTTTGGTAAAGGGGTTGTCGATTTCGAGCGCTGTTTCGAAACCCTCAAGCAGAGCGGCTATTGCGGGCCGTATCTGATTGAGATGTGGAGTGAGACCACTGACGACCCTGCGCTCGAAGTGGCGAAGGCTCGCGATTGGGTGAAGGCGCGCATGGCAAGCGCCGGTCTGGTGGAGGCGGCGTAATGCAAAAGCTCAAACAGCAGGTTTTTGAAGCCAATATGGATTTACCGCGCTACGGGCTGGTGACCTTTACTTGGGGCAACGTCAGCGCTATCGACCGTGAACGCGGGCGGGTGGCGATCAAACCCAGCGGTGTTGCTTATGAAACCATGAAGGCAGACGACATGGTGGTGGTGGATATGGACGGTAATATTGTAGAAGGGCAGTATCGTCCTTCTTCTGATACCGCCACTCATCTGGCGCTGTATCGTCGCTATCCGAGTCTCGGCGGCGTGGTGCATACCCACTCTACTCATGCGACGGCCTGGGCGCAGGCGGGGTTAGCCATTCCCGCGCTAGGGACGACCCATGCGGACTACTTCTTTGGCGATATTCCCTGCACCAGGGCGTTAAGCGCCTTAGAAGTTGAAGAAGCCTATGAGCTGAATACCGGGCACGTGATCATTGAAACGCTGGGCAAGGCCGAACCTTTGCATACGCCGGGGATTGTGGTCTATCAGCACGGTCCGTTTGCCTGGGGCAAAGATGCGCATGATGCGGTGCATAACGCAGTAGTGATGGAAGAAGTAGCGAGAATGGCGTGGATTGCCCGCGCGATTAACCCGCAACTGAAGCCCATCGATAGTTGGCTGATGGACAAACACTTTATGCGAAAACATGGGCCAAACGCCTATTACGGGCAAAAGTAAGGTACGTGCTCTGGAGCTTTTCATCGTAATGATGAATCAACCGGTCTGGCTCCGGAGCCTTTTTAGTTTTGTTGATAAGCCAGAAAACGAGATAATGCGCAATCGCATTAAGACTTCGCCCCGTAATGGAGGCGAAGTCAAAAAGATGGGGAGTTAGCGGTAAATAGCTGCACTGGCATGAATCAGGCCATTGCTCCCTGGCTCATGGAGCAGGATCGGCTGAAAATATTTCGCTCCCTCGGCATCGCTCTGCTGGCTAAGCGCCCGATCGGCTTCTTGCTCAGTGGCGATGTTGTGGTTGATATAGATAACGCCAAGGCTCTGCACATCGTCCATGTTGCGCGCCTGACGCCCATCGATTTTGATGGCTGCCAGCGCGTTGGCGCTCAGCAAAAACGCAGCCATCATGGTGATGAGGATATATTTCATACTCTACGCTCCTTACTGACAGTCCTGACGTTAACCCGGTTCCTTTAGGTTATGGATTGCTGCTGATCTAAGTGTAATTGCTGTCTGCCGGGCGTATCGCGACCATTTCTGATGCAGTTGTTCAAAAAATTGTCGCTTCCGTCGTTGATTAATTTTAAATCACCGGCTTAGGGTGACTTTGCGCTTAGTGCGAATTATTTGCACAATTCACTTGTCTTAAACCATGCTCGCACGTATTATGACGCGTCAATTTTTCAGCCGCCCTTTAACACGTTCCTTGCCTCCATGGGCCGCGGCTGACCCAGACAGGAGGCTGAATAATCCGTAAGGAGCAATTCGATGCGTCATTACGAAATCGTTTTTATGGTCCATCCTGACCAGAGCGAACAGGTTCCGGGTATGATCGAACGTTACACTGGTGCAATCACTGCAGCAGAAGGTACGATCCACCGTCTGGAAGACTGGGGCCGCCGTCAGCTGGCTTATCCGATCAACAAACTGCACAAAGCTCACTACGTTCTGCTGAACGTTGAAGCCCCGCAGGAAGCGATCGATGAGCTGGAAACTAACTTCCGCTTCAACGACGCCGTTATCCGCAGCATGGTAATGCGTACTAAGCACGCAGTTACCGAAGCATCTCCGATGGTTAAAGCGAAAGACGAGCGCCGTGAGCGTCGCGAAGATTTCGCAAACGAAACCGCAGATGATTCCGAAGCTGGGGATTCTGAAGAGTAATCCTGATGACCAATCGTCTGGAACTGTCCGGCATAATCTGCAGGACTCCACTTCGTAAGGTCAGCCCATCAGGAATTCCACACTGCCAGTTCGTGCTTGAGCATCGTTCAGTGCAGGAGGAAGCCGGTTTTCACCGGCAGGCATGGTGCCAAATGCCCGTTATTATTAGCGGACACGAAAACCAAGCCATTACTCACAGTATAACGGTCGGTAGCGCAGTAATCGTTCGAGGGTTCATTTCTTGCCACAAGGCAAAGAACGGCTTGAGCAAAATGGTTCTGCATGCCGAGCAGATTGAATTGATAGATTCTGGAGACTAGCCATATGGCACGTTATTTCCGTCGTCGCAAGTTCTGCCGTTTCACCGCGGAAGGCGTTGTTGAGATCGATTACAAAGACATCGCAACGTTGAAAAACTACATTACCGAAAGCGGTAAAATTGTCCCGAGCCGTATCACCGGTACTCGTGCAAAATACCAGCGCCAGCTGGCTCGCTGCATCAAGCGCGCTCGCTACTTGTCCCTGCTGCCGTATACCGATCGTCATCAGTAATCGGCCGCTGTCTATTAACGACTTTAAGAGGATAAGGTAATGCAAGTTATTCTGCTTGATAAAGTAGCAAACCTGGGTAGCCTGGGTGATCAGGTTAACGTTAAAGCGGGCTATGCTCGTAACTTCCTGGTACCACAGGGTAAAGCTGTTCCTGCTACCAAGAAAAACGTTGAATTCTTCGAAGCACGCCGTGCTGAACTGGAAGCCAAACTGGCAGAAGTTCTGGGCGCTGCTAACGCACGTGCTGAAGCAATCAACGCACTGGGCACTGTTACCATCGCGTCTAAATCTGGCGACGAAGGTAAACTGTTCGGTTCCATCGGTACCCGCGACATCGCTGACGCTGTAACTGCAGCTGGCGTTGCCGTTGCTAAGAGCGAAGTTCGCCTGCCGAACGGCGTTCTGCGCACCACCGGTGAGCACGAAGTGGACTTCCAGGTTCACAGCGAAGTTTTCGCTAAACTGGTTGTTAACGTTGTAGCTGAGTAATTTTTTACTCAACTCGCGTCGAAACGCCGGCCTTGTGCCGGCGTTTTGCTTTTCTGCATTCAGTAATATTTTCCTTGTATGGTAGCTATTCTTAGCAACTTTCCGGATAATAAAATAAAACGCTATTTTATTTCTGGTGAAGTGAATGGATGCACCCTCAGTTTTTTCCCGTAAGAATGTCTCCTATGCTTGCGCAACCCTCTGCTGCCTGCTGTGGGGAAGCGCTTACCCTGCGATTAAAAGCGGTTATGAACTATTTCAGATTGCCACGGACGATATACCGTCAAAGGTGGTTTTTGCTGGCTACCGTTTTTTATTTGCGGGTATGCTCTTGCTGCTCTTCGCCCTGCTACAGCATAAACCTATCAGTCGCCTGAAGGGCCGCCAGTATGGACAGCTGGTGGTGCTGGGGCTGACGCAAACCTCCATCCAGTATATTTTTTTCTATATTGGATTAGCGTTTACCACCGGCGTCAAAGGGTCGATTATGAATGCCACCGGTACCTTCTTCAGCGTACTGCTGGCGCATTTTATCTACCAAAATGACAAGCTAAGCTATAACAAAACGCTCGGCTGTATTCTTGGTTTTACTGGTGTGCTGCTGGTGAACTTTAACCACTCGCTAAGCGACTTTAGTTTTATCTGGCTGGGTGATGGCTTTGTGGTGCTGGCGGCTTTTGTTCTGTCGGCTGCGACGCTTTACGGTAAACGCATTTCGCAGACGGTAGACCCAACGGTGATGACCGGCTGGCAGTTGTCTTTTGGTGGAATTGCCCTGCTAGTTGGCGGCTATCTGAGCGGAGGAACGCTTGCCGTACATGGCACTGCATCCGTGTTGATTCTGGGCTATTTGACGCTCCTCTCTTCAGTCGCTTTCGCGCTATGGAGTATCTTACTCAAGCATAATCGCGTGGGCATGATCGCGCCGTTTAACTTTCTGATCCCCGTTTCCGGCACGGTCCTGTCGGCTATTTTCCTTGGCGAAAATATTTGGGACTGGAAATACGTTGTTGCGTTGGTACTGGTGTGTACCGGGATCTGGTGGGTGAATAAGGCGAGTAAAAGCCAGGCACGGTAAGATAAACAGGCACTATAAACAAGGTTATAGTGCCTGGCCCTCATTAAGAAGCGTTAGTTGGTCGCCAACTGCATCTCTTCAGTTGTTACCGTTGGTTCTTTAATTAATACCCATAGCGCGATTGCGCCGATAATATCAAAGAATGCCAGAGCAACGAAGAAAGGGGCGAAACCAATGATGCTGACGAAAGCGCCGATAAATAGGTTAAACAGCAATTGTCCTGACCATGCACATGCGCCGGCCATTCCCACAACGGTAGCGACCTCGTCTTTTTTAAATAAATCTGCGCCCAATGTTGCCGCCACCGTGGACAGCAGTTGGTGAGAAAAGGCACCAATACTGATGAGAACCACCGCGATGTAGGGGTTGTCAACAATACTGACTAACCCAATTGTCATCATAATGATGGCGGCGATAGTGAACGTAATACGACGAGAGTTGATCAGGCTAATACCCCTGTCATTAAAGAACTTCGCTACAAAACCGCTTGCCAGACAACCTAAATCACCTAAAAGAAATGGCAGCCAGACGAACATCGCTATCTCTTTTAAGCTGAAATGCAGCGTTTCAACGAAGAATATCGGTACCCAGAAATTAATTGTCCCCCACGCCGGGTCTGCCAGGAAACGCGCAATGCCAATTCCCCAGAAATTACGTTGCTTAAGAATTGAGATAACTGAAGCTCTCTCCTTTTTTTCCGAGCTAAGATGTTTTTCTTGCCCGGATTCAATATAGTCGCGTTCTTCCTGAGATAATCCTTTGGCGTCTTTTGGATCTTTATAGAAAATGAACCAGAAGATAGCGGCAAATAAAGCCATGGCTCCTGAGACAATAAAGGCAAATTGCCAGCTATGGAACATGATGCACCAGGCGATAAGCGGCGGTGCGAGCATTGCCCCCAGAGATGTCCCCATGTTGAAGACGCCAGTGGCAATACCGCGTTCTTTTGCCGGAAACCATGTGGAAGCTGTTTTGACGCCTGCGGGAATTGCTGAGGCTTCGCTGAAACCCATGATGCTGCGCATAAATGCCAGACCTTGCCATGTCCCGGTCAGAGCATGTCCCATCGTTGCCAGACCCCAGATAGCGGCGCAGATGGCAAAACTAATTTTTAATCCTACGGTATCAATGAAAAATCCCATAATGGGTTGGCCAAGCGTATAAGCCAGTTGGAAAGCGCTGACAACCCAGGAATATTGCTCTTTGGTAATCCCTGTTGTTTCCATTATTGTGGGAGCGGCAATGCCTAATGCCGTACGGTCTAGATAATTTATCACGGTAATAAAGCATACGAGTGCAATCATATGCCATCTATAATTTTTAATTTTCTTCATGGGCAGACCTTTATAATGGATATATATTTTGACTCCCTGGTGTTGATTCACTCACCAGGGAAGGTCAGGCTTGTCACAGAGCTGTTTTTATATATTGGCCGTAGGGCGCGGTGGTGTGTTAAATATCTACTTTGAACTGTTGCTTAAATAGATTTTACCGCAAAGAAAGTCTGGCCATTTTTTTTCAAAATAATTATTTTTAATATCGTAAAGGCTCCTTAGTTTTTTATCAGCAATAATCCATTTGTTTTGATGATATTTGATCGTGATTTTACACTCTTTATCATGGCTTTTTTCGGGGCGGAAGCGCCAGGCTTCTACCGCGCCCTGGCGAGCGACCGGCAAGCATTCTCCGTTGGCATCCAGAATCATTCTTGCGCCCCGGCTTCCCCCGCCAGCCGTGACGTAATGGTCCAATGCGGTGAGAACCGCCGTCGACGTCAGCGCCAGCTGCCGCCACATAAAGAGTTCCGCGATTTCGGCCGGGTGATTGATGGTCAGTCCATGCTGCTGGATAAACTCCAGTAATAACAGTGCATCGCGGCATGCATGACCAACATCTTCGGCCCGGCAAATAAAACCGGCGGAATCGGACATGCGCGTCTGAATCTGCTTTTTGACCGTGAGCAGCGACATCCCGGATGAGTTTGCCAGCGCCTGGCCAATGATTTCCCTGACCGCTGCGATCGGTGCGCTTGCCAGCGCCGTTACATCGCCTGTAGAGCCGTGTTTGCCTGCTTCGGCGATATAGCGCGCCAGCCGCACGGCAAAGACCTGTCCGGCGTTGAGCGCCGCGCCGCCGGGGCGAGTGACGCCGTGGGTTCCGGCGACTTCACCTACCGCAAAGCAGCCGGGCAGCGACGTTTGCCCCCAGATGTCGACCTCAATACCACCATTCATATGCTGGTTATTCATGGCGAACTGCAATGGCTCTTGCGCCAGGTCGTGACCGTGCATTTTATACAGGGCGATCGATAGCGGGTTCATTTGTCGCAAGCGTTCAATCGGCAGCGCCGCCAGCGCGTCGTTGTTCTCCAGATAAGCCCGCACGTCGTCGTCAAGCCGCTCCAGCGAGAAAGGGTGATCGCCCGGCACCGCTTCAGGATTGCGGTTAAAATCCATATAGACTTTGCGGCCTAACTGTTGCTCATGCGCCACCGCCATATCTAACAGGCTGGAGCCAAAGTCTATCACTCTGGTTGCATGGAACGGCCATTGATATCCCTTGCGGAAGATATTGGATGCCAGTTCCTGCGTGGTGCGGTAGTAGTCAGCGAGAAAGTTATGTTCGCCGCCGTCGCTATCAACCGAATAGATATAGGGGATCACCTGCACGTAGGTGCCGGATAAATTCCATGGAAAGGCGCTACGCGGCGTGCCGATGCCGAACTGGCTTTCGGTCAGGTTGGCGAGCGTGAGTCCCTCTTCCAGCGCCAGCCCCAGCGAACCGAAGCATTTATTGGGGTAGACGCTGTCGCGGTAAAGCTCTCCGGGACCGCCGGTCGCCAGCACGACATTGGGGGCGATCACCAGCGCCAGTCCCCACGGATTATGGGCGCGGGAGCCGGTTACCATAATCGCCCCGACAACGCGTTCGCTACCTGAGTCATCGCGCTGGCGTAGTAGCTTGATAATCGTCGCACTGCTCAGCAGCGGGATACTCAGCCGCTGCACTTCTTCCAGCAGAACCTTCACCATCAGACGCGAAGTTCGTGGGCCGCAGGAGGTGGCACGCCCGGCTTCGTCGTGGTCGGTTTGATAGCGCAGGATCGCGCCATAGCGATCTTCCGGTAGCTCCAGGCCCAGGAACTGGAGTCCGCCCAGGGTGTGCAACGAACCCACCGCTTCCACATAGGCGGTATCGTGATCCATGGCGCCGCCGCTGGCCAGCGCATCGGCCAGCTTGAGGAAACTATCGCCGTTGCCAGCGGTAGCGGCGGTAAACAGCGTCTGTTTATCCGAACCCGAGCAGGCGGAGGTTCCCATATATAATCCGGCGGTGGCCAACAGCACGTTTTGCTGGCGGCGTTTCAGCTCAACGGCAGCGCGTAGCCCCGCGGCTCCGCTACCGACGACCAGCGCATCGGCGTTCCATACCGGGTAGTTGACGTTATCAAGTGTCAGTATGGAATTCGGCTCTGCCTGAGTGAATCCCTTAGGAAAAGAGACATGGGTCAGGGCATCAAGGATATCGTCATCGATCTGGCTCATGCTTCCTCCATCGCGCTAAACAGCGTGCTGTCCATCAGGCGCGGCTGGTTGATCAATGGGCGGAAAGCCATATACGGCAGAATGTCGCGCTCAATATCGACGCCAGGGGCTACCTCGATTAATTCAACGCCCGCCTCCGTTAACTGAAATACCGCGCGTTCCGTGATATACAGCACTTCCTGCCCGCTCTGGCGGGCGTAGCTGGCGCTGAAAGTGATCTTTTCCACCGCGGTAACCAGCTTCGGGATCTGCCCTGGTTGCTCGATTCGTAGGCCGTCTGGCGTGACGTTGACCTTGCTGCCTTTAGCATCGAAAGTGCCGCAGAACACCACTTTGCGGGCGTTTTGCGCGATTTCCAGAAAGCCGCCAGGGCCGATCAGATTGCCGTTGAGATGCGACACATTTACGTTGCCCTGCTGGTCCATCTCGCCCATGCCGAGGAAGGTAATGTCGATACCGCCGCCGCTGTAAAACTCGAACTGGTCCAGCGAAGGAATAATGGCATCGGCGTTGCGCGCGCAGCCAAACAGCGCATCGTCCAGCATCATGCCGTTATGTACCCCTTGCTCCACGCTAAGCCACAAGCTCTCATAAGGTACGCCTTCTCGCAGGGCGATGCCGGGAATGCCGCCGGGAATACCGAAGCCGAAGTTGGTGGATGCGCCAGCCACCAGCTCGCGGGCGGCGCGGCGGGCGATCAGGCGGCGCACCGGGTGGCTGACCAGCTCTATTGCATCGCTGGAGCAGAGGCGGCGATGCTGGCCGCTGATTGTCAGATCGTAGCCGCCGAGGTAGGTCTGCGGCTGTTCGCGATACTCCACGATACCATCGACCAGAATCCCCGGTAGGGTGACGCTACGCGGGGCAATTGCGCCCGACTCCAGCACATCGCGTACCTGAACGAACACCTTGCCGTCGCTATTGTGCGCCGCCAGCGCCATCGAGTAGCTATCCATGTTGATCGCTTCCTCTTCAAGACTGACGTTGCCGCGCGGATCGGCGTAGGTGCCGCGCACAATGGCGTAATCCACCTTAAACGGGCGGTAGCGCAGTTTCGTTTCGCCATCGATCTCAATCAGTTCGACCAGATCGTCAGTGGTGCAGGCGTTGGACTTTCCGCCACCATGGCGCGGATCGACAAACGATCCCAGCCCAACGTGGGTAATAAGTCCCGGCCGACCAGCGCCTATTTCCCGCAGTAGCGCCTGAATCACGCCGCCAGGAAAGCAGTAAGCTTCAATCTCTTCGTTTTTCACCAGCGCCTGCATTTTGGGTGACCAGGTGAAATGTCCGGCGATAATCCGCTTGAGCATCCCTGCATGGGCGAAGCGGTTGGTGCCTTTGCTATCGCGATCGCCAATACCCAGAGAGTGGATCAGCGTCAGGTCACGCGGGTGCCCGGTTTCCAGAAAACGTTTTTCAATGGCGGCCAGTAAATAGTCGGCTTCGACCATACCGCCGCCGTTGCCGCTAATAGCAATGGTGGCACCATCTTTAATCTGCGCGGCGACAGCGTCGGCGGTTGTGATTTTATTCATCATCCTTTCCTTATTGATTCTGGAAACTCACCTGGCTTTTATTGGCAAAAGCCTGCGTCGCCTGCTGGCAGTCCTGGGTGGCGGACATTAATCCAGCCAGCAGTTGGTGCGAGTAGCCGGCATGTTTATTTTCCAGCGCCAGAATGAGCTGCTTAATATGCGCCAGGGCGACCGGGCCGCATTTCTCTACTGCACTAAGCTGATTCGCAAGCCAGCTCTCCGCTGCCTCTTTTTCCACGATTTCATTTATCAGCCCTGCGTATTGCGCTTCCTGGGCGTTAAGACGTTGACCCAGCATCAGCATCTGGCGGCCAACCACCGGGCCGACCTGATTCAGCACCCGTTCGATTCCCAGCCAGCCGGGGACCATGCCGAGCATCACTTCCGGGGTGGAGAATTTTGCCGTCGGGCGGGCGATGCGAATATCGCAGCTCAGCGCCAGTTCAATGCCGCCGCCGATGGTGTGACCGTTAATATTCGCCACGGTAAGCTGTGGTAAATTGCGCAGGCGGGAAAAAACCTCGTTGCCGCGCTTAATCCATTTTCGGCCCATATCCAGCGGTGAATAAGCGGACCAGGATTTAATATCACCGCCCGCGCAGAAAAATTTATCCCCGGTGGCGGTTAATTCCACCAGACGCAGCGAGGTGTCATTTTCAATTTCGTTTAAATAGCGATCGAGTAATTCGATCATCTCTTCGTTAATCGCGTGGCATTTATCTTCGCGGTTCAGCGTCAGGCGGCAGGAAGCTGCCGCTCTGCTAAACAGAACGGGTTGTTCATTCATGATTCATCCTTAGCAATAATGCGCGATGCGGTCGACACTAATATCCAGGGTGCTGTTGATATCCTTTTGCCACCAGTTGTGCGGTGAGAAAATCTCTAATTCCACTGCGCCGTTAAAACCAGCGTTTTCCACCAGCCGACGAATCGACGGGATATTAATCACGCCATCGCCCGGCATGCCCCGGTCGTTGACCAGATCGGTGGTGGGAACCAGCCAGTCTGAGACGTGAAAGGCCAGAATGCGTTTTCCCGCTCGCAGGATCTGATTCGCCAGATCCGGATCCCACCAGACGTGGTAAACATCCACCGCCACGCCCAGCCCGTATTCTCCGTCGGGATCGAGTTCATCGCACCAGTCCAGCGCCTGGCGCAGGGTGCACAGGCAGGAGCGGTCGGCGGCGGTCATCGGGTGCAGCGGCTCCAGGGCGATAGGCACGTCGACTTCCCTTGAATGCGGTAATAGCTGGCGAATGCCGTACTTCACCTGCTCCCGAGCCTCGTATAAATCTTTGCTCCCCTGCGGTAGTCCGCCCACCACCTGCATATAGCAGGCGGCATTCAGGGTTGCGGCATCGTCCAGAGCTCGGCGGTTGTCATCAATGGCGATCTTACGTTCTGACAGCGTCGGCGCGGTGTAGTACGTGCTGCGGCAGTATCCGGACACCGCCATATTGTTCGCCTTTAACTGCCGGGCGATGTCCGCTAAATTTTCGCCAGCAAGCTCTCTTCGCCACGGCGCAATCGCGCCAATCCCGCGCTCGGCGCAGGCATCAATGATGGCGGGCAGCGGCGTTTTGTAGCCGAGCGTCGCGGTATTGATGCTAAACAGGTCGGGGCGTTGCAACAGATCTCTCATGGTTCAACCTCAGAAGCGCAGCATGCTCAGGCCGCCGTCGATAGCCACGGCCTGCCCACAGGTGTAGATAAGCTTGCCTTCTGCCATCGCGCGTACGGTTGAGGCGATATCTGCCGGAAAACCCCAGCGGCCCCACGGTACCAGCCCTTTGGCAATCAGTTCGTCGTAGTAAGCGGTAGCTGGAATGGTCATCTCGGTTTTAATCAGGCCAGGACGCACTTCATAAACGCCGATTTGCTCCTCGCACAGGCGAGCGGCAAACAGACGAGCTGCAGCGGAGACGGCGGTTTTGGCCATCGTGTATTCGCCGCGATTCATTGCCAGCATGATGGCGTTAATCGAACTGACGAAAATAATCGAACGGTGCGGGAGTTCATTCTCTGGTTTCGGCTGCGCCAGCAGGCGCTTGCTGAATGACTGAGCGAGGAAGAAGGGCGCGCGAGTATTGACGGCAATATTTTCGTCGAAGCTGTCCGGCTGCATGTCGAGGATATCGCCGCGTTTTTTAACCGAAATCCCGGCATTGTTCAGCAGGCAATCGAGTCGGCCCCACTGGTTTTGCGCGGCATCGAGCATCTCTTCGTGTTGCGACAGGTCGGCAATATCCGCCGGAAAGCAGATAACCTCCGCCCCTTCGGCGATGCACTCCTGGCGGGTGATTTCCAGTTTTTCAATGCTTTCAGCGTCCGGGCGGTCGTTGATTAAAAGATTGAATCCTGCACGGGCCAGCTCAAGCGCGCAGCCTTTGCCAATGCCGCGAGCGGCTCCGGTGATAACGGCGACGGATTTATTCGATCTCATTTGTAACCTCACAGTGAATAGGTGTTGTCCCTGGTGGCATCAAAATGCCTTTGGAACAGCAAAAGATCAACCATCTAGTTGGTTGGTTTGTGAGGATGATCACCGGATTCTTGATAACTTGCTGAATTTTATTGTTTTTATGCTTTTTGCTGGAGCTGGTGAAAAATATCGCTATGATAGGCACCGCGAAGGGCGAATGGGGAACCGGAATGTATCTTGATACCAGCAATGCACAAAGCCTGAAAGAAAAGCTTCTTTTAAGCGCAGTCAATGAATTTGCCGAATATGGTTATGAAGGGGCCAGGGTTGATAATATTGTCAAAGCGGCAGATTGCAGTAAACAAACTGTGTATCACCACTTCGGCAATAAAGAGAATTTGTTTATCGAAGTTCTGGAATATATCTGGAACGATATTCGCCAGAAAGAGAAAAATCTCGATGTATCAGGCCTTTCCCCAGATAAGGCGATTGAGAAAATTATTGATTTTACATGGGATTACTACATCGAAAATCCCTGGTTTCTCAAGATTGTTCATAGTGAAAACCAAAGCAAAGGGGTTCATTATGCTAAATCAACGCGCCTGCCGGAAATAAACCACTCGCACCTGCAATTGATGGCTTCGCTGCTTGATGAAGGAAAGCGGCAAAATATCTTTAAGGCCGATATTGATCCTCTTCAGGTCAATATCAGTATTGCCGCCCTTGGCGGGTATTACTTAATTAACCAGCATACGTTAGGGCTGGTTTATCATATCAGCATGGTCTCGCCTCAGGCTCTGGAAGTCAGGCGTCGGGTCATCAAAGAAACCATCCTGAGCTGGCTTCTCATAACGCCTGGTTCCCTTATCGGGCGCGAATAAAGCTACCGTTCGCCTGGCGGGTAAACAGCACCTGCTGGCCGCCGCCGGTATCGATAGTCAGCCCGGTGACTACGCCGTTGGCGTTCTGGCGGATTTGAACCGTCTGCCCGGTTTGCAGTGAACTCAGCGGTTTACCTGAGCCTTCTACCTGCGCCATGGCGTAAACGTCGGTCGGCGGCAGGTTATGGTCGCGGAACAGCTGCGCAAGGGTTTTACCTGCTTCAATACGATAGGTTCGCCATTGCTGCTCTATACCGGGAGTTGACTGCTGCTCCTGGTACGGCTGAGATGCAGTCTGCTGTGGTGCCTGGTCCGGTTGCTCATCCTGAATCGGCTCCGGCGCGACCGGCGCAACTTGATCGGCATCGTTGACCGGCGGCGTGTTGGTGATCGGCGGCAGAGGAACGGCCTGATTGCCTGAAGACTGCGGCTGTGACTGGGATTGCAGGTCGAGATTCGCCTCGCGGCTGGCCTGAGTCGGGCCACTGTTATCCTCGGAGGGGAGCAGAACGCCGATAATCACCAGCAGGGCACCGGCAATGATGCCCCGGCGATGCATGGGCGGTAATGGATCCATGATGCGAATACGATCCGGGGCGTGCCAGATCTTCGCCAGGGTAGATGTCAGTTCAAAACGCCCGGGCATGGCTTTCCTCCTGCTCCGCATATTTTTATCCTGTAAATAAAGTATATACCCTAAATAATTTAAGTCGCAGGAAGGCGGCAAGCCAGTAAGTTCCCAGGAGCATAGATAACTATGTGACTGGGGCGCGCTGGCGAAGCCAACGCTCCTGCAACTTAAAGTATGACGGGTATAGATGGCTAACTTCCTGAAGGACGAGACAAAGATATGTTTCGTGAGGTTAACCTTACTTCTCTATTGTTTCTGTTTCCCTTAGATTTGTCATCATCCAGGCGACAAAGTTTTACCCGTCGTGCTGTGGCTGATATGCTTCCATCCTATTTTCTCTGCTCGTCGCCTTTCGCTTTTTGAAAGCCAGCGAGTATGAGAGCACCCTCGAAAAAAGGAACAAAGATGGCAACCCCGACTTTTGACACGATCGAAGCACAGGCAAGTTACGGTATCGGCTTGCAGGTTGGACAACAGCTGAGCGAATCTGGCCTACAGGGGCTGCTGCCGGAAGCGCTGGTCGCCGGTATCGCTGACGCGCTGGAAGGTAAACAACCGCAGGTTCCGGTGGAAGCCGTTCACCGTGCACTGCGTGAAATCCACGAACGTGCTGACGCTGTGCGTCGCGAGCGTTTCCAGGAGATGGCCGCGGATGGCGAGAAATACCTGGATGAAAACCGCGAACGCGAAGGCGTGAACAGCACCGAATCCGGCCTGCAGTTCCGCGTTCTGACCCAGGGTGAAGGCCCGATCCCAGCCCGCACTGACCACGTTCGCGTTCATTACACCGGTAAACTGATTGACGGTACCGTCTTTGATAGCTCCGTCGCGCGCGGCGAGCCGGCTGAGTTCCCGGTAACCGGCGTTATCGGCGGCTGGATTGAAGCGCTGACCCTGATGCCGGTGGGCTCTAAATGGGAACTGACCATTCCGCACAACCTGGCCTACGGTGAGCGCGGCGCGGGAGCATCCATTCCTCCGTTCAGCACCCTGATTTTTGAAGTTGAACTGCTGGATATTATCTAAACAGCAGGGGCTTCCTCTCCCGTTCGGGGGAGGGGGCGCTTTAAATAGTGTAAAACCCTTAAGTTAGGAATTTATTAGAGCTTTGTATTGCATATCTGCTTTATGGGTGTATTTTTGTGAGCTATTTCGCGCAACTGGAGTGATATAACACTCACTTTAAACATAAAATTAACATTATCTCTAAATCATAGTATTCATCCCTCCGATTCTTACCTAATATCGATAAACCCCTCGTTCCAGGGTTAAGACGAATTAAGGGCCAAATAGAGCCCGAACAACACAGACAGGTACAACAGGAAAAACATCACATGGTAGATCAGGTCAAAGTCGCTGCCGATGAACAGGCGCCGACTGAACAATCGCTGCGGCGAAATCTCACTAACCGGCATATTCAGCTTATTGCTATTGGTGGTGCGATAGGCACCGGGCTGTTTATGGGCTCCGGCAAAACCATTAGCCTTGCCGGGCCGTCAATTATTTTTGTTTATATGATAATCGGCTTCATGCTGTTCTTCGTCATGCGCGCCATGGGTGAATTACTGCTGTCGAATCTCGAATATAAGTCGTTTAGCGACTTTGCTGCCGACCTGCTGGGGCCGTGGGCAGGCTATTTTACCGGCTGGACCTACTGGTTCTGCTGGGTAGTCACCGGTATGGCGGACGTGGTGGCGATCACCGCTTACGCCCAGTTCTGGTTCCCGGGGCTTTCTGATTGGGTCGCCTCGCTGGCGGTTATTCTGCTGCTGCTGGGCCTTAACCTTGCTACCGTGAAGATGTTCGGCGAGATGGAGTTCTGGTTTGCGATGATCAAGATCGTCGCCATCGTGGCGCTGATTGTCGTTGGCCTGGTGATGGTGCTGATGCACTTCCAGTCACCGACCGGCGTTGAAGCCTCTTTCGCTCATTTGTGGAATGACGGCGGCTGGTTCCCGAAAGGCATCAGCGGGTTCTTTGCTGGCTTCCAGATAGCGGTCTTCGCTTTCGTGGGTATCGAGCTGGTGGGTACCACCGCAGCGGAAACCAAAGATCCGGAAAAATCCCTGCCGCGGGCGATTAACTCGATTCCGATTCGTATCATTATGTTCTACGTTTTCGCGCTGATCGTGATTATGTCCGTGACGCCGTGGAGCTCAGTCGTGCCGTCGAAGAGCCCGTTCGTTGAGCTGTTCGTCCTGGTTGGGCTTCCAGCAGCAGCGAGCCTGATTAACTTCGTGGTGCTGACTTCTGCGGCTTCTTCAGCTAACAGCGGCGTGTTCTCAACCAGCCGTATGCTGTTCGGCCTGGCGCAGGACGGGCAGGCTCCGAAAATGTTCGCCAAGCTGTCAAAGCGTGCGGTACCGGCGAAAGGCCTGACCTTCTCCTGTATGTGCCTGCTGGGCGGCGTGGTCATGCTGATGGTCAATCCAAGCGTGATTGCAGCCTTCACCATGATTACCACGGTTTCAGCGATCCTGTTTATGTTCGTCTGGACGATTATTCTGTGCTCGTATCTGGCCTATCGCAGAAAGCGTCCGCAGTTGCATGAGCAGTCGAAATATAAGATGCCGCTGGGCAAAGTGATGTGCTGGGTGTGTATGGCATTCTTCGTCTTTGTGCTGGTGCTGCTGACTCTGGAAGCCGATACCCGCGAAGCGCTGATGGTGACCCCTCTGTGGTTTGTACTGCTGGGGGCAGGCTGGCTGTTTGCCGGTAAAAAGCGTCTGGCGAAATAAAAAAATCTTCGGGAGCGGTTTTTAACGTTGCTTGCAATGGCCCGTCGTAAAAAAGGCCACCCGGAGTGGCCAATAAGACTGACAATGTCGAGGGCGCCTGCGGGCGCCTTTTTATTTACTTTCCTGCGAGGGCACGCGGGAACAGCACATTGTTTTCCAGACTGATGTGTTCCATCAGGTCATCAATGAGTTCGTTAATGCCGTTGTACATCGCCTTCCAGGTGGTGCAGGCTTCCGGCGGCGGCGTCACGTTATGGGTGATGTGCTTAATCACTTCCAGCAGCTCGCCCGCTTCATCATGCTCGCTTTCCATGACGCTGATAGGGCCACCAGCTTGCGTTCCCATGCCCTGTTTGATCATTGGGAACAGAATCTGCTCCTCTTTCATCATATGGTTGGAAAGCTCCTGGTGCAGCATGGTCAGGTACTTGGTTAAGCCTTTCGGAACGTTAGGCTTGTCGGCGTGAACGCGTTCAACTTTGGTGGCCTGTAAAATCAGCTCCGGCAGCTGTTCGCGGTGCCTGTCGTGGTAGCGGACAATGATGTGATCGATGATTTCGGCATAGGGCGCAACGCGCCAGTCGCGCTCTACCGGCTCTTCCGCCAGTTTTGCCAGCTCAGCTTCGATTACCGCAACGTCCAGCTCTTTGCGCGATGCCGCGCGGTCCAGCGTCTGTTTGCCGCCGCAGCAGTAGTCCATATCGTATTTACGGAACAGCGCGGAGGCGCGCGGAATCGTCAGCGCCAGCTCGCCTAATGGTTGGTCACGGAAAGCCATAGCAGTTACCTCGTCATCAAGAGTATAAGATGTATTTTAAATGCATCTTATACTCTTGGGAATACCCCTTTAGGATACCAGGCTATTTTTTCTCGCTGACCAGCTCTTGTAACGCAGGTTTTTCCGGGCGGGCGCGAACGGCGGAAACCACGCCGAGCACCAGAAGAAGGATACCGCTGAAGGTCAGAATCGGCGGCAGACTCTGGCGCAAAATAAAGGTATACAGCAGGCCAGCAAGGGTTTCGAAGACAATCAGTGGCCCGAGGATCACTGTCGGCAAGCGCTGGCTGGCTACGTTCCAGCACCATGCGCCGACCCATGAGCAGAAGATGGCTATCGCCAGCATCAAGGTGATAAACACCGCAGGGCGCGGGCCGAAGGGCAGCGGAAAGTCCGTATGCTGACCGTGTAGCCACCAGCAGGCGATAAGGTATCCCGCCAGCGACACCGGCAGGGTTACCAGCGCCTGCGCGGTGGCCCACATCATCGGCGGTTTATCCGGATTTTCCCGCAGCCAGCGGGCGTTGCGCAGCGCGTACCAGGCCCAGCAAACCACCGAGATCAACGCCAGGACAATGCCGGAGCCGTAGCGCCAGGGGCTGAAATCGGGCAGTCCCTGATGCAGTTCGGCGATATTGACGCACGCCAGGCCGACGGCAATGCAAATCAGCGCCGGGAACAGGCGTCGCCACGGTAGCTTACCGTCGCGCTGGCTATAGAGCAGATTAGCAAAGACCGGCAGCACCACGGGCAGCGTACCGATGATCATCGTTGAGACCGGCGCGCCAGTGCGCTGAATCGCGCTGGCCAGGCAGACGTAATAAATTAAGTTGCCCATCATGGTCAGCCCCAGCGCCGTCCACCAGTCTTTCCCGGAGAGCTGGCGCAGCCGCGCGCGGCCCAGCCAGGCCAGCGGCAGGGCAATTAGCCCCAGCGCCAGATAGCGTCCCATCGACTGCAATACCGCCGGATATTCCGGCACCAGCAAAGGGCCAACGAAAATCAGCCCCCACATCAATCCCGCCAGCAGGGCGTACAGCACACCACTAATCATCACGCCTTCCATTACATTTTCTGTTGGCGACAGTGTAGGCGAGGCCAAAGCGGGAATATTGTATGAGGTTGCGCATTAGCGCGGGAGAACCTGCTTTTGGTAACGCACTGGCGTAATGCCGTAGCGGCGGGTAAAAGCGCGGGTCAGGTGCGACTGGTCGGTTAATCCGGCGGCGAGGGCGACATCGGCAGCGGGCATGCCGTGGGTGAGAAAAGCTTTGGCGCGCCACAGGCGAATCGCCATCAGCATCTGGTGCGGCGTAACGTGGAAGTGGGCCTTAAACTGGCGCTGGAAATGATACGGGCTGAGCGCCGCCACCTGCGCCAGCTCATCCAGGGTAACTGTGCGCATATAGTTGTCGTGCAGATATTCGCGTACGCGCTCAAAGCGGTGAGCAGCCTCGGGCAATAGAGCGGCGTGGTGGGCGAACGGACGGAAGGTGTCGATTAAATCCAGCAGCAGACCCTGCTGCGCCAGCGGATCGTCGGTGTGCCACAGGCCGTAGATCAAATTGCCAATTTGCCGGGAGCGCAGCGGATCCTGGCGCACCACGTCGCTGAACCACCAGTGGCGCACGCCGGTCACCTCTTCCAGCATCTCCGGATCGAGATATATCATTCGATAGCGCCAGCCATCGGCGGTTTCCGCCTCTCCGGTATGCAGTTCATCGGGGTTCATGGTCACGATGGAGTTGACCGACGCCACGTGCTGGCTGCCGCGATAGCGAAAACGCTCGGCACCGAACTCTATCGCGCCAATACCAAAGGCTTCATGGGTGTGTGGTTCAAAGGCATAGCGGGAGATATGGGCATGGTACAGTTCGACGCCGGGCACCTGCGCCAGGTGGCGAAAGCGCGCGCTGTCTTTTTCATCATTGAACTGTTCTGGTACGCCTTGCATGTAATCACTCCCGACAGACATCCTTTCATTATTGAGGATGGCCCGCCGGGATGCTACAAAAATTAACCAGTATGTAACAGTTACAGAATGCCTTTGATGCTCTCAACAAGCGTAGTGGTAGGGCGGCCAATCAGTGCGCTCAGGGTGTGGCTGTCGTCAAACAGGCCGCCTTTTGATGCGCCAACATCAGAGTCGGCCAGCATATCAGCCAGACCAGCAGGCAGGCCGACGCCTTTCAGCGCAGCGGCGAAGTCGGCTTCACTGAGGTTTTGATACACGACATTTTTACCGCTTTGTTTGCTCAGCTCCGCAGCAAGTTCGCTCAGAGTCCACGCCTCATCGCCCGCCAGCTCATACACTTTTCCGGCATGGCCCTCTTCGGCGATAACGCGAGCGGCCGCGGCGGCGTAATCAGCGCGGGTGGCGGAGGCGATTTTGCCGTTACCGGCGGCGCCGATAAACACGCCATGCTCAATCGATGGCGGCGCGCTGGCGAGGTAGTTTTCGGTGTACCAGCCGTTGCGCAGCAGGGCATACGCAATGCCGGAGTCAGCGAGCATTTTCTCGGTGGCGACATGTTCATCTGCCAGCCCCAGCGGGGATGTATCGGCGTGCAACAGGCTGGTATACGCGATAAATTTCACGCCAGCGGCCTTGGCGGCGTTAATGACGTTGCGATGCTGAACGGCGCGCTGGCCCACTTCGCTCGATGAGATCAGCAGCAGTTTGTCGACGTTCTGCAGGGCGGCGGTCAGCGCGGCTTCATCGCTGTAGTCGCCCTGACGAACCACTACGCCTCGTTGGCTCAGAGATTCGGCTTTGGCAGGATTACGCACAATGGCGACAATCTGCCCGGCAGGAACGGTGTTTAACAGGTTTTCCAGGACGTGTTGGCCAAGCTGGCCGGTAGCACCAGTGATTGCGATCATGGGTCTTCTCCTTCGTGTTCATGAGTAGTTGTGGTAAGCTAACACCTTAACTAACTTTTAGTAAGTACGCACAAAAAGGTAAGTATGAATATGGCGAATCTGACGTTGAGTGAGCAGCTACGCAACGGCAACCTGTTTGCCGAACAGTGCCCTTCACGCGAAGTGCTCAAGCATGTGACCAGCCGCTGGGGCGTACTGATTCTGGTGGCCCTGCGTGATGGCACCCATCGGTTTAGCGATCTGCGCCGCAAGATAGGCGGCGTGAGCGAAAAGATGTTGGCCCAGTCGCTGCAGGCGCTGGAGCTGGATGGATTTATCGATCGCGTGTCCTATCCGGTGGTGCCGCCACACGTAGAATATAGTCTGACTCCGCTCGGCGAGCAGGTGAGTGAGAAGGTGGCGGAACTGGCTGACTGGATAGAACTGAATCTGCCCGCGGTTCTGGCGAACCACGAGCAGGTAGCGTGAGCCGGGAGAGTTCCCGGCGAGCACGGGATTACTTACTCAAATCCAGCTGATAAATGGCGAAACCAATCTCGTCGGTCGCCACCTGGTGCATCGGATACTGTGCTTTCTCTTTAATAAACGCGGCGGCTTTGTCACCTGGTGAAGTCTCAAAGCGAATATCCAGCGGTACGGTGCTGTTGATAGGCGCGAGACGCCAGTTGTTATCTGCCGCCGGATGGATCTCGCCGTTTTTCTTCGACTCCGCGCCAATCCACGCCGCCAGCACCGAGCGGTTCTCATCCGGTGAAGCGAAAGCAATATGATCTTCACCAGTTCCCTGGAATTTACCGCCGTAGGCGCGGTAGTTGTTGGTCGCAACGAGGAAGATGGCGCCTGGGTCAATCGGCTTGCCGTTAAAGGTCAGGTTTTTAATGCGCTCGGCCTGCGGATTAACGCTGTTACATTCGCCGTCGTAGCGCGCCGGTTGGGTGATATCAATCTGGTAGTTTACGCCGTCAATAACATCAAAGTTATAGGTGCGAAAGCCGTCCCAGTTAATTAAAGACTGCGGCTTGCTGCTGGTGGGGTCAATCTGATTGAACTGCCCGGCGGAGCACTCCAGCCACTCTTTGACCTCTTTGCCGCTGACCTTCATCACCACCAGGGTGTTGGGATACAGGTAAAGGTCGGCGGCGTTGCGGAAGGTGAGCTGGCCTTTTTCCACTTCAACAAAGCTGGCCGGGTCGTTTTTACGTCCGCCCACTTTAAACGGCGCGGCGGCGGAGAGCACCGGCAGCTTCGCCAGGTCCGGGTCGCCCTGAATATAGTGCTCGACGTAGGCTTTTTGCGCCATATTCACCACCTGTACGGTCGGGTCGTCCTGTACCAGCGCCAGGTAGCTATACATATTGTCCGAGGATTTACCAATCGGTATACCGACAAACTCACGAGTGGCGTCATGGTCGGCTTTAAGTACCGCCACCATGTTGCTGTCTTCCGCCGCCAGTGATTTTTTCGCGACCGAATCATAGATTGGACGCGCTTCGGCTTTCGCGCCGGTAACCTGCCATTTACCGGCGTCGTTATTCAGTACCAGATCGACCACCCCAAGATGATCACCCCACATGCCCGGCATGACCGCCGGAACGCCGTTCAGCGTACCTTTGGCGATATCTGCACCTTTAATGCTGGCAAAGTCTTTGCTCGGGAAGACGGCATGCGCGTGACCGAACATAATGGCATCCACGCCGGGAACCTGGCTTAAATAGTAAACCGAGTTTTCCGCCATGGCCTGATACGGATCGGCGGAGAGGCCGGAGTGGGCGATCACCACTACCACATCCGCGCCTTCCTCACGCATTTGTGGGACAAACTTGCGTGCGGTTTCGGTAATGTCGTTGACGGTCACTTTGCCGCTAAGGTTGGCTTTATCCCAGGTCATAATCTGCGGCGGTACGAAGCCGATGTAGCCAATACGTAGCGTTTGTGTTTCGCCGTCGCTATCCTGAACCTGAGTATCCTGAATCAGATAAGGCGTAAACATCGGTTTGCCGGTTTTGGTATCGATGATGTTGGCGTTAACGTAGGGGAATTTTGCGCCAGCCAGCGCTTTGTGCAGGAAATCGAGGCCGTAGTTAAATTCATGGTTGCCGAGGTTACCTACAACATAGTCCAGGGTATTCATCGCCTTGTAGACCGGATGAACGTCCCCGTCTTTCAATCCTTTCGCCGCCATATAGTCGCCCAGCGGGCTACCCTGAATGACGTCGCCGTTATCGACCAGTACGCTATTTTTGGCTTCCTGACGCGCTTTTTCAATCAGCGATGCGGTTCGCACCAGACCAAATTTTTCCGTTGCGCTGTCTTTGTAATAGTCAAAGTCCATCATATTACTGTGCAGATCGGTGGTTTCCATGATCCGCAAATCGACCGTTGCCGCATTTACGCTGGCGGCGATCAGCGTGGCCAGCAGCGTTGCGCTAAACTTAATCATCAGTGGCGTCCTTTTTTATGAGCAATGACACAGAAGAAAATGTATTTACATTCTGTTGCTTACAGAAATGTGAATCATGCCATAAAAGCGCTGAATGAAACCGCCAGCGTTATCACAGATAGCGGAACTTACTATGATGCGATATAAATAAAACAACGAGTTAACGCCACTGTAATCAGATGAGGTGGAGAATGTTAGAACAAGTATGTCAGCTTGCACGGACCGCAGGTGATGCCATCATGGAAGTGTACGATGGAAAACAGCCGATGGACGTTGCCAGCAAGAAGGACGATTCTCCGGTTACGGCAGCGGACATTGCGGCGCATAAAGTGATTATCAGCGGCCTGCAGTCCCTGACTCCTGATATCCCGGTTCTGTCGGAAGAAGACCCGCCGGCCTGGGAGGTTCGTCAACACTGGCAGCGCTACTGGCTGGTGGATCCGCTGGACGGCACCAAAGAGTTTATCAAACGTAACGGCGAGTTTACCGTCAACATTGCTTTGATTGAAAACGGTAAACCGACGCTTGGCGTGGTCTATGCTCCGGTGATGAAGATGATGTACAGCGCGGAGAAGGGCAAAGCCTGGAAAGAAGAGTGTGGCGTGCGTAAGCAGATTCAGGTCCGCGATGCGCGTCCGCCGCTGGTGGTGATTAGCCGCTCCCACGGCAATGACCCGGAGCTGCAGGAGTATCTGGAGCAGCTTGGTGAACACCAGACCACCTCAATAGGTTCCTCGCTCAAGTTCTGCCTGGTGGCTGAAGGCCAGGCCCAGCTTTATCCGCGTTTCGGGCCGACCTGTACCTGGGACACCGCAGCGGGTCACGCCGTTGCCAGCGCAGCCGGGGCGCACGTTCACGACTGGCAGGGGCGTACACTGGACTATACGCCGCGTGAATCGTTCCTCAACCCCGGCTTCCGGGTCTCTATTTATTAAGCAGTTTGTGCAGCAGGGCGACAACCTGCTGCACTTCCTCCTGAGTGAGCGCGCCGTCTTTGGCCCACTGCACGCGGCCGTCTTTATCCAGCACCACGATCGCGGAACTCTCTTCATTAAGCTGCCACGCTTTGCGCACCACGCCATTACTGTCGACAATAAACTGCGACCACGGATAGAGCTGCTTATTGCTCTCAATACTGCTGCGGACAAACATACTCGAACCGGGGATAGCATCGTCGGTATTGACGATGGTGGTGGTTTGATAGCGATCGTGCGGGAACTTCGCGCTTTTAATTGCTTCAATTAAGGTCGCATTTTTTTCTTTTGCCGAAGAGCGTCCGGCAATGTGCTGTACGACGCGCACTTTTCCTGCCAACTGGGCGCTATTCCAGTTTTTATAACTAAACTTATCGTTATCCAGCACTAATTCTCCCCGGTCTGCCACGCCGACCGGCGCGACGCGCTGACCGTCGACAAAGTTATGCGCCGACGCCATCAACGGGAACAGGAGACATGAAACGGCCAGTAATCTACGTAGGGTCATGGTGTTTCCTTTTTTATCTTTGCAGGTGATCCGACCACTTGGTCTTGTTTAATCATAAGTGCGATCTATCAGCATTACCCGCAATGATGGTGCCAGTTTGCGGGTTAACGCACAAATTCGTCCAAAATCGGCAACTTATACTACCTTCATCGGATGCCTGAAACGAAAACTCTGAATTAATGTCATCAAAGAGTAAATAAACTTATACATACTGGGTATCACTCAGATTCTGGACTATAGTTTCAGGGCATTAAAATTTGCGCTCCCGGTACGTGGGCTAACTGTGGCACCACAAGAGCGTAACCCTGGCAGGAGACAACAATGAAAATTTTCCAA